>VHBO01000001.1 GCA_016871895.1 Gemmatimonadota bacterium
TCGTCGCCGATCTGGACCCCGTCCTCGTCGATGTGCGTCACGATCGCGTTCGTACGCACCTCGACACCCATCTGCACGAGGTCGTCGTGCGCGCGCTGTGAGAGCTCGGGCGGGAAGGCGGGGAGGATGCGCGGCCCACCCTCGACGAGGATCACCCGCACGGTCGACGTGTCGATCCGTCGGAAGTCGGGACGGAACGCCACCGCGCACATCTCGGGGAGCACGCCCGCGAGCTCCACGCCCGTCGGGCCGCCACCGACGATCACATAAGTGAGGAGCGCCTGCCGCGCGGCGGGATCGTCCTCCCATTCGGCGCGCTCGAAGGCGAGGAGGAAACGCTTCCGGATGCGACGCGCGTCCTCGACGCTCTTGAGCCCCGGCGCCCACCGCTCCCACTCGGGGTGCCCGAAGTAGGCGTGCCGCGTCCCGGGCGCGACGATGAGGTAGTCGTAGTGGATCGGGTCGCCCTCGCCCACCACGCGAATCGACCGGTTCCGACGGTCGATCGTCTCGACCGTGCCGAGCAACGTCGTGACGTTCTTCTGGCGCCGGAGCACCCAGCGGATCGGCGCAGTGACGTCGCTCGGCGCGAGCGAGGTCGTCGCCACTTGATAGAGGAGCGGCTGGAAAAGGTGGTGATTGGTGCGGTCGATCAGCAGCACCTCGAGGTCGGGGCGCGCGAGGGCGCGGGCGGCGTTCAGGCCGCCGAACCCGCCCCCGATGATCACGACCCGCGGCCGACCCATCCCCGCGACCTTACGCGCCGACGCGCGTGGCGCCCGATGCCCGACGCGACCCGACGGCCGCCACCGGACTCTCCAGCACCTCGGTCACGATCCGCCCCTGCTCCTCTGCGTGCTCCGCCGGATACCCCTCGGCGGGACTCGCCCGCTCCGGGCGGCCATAGTAGCGGATGACGAGCGCGTTCCCGGTGGAGACGCGGAGCCGCGGCGCGACGAAGCTCCACGCGCCCTGGTTCTTCGGCTCCTCCTGCACCCACGCCACCTCGTCGATGTTCGGATAGCGGTCGACGATGCCGGCGATCGCTTCGTGCGGCCAGGGATAGAGCTCCTCGACGCGCACCACCGCGACGGTCGACGGGATCCCCTTCGCCACGAGGTCGTAGTAGACCTTGCCGGTGCAGAAGACGAGCCGCTTCACCTCGGCGCGCTTCGTCTCCGCCTGCGGGTCGTCGAGCACCGGACGGAAGGTCCCGCCGCTCAGGTCGGCGAGCGCCGACGCCGCCTGCGCGAGGCGCAGGAGCGACTTCGGCTGCATCAGCACGAGCGGACGCCGATGCGTCCGACGCGCCTGCCGCCGCAGGATGTGGAAGTACTGCGCCGGCGTGCTCGGGTAGGCGACGCGGAGGTTCTCCTCCGCACAGAGCTGCAGGAAGCGCTCGAGGCGCGCGCTCGAGTGCTCCGGCCCCTGCCCCTCGTAGCCGTGCGGGAGGAGCAGCACGAGGCCGCTGTCCTGCCCCCACTTCGCGCGGTCCGAAGCGATGAACTGGTCGATGATCGGCTGCGCGACGTTCGCGAAGTCACCGAACTGGCCCTCCCAGAGGGTCAGCGTGTCGGGCGCCGTGACGCTGTAGCCGTACTCGAAGCCCATCACCGCCATCTCGGAGAGCGCGGAGTTGTAGACCTCGAAGCGCGCCGTCACGGTCGGGAGATGGGCGAGCGGGGCGTAGGTGCCGTTCGTCGTGACGTCGTGCAGCACCGCGTGGCGGTGCGAGAAGGTGCCGCGCTCGACGTCCTGCCCGCTGAGCCGGATGTGCATCCCCTCGGCGAGGATCGACGCGAAGGCGAGCGATTCCGCGTGCCCCCAGTCGATGCCGCCGGCCTCGCCCATTGCCTCGCGCCGACGCTCGAGCTGCTTCGCGAGCCGCGGGTGCGGCGTGAAGCCGGACGGGTAGCTGAGCTGCGCCTCGTTCCAGGTGGTGAGCTGCGCGGCGGGGACGGCGGTGTGCACCGCCTCCGGTGCCGCCGGGGCGGCAGCGTGCGCGTGCCCCGCCGGGACGGCCTTCGACGCCTCGAACGCGGCCTGATAGCCGGCGGCGACCTCGCCGTCGATCGCCTCGACCTGCGCGGGCGTCACGAGCCCCTCGGCCGCGAGCCGCGCCCCCCAGACCTGCCGCGGCGTCGGATGCGCCTTGATGCGCTCGTACAGCTGCGGCTGCGTGAAGGTCGGCTCATCGCCCTCGTTGTGGCCCCAGCGGCGGTAGCCGACGAGGTCGACGAGGAAATCCTTGCCGAAGCGCGTGCGGTACGCGACCGCGATGCGCATCGCGATGACGCACGCCTCGGTGTCGTCCGCGTTCACGTGGATGATCGGCATCTCGTACCCCTTCGCGACGTCGCTCGCGTAGCGCGTGGAACGCGCGTCGATGGGGTCCGTGGTGAAGCCGACCTGGTTGTTGACGATGAGATGCAGCGTGCCGCCCACGCGGTAGGCGCGGAGGCGCGAGAGGTTGATCGTCTCGGGGACGATCCCCTCGCCGGGGAAGGCGGCGTCGCCGTGGATGCAGATCGGGACCACCGCGTGCTCGTCGCGCCCGCCGTCGGCGGTGCGCTGCAGCGCGCGCGCGCGCCCCTGCAGCACGGGGTTCACGATCTCGAGATGGCTCGGGTTCGGTACGAGCGAGACCTCGACGGCGCCGTGCGGCGTGGTGCGTGTGCCGTCGAAGCCGAGGTGGTACTTCACGTCGCCGGTTGACATCCCACCGAGGTGGTCGTGCCGTCCCTGGAACTCGCCGAAGATCTGTGCGACCGGCTTGCCGAGGATGTGCGCGAGCACGCTGATGCGGCCGCGGTGGGCCATCGAGATCGCGACGTGCCGCGCGCCGACGGCGGCCGATTCGGTGATCACCGTGTCGAGCATCGGGACGAGGGCGTCGGTCCCCTCGATGGAGAAGCGCTTGTACCCGACGAAGGTGCGGCCGAGGAAGCGCTCGAAGCCGTCGACTTCGGTGAGGCGGCGCAGGACCTGCTGCTTCTCGTCCGCGGTGAGCGGCCGCGTGAGCTGTTCTTCGGTGAAGAGCTGCCGGAACCAGGCGCGCTCCTCTTCGGAGCCGAGGTGCCCGACCTCGACGGCGAGGTTCGTGCAGTAGCGCTTGCGGAGGCGTGCGGCGACGTCGCGCGCGGTGGCGAGGTGCGGGAAGCCGAGCGAGGCGCCGGTGACGGCGTCGAGGTCAGCGTCGGTGATGCCGTGGAACTCAAGCGTTAGCTCCGCGGCGCCCGGGGGCGGCGATCCGAGCGGATCGATCGGCACCGCGAGGTGGCCGAAGGTGCGAATCGCGGTCGTGTAGCGGGCCGCGCCGGCGACCTTGCGGTCGTGGTCCGGGTCGGATGCGCCGCCGGTGCCGGCGGGCGCGTGGCCCATCGCCTCTTCGGCGAAGCGGAAGAACTGGCGCCACGACTCCTCGACGGAGGCCGGGTCGCGTCGGTAAGCCTCGAACTGCTCGGCGGCGTAGGCGTCGTTGAAGACGCTCGCGATCGGGGGGGTCGACATAGGGAGAAATCTACTCGGACGGTCGGGCGATGCCGACCGTCTGGATCGTCGCGGGGTGGCGTCGGTTCAGCGCGTCGGCGCGAGGGTGAAGACGACGAAGTCACCGAGCTTCCGCTGGTCGCGGGAGAGCGTGGTATCGAGGTCGGCGACGGGGACGAAGCTCACGACCATCGTGCGGGCCTTCGGGGCGCGCCGCTGGGCGCGGTCGACCGTGCCCAGCCGGTAGTCGGAGTGGAAGGAGCCGTTGGCGTGGATCACGAGGGCGCCGGCGGCGAGATGGGCCACCGCGACGGCCTCCCCCATCGTCTCATCCTTGATGCACTGCGCCTCGTAGGTGCGCCAGACCATCGCCTCCACCTGCTCGGCGCTCATCGGCGTGCCGTGTCCGCTCATATCCCCCATTACGCCCTTGAAGCGCTCCCAGTAGGCATCGCGCGGGCAGGCGAGGTCGCGGGCGACGAAGGCGCGCTCGGCCGCCGGGAGGGAGTCGACCGCGGCGAGCCCCCGCCGCGCGACCTGCGAGGCGTAGCGCCGCGGGACGTTCCCGGCGACGACAGGCCACCGGTTGGCCTTCGCGAACTCGACCATCGGCCGGTAATCGGTCGGGTAGTTCGGCCAGGGGCGGGAGGTGGCGAGGAAGGTCGATTCGGGGACGGTGCCCGCGAGGTAGCCGTCGAGGGTCCCCTGGACGTCACGCTCGAACATCTCGAGGGCGAGGACGATCGGGCCGGAACGCCGGCGGGCGACCCCCTCGAGGACCGCGGCCTGCAACTGGTGGGTCCGCGGGTCGTTGTGCTGCTCACCGAGGAAGACGAGGTCGGCTTGGGCGAGCCGAGCGGTCATCGTCTCGAAGTCGACGAAGCGCTTCCGCTTGGTGTCGTAGACGCGGTGGGCGGGGAAGCTGCCCGAGGCGACGGTCAGCTGTGGCTGTGTTGGTGCTGCCGGCGCCTGGCCGAACGCGCTCAAAGATGCAACAGAAACAATCGAGGCGCTCAAAATTACTTTTCTAATCATATGATATTCTATCGGTTGTTTGGTGCCTTGTTGTCAAAATCAGAAATGCGTTGTAAAATTGCTTTATGATTCGACTGGTCGAGGATGCTGCGGATGAGATCGCCAGGCTCGACGTCGAGGCGGCGGGTGCCCCGTTCGGCGCCGACCTCCTCCTCCGGCTCGAGGCCATCCTTCGGCTGACCGCGTCGGCGGAGGAAACGCCCCCGTCGGACTCGGTCCGCCGCCGCCGGCTCCTCGCCGCCGAGGTCGATCCGTACCACGAGGCCGCCCTCGATCCCCGGACCACCGCCTGGATGACGCACCTCCGCGAGGAGGTCCGCCGCGCACGAGGTGGCGCCCTACCGACCCTCGAGCGATGGCGCGACATCGTGCCATCGCTCACAACATATCCGCACGGCGAGGCGCTGGAAGCCAGTTGGCGGGACGACGATCGCGAGCACCGGATCCTCGCCGGTGCCGTCGCGGCCGCGGCGTGGGCTCCCGACGCCGCCACGGCGGATGCGATCGCGGCGGTCCTCCTCGTCGCGCGCGGACGGACGGCGGACCTGCGATTGCTCCCCTTCGACGCGCTCCCCGCCTCGGCACGGGACGCCGCCTGCGCCGCCTACCGCGCGGGGGACCGGGTCGGTTGGGAGATGATGGCGCTGCAGGCGGCGGCCGACGCGGCCCGTCGATGGCGCGCGCGACTCGCCGCAATCGGCAGTGGCGTCGCTGCCGAGGAGGACCGACTCGCCGCGCTCGGCCGCGCGGGGCATACGGCGCGTCGCGCGCTGCCGCTCCTCCGTCGGCAGGGAGCGCTCACGATGCCGATCCTCTCGGAGGATCTGGGGATTTCGCGTCCCGCGGCCACCGACGCACTCGAGCGGATGGCGGCGGCGGGATGCGCGGTCGAGCTCACGGGGCGTGCGCGCGATCGGGTCTGGGGGTACGCGCCGCTGCTCGGCGATTGAACGCTGCCAGCCCGCGCCGCGCGGCGCGCGTGCAGAGCGTCAGTGCGGTGCCGCGCGCTCGATCAGTGCCGTGAGCTCCTCGAGCGTCGACCGGCCGCCGTCCGCCGTGTACCAGCGCCGCTGTTCAGCGTAGCGCTCCGGCGCGGGCATCGTCTGTGCCTCGGGGGACATCACCCACGCCTGCAGCACCGAGGGACGCGGCCCCCACCATCCGTGCTCCACCCCCGCGGCGTCGTAGAGGATCACGATCGGGATCGACCGGCTCCGGCCGTTGGTGAGGTGCGTGTCCATCAGGTCGAGGTGCGCGTCGCGATCGAGGATGCGCACGCCGACGTTAGGGCAGGCGCTCGCGAGTGCGTCGACCCACGGCAGGCTGCTCACCGCGTCGGCGCACCAGTCGGCGCTGAGCACGAGGAGATGCCACCCCGGCCCGGCGGCACGCACGCGGTCTGCGATCTCGTCGGGAACGGTGGCGCGGCTCCGGATGCTGCGCGCGACGGCCGCGAGCTTCGGTTCGGTGGCGCCGCTGAAGTGCTCGTCGAAGGTCTGGCCGGCGTGCCAGCGCGCAAGGATGTCGGTCATCCGTTCAATCTGTCAGCGGGGTCAAGTCGGCATCGGCCGAATCGACTATCCTTCCCGCACGACCTACCCGGAGCCCGCGATGACGATGACCGGCAAGGAGCGCGCGGCGCTCCGCTCGGAATGCAACCGCCTCAAGCCGACCCTGCACGTCGGGACCGAGGGGCTCACCCCCGCGGTGGTACAGGCGCTCGATGAGGCGCTGCGCACGCGCGAGCTCGTGAAGGTCCAGCTCAACAAGTCGGCTGAGGTCTCCGCCAAGGAGGCCGCGAACCAGCTCGCGGGGCGCGTGCGCGCCGAGGTCATCCAGACCATCGGCAAGACGGCGACCCTCTATCGGCACAATCCCGAGCTCAAGCGGAAGCCGGGCGCACTGCCCCCTTGGCGGGTCTGACGACGCAGCAGCGGTCCGCGCGCGTGCGATCCACCGCGCGCGGCGGCCCTATCGCTCCGAGCCGTCCAGCGCGTCGAGCACACGCCACGGCGTCAACGGGAGCTCGCTGACCTTGACGCCGAGCGCGTCAGCCACGGCGCCGGCGATGGCGGGCGCCGTCGGGATGATCGCGGGCTCCGCGATGCCGCGCGCCCCGACGGGATTCGCGAGCGGGTCCGCCCCATCCAGGAAATGTCCGTCGATCACCGGGATATCCGCGTGCGTCGGGATCTTGTAATCGTGCAGCCCCACGTTGAGCGGGAGGCCGAGCCGCTCGTCGAGCGCGCGCTCCTCGAACAACGCGTAGCCGAGCCCCTGGATGATCCCGCCCTCGAGCTGTGACTCGGCGAGCGTCGGGTTCACGATCCGGCCCGCGTCGTGCACGGCGACGACCTTCACCACGCGCACCACGCCGGTCTCGGCGTCAACCTCGACCTCCGCGAACTGCGCCCCGGTGGTCATGATCCCGGTGCCCGACGGATTCGGTCCGCGCGCGCCCTGCCCCATGATCATCACGTTGCCGAGCTTCGCCGTGACCTCGCCGAAGGCGAGCGACCGGTCGGTGCCGCGGAGCTGCACCCGCCCCTCGCGCGTCTCGAGGGCATCGACCGCGCAGTCGAGGATCCCCGCGGCCGCCTCGAGGAGGCTGCGCCGCGCCTCCTCAGCGGCCATCCGGACCGCCGGCGTCAGCGACGCGACGGTGATCGAGCCCCACGAGTTGCCGGAGTAGGGCCCTGTCGCGGTATCGCCGATGATCGCGCGCACCGCGTCGAGCCGATGCCCGAGCGACTCTGCAGCGATCTGCGCGAGGATGGTGCGCGTCCCCGTGCCGAGGTCCTGCGTGCCGGAGAGCACGTCGGCGGTGCCGTCGGTGTTGAGGCGCACGGTCGCGTACGACGGCGGGCCGCCGCCGGTGCCCCACACCTGCGCCGCCACACCGAAGCCGCGGCGCAGACGCCCGGTGCGCACGGTGCGACCGGCACGGTCGTGCCATCCGATGCGGCGCGCGCCCTCGACGTAGCACTCGGCAAGGCGGTTCCCCGTGTAGGGGCGGTCCTGCTTCTGGTCACGCGTCGCGATGTTGCGCTCGCGGAGCACGAGCGGGTCGAGCCCGAGTTCCGCTGCGATCGCATTCAACGTGAGCTCGAGCCCCACCGCGCCCTCGGCGTGCCCGGGGGCGCGGAAGGAGGCCATCGCCCCCGCGTTCACGTACAAGAAGGCCTCGCGCGTGCGCACGTTCGGGCAGGCGTAGAGCTCGTGGAAGAGGTCACCGGGGCCACCGTCCCAGCCGCCGATGCCGAGCGGGATGATGGCGTCGAGGTCGATCGCCACGAGCGTGCCGTCGCGGCGCGCGCCGATTGTGATGCGCTGCCAGGTGCTCGGGCGGTTCCCGCTGTCGGTCTGCTCGCCCGCGCGGTCGAGCACGCAGGAGACGGGGCGCCGCAGGCGGCGCGCGAGGATCGCCGCGGTGATGGTGTGTGATCCGGCGTAGTTCTTGGCGCCGAAGCCGCCGCCCATGGCCTCGCAGATCACGCGGACCTGGTTCACCGGGAGGCCGAGTGTCTTCGCGAGGCCGTCGCGCACGCGGTAGATGCCCTGCGTGCTCTCCCAGACCGTGAGCTGGTCGCCCGACCATTCGGCGACGGCGGCGTGCGGCTCCATCGCGCTGTGGAGGACGCACGGGGTGCGCACCTCGCGCGTGACGACGACGTCGGCGGCGGCGAGGGCAACGTCGACGTCGCCGCGCTGCCGCACCTTCGGCGCGCCGCCCGATTGGTTGGACGTCAGGCCGGGGCGCACCGGCGCGCCCGCGAGCGCCTGCTCGGGGGTGATCGCCGCCGCGCCCGGTTCGATGGTGACGCGCACGGCGCGCGCTGCCGCCTCGGCCTGCGCGAGCGTCTCCGCGCAGACGGCCGCGATCGGCGCGCCCGCGTAGGTGACCTCGGCGCGGAAGAGGCGTGTGGCGGCCGGGACGTCGGCGGCGAGGAGGATGTCGAGCACGCCGGGCATCGCGCGCGCGGCGGTGGTGTCGATCGCGGTGACGCGCCCGCGCGGCACCTGCGCGCGCACGAAGACCGCGTGTGCCATCCCCGGGCGGGCGAGGTCGGTGGTGTACGGTGCGCGTCCGGCGGTCTTGAGGAGCCCGTCGACGCGGCGCGCCCGCGCACCGACGTGGGTGAGCGCGGCGTCGGCGTCCCAGGGCTCCAGTGTGACCGCGGGGACCTCGACCACGCGCGTCTCGACGCGCCCCTCGACCTCGACGGTCGTGCTGACGAAACGGCGACGCGGCTCGGTCACGACGCGTCGCTCGAGCGGATCGCCTGCGCCGCGCGGCGGACCGCGCGGACGATCTTGGGGTGCGTCCCGCAGCGGCAGAGGTTCCCGCTGAGCGCGGAGCGCACCTCCGCCTCGGTGGGATCATCGACGCGGGCGAGGAGGGCCGCGGCGGCCATCAGTTGGCCGGGGGTGCAGAAGCCGCACTGGGCTGCGTCCTCCGCGACGAACGCCTCCTGTAATGCGTGCGGCGCGTCGACGTCGCCGAGCCCTTCGATGGTCTGCACTGATTGGCCGTCGCACCCGTGGGCGAGGGCGAGGCAACTGAGGGTCGGCTCGCCATCGACGAGGACGGTGCAGGCGCCGCACTCGCCGCGGTCGCATCCGCGCTTGGTCCCCGTGAGGCCGCAGGCGTCGCGGAGGAAGTCGAGGAGGGGCTGGTGGCCGGGCGGGTCGGCATCGACCGGGCGGCCGTTCACGATGAGGCGCACGGTCCGGAGTTAAGGGGAGCGGGTGCGGGTTGTCCAGCGTCCGGGCCGGACAGGGGTGTCGGGCGGTCCGACGCGCATCTATCTTTTCCCCACTCCCATCCGCATTGAGGACCGCGCATGCCGTACGTGATCACCGAAGCCTGCATCAACACGAAGGACAAGTCCTGCGTCGACGTCTGCCCCGTGGATTGCATCTACGAGGGGCCGGAGCAGCTCTACATCAATCCGGACGAGTGCATCGATTGCGGCGCCTGCGAGCCCGAGTGCCCGGTGACGGCGATCTTCCCCGAGGAGGACGTGCCGGGGAACCTCAAGCAGTACGTGCAGATCAACCGCGAGGTCTTCCAGAAGGAGCCGAAGCCGGGGAAGCCGACACGGTGATGCGGTGCGCCGCCGGGTCCGGCGGCGCGGCGATGTGACAAGGGGGGCCGGCGATGCGCCGGCCCCCCTTCGTGTCTTTCGGATCATCGTGTGCTCGTCTCGTGACCGCGCCGCTCCGTCACGTCTCATCATCACCACGCGGCACGCACGGTGTGGCTCAGCCGAGTCGCGACTTCCAGATGAGCAGGCTGATGATCGCGATGTACTGCAGGAAGGTGCTGATCTCGCTCTTCCACGCCTCGGCCCAGCGGAACTCACCGGCGGAGCCGCCGGCCGGCGGCCGCGGGATCCAGCGTGGCGTGCGCGCCTTGTAGTCGAGGTAGGTCTGCCCGAAGATGCTCTCGAGCACCCCCTCCTCGTACCGCACGATGTAGAAGTACTCGAGTGCGAAGAGGGCGACCGCGATCGGCAGGAACCAGAGCACGCCCGACAGCGCGATCACGCCCATCCAGATCAAGAAGTTGCCGACGTAGAGCGGGTTCCGGCTCCAGGCGAAGGGCCCGTGCGCCACGAGGCTCTGCACGTTGCGCGAACGGCGACGGGTGACCGTGCCGGCGGTGGCGACGCCCCACAGGCGCCAGGCTTCGCCGAGGCTCATCAGGACCGCGCCGGCGAGGATGTTCTCGCGGGTGAGCGGGCCGCTGCTGACCAATAACGGGATCAGCAGGAAGGGGACGGGGAGCCAGCCGCGGTTGCGGAAGAGTACCGCTCCGATGCGGGCGGCGGGCGTCTGTTCGGCGGCGCTAGGGCCGCCGGAAGGGGTGTTCGTCAGGAAATCGGTCCAGTCGGGGTCCGGCGAATGGTCGCCGGACAGCCCCCGTGGGGCAAGCGGTTAGATTGCTCTCGTGCCCGCCTCCTCGCCCTCCGCCACGTACCTCGACGCCGCCCCCGCGGTCGACCAGTGGCTCGCCGGGATCCGGCAGACGGGGATCCTCGCGCTCGACACCGAAGGCGCGAGCTTCCATCGCTACGTCGACCGCATCTACCTGATCCAGCTCTCCACGCGTGAGCGGCACGCGATCATCGACCCGCTCCCCATCGCGACGCCGGCGGGGCTCGGTGCGCTCGTGGAGGATCCTGCGGTCGAGATCGTCTTCCACGACGCCGACTACGACCTGCGGCTCCTGCGGCAGGATTACGGGTGGCAGGTGCGCAACGTCTTCGACACGCGCATCGCCGCGCAGCTCCTCGGCCTGAAGGCGTTCGGCCTCGCGGCGCTGCTGGAGCGGTCGTTCGGGATCAAGCTCGACAAGAAGCACCAGCGCGCCGACTGGTCGATGCGCCCGCTGACGGCCGATATGCTCGACTACGCGGCGCAGGACACGATGCACCTGCTCGGATTGCGCGATGTGCTCCGTGCCGAGCTCGAGGCGAAGGGACGCCTAGCGTGGGCCGCCGAGGAGTTCGCGCGGCTCGAGACGATCGCGTGGGCGGCGGAGGATCCCGCGGCCGCGTTCCTCCGGATCAAGGGCGCGCGTGACCTCACGCGGCGCGAGCTCGCCCTCTTCCGGGAGCTGGTGCAGTGGCGTGACGCCACGGCGCTCGCGCTCGATCGGGCGACCTTCCGCGTGGTGGGGAACGAGACGCTCTTCGAGCTCGCTCGACTCGCGCCGCGCACCCGCGACGCGCTGGGCAAGGTGAAGGGGATGCCGCGCGGGATCCTCGAGCGCGCCGGTGAGGCGATCCTCGCCGCGATCGGGCGTGGGCTCGAGGTGCCGGAAGCGGAGCTCCCGCGCTTCCCGAAGTCGCCGCGGTGGGACCGCGACCCCGATTTCGACCACAAGGTCGGCGCGCTGAAGGCGGTGCGCGATGCGGCGGCGACGCGGCTCGAGCTCGACCCGGGCGTCCTCTGCTCGCGCGAACGGCTGGAGGCGGTGGCGCGCCTGCTGCCGCGCGAGGTGGATGCGCTCACGAGCATCCCAGAGTTCCGCCGGTGGCAGATCGCTGAGATGGGCGCGGGGTTCGTGCAGGCGATCGCGCCGTACGCGAAGGGAGCAGCGAAGGCGCCTGCGACACCGGCCGCGGACGACGCGGCGGAATCGCCGTATCGGGAGTAGCGTGACGCGCGTGGGTACTGCCACGCGTCACGCCGTCGCCGCTCAGAACCCCAGGTAGGCGCGCACCCGCGGTTCGATCCGGTCGGGCGTCCACGGCGGCGACCAGACGAGGTTCATCGACACCGCCCCGACGCCCGGCAGCGCCTTCAACTGCTGCTCCGCCTCGGTCATGATCTCGGGCCCCGACGGGCATCCCGGCGAGGTGAGGCTCATCTCGATCGTGATGTCGGCACCGGTCACGGCGATCGTGTAGATGAGGCCGAGGTCGAGGATGTTCAGGTTGAGTTCGGGATCCTTCACGCGCCGGAGCGCGAGCCGGACCTGATCCTCGCTGATCGGGCCGGTCGGGGCGGCCGCGCTCGCCGCTTCTGCCGCTTCAGCCGGGGTGTTGGACGCTGCATTGAGTTGGACCAGCGGCTCGGGTGCCGGCGCCATCGGGAGTTCGGCCTCGCTCATTCGGCGCCTCCAGCGCGCGTGGTGGGGCGCTTCTCGAGCCGGCGGCTCCGCGGGCTCCAGTCCACGCGCATATCGCTGCGGAAGGTGCGCGGCCACGCCACCTCGGCGAGCGTCGGTTCGTCGGTGATGGCGAGCGCGGCGGCGTCAGCGAGGTCGTGCCGGACGTCCGCGATGATGATGCCGGCGCGCCGCGCTCGGGGTGCGTGCACGCGATTCGTCAGGAGGATCACAAAGAGGTCCCGATCAGGGTCGATCCAGAGTGACGTGCCGGTGAAGCCGACGTGGCCGAAGGCCCGCGAGCTGAGGAATTCCCCCGCGCCACGCTCGCCAGCTGCGACTTCCCAGCCGAGGGCGCGGCCCTCGGCCGCCTCGGTGGTGAAGCGCCGCACCACTTCGGCGCTCAGGAGGCGCGTCCCGCCGTACGTGCCACCGTTCAACAACATCTCGGCAAAGATGGCGAGGTCGGTCGCGGTGCTGAACAATCCCGCGTTGCCGGCGACGCCGCCGAGTTTCCGGGCCGTCTCGTCGTGCACGATGCCGCGCACCGGGAGTTCGGTCGGGGCGATGCGGCCGCGCCAGGTGCCGTCCGGATGGAAGCGCGTGTGTTCCATCCCGAGCGGTTCGAAGACACGGCGCGTCACGAAGGCATCGAGCGGTTCCTGCGCGATCGCCTCGACGACCCATCCCAGCACAATCGGGCCGAGATCGGAGTATAGGGTCGTGGTGCCAGGAGCAGTGCGGATTGGCGCGGCGAGGATCTGCGCACGCAGCACCGCGGCATCGGCGGCGCGACGGACCGTCGCCAACCCGGCGGGGAGGCCGGACTGATGCGTGAGGAGGTGCCGGACGGTGACGGCATCCTTCCGCGGGCCGACGAACTCCGGGAGATAGCGTTGGACCGGCGCGTCGAGGTCGAGTTGGCGGTCGTCGACGAGGAGCATCGCGGCGGTCGTCGTCGCGACGACCTTCGTGAGCGATGCGAGGTCGTAGATCGTCTCGTCGACCTGCACGGGCCGCGCGTTGGTCGTCCACTGCAGGCGCCCGAACGATTTCTTCCAGACGATGTGGTCCCGTCGTCCGACGACGACCGCGGCGCCCGGGTACGCCCCGGCGAGGACGCCGCGCCGCACGACGCGGTCGACCGTCTCGAGTCGCGCGGCCGACATCCCGACGTCGCGCGGCGCCGCCGTGGGGAGGCCACCGCCGACGGTGAGGACCGCGGTGAGGGAGACGAGAGGCAGCAGCATCGGGATTCCCCAGAATGACGGATAGGGGAGGGCGGGGGCAACCCTACGCCAAGAATCCCAGCGCGGCGGCGAACGTCGGTGCCGGGTTCTCGAAGAACGGCATATGCCCCGCCTCGGGGATCGCGACGACGCGCGCGCCCGGGATCACCGCGGCACTCGCCTCGGCCTCCGCGACCGGCAGCGCGTCCTCGGTGCCGTGGATCAGCAGCACGGGGGCACGGATCGCCGCGAAGCGGTCCCGCCAGTCGAAGCCCTCGCGCCGCAGACGCGCCACCACCGTGGCGCCGTGCGGGCTGTGCGCCTCCGGCGGCGCTTGCGCGAGCATCGCGGGATCGTGGAACCAGGCCGGATACATCGTCCGGCTGTAGACGGCGTGCCGCGTGGGTTCGGGATCGTGCAGGGCGAGGGGATCGAGCGCCGCGAGCGCGGTGTGCCGCGTGGCGAGGCCGCGCGCCGCGAGATGGGCGAGCGCCCGGTCGTGCAACGCGTCGAGCCACCGCGACGTCGCGCCCACGGCGTCGAAGGTCACGACGCGCCGGACGCCCGTGGCATCCTCGGCCGCCGCGAGGAGCGCCATCCCACCACCCCACGAATGCCCGACCAGATCCCACCCGGCGATCCCGAGCGCCTCGCGCAGCGCGACGATGTCCAGGATGTCGTGCTCGATCCGCGCGGCCCGCGTCCCCGGGGGCGCCGGCGTCTCACCGCGCCCGCGCTGGTCGTACAGGAAGACCTGACGTCCCTCCGCGAGCGGCGCGAGCGCGGGCCAGAGGAGGTCGTGCCCGTAGATCATCCCCCCGTTGATGGCGAGGAGGGGCGTCGCGCCGGGCACCGCCGGGGTGCTCCAGACGGCGAAGGGGAGTCCGCGCACCACCACGGTGTGCCGCGTGAGCGGGGGGGTGCGCGGTCGGGTGCGGCGCCAGGCGGCGAGGCGCGCGACGGCGCCGGCGGGCGGGGTCTCGGACACGCGCGAAACGTACACGGCGTCCGAGGGGTGTCCCATCCCATCGGCGCCGCACGTCCACCCAGACGACGAGGCGCTTGACATAGGGGAGGGGGGTATCCATCCTGCACCGATGTCGGCTGCCGTCCACGCGAACGCCCACGCCTCCTCCGACGCGACCACCGTCGTCCGGCTCCCGGTCACGGGGATGACCTGCGCCGCCTGCCAGGCGAACGTGCTGCGCGCGCTCCAGCGAGCGCCGGGGGTGACCGAGGCGACGGTGGACCTGATGACCGCGACGGCGACGGTGCGCTACGACGCCGCACACGCGACCCCGACGGCGCTCGTCGGCGTGATCCGTGCGGCGGGATATGGCGCCGAACTCCCCGACGCGTCGCGGACGGCGTTCGAGGCGCAGGCGCGGCAGGATGAGGCATCGTCGCACGAGTTCCGCGTGCTCCGACGCGACGCAGTGCTCGCGCTGACCGCCGGTGCGGTGATGATGGGCGCGATGTTCCTCGTACCGCACGCCTACGGCGTCGCCTGGTGGCAGCTCGCCGTCGCCACGCTCATCCTCGGCACCGCCGGTCGCCGCTTCTTCGCGCGCGCGTGGGCCGGCCTCCGTCACGGCACCGCCGATATGTCGACGCTCGTGGCGCTCGGCACCGGGTCGGCCTTCATCTTCTCGCTCGTCGCGACGCTCCGGCCCGCGCTCTTCACCGCGCGCGGCCTAACCCCCGCGGTGTATTACGAGGCCGTCGTCTTCATCCTCGGGTTCGTCTCTGCGGGGCAGGCCCTCGAGGCGCGCGCCAAGCGCCAGACCGCCGACGCGGTCCGCGCGCTGATCCACCTGCGTCCCACGATGGCGCGCGTCGTGCGCAACCTCGCGGAGGTCGAGGTATCGATCGATGAGGTCGTGCCCGGCGACGTGGTGAGCGTGAAGCCCGGCGAACGGGTCCCTGTCGATGGTGTGGTGCTGCGCGGCGCGAGCGCGGTCGATGAGAGTATGCTCACCGGCGAGTCGATTCCCGTCGCGAAGTCGGCCGGCGATCCGGTCATCGGTGGGACCCTCAACGGCACCGGGGCGTTCCGGCTCAAGGCGACGACGCTCGGCGCCGATTCGGCGCTCGCCCGCGTCGTGCAGTTGATGCGCGATGCGCAGGGGTCGCGCGCACCAATCCAGCATCTCGCGGACCGCGTGGCGGCGCGATTCGTCCCCACGGTGGTGGCGCTCGCGCTCTTCACCTTCCCGGCGTGGTGGATGGTCACCGAATCACCCGGGCGCGCGCTCACCTCGGCGGTCGCGGTGCTCATCATCGCCTGCCCCTGTGCGATGGGGCTCGCGGTGCCGACCGCGGTGATGGTCGCGACGGGCCGCGGCGCGCAGCTCGGCATCCTCTGGAAGGGCGGCGAGGCGCTCCAGCGCGCCTCCGAGGTGACGACGGTCGTGCTCGACAAGACGGGGACGATCACCGAGGGACGGCCGATCGTGACGGATGTGGTGATGGCCGAGTCGCCCACCGTCGATGATTCCGCCTTCTGGATGGCGGTGCGCGCCCTCGAGGCGCGGTCAGAGCATCCGACGGCTGCGGCGATCACCGCCGAGGCGATTCGGCGCGGGGCGCCGTTGGTGGAGGTGGAGGGGTTCCGTGCGGTGCCGGGGCGGGGGGTCGCCGGGATGGTCGATGGGCGCGCCGTGCACGTTGGGACCGCGACCTTCCTCGCGGACGAAGGGATCGACCCTGCGGCGCTCACCGCGGCAAGTGACCGGCTCGGCGCATCGGGGCGCAGCACCGCGTACGTCGCCGTCGCCGGTGCCGTCGTCGCGGTGATCGGCGTGGCGGATCCGCTCCGCCCCACCTCCGCCGCCGCGATTGCGGCGCTGCGAGGCGCCGGACTCGATGTCGTGCTGCTGAGCGGAGATGCGCCGGTCGTCGCGCAGGCCATCGCGCGCGAGGCGGGAATCACGCAGGTGGTGGCCGGTGTCCTCCCGGAAGGGAAGGTCGCGGAGGTACGGCGGTTGCAGGCTGAGGGGCGTGTGGTCGCGATGGTCGGGGACGGGATCAACGACGCGCCGGCATTGGCGCAGGCGGACGTGGGTATCGCCATCGGGAGCGGCGCCGATGTCGCTGCGAGCGCAGCGGACGTCGTGCTGATGCGTGGTGACCTCGATGGAGTCGTCGCCGCGGTCGCACTCGCCCGCCGGACGATGCGGACGATGCGCCAGAACCTCTTCTGGGCGTTCGCCTACAATGTCGTGGGCATCCCCGTTGCGGCCGGCGTGCTCGTCCCGTGGACGGGATGGCAGCTCACGCCGAGCCTCGCGAGCGCGGCGATGGCCCTCAGCTCCGTGAGCGTCGTGACGAACGCCCTGCGGTTGCGTACGGCCCGCCTCACCTGAGAGATCCCACGATGGAAATCCCCATCGATGCCTTCGCCGAGGCGACGCCGCTCCCCGAGGCCACACGCCTCGGCCCGGCCGTGCTTCAGGTCACCGACCTCAACCGGTCCGTCGCGTTCCACGAGCAGGTGCTCGGGCTGCGCGTCCTCGCGCGCGATGACGCGCAGGCGTCCCTCGGCGCTGACTCGGCTACCGAGCCGCTGCTCGTGCTCCGTGGTGGCGCAATGCGCCCCGCCGGTCGTGGGCGCCTCGGTCTTTTTCACTTCGCGTTTCTTCTCCCGGACCGCGGTGCGCTCGGGCGCTTCGTGCGGCATCTCGTGGGGCTCGGCATCCGCGCGGGCGCGGGGGATCATCTCGTGAGCGAAGCGTTCTACCTCGACGATCCCGATGGGCTCGGCATCGAGGTGTACGCCGATCGGCCCCGTGATTCCTGGCGTCGCGTCGGTGGCGAGCTCGTGATGGGGACCGAGGCGGTGGATGTGGAGGGGCTCGTCGCCGCGGCGGGCCCGATGCCGTGGGTCGGGATGCCGGCCGGCACCGTGATGGGGCACCTGCATCTGCACGTCGGTACGCTCGAGGCGGCGTCGGCGTTCTATCACGAGGCGCTCGGGTTCGATCGGATGGTGTGGAGCTACCCCGGCGCGCTCTTCCTCGGGGCGGGCGGCTATCACCATCATCTCGGGACGAACGTCTGGGCCGGCCCGACGGCGCGGCCTGCGGCGGCGGACGAGGCGCGCCTCCTCGAGTGGACGATCGTGTTGCCGAGTACGCACGCGCTCGACGCGGTGGCGACTCGGCTCGCGCGGGCGGGGGCCGTCCTGACGCGCGACGGGGTCGCGGGCGACGTCGTCACCCGCGACCCCTGGGGCACCGCCCTCCGGCTCAGCGCTTCGTACTGAGGTCGATCGCGACGGCGGTGTTGGCGGCGAGCGAGATGGTGACCGTCCCCTGCGCCGTCACCGTCAGCTCCGTCCCCGCGCACGCGGCGCCGACCTTCCCGCCGGTGATCAGGTCGCAGTAGCTCCCCGGAGCGAGTGGCGTGGTGATCGTCTGCGTGACGGTCGTCGTCTCGCGGTTGCCCTTGGTGCCGCGCGAGAAGGCGATGGCATTCGCGCCGTTGTCCCACCAGTTCACGATATCCGTGCCGGCCACGCGGCGACGGAAGCCGATCATCCGCAGGATGTGTGGGTCGCGATGCTCGCAGACCCACTGCCCCTTCACCGCGGTCTCGAAGCTCGACGCGCAGACGACGTTCGTCGTCCAGCCCTCGGGGTCGCTCGGCGGGCCGTCGCTCCGCCCGCTGGGGCAGGTGAAGGCGAACCCGGAGAGGACCGAGGCATAGCCGTACGGCTGGGCGAGCATCCAGACGTTCGCGAGTCGGAAGGTCTGTCCGTTCTGGTAGCCGAGCTCGCAGTTCCGCTGCGTGTCGTGGTTCTAAATGAAGACCACCGCCTTGTCGGAGGGGATGAGTCCCCACGCGCCCGGCGAGAACTGCGCCCCAGCGGGGCCGTTCGGGTTGAGCTGGGCGATGTACTGCCCGTTGAGCTTCGAGAACTTGTCGCCGATCCCCTTGAAGGTGAATTCGGTGATGTCGGTCGCGCCGCCCGAGGAATAGCCGATACCGAAGTAGTCATCCTCGTCGAGCGCCTCGCCGAAGCCGCTGCTGATCTCCAGGAAGACGTAGGGCAGCGGGCGGCTCTCGGCGGCGAGGGTGACGTTCATCGAATTGATGATCGCGTCGAGGTCCCCCTGCTGGATGTGCTTCGCGGCGTCGATGCGGAACCCGGCGACCCCCATCCGCGCGAGTGCGACGAGGTAGTTCGTGAGCGTCCGGCGGACCTTCGGCGTCTCCGTCTTCAGGTCGGGGAGCGAGTAGAGCTCGCAGTCCTGCACCTGCTCCGCCTTCGAGGAATCGAAGACGCCGCAGGGGGTGTGGAAGTCGCTCGCCTCGTAGAGGCCGGGGTAGGTGTACTTCGAGTAGGCCGTCCCCGCGCTCCCCGTGCCGGGGCTCGGGAAGTTCGTCATATGGTTGATGACCGCGTCGACGTAGATGCCGACCCCGACGGCGGCGCAGCGGCTCACCATATCCTGGAACTGCGCGGCGGTGCCGGAGCGGCTCCGCGCGAGGCTGTAGCTCACCGGCTGGTAGCGTTGGCTCCAGTCTTTCGACGGCACGATGCTGTGCTCGTTCGGCGGCGAGACCTGCACCGCGTAGACCCCCGCGGGGCCCAGGACCGTCTCGCACTCGTTCGCGATGTCGTCCCAGCGCCAATCGAAGAGATGGACGTGGGTGTAGTCGGCGGCCGCGAGGCCCGAGGTGCGATAGTCGCTCGGGACCGTCGGGCGGACCTTCGGCTCCACCGGGTCGGGATCCGGAAGCGAGAGGGATTCGGTGCACGCCCCGACGAGCACAAGGGGGAGCGCGAGCGCGGCGAGGGCGAGCGGACGGCCAAGACGCGGACGGAGACGTCGAGCGAGACGCGGGAACATCGACATCAGCGGGGGGGCTGGGGGGAGATGTCGTCCGGGGGGAGACCGTGGTTCGCGAGCACGACCGCTGCGTTGCGTCGGAGCCCATCGAGCTTGGCCCGCGCCATCGCGGAATCGCGCGTCATCTCACGATAGCGCACGGGGTCGAGGAAATGGAACTCCCTCGCGATCGCGACGGGATCCGTGCCCGAGAGTGCGGGCTGCGGCGCGAGGGGGCCGTCCGTCGGGGGCGGCGACGCGAATTTCACATTCCACGGGCAGACGTCCTGACAGACGTCGCATCCGTAGAGGTGGTCGCCGATCGCCGGCTCGAGCTCAGGGGGCATCGGCCCGCGATGTTCGATGGTGAGATACGAGATGCACCGGCGCGCATCCATCACGCCCGGCGCGACGAAGGCCTGCGTGGGGCAGGCGTCGAGACAGCGGGTGCAGGTGCCGCAGTGCGAGGTCGCGAATGGCGCGTCGGGCGTGAGCGCGAGGTCGAGGAAGAGCGCGCCGATGAAGAAGAACGACCCGCGCTCGGGGTTGATGAGCATCGTGTTCTTGCCGAACCATCCCAGCCCGGCGCGTCGCGCGAGGTCGCGCTCGAGGATCGGTCCCGTGTCCACGTAGGCGCGGCCGCGGACCGCCTCCCCGCGCTCCGCGCGCACCCACGTGAGCAGCGCGTCGAGCCGATCCCACATCACGCGGTGGTAATCCGTGCCGCGGGCGTAGCGGGCGATCGGCCCCGACGGGGACCGCCCGCCGTAGTCGAGCGCGACGACGACCGCCGAGACCATCCCGGGCTCCGGGCGTGTCGTATCGGCGCGGAGCTCGGCGCCGCGTCGGAGATAATCCATCCCGCCGTGATACTCCTGACGGAGCCAGTCGTCGAAGGCGCCCGCGGTCTCCGCGGGGCCGAGCGTCGCGAGGCCGGCGAGGTCGAAGCCGAGTCCGAGGGCCTGGTCTCTGAGCCGGACCTCGAACGACGTGCTCATCCGATCCGCACCGCCCAGCGCGCGTAGCGGATCACGTCCTCGACCGGCGGCACGGCGTCGGCGTCGCCGTACGCCGTGTACATCCGCCACCGCAGATAGTCGCGGGCGGGGAGCGGGAGGAAGGGAGGGCGCATCCACCACCGGTTCCGCCGGAACCGCCAGCCGACGATCAGCAGGGCGCGGGCCGTTCGCGGATTCACGACGGCGCGCCAGACGAGCTGCAGGACGAGGCCGAGCATACGGGGGAATCTAGCCGACGGCGTTCCGACGGGGCGTGGCGCGCCTATCTTCCGCGCATGTGGCTCCAGCGGGCCTTCCCTCTCATCGCCCACTCGGCGGTGCGTTCCTACTACCGGGTCACGGTGGAGGGACCCGCCGTCCCTGTCTTGGGGCCCGTCCTCTTGATCGGGAATCACAACCACTCGCTCGTGGACGCGGCGGCGATGGTGATCGCGGCGCGGCGTCCCGTGCGGTTCCTCGCGAAGTACCCGCTCTTCCTGATGCCGAGCCTCGCCTGGCTCGTGAAGGGGGTGGGCGCCGTCCCGGTCTACCGGATCCAGGACGTGCCGGAGAAGATGAGCGAGAACGCCGATTCGTTCCGCGATGCGCACGCCGCGCTCGCCGCCGGCGACATCGTCGGGATCTATCCCGAGGGGACGAGCCACCTCGGTCGACAGCTTGTGCCGCTCAAGACCGGCGCGGCGCGCATCGCGCTCGGCGGTGCCGCGCAGCTCGGGCAGGTGTTCCCGATCATCCCGGTGGGGCTCATCATCCCCGATCGGTTCACGGTGCGGAGCGAGGCGTACCTGCTCATCGGCGCGCCGGTGGCGTGGGAGGATCTCGCCGCGCGCGGGCCACGCGATTCCGCCGCGGTGCGCGAGCTGACCGCGCGGATGGGTGCAGCGCTCCGCACGGTGACCCTGAACCTCCCGCAGGGGGAGGACGACCCGATCGTGCACGCCGCGGAGCAGGTATGGCGCGCCGAGTTCGGTGCGGCGCCCGGCGTGGCAGCGGAGCGGGCGCGCCTCCAACGCGCCGCCGGTGTGCTCGACGCCGCGCGCCGCGAGCGGGGCGAGGAATGGCTGACGCTCGTTCGGGCCCTCGAGGCACATTCCACGACACTGGCGTCGCACGGCCTGACCCCGCTGACGCTGCACCCCGCCGCGCCGCTCGGCGCCGCGCTCGCCTGGAGCGCCCGACGCGTCCCCTGGCTCCTCACCCTCCCGGTCTCGCTCCTAGCCGCGATCGTCTTCGCGGTGCCCACGCGCATCGCACTCGGCATCGCGGACCATATGAGTCGTCGGGATGGGATGGATGCCTTCGCGACGCACCGCATCCTCGTGAGCGCCGCGACGCATCTCGCCTGGATCCCGCTTGTCGCGATCGTGGTGGCGTGGCTCGCAGGCCCGTGGTGGGGGCTCGCCGCGGTGGTCGCGCAGCCGCTGCTCGGCATCCTCTCCATCCGTGTGTCGGACGAGCGGCGTGCGACGCGCGCCGCGGTACGACGGTGGGTGATGCAGCGTCGCGCCGCGGGGCGGCTCGGCGAACTCCGTGCGGCCCAGCGGACGCTCGCCGAGCGACTACGCGCGCTGATGGAGCGGGTGGCGCCGACCGGGTGATGACGGATCGCTGTTCCGTCGTGGTGCGCCGACGGTCGCCGACCTAGAGGAAGCTGCGCCCCTGGCCCGCGTCGGGGACGGACCGCCCCAGTCGGGCGAGGGCGCTCGGGAAGACGTCGACCGTCCGACGCGGGGTGCCGCGGACCGGGTGCGACGTGAGGAAGGGGACGCGCATATGCTCACGATGCAGCGCGCCGTGCGACGAGCGGTGTGGGACGGGTTCGTATCGCTCCCGGAAATCCCACTGCGGGGTCGCCGAGACGATGACGTCGCCGGAGCGCGCCGCACCGGCCAACGCGATGATCTGCACGAGGGCGTCGGGATAGGCGCCGTCGATGGTCGCGTCGTGCGCCGCCTCCGCGTCGAGTCCGTTCGGCGGTGTGTCGGCGTCGAGGCGGAGGGGATCCCCCGTCTCGCGACGGTAGTGATGGCGGCCGGCGGCGTCGCGCCAGACGAGGGCGTTCCCCGTCCGTGCGCGTACGGCGCATCGCGCGGGATCGAGCGGGAGCAGGACGAGATCGACCGAGGGGCGCGCGAGGAGCCAGTCGACGAGCGCGGTGCGATGCGGCGCGAGCGTCGGCCACCACGGGCGGGTCGGGCGTGCGAGGTCGAGATACAGATGCGCCATCCCGTTCCCGCCGACCATCACGCTGATGTCGTCGCCCCCGCGCCAGGCCCACGGATGCGCGCGCGCGCCGTAGCCCGCGTCGCGCAACGCGTCGGCGAGGTCGTCGTGGTGCGCGACCGGCGCGTGGCCGTGGTCGCTGACGATCCAGATGGCGAGCGCCTCGCCGCGGCCCGCGCGCTCGGCGTCGTCGGTGAGGCGCTCCACCGTACCGTCGACCACGCGCATCGCGTCGAGCACCTCGGGGGCGTCGGCGCCGAGGGCGTGCGAGACCTTGTCGATACCGGGCAGCGCGAGGAAGGCGACGGCGGGACGCTCACGCGCGACGCGTGTGGCGAAGCGGTCAGCCACGGCGCGCTCGAGCGCGAGCCATCCGGGGAGGTCGCCGCGGAAATGGTGCCACGCGAGCCGGAGCCAGGCCGCGGGGCTGCCGTCGAGGCGGCGGTGGCGCGGCAGGCCGCGCGTGAACGGGGCGAAGGCGGCGATCGCGTCGGGCTCGGCCTCGAAGAGCGTGCGACAGCGCGTGTCGAGGTCGCCGTCGGCGAGGAGCGCGTCGATCCCCACGTAACTGCGCGCGCCGCCTGGCGTGCGCACGTGTCGGCCGCCACGGTCCCACCAGCGGATCCCGGGGATGCCCGCGTCGCCCGGATGCCACCCCGTGAGGAACGGCAGATACGCCGGACCGGTGACCGAGGGGAACACGGTCGTGATGGTGTGGGCGCTCCCGGCGGCGCGGAGGCGCGCGAGGGCGGGGAGGTGGCCCGCGTCGATCGCCGCGGGGAAGGCGTCGGGTCGCGCCCCGTCCGCCACGAGGAGGACGAGCGTCACGTCTGGGCTCCCGGGTCGCTCCGCCGCATGGCGCAAGCTAAACTTCGCTGGCGATGAGTCCCAAGCGTCGTCCTTCCGCCCGCCCGCGCCGTTCCGCGCCGCCGGCCGCGCCTCCGCCGGGGCCGCGCGCGGCCACGGACGACGCCATCGGCGACACCGCCTGGGCCCTCACCGAGGACGCCAAGCTCCTCCAGCACGGCGGCCCGCGCTCCGACTTCCGCAGCACCGATCCCTGGCGCGTGATGCGCATCATGTCGGAGTTCGTCGAAGGGTTCGACAAGCTCGCGCACATCGAAAAAGGCGTCTCCCTCTTCGGCTCGGCGCGCACGCAGCCCGACGACCCGCAGTACGCGGCGGCTGTCGAGGTCGCGCGCCTCCTCGCGCGCGAAGGCTTCTCGATCATCACCGGGGCGGGCCCCGGGATCATGGAGGCGGCGAACAAGGGGGCGAAGCTCGGCGGCGGGCATTCGATCGGGTGCAACATCGAGCTCCCCTTCGAGCAGGGGGTGAACCCCTATGTCGATACGCACGTCGCCTTCCGCTACTTCGCGGTGCGCAAGACGATGTTCATCAAGTATTCGAGTGCGTTCATCATCTTCCCGGGCGGCTTCGGCACCTTCGATGAGCTCTTCGAGGCGCTGACGCTGATCCAGACGGGGAAGATCGCGGAGTTCCCGGTGGTGCTCTTCGGCACGCACTACTGGGCGGGGCTGGTGCGGTGGCTTGAGAGCCGGGTGCTCGGCGAACGGAAGATCTCGCCCGGGGACCTCGAGCTGATGACGGTGACGGACGATCCGGCCGAGGCGGTGCGTGTGGTCGCCAAGGCGTATGCGGCACAACTGGAGATGGCTCGGCGTCGCGCCGAGCGAGGAGCGTAGGATGGCGGCGAAGAAGTCGGAGCGGGCGCGCGGCGGGTTCAAGGCGTCGCGGCACGGTACGGGCGAGGCGAAGCGGAAGGCGAGCGCCGCGGGCGATAAGGCCGCGCAGAAGCGTGCCGCCGAGGCGCGCGAGTCGAAGAGCCCGAAGGTGGGGACCAAGGCGCAGAGCACCTTCCTCCGCGGCAAGAAGATCGACCCGCGGAAGCTCGATGGGACGGAGACCGTCGTACAGCTCGTCGAGGGCGCCTTCCAGAGCTACAACTCCGGGCGCCTCCGCGAGGCGTGCGGCCTCTTCACCGAGTTGATGCTGCAGAAGGAGGTCACCGTCGGGATGACGCTGACCGGAGCGCTCACGCCAGCCGGGCTCGGGATGAGCACCATCATCCCCCTGATGGAGGCGGGGTTCGTCGACTGGATCATCTCGACCGGCGCGAACCTCTACCACGACGCGCACTTCGGGCTCGGGCTCTCGATGCACCGCGGGAACCCGCAGGCCTCCGACACCGTGCTGCGCGAGGAGGGCGTCGTCCGCATCTACGACGTCTTCTTCGATTACGACGTGCTCCTTTCCACCGACGCCTTCTTCCGGAAGGTGATCCGCGCGCCGGAGTTCCAGCGGGCGATGTCGAGCGCGGAGTTTCATCACCTCTGCGGCAAGTACCTCGTCGAGCGTGAGAAGGCGCTCGGCATCCCGCAGAAGTCGCTGCTCGCGGCCGCATACCGCTGTGGCGTGCCGATCTACACCTCCTCGCCGGGCGACTCGAGCATCGGGATGAACGTCGCCGCGCTCGCACTTGAGGGCGGCACCTGCGTGATCGATCCGAACAAGGATGTGAACGAGACGGCGAGCATCGTGCTCCACGCCAAGCGCATCGGCGGACAGAGCGCGGTCCTCATCGCCGGCGGCGGCTCGCCGAAGAACTTCGCGCTCCAGACCGAGCCGCAGATCCAAGAGGTCCTCGGGATCGACGAGAAGGGGCACGACTACTTCCTGCAGATCACCGATGCGCGCCCCGACACCGGCGGCCTCTCCGGCGCGACGCCGGCGGAAGCGGTGAGCTGGGGGAAGATCGATCCGGACAAGCTGCCGGACGCGGTGGTCTGCTACCTCGACTCGACGATCGCGCTACCGATCCTCACGAGCTACGCGCTCGCGAAGCGGAAGCCGCGGAAGCTCAAGCGCCTCTACGACCGCCGGGCGGAGATGATGGCGACGCTGCAGCGGGAGTTCGCGAAGGCGAATCGCTGAGGCTCACCGCCCGTTCGCCGGCGTCGCGCGCGTGGCCGGCGTGCAGGGCCGCCACGTGCCCGGCTGCCCGTTCGTCCCGCCCGGGAGCGGGTCGACGACGGTCCGCCCCATCGGCGTGGGATCCTCACTCGCGAGATACGCGAGCATCGCGGTCAGCGTCGCGTTCTGCCGCAGGTCGGACTCGACGACCTTGTCGTAGGTATCACGGTCGGTGTGCCAGGTGGTGTTCGAGTAGTCCCAGCCGAGCGCGCCGAGGCTGAGCGCCGCGACCTTGTGGCAGGCGAAGCTCGCGTGGTCGCTCCCGCCGGTCGCCTGACCACCGACCGGGGTATAGCGGATCCACTGCGAGAGCGCACCCGGGAGCGCGCCCAAGTAGCCGGCGACGCGCGGGCCGGCGTCGGCGATGGGCCCGCCGGAGAGGCTGGTGATCCGCCCGGTGCCGTTGTCTTGGTTCAGCACGAGGTGTGCGCCAGCGATCACCTCGGGGTGATCCTCGGTGAACGCCTTCGAGCCGTTAAGCCCCTGCTCCTCGCCGTTCCAGTGGCCGACCAGGATCGTGCGCTTCGGCTGCGGATAGACCTGCTTCAGGATGCGCAGCGCCTCGAGCATCGTGATGGTGCCGGTCCCGTTGTCCGTCGCGCCGGACGCGGCCGACCACGAATCGAAGTGCGCCGAGAGGATCACGTACTCGTTCGGCTTCTCGACGCCCTTCAGCTCCGCGACCACGTTGAACACGGGGCGCTCACCGAGACGGCGGCTGTCGGTGAAGGCGCGGACCCGCGACCCCTGCCCATTGCGCGCGAGTCGCACGAGGAGACCATAGTCCTCGCAGCCGACGGCGAAGGTCGGCAGCGTCTGGTTCGGCGAGCCGAAGATCTTCGTGATGCCAGGGTAGTTTGACCACTGGAAGGTCAGGACGCCGAGCGCGCCCGCGTCCTTGAGCTTCTCCCAGACCGACCGACCGCCGCTCATCGCGACGTTGAGCTGGTTCCACTCCACCTGTAGCGTGTTCTGCGCCGCGGTCACCCGCTCCTGCTCCTCTGGTGTGCCGAACTCGCGCCACTGCGCGCCCGACCGGCAGGAGAGCCGCGGCGCATTCATCGCGAAGAACTTCCCCTTCACCGTGGGGAGCCAGGCGTCGAACGCCTCAGGGGTGGAGAGCCCGGTGGGATACGCAACGACCTCGCCCTCGATTGGCGTCGGTCGCGCGCCTCGCCCGGTCGACGGGCTCCACGCCATCGCCGTCGCCTCGAGCGAGCGGGTGCGCGGGCCGATGAGGTCGAGATGCGAGACGCCGCGGCTCCAGCCGAGCCAGGTGCCGTAGCGCTCACGCCGCGCGGGGACACCCCAGCCGGTGTACTGCGAGACGAGCCACTCCTGCGCCGCATCGGATTCCGGCGAACCGGTGAGGCGCTGGCCGTACCGGTCCATCAACACCTGCGCGAACGCGCTCGCCTGCGATCGGCTCATCCCCTCGTCCCAGAGGCGCTGCAGCATCGGATCGCTCGGCGGCGTCGTGCGCACATACGCCGGCAGCTCCGCGGCCGGGATCGGATCGGCCATCCGGTCTCGCGGCGTGGCGGGCGGGGGCGTGGCAGGACGCTGGGCGTGCGATGCGGACGGCTGGAGGCTGAAGGCGGAGAGCAGCAGCAGAGCGGTGAAGCGACGCATCAGGGCACCAGGGAATGGGGAGGAATCCAGCACGAACAGATGAAGCGACGAACAATCAACGGCGCGCGCGTCGCGCACGTTGTGCGGGACGATGCCGCCGACCGCCTACAACTTGGGGGCGAGGCCGTCGGCGAGCGAGGCACGATACGCCCGCCAGGCGGGGACGAGCCCGACGAGCGTCCCCGCCCCCACGACGAGCGCGAGGATCCCCCACTCGACCGAGGTGAGCGCGTGCGACTGCAGCGCGAGCCCGAAGCGCGCCTCCACCGGGCCACGCGCGACGGCGAGGCCGCCGTACACGAGCGCGGTGCCCGCGAGCGCGCCCGCGAGCGAGAGCAGCGCCGATTCGAGCACGAGGAGCCCGACGATGGTCCGCGGCCCCGCGCCAATCGCCCGCAACACCGCCATCTCACGCCGCCGCGCCTCCAGCGACGCATAAAGCGCCACGCACATCCCGAGGATCCCCACGAGCAGCGTCAGCAGCGCCACCACACGGAGCCCCACCTCGGCGCTGCCGATCGTCTGCCAGAGCTGCGCGAGTGCGACGCCGGGGATGATCGCGGTCAGCGGTTCCGTGCGGTCCTCGTTCAGCTCGCGCTGTAGCTGCAACGTCTCGAACCGGTTCTTCGTCCCGACGAGGAAGGCGGTGATCGGGGCGGGGCCCGTGGTCGGCGCGGTCGGCGGGCCCATCATCAGCCCCCCGCTCGCGGCCTCCGCCTCGTGCATCACCGTCAGGCCCTCGAGCGTCGCGTAGAGCGCGCGGTCGATCGGCGTGAAGGTCTTCGCGATCACCCCGCTCACCCGGAACGGATGCGCGCCGTGCTCCGCGAAGGAGACCGCCGCCAGCCCGTGCGCGAGCACGACCTCGCTGCCGACGGCGTACCCGAGCCGCTCGGCGACATTGGCGCCGATCGCGACCTCTGCGTCCGTCGTGGGCGGGCCGCCCGCGACGAAGGTGACCGTCCGGTCGCGGAAGCGATATCGCTCGAAGAACGCCGCGGTCGTCCCGATCACACGGAAGCCACGGTGCGCATCGCCGAGCGCGTAGGGCACCGCCCATTTCACCGCCGGATGCGCGGCCCACCGCTCGTAGGTGGCCCACGAGACGCTCCCCGTCGGCGCCGACATCCCGAAGACCGTCGAGAGGAGCACCTGCGTCGTGCCGCCACGCGCCCCCACGATCAGGTCGGTCCCTTTGATCGTCCCGGCGAAGCTCTCGCGCACCCCCACGCGTACCTGCTCGATGCCGAGCAGCAGCGCGACGGAGAGCGCGATGCTCAGCACGGTGAGCACCGAGAGGAGCGCCCGGTTGCGCAGCGACCGCCAGGCGAGAGCGACGAGGAGCATCACGCGGCGCTGGTCGTGGCCGTCGTCGCGGCGTCCGGATCCCCGACCGCCGCGGCGCGGTTCAGCGCGCCGAGCGCGAGCGTGCGGTCGAAGCGTGCGGCGAGGCCGAGGTCGTGGCTCACGAAGAGCAGCGTGCTCCCCGCCGCCGTGACCTGTGTGAAGAGGAGCTCGAGGAACCGGTCCCGTCGGTCGGCGTCGAGCGCGGAGGTGGGCTCGTCGCAGACCACGAGCGCCGGCGCGCCGATCAGCGCGCGCGCGACGGCCACGCGCTGCTGCTGCCCGACGCTCAGTTCGGTCACCGGACGCGAGAGCAGTGGGCCGATCTCCAGCGCGTCAGCGAGCCGCGCTGCGGCCGCGGCCGGGTCACCAGCGCGCTCGCGACGTGCCGCCGAGAGGCGGCAGGGGAGGGTGATGTTCTCCCGGACCGAGAGGTACGGGATGAGGTTGAACATCTGGAAGACGTAGCCGAGGTGCGCGGCTCGAAAGCGGTCACGCGCGGCACCCGACATCGTATGGAGCGGTGCATCGAGCACCGTCACCTCCCCGGTACGCGGGGCGAGCACACCGGCGATCAGACCGAGGAGCGTCGTCTTGCCGCTCCCGCTCGGCCCGTGGAGGAAGACGCGCTCGCCCCGATGGACCTCGAGGGTCGGGACGTCGAGGACGGAGCGGCCTGCGCCGTAGCCGAAGGTGACTCCGGCGATGGCGATCGCCGCGGTCGACGTCACCGGCCGGTGTACGGCTTCGCCGCGAGGCCCTCGATCTCGAAGCCGACCTGCCCATACGGCGAGTCGACGTTCTTGATGCGCAGCGTCCCCTCCATCCAGACCGCATCGAAGAGGTTGAGCCGCACCGACCGGCGTCCCGCCATCTGCACGAACGCCATCTGGTTCGGCGGCGGCGGCGGGGTGTGCACGCAGGCGCCGTAGTACGGCACGAGGAGGAACTCGGCGCCCTCCTCCATCGCATCGTCGAGCGGGACGACGAAGCCCGGGACGCGGACGAGCTTCCCGTCGAGCTTGCGGAGCGTGTCGGAGGCGCGGCCGTTCTCGTAGTCGAGGCCGGCGAGGATCCGCCAATCGACGTTCACCGCGGCCGCGGGTGCCGCCGTGGCGGCGGGGGCGGCGGTGCGGGCCTGCGCCCTGAGGGTCGGGAGCGGGGCGAGCGCCGTGAGCGTGAGCGTCGTGACGAGGCGGGCGAGCGGGCGGATTCTCATACCGCAAAAGCTAGCGTTATCACCGGGCGGGTGGAGGCCACCCGCACGCCTGCGGGCCGATTGCATCGGGGTGGGTCGCGGCCTACCTTCTGATGATCGAGTCCGGCGCCCGGCCCCCACAGCCGGGCGTCGGTTTTTCACTCCCCAGACGCGGCAGGTCGGTATGATCGAAGCCCTCAAGCAGAAGCTGACGGACGAGGCGGAGAAGCTCCGTTACGAGCTCAACGTCACGCTCCCGAACGAGATCCGGAAGGCGGTGGAGCTCGGCGATCTGCGGGAGAACTCGGAGTACAAGGCCGCGCTCGAGCGGCAGCAGTTCGTGCAGGCGCGCCTCGGGCACCTGACGCAGCGGCTCTCGAAGCTCTCGTCCATCGATGAATCGCAGATCGCCGTCGACGCGGTCGGGATGGGTTCCAAGGTCGTGGTTGAGGACCAGAGCTCCGGCGAGCGCGAGGCCTACCACCTCATCTTCGGCGACGCCGAGGAGTTCGAGGACGGACAGGTCACGATGTCGTCGCCGATCGGGCGCGCCCTGCTCGGGAAGAAGGTCGGCGAGGTCGCGCTGTTGAAGCTCCCGGCGCGGACGCGGAAGCTGACGATCGTGGAGCTGACGACGATCCACGACGAGGTCGGCTGAACCAGGCGAGCGCGATCACGCTCCCCGCGACGGCCAGCGCCATATCCTTCGGCGCATCGAAGCTGTCGCCCTGCGTGCCGAGATAGGCGGCCCCGAGGTCCCCGCCGAACGCCTCGGCGGCGAGCCATTCGACGACCTCGTACGCGACCGCGTGTGAGGCGAGGATGGTCCCCGCGAAGAGCGGACGCCAGCCGCCGCGCGCCGTCGTGCGGGCGTCGATGAGGTCGAGTGCCGCCGGCGTCAGCAGGACGCCGTAGAGCAGGTGCATCACCCGATCGAAGTGATTTCGCTCGAAGCCGAGGAGGCCGGAGATCGAGGTGCCCGCGACCGCGTGCGCGGCGGCGTCGTAGGGGACGAGCGAGTAGGTGTAATGCGCCCCGACCTCGTGCAGCATCAGGAAGACGAAGAGCCCCGTGTACGCACGCCGCGAGAGCGGGAGCGTACGATGCCTGCGCACGAGGAGCGGGATCGCGACGAGGACGAGGACGTTCTCGAGGAACCAGTCCTGTCGGTAGAGCGGATCGATCGCCAGCAGGAGCCACCACCCCGCGAACACCGCGAGCAGCACGGCGGGGTAGCGGCGGTCGGTCACGGTGTCGTGCCGCCTCCCGCGGGTGCCGGGGCGCGCGCAGCACCGATGGCCGCGGTATCCGAGGTCGCGCCGCCGGTCGTGCCGAGCGCCTCGCGCAGCGCCGCGGTGAGCGCGGGGTCATCCGCCGTCACCGGCCCCACGTGGCGCCACCGGAGGGTGCCGTCGCGGTCGATCAGATAGCTCGCCGGCACCCCGATCGCGAGGAAGGTCGACGACACCCGATCATCGGGGTCGTGCCAGAGCGCGTACGATGCCCCGAGCTCCTGCGCGAATGGGGCGATGCGATCGCGTTCGCCCGGCTCGTCGATGCTCACGCCGACGACGGTGAGCCCCGCCGCCTCGTGACGGCGCTGCAGGGTGTCGAGCGCCGGCATCTCCTGCCGGCACGGCTTGCACCAGGTGGCCCAGATGTTGAGGAGCACCACGCGGCCCCGCAGGTCGGCGAGCGCGACGGGCGCGCCCGCGACGGAGGTGGCGGCGTAGGTCGGTGCGGGCGCACCGACGGCGACCGGGGCCGCCGACGTCGCCTCGGCGCGATCGCCGCGCGCGCATCCGCCGAGGGCGAACGCGAGCACGACGCGGCGTGCGAGTCCGCGGACGCTCACTTCGCCTCCGTCCGCAGTAGCGCGACCTTCACGGTGCTCGGCGCACCGGGGAGCGTCCACGCGATCACCGCGCCCCCTGCGACGCGGGTCATCCGCGGGAAGCCGCTCGCCCGCGTTCCGGCGGAGGGGCTGACCACGAGCGGCGTCTCCATCGTGCCGTCGCGCCGCACGATCCGGGCGCGTACCTCCGCGCCCTCGCCGCCGACGCGCTCGATCCAACTCACCAGCGCCCGGTCGCCGTCGAGGAGCTCCACATCGACACGCCCTGTCGGGAGCCCACCGTCGATCCGCACCGGCGCGCCGAACGTCGCCCCCGCATCCGTCGAGAAGACCACCTGCACGCGGGCGGTGTCCTGCGCCCCCGTGAACCAGACGGCGGCGACGGTGTCGCCGACGGTGCTCACCGCGGGCCCGTTCACTGGGCAGAAGTCGATCGCCCACCCATCCTCGTGAAGCCGTGCCGGCGCGGTCCACGCGCCGTCGACGTGGCGGATCACCGCCATATCCCGGATTCCCTCGGCGGAGCGGTCGCGATAGACGGCGACGAGACCCCGCGTCGTCCGCGCGAGCGCCGTCTGGCAGCAGTCGCAGACGCTCGAGTCGGCGATCGCCCGCGACACCACCGCGCCCTCCGCCCACCGCGCGACGCCGAACTGCATCGGGACGGAGGCGTGGCCGTCGGGCCCCGGGGGGGCGAGGGCGCCCGCCGAGCCGTCGAGGAGTGTCACGTCCGCACCGCCGGCGGCGTCGGGCAGGACGCTCACGAAGCCGTGCTCGGCCGCGACCCCCTCCGGATGCGGCAGGCTGCTCGGCCCCCAGGTGGCTCCCCCGTCGCGCGACGCGGCGAGATGGACGTCGTAGTGCACCCGCCCCCCGCCGTTCCGCTGCAGCCAGTGCGCCAGCAGCGTTCCGTCGCTCAGCGTCACGAGCGAGGGGAAGTCGGCCCAGTTCACGAAGAGGTCCCGGCGACGCACCACCTCCTGCGGCGCACTCCACGCGCCGGTGGTCGGATTCCACGTCGCGAAACGGAGCGCCGTGGTGGAGTCCGCCTCCTTCGCGAGCCAGCTGAGCGTGACCCGACCGTCCGGCGCGGTGGCGACGAAGGGCTCGGCCGCGTCCCCCGCGACCGGGGAGGTGAGGGCCTCGAGGGCGAGCGGCGGCGCGACCTCCGCCGTGCGGCAGGCGGTGGCGAGGGCGAGGAGCCCGAGGGCGAGTGACCATCGGCGGAGGTGCATCGGGCGCGGAATGGTCAGTGACAGCGGACGCATCGAGGGGATCGGGCCGGAGGGCGGTGGGACGGGGACCACGGGAGTCCCAATCTCGGGGAGGCGCGGGGCCCTCGGCAACGTCCCCACGCCCTGCATCGCGTCAGGCCCCTCCCTACCTTTCGGGATGACCCTCTCCACCCCCGGGCGCCGCGTCGCGATCATCGACGGCGTCCGCACCCCGTTCGCGAAGGCCGGTACCGCGCTCAAGGGCTTCGGCGCGATCGAGCTCGGCAAGCTCGCCGTCGCCGAGCTCGTCCATCGCACCGATCTCGATCCCGCGTCGGTCGACCTCCTCGCGTTCGGCACGGTGATCCCCTCCGTGCTCGCGCCGAACATCGCGCGCGAGATCGCCCTGATGCCGCTGCTCCCCAAGGGCGTGCAGGCGTGGAGCGTCTCGCGCGCCTGCGCCTCCGCGAACCAGGCGATCACCGACGCCGCCGACCAGATCGCGCTCGGCCACGCCGAGGTCGCGATCGCCGGCGGCGCGGAGTCGCTCTCGAATGTGCCGATCCTGCATTCGCGCGGGTTCTCCGACGCGCTCGTCGCCGCGAGCCGGGCGAAGTCCACGGGGCAGCGCCTCGCCGCCCTCGCCGCCATCCGGCCGCGCGACCTCGTCCCGGTGACGCCGGCGATCGCCGAGCCGACGACCGGCGAGACGATGGGGCAGTCGGCAGAGAAGATGGCGAAGCTCAACGGCATCACCCGCGAGGCGCAGGACGCGCTCGCGCTCGCCTCGCATCTGCACGCCGCCGCCGGCATCGCCGATGGCCGGATCGGCGCCGAGCTCGTGCCGGTCCTCCCCGCCGACGGGCGGGGCGCCCCTCTCACCGCCGACAACGGTGTCCGCAGCGACACCACCGCGGCGCAGCTCGCGAAGCTCAAGCCCGTCTTCGATCGCCGCTACGGCACGGTCACGGCGGGGAACGCCTCGCCGCTCACCGATGGTGGCGCGGCGGTACTCCTGATGCGCGAGGACGCCGCGAAGGCTGCGGGGTTCCGGCCCAAGGCGTACATCCGCAGCTATGCGTACGCCGCGCTCGACCCGGGCGAGCAGCTCCTGCAGGCGCCGGTGCTCGCGGCGCCGCTCGCGCTCCAGCGCGCGGGGCTCACCCTCGCCGATATGGACCTCGTCGAGATGCACGAGGCTTTCGCGGCGCAGGTCCTGTCGAACCTCGCGGGGTTCGAGTCGCAGGCGTGGGCCGAGCGCGCGGGGGAGACGAAGCCGCTTGGCGCCGTCGATCGTGCGAAGCTCAACGTGCTGGGCGGCTCCATCGCGATCGGGCATCCCTTCGGGGCGACCGGCGCGCGCGTGACGACGACGCTCGTGAACGAGCTCGTGCGTCGCGGCGGACGCTACGGGCTGATGACCGTCTGTGCGGCCGGCGGGCTCGGCTTCTCGATGGTCGTGGAGGCCGCGTGACCGTGAACACTCCGAGCGCCGTCTCGCTCGTCGTCGAGGACGGCGTCGCCATTCTCACGTTCGATCTCCCCGGCGAGTCGGTCAATAAGTTCTCGCCCGCGGTGATCGAGGCGTTCACCGCGGTCCTCGCGCACATCGACGCCGACCCGGCGGTGCAGGCGGCGGTGTTGATCAGCGGCAAACCCGGCACCTTCATCGCCGGCGCCGACATCGATCAGTTCCTCACCTTCACGAGCGCCGATGACGCGGCGAAGGCGAGCGCCTTCGGCCACGCGATGTTCGACCGCATCGAGTCGGGGCGTGTCCCCGTGGTGGTGGCGGTCGATGGTGCCTGTCTGGGCGGCGGGCTCGAGTTCTCGCTCGCCTGTGCGTATCGCATCGCCGCGGACTCGCCGAAGACCGTCTTCGCGCTACCCGAGGTGAAGCTCGGGCTCATCCCGGGCGCGGGGGGGACGCAACGGCTCCCGCATCGCGTCGGGCTGACCGCCGCGCTCGATATGATCCTCACCGGGAAGAACGTCCGCGCCAAGAAGGCGCTCCAGCTCGGCCTCGTGGACGAGATGGTGCATCCCGGCATCCTCCGCGCGACCGCGATCGCCCGCGCCCGCGCGCTCGCTGCCGGCACGATCCCCCGTCGCCGCGATACGCGTCGGCGCAGCATCGGTTCGCGCCTCCTCGAGGACACGCCGGTCGGCCGCGCGATCGTCCTCTCGCAGGCGCGGAAGACCGCGCTCGCCAAGTCGGGCGGGCATTACCCCGCGCTCCCCGCTGCGATCGACGCCGTACATGCCGCCTACAGGGATCGTGCGGCCGGGTTCGCCACCGAGGCACGCCTCTTCGGCGCGCTCGCGATGAGCCCCGTCTGTCGCGAGTTGATGTTCCTCTTCTACGCGACGACCTTGCTCAAGAAGGAGCCGGGCCTCCCCGCCGGCGCCACGGCGCTCCCCGTCACGCGCCTCGGCGTCCTCGGCACAGGCTTCATGGGTGCCGGCATCGCCGCGGTGAGCGCGCAGCAGGGGCTCGCGGTGCGCTTCAAGGACACCGCGTGGGACCGCGTGGGGCAGGGCATCAAGGCGGTGCGCGATGTGCTCAACGAAGGACTCAAGCGCCGGCACATCACGCGCGTGCAGTTCGCCGACCAGATGAGTCTCGTCTCCGGGACGGTCGACTACACCGGGTTCGGTCGGCTCCCGCTCGTGATCGAGGCGGTCTTCGAAGACCTCGCCGTGAAGCACAAGGTCGTCCAGGAGGTCGAGGCGGTACTCCCGCCGACCGCCGTCCTCGCGACGAACACGAGCACGATCCCGATCGCGCGCATCGCCGAGGCGAGCGCGCGGCCCGAGCGCGTCGTGGGGATGCACTTCTTCTCCCCGGTGCACAAGATGCCGCTGCTCGAGGTCATCGTGACGCCGCAGACCCTCCCCGATGTCGCGGCCACCGCGGTCGAGGTCGGCAAGAAGCTCGGCAAGACGGTGATCGTCGTGCAGGATGCGCCGGGCTTCTACGTGAACCGGATCCTCGCGCCGTACATCGCCGAAGCGGGGCGGCTCCTCGATGACGGCGTGTCGATCGAGGCGCTCGACCGGGCGATGCGCGGATTCGGGTTCCCCGTGGGGCCGATCACGCTCATCGACGAAGTCGGGCTCGACGTCGCGACCAAGTCGGGGGGCATCATGTCGGCCGCCTTCCCCGAGCGGATCCTCGCGAGCGCTGCGCTCGAGAAGGTCACCGCCTCGGGCCGACTCGGTCGGAAGGGGAAGCAAGGCTTCTACGCCTATGATGCCCGCGGCAAGCGCACCGGCGTGGACGCATCGGTCTACGCGCTCTTCCGCGCCGGTGACGCGCGCACGAACCTCAGCGCCGAGACGATCGTCGACCGGCTCGCGCTCGCGATGGTGAACGAGGCGGTGCGCTGCCTCGAGGACGGGATCATCCGTTCGGCCCGCGACGGCGACATCGGCGCGGTCTTCGGGATCGGTTTCCCGCCGTTCCGTGGGGGACCGTTCCGCCACATCGACGCCGTCGGGGCCGCGGAGGTGGTGCGGCGTCTCGAAGCGCTCGCCGCCGCGCACGGCGGCGGTCCGTATACGCCCGCGCCCCTCCTTCGCCGGATGGCGGCCGAGGGCACGACGTTCTATCCCAAGACCGGCAAGCCGGTCTGATCGCCGAGAGCTATGCTCCGCACCTTCCTGCTCTATCTCTCCCGCCAGCCGGGGATCTTCCGCTTCGTCCGGCACAACGGGCTCGCCAAGCGCTTCGCCTCACGCTTCGTAGCCGGTGAGATGATCGCCACCGCTTGTGACGCCGTCGCCGAACTGAACGCGAAGGGGATCACCGCGACGCTCGACCTCCTCGGCGAGTCGGTCACGAACGAAGCCGAGGCGCGTGAGACGGGGCGGCAGTACCTTGAACTCCTCGACGAGATGGCGCGGCGGAAGCTGGACGCCAACGTCTCGGTGAAGCTCACCGCACTCGGCCAGGACATCCGCGACGACCTCTGCGAGTCCGTCACGACGGAGATCCTCGCGAAGGCGAAGGCAATCGATTCCTTCGTGCGGCTCGATATGGAGGGGAGCCCGTACACCCAGCGCACCCTCGACTTCTTCTCCGAGCGTCTCTACCCGACCTACCCGGGGCAGGTGGGCGTCGTGTTGCAGAGCGCGCTGCGTCGCACCCTCGACGACATCGACTGGTCGATTGCGAAGGGCTGCCGGGTGCGCCTCTGCAAAGGCGCGTATCTCGAGCCAGCGACCGTCGCCTTCCCTGACAAGAGGGACGTCGACGCCACGTATGTGGAGGGGATGCGTCGTCTCCTCGCGCGCGGCCACTATCCCGGCATCGCTACGCACGACGAGGCGATCATCACCGAGGTGCAGCGCTATGCGCGCGCCGAGGGGATCGGGCCGGAGCGCTTCGAGTTTCAGATGCTTTATGGCGTGCGGCGCGACCTGCAGGAGCGGCTGGTGCGTGACGGCTGGCGCGTCCGCGTCTATGTGCCGTTCGGGACGCAGTGGTATCCGTACCTGATGCGTCGCCTCGCCGAACGCCCCGCGAACATCGCGTTCATCCTCGGCAACGTGCTCCGCGAGACGTTCGCGTGACCGCCTGACGTCGGATGCGGGATTCCGGGATGCGCCGCCGATGAGCCGTGAATGAGCCGCCACCTCCCTGCGGATCACTCAAAGGGGGATGAGCGCACCATCGGCGGGTACGCCGCGGTGCACGCGCGTCCGGCGGCGTTCGATGGGCGCGACGGCTGCTCGTACAGCGTGGAGCTGATGACCGATCGCACCGGGGAGTCGACGCGTCCTTGGGGCGCCTTCCTCCTCTTCGTCCAGTGGAAGCGGATGGGCGAGCAGGGGGTGAGTGGTCACCTCGAGAGTGAGTTCCTCGCGTGGGGCGACGATCGTGAGGCGGCGCTCACCGCCCTCGGCGTGATGGACGTCGACGAGGTCCAGCGGCGGCTCGATACGCTGATCCTTGCCCGAGCCGAGGCGGCGCGCGCCGCGGCTGCGTGGGACGACGAGGCGGAACTCGCGTGAGCGAGCGCGCCGCGATCGTCGTCGAGGGAACGGGGGGCGTCTGGCGCGTCCGTGACGCCGTCGGGGAGACGCACGAGGCGGCGCTCGCCGGTCGCCTGAAGCAGGAGGTGCGTGGGGCGCTCAAGCTCGCCGTCGGCGATCACGTGACCATCGACCGCGACGAGCGCGAGAGTGGGTGGCGCATCACGGCGATCGCACCACGCTCCGGTGTGCTCGCGCGCCGCGAGCCGGGTGGCCGCTATGGGGAGCGCATCCTCGCGGCGAACGTCGACCAGGTCCTCATTGTCTTCGCGTTCCGGAAGCCGGAGCCGCACCGCCGGATGGTCGACCGCTTCCTCGTGATCGCGGAGGCGAACGATCTGCGGGTGCATCTCGTGCTGAACAAGGTCGATCTCTGCGACGATCCGGCGGAGGTGGAGGCGCTCGCGGCGCCCTATCGCGCTGCCGGGTATCCGGTGCATTGCACGAGCGCCAAGCGCGGGGATGGGCTCGACGACCTGCGTCGCGACCTCCACGGGCGCGTCACCGCGGTCACGGGGCCATCGGGCGTCGGGAAGTCGTCGCTGCTCAACACACTACACCCCGCGCTCGATCTCCGCACGCAGGAGATCTCACCGTCGGTGAACAAGGGGCGGCACACGACGGTCGGCGCGAAGCTCATCCCGCTCCCAGATGGTGACGAGGGGTATCTCGTCGATACGCCGGGGCTACGCGAGGTCGGGATGTGGGGGCTCCCCGCCGAATCGCTCGACCAGTGCTTCCCCGAGTTCCGCCCATACCTCGGCGAGTGCCGCTTTCAGGATTGCCGACACGATTCGGAACCGGAGTGCGCCGTGCGCCGCGCGGTCGCGGCCGGCGCGCTCGATGCCGAGCGCTATGAGAGTTATCTGAAGCTGTTGGGGGAACTCCGCGCCGAGTCGCCGGGTTGGAGAAGCATCTTTTCCCAATGACGATGCGTACGCGCAGTGTACGTCCCACCACGTTGCGTTCTGGATCTCACGCGTGAATCCCGCCCTCCGCCTGCTGTTCGCGTTCAGCCTTCAGCTTTGCGCCTTCAGCATCCTCCACGCCCAGCCCGACCGCACCGCATACGCCGAGGGGATGCGCGCGCTCCGCGCCAACGATGCGCCGACCGCCGTCAACCGGTTCGAACGCGCGATCGCCCTCAATGACCGCGTCGGGGAGTATCATCTGCGGCTCGGGCTCGCCCTCGGGCAGGACGCATTCAGCGCGAACCCCGTACGGCAGGCGCTGATCGCGCGACGCGTCAAGCAGTCGTTCGAGCGCGCGGTGGAGCTCGACCCCTCGCTCGTCGAGGCGCGGGAGGGACTGCTCTTCTTCTATGCGTTCGCGCCGAGCGTGATGGGGGGCAGCCCCGAGAAGGCGCGCGAGCAGCAGCGGGAGCTCCTCCGTCGCGACCCGATGCGGGGGCATATGGCGACCGCCACCCTCGCGCTCCGCGACAAGGACACCGTCACCACCGAACGGGCGCTCCGTCAGGCGATGGCCGCCGCACCGGACAGCGCGGCGCCGGTGATTACCCTCGCGCAGCGGCAGCAGGCGTGGGGTCGCACCGCGGCGGCCTTCCAGACGCTCGAGGCCTTCCTCACGCGGCGCCCGGACGACGTCGCCGCGCGGATCCAGTTCGGCCGACTCGCGGGGACCACCGGACAGCAGCTTGCGCGCGGCGAGCGTCTGCTGCGCGAGGTCCTCACTGTCCCGTCGTGGGAGGTGAATCAGTACCGCCCGAGCAAGGCGTCGGTGCACTACCGGCTCGGTGTGGTCCTCACGAAGGCGGGGAAGACCGCCGACGCCCGTGCGGCCTACGAGGCGGCGGTGCGATTGGATCCGAAGCTGAAGCCGGCGCGCGAGGCGCTCGCCGAGCTGCGAGGGTGATTGGCGGATGATGCGCGGTCAGCCCGCGTCGCGTGTGCGCGCGCGGCTTACGGGCTGAGCCGCTCGATCACCCACCCGCCTCCCTCGGCGGGCCGGTAGCGCAGTCGATCGTGCAGGCGGCTCTGCCGCCCCTGCCAGAACTCGAAGTGCGACGGGATCACCCGGAATCCGCCCCAGTGCGGCGGGAGCGGCACCTCCTCGTCGGGATACCGCGCCTCGACCTCCGCGTGCTGCTGCTCGAGCGCAGCGCGGTTGGGGAGGACGCTGCTCTGCGTCGAGGCCCACGCCCCGAGCCGGCTCCCGCGCGGTCGCTGCCGGTAGTAGGCCGCCGACTCGGCGGGGTCGATCCGCTCGACGCGACCCTGGATCCGGACCTGCCGCTCGAGCGGCGCCCACCAGAAGCAGAGCGCGGCCTGCGGCGTCGCGTCGAGCTCGGCCCCCTTCACGCTCCGGTAATCGGTGAAGAAGACGAAGCCGCGGGCGTCCGCCTCTTTCAAGAGCACCATCCGGCAGTTCGGCGTGCCGTCGGCATCGCTCGTGGCGAGCGCCATCGCGTTCGGCTCCGGCGCCTCGGCCTCCCGCGCCTGCGCGAACCAACGATGGAACTGCGCGACCGGGTCGGGGAGGACGTCCCCCTCATCGAGGCGCTCGCGGCGGTAGTCCTCACGGAGATGGCTAATCTGCATCCGCGAAAGCTCCCGTGGCGCGGTCGGCCGGGCAAGGCGGGTGCGCGCGACTCGACCCATCCGGGCGCCGCGCGCCGATGGACCCACGCCCCCTTGGCGCGCGCCGGCACACGTGGGATGTTCCATCGATGACCGAGCTCCCCGAGGGTACCGCCGCCCACCGCGCCGACGCCGCGCGCTTCGCCGTCTTCCGTGCGGCCGTCCTCACCGTCACCGACTCGCGCACCCGCGAGACCGACGTCTCCGGCGACCGCCTGGCGCAGGGGCTCACCACCGCGGGGCACCCCGTCGTCGCACGTGAGCTGCTGCCGAATGACGAATCCCGCGTGCGCACCCTCGTCGCCGACTGGATCGCGCGCGACGACGTCGATGTCATCGTGATCACCGGTGGCACGGGGCTCGGTTCGCGCGACCGCACCATCGAGGCGGTACGCCCCCTCCTCGAGAAGGAGATTCCGGGTTTCGGCGAGCTCTTCCGGCTCCTCGGTTATCAAGAGCAGGTGGGGACCGCGGCGATGCTCTCGCGCGCGACCGCGGGGAGCGCACGGGGCACGCTCGTCATCTCGCTCCCGGGCTCCGCGGCGGCGGTGAGCCTCGCGATGGATCGGCTCATCCTGCCGGAGGCGGCGCATCTCCTCCGGGAGATCCGCCGCTAGCGCCGCGTCGCCGCGGCGCCAGCGCGACGACTCACGCCAGCTCGAGCGACCAGGTCACCGCGATGTCCTCGCGGAGCGAGTCACGGACCGAGCAATACTTCGTGACCGCGAGTTCGATCGCCCGCTCCGCGTGCACCCGCTCGATCCCCGCGCCGGTGATCGTGTAGCCGAGGTGGATCGCCGTGAGGCGCGCCGGCACCGCGTCCACGCGCTGGCCCGTGACGGCGATCGCGAGCGAGGCCACCGGGGTCCGGCGCTTCTCGAGGATGTCGACCACGTCCACGCCGGTGCAGCTCGCGAGGGCGCAGAGGAGTCCATCGACCGGCCCCGGCCCCGTCTGCGCGGAGGCGTCGAGACGGATCGTGTGCGGGCTGCCGGGTCGGCCGCCGTCGAAGCGATGGTCGCCGGCCCAGTGGACGACGACCGAATTCACCTTGCCGCTCATCGTGCTCCCTGCCGCCCGAAGGGCGTGCGGTTGAGGACGACGCGCCCGTCGGTGATGACGACGAGCACGTCCTGCAATGCCATCGGATCCTCGAGCGGGTTCGCCTCGAGGACGATCAGGTCGGCCTCCATCCCGGCGGCGAGGCGCCCGGTGCGCGCCGCGATGCCGAGGAGCTCCGCCGCGCCGCTCGTCGCGGTCGCGAGCGCCTCCACCGGCGAGAGCCCGAGCGCTCGGAAGCGCATCACCTCGTGCGCGATGCGCGTGGTCCCTTCGGGGCCATAATCGGTGTCGGCCCCCGCAGCGATCCGCACGCCGAGGGCGTGCGCGCGTCGGATCGCGTCCTCGAGACGCGGCAGCATATGCTGGCCGCGCAGCGCGAGGACCGGATCGTCGTAGTCGCCGCCGGGCTGCGTGAGATCGACCACCGTCGAGAGGGTCGGGACGAACCACGTCCCCTTCTGCTGCATCAGGCGGAGCGTCGAGTCGGAGAGATACGTGCCGTGTTCGATGCTCTTCACCCCCGCGGCGACGGCGGCGTAGGCGCCCTCGTCGCCGTGGGCGTGCGCCATCACCGGGACGTTCTTGGTGGCGGCCTCCTCGACGATCGCGCGCAGCTCGGCCTCCGTGTAGACCTGCTTGCGCGGGTCGGTGTCGGGGAGGCCGGCCCGCTCGGTGCCGCGCGTCTTGATCCAGTCGACGCCACGGTCGAGGTTGATGCGCACGAGGGCGCGGAGCTGGTCGGGGGTGGTCACGCCGCCGGCGAGCGGACCGAGGCGCGGGTCGGCGAGGATGGTCTCGCCGAGCGACGGCGTCACGAAGACCCCCGTGGCGAGGACATCCGGCGCGACGATCTGGCCGGCGCGCGCTTGCGCGCGCATCGCGAGATCCTGAAATGCCGGCACGCTCGCCGAGCGGATCGTCGTGACGCCAGAGAAGAGGGCGCGGCGCGCGTTCGCGAGGGTGGCGATGTGCGTGTGCGCATCGATCAGGCCGGGCGCGACCCAGCGCCCCGCGAGGTCGATCACCCGCACGCCGCCGCCGCGCGGGAGCGAGAGCCCCGGCGCGATGCGCGTGATGCGCGCCCCGTCGATCACGATCGTTGCGTCGCGGATCACCGTTGCGGTGACCCCATCGACCACGTTCGCGTGGATCAGGTAGAGGGGCCCGCTGGATTCGCCGGCGGGCGTCGGTCCGGCTGTCGGGGCAGGGACCTGGCCGGCGAGTGCGGCGGGGACGAACGCCGTGGCGCCGAGCAGGGTGGCGGCACAGAGCATCCCGAGGAGCGAGGCGGCCGTGCGAAATGGCTGAACGGTCCTACTGCTGTTGACGATGCGCGGTGTGGGCATTGTGCTAATGTAGGGAGGGCGCGCGACGCGCGCCCGGAGACCTCATCCTCCCCCCGGACGACTGATGGGCCAGTTCGAGCGGCACGTGTTCGTGTGCACCGGCGGCAAGACCTGCGGCTCGCAGGACTCCGCCGCCACGTTCCAGGTATTGAAGGACGGCCTCCGCGAGGCCGGGATGGCGCAGCGCATCCGCGCCAACCAGTCGGGATGCATGGGCCAGTGCGGCCACGGGCCGATGGTCGTCGTGTACCCTGAGGATGTCTGGTATGCCGGCGTGGACGCCGCGGGCGCCAAGCGGATCCTCGACGAGCATCTCCTCGGCGGCACGCCGGTGGAGGCGTTGCGCTACATCGCGCCCCCCGGCGAGTACAAGAAGCCGAAGGAGCCGTGACCGCCGGCACGCCGAGCGCGATGCCGGCGATGATGGAGCCGTATCGCCGTCACATCGTCATCTGCACCGGCGGCTACTGCGCCCCCGACCGCGCGGGGCGCGCGCTCTACGCCCAGCTCGCGCGTCTCCTGCAGCGCGAGGATCTCCTCTTCGGACCGAATCGTGTGAAGCGGAGCGAGACCCCGTGTCTCGGTGTCTGCGCCGGCGGGCCGATCGCGGTCGTCTATCCCGAGGGCGTCTGGTACGCGTCCGTCACGCCGGCGCTCCTTGAGCGGATCGTCGTGGAGCATCTGCGCGATGGGCACGTGGTCACCGAGGCGGTCTTCCACCGCCTCGGCGACGGGGTCACCCCAGCGCGGTGAGCCGCGCGACGCGCTCTTCGGTGGAGGGGTGCGTCGAGAAGAGCGAGCTGAGCCCGCCGCCGTGTGCGGCGAGCGGATTCACCTGCGCGAGCGGCGCGACCGCCGGGGCCACGTCCATCGGGATCCGCTGCGCATAGGCGTCGAGCTTCCGGAGCGCGCGCGCCAGCCCGCCGGCGCGGCCGTGGATCTCCGCGCCCACCGCGTCCGCCTTGAACTCGCGCTGCCGCGAGATCGCGAACTGGATCAGCATCGCCGCGATCGGCGCCACGATGATCATCACCAGCGCCGCAGCCGGGCTCCCGCGCTCCTCATCGTCACGCCCGCCGCCGAAGAGCATCCCCCACTGCGCGATCTGCGCGAGGCTCGAGATCGCGCCCGCCATCGTCGCGGTGATCGTCTGCAGCAGCATATCGCGGTTCTTGATGTGCGCGAGCTCGTGTGCGATGACTCCCTCGAGCTCCTCGCGGTCCATCAGCTTCACGAGGCCCGACGTCACGCAGACCACCGCGTGCTCCGGGCTGCGGCCCGTCGCGAAGGCGTTGGGCTGGTCGTGCGGCGCGATTGCGACCGTCGGCATCGGCAGCCCGGCGCGCTGACGCAGCCGGTCCACCATCTCATACAGCTCCGGCGCCTGCGACCGGTCGACGACCTGCGCGCGATACGAGCGCAGGACCATCGAGGCTGAGTTCCAGTACATGAAGACGTTCATCCCAGCCGCGAAGAGCAGGGCGATCATCATCCCGCTCTGGCCTCCGAGTGCGCCGCCCGCCGCCCCGACCAGGGCGGTGAGACCGGCCATCAGCAGGAAGACCTTCAGGTTGTTCATCGAGCGCTCCGAAAGAAGTGACGACGGCTGCCAGGGTGCGCCCGCCACTTTGGCGGGGCGTTTCCTGACGTCATACCCCAAGGGTGCAAGTGGTGTGCCAGAGGGATGCTGAAGGCTGAAGGCTAAAGGCTGAAGGCGAGACCTAACGCCGTCCAACTTTCAGCGTTCAGCCTCCAGCCTTCCGCCTCCCCGAATGCGCTCCCCACCCCTATACTCTGCCCAACTCTCTCGGCGAGGCAGTCCCGTGTCCCCCAAGAAGCTCATCCTCGAATACATCTATGAAAAAGAGACCGCCCTGGCCGACCGGGTCTACCTGACCCAGCCAGTCGGCGGTGGGAAGACCGTCGACTACACCTGGCGACAGGTCCTCGATGAGGCGCGGCGGATGGCGGCCCACCTCCGGAGCCTCGGCCTCCAGCCGGGCGACAAGGTGGCGATGCTCACCAAGAACTGCGCCCACTTCTTCATGGCCGAGCTGGCCATCTGGATGGGCGGCTTCACCACCGTCGCGATCTTCCCGACCGAGAAGGCCGACACCATCGCCTACATCCTCGAGCACAGCGAGGCGAAGGCGATCTTCATCGGCAAGCTCGACGCGGAGTGGGAGGCGCAACTCCCCGGCATCCCCGAGACGACGCACCGCCTGAGCTTCCCCCTCGCGCCCACGGTCATCGGCACGGCGTGGGATCAGGTCATCGCGACGGTCGCGCCGCTCGGCGGGCAGCCCGCGCGCGCAGCGGACGATATCGCGCTGCTCCTCTACACGAGCGGCTCGACCGGCACCCCGAAGGGGGTGATGCACGACTTCGGGCACATCACCGCCGCCGCCGAGGGGATCATGCGCGGCATCGACTTCTCCCCCGAGGACCGCGCGCTGTCGTATCTCCCGCTCGCGCACGTCTTCGAGCGCGCGTACATCGAGTGCGCCTCATTTGTAGCCGGTGGTCACATCTTCTTCGCTGAGGCGCTCGACACGTTCGTCGCGGACATCCAGCGCGCGCGTCCGACGATCTTCATCTCCGTCCCGCGCCTCTGGCTCAAGTTCCAGCAGGGCGTCTTCGCGAAGATGCCGGCGCAGAAGCTCGATCGCCTGCTGCGCATCCCGCTGCTCAACCGCGTCATCGGGAAGAAGGTCCTCAAGGGACTCGGCCTCGACCAGGTGCGCCTCGCCGGGTCCGGGTCGGCGCCGATCCCCGCCGAGCTGATCGCCTGGTACCGCCGCCTCGGGCTCAATCTTCTCGAGGGGTACGCGATGAGCGAGGACTTCGCGTACAGCCATCTCTCCACCGCGACGCACAAGCTCCCGGGCTTCGTCGGCGTGCCGTACAACGATGTCGGCGTGCGCATCAGCGAGGAGGGGGAGATTCTGATCAAGTCGCCGGGCTGTATGGTCGGCTACTACAAGCTCCCCGAGCTCACCGCGGAGTCGTTCACGTCAGATGGATTTTTCCGCACCGGGGACCGCGGTGAGCGGCGCCCGGACGGGCTGCTGAAGATCACCGGGCGCGTGAAGGAGCTCTTCAAGACGGCGAAGGGGAAGTACGTCGCCCCGGCGCCGATCGAGAACTTCATCAACGAGCACGAGGCGATCGAGCTCTCGTGCGTGAGCGGTGTTGGGCAGCCGGCAGCGTACGCGATGGTCGTGCTCGCCGAGCATCTCCGTCCGAAGATGCAGGACCCGGCGGTCCGCGCCGAACTCACCCAGACCCTCACCGAGTGGCTCGCCGTCGTGAATCGCCACGTCGTGGAGTACGAGCGGCTGCAGATGTTCGTCGTCGCGGCGGCGCCCTGGTCGATCGAATCGGAGACCCTGACCCCGACGATGAAGATCAAGCGGTCGCGGATCGAGGCGATGGCGGCGCCGCAGGTGGAGGCGTGGTACGCCGCCGGCGCGCAGGTGATCTGGCAGTGAGGTAGATTGACATGCCCTCGCCCGTCGATCCGCGCCGCGACCTCTTCGGGGCCGCCGCCAAGTACCTCCTCGAGTCCGCTCCGGCGCCGATGCCCCCGGCGCCGGTCGTCGCACCTCGGCTCACCCTCTCCGCGTTGGAGCAGATCCCGATGTCCCGGTCCCGTGCACGCATCCTGGAGAACCTCGAGTCCGCCTTCGATGAGGTCTACCAGAAGGCGAAGGTCGAGAACGATCCCCTGAAGCTCGAGTCCCTGCAGTTCGCGTACACGCGCGACCAGCTCTACTTCGAGATCCTACTCGACATCCGCGACGCGCTCGAGCGGCGGGGCTGAAGCCGGCACCGCGGGCGGATGCCCGAGGTGCCGGTGATCAGAACGCGACGATCTCCTCGTACGCCTTCACGAAATCCGCCACCTGCGGCAGGATCGCATCCTCTAAGCTCGGCGCGTACCCAACGAACGTGTCCGTGCTCGCCACCCGCTTGACCGGCGCATCGAGCCACGCGAAACAGTCGTCCGCGATCCGCGCCGCGATCTCGGCGCCATACCCCCACGAGATCGAATCCTCGTACGCCACGATCACGCGCCCTGTCTTCTTCGCGGATACGTAGACCGCCTCCTGGTCCCACGGCGAGAGCGTCCGGAGGTCGATGACCTCCACCGAGAGCCCGCGCTCCTCCACCTGCTTCGCCGCCGTCAGCGCTCTCTGGACCGTCGCGCCGTAGGTCACGACGGTCACGTCGGTCCCCGCCTTCACCGTCTTCGCCTTCCCGAACGGGATCATGAAGTTCGGGCCCGGGTACGCGGCCTTGTTGTACGTCTGCCGGTACAGGTGCTTGTGCTCGAGGAAGATCACCGGGTCGTCGCATCGGATTGCGGTGCGCAGCAGCCCGTTCGCGTCGAGTGCGGTGCTCGGGCAGACCACCCGCAGCCCCGGGCAGTGCGTGAAGAGCGACGCCCCGGTCTGCGAGTGATAGATCGCGCCGCGGATGTAGCCGCCATACGTGGTGCGCACCACCACCGGTGCCGCGAAGGCGTTGCTCGACCGCCACCGCATCGTCGCGAGCTCGTCCCGCAGCTGCATGTACGCGGGCCAGATGTAGTCGAAGAACTGGATCTCCACCACCGGCTTGAATCCGCGTAGCGCCATCCCGATCGCGCGCCCGATGATGTTCGCCTCGGCGAGCGGCGAGTTGTACACCCGCGTCCCGCCGAACTCCTTCTGCAGCCCCCACGTGACCTTGAAGACGCCGCCCTTCCCCTTCACCTGACCGAGGTACTCCTCGCGCGAGACATCGGCGACGTCCTCGCCGAAGACCACGATCCGCTCATCACGCCGCATCTCGTCCTTCATACAGACGTTGAGGAGGTCGACCATCGTCGTCGGCTCCCCGCTGAACTGCGGGTCGTCCTCGGTGTCGAACGATTCGCCCGTCGGGTCCACCTCGGGGGAGTAGACCGCGAACCCGACGGTCTCGGGCGACGGCTGCGGCTGCGCGAGCGCGTCGTCCGTCGCGGCCAACACTTCAGCATCGACCGACGCCTGGATCGCCTCGATCTCCGCCGCGGTCGCGTACCCTTCGGCGATCAACCACTGCGGATACGTCGTGATGGGATCACGCGCGGCGTCAGCGGAGCGCTCGGCGTCGGGGCGGTACATCACCTCGTCGTCCGAGAGCGAGTGCGAATACGGGCGGATCACCTTCGCGTGCACCAGCGCCGGGCCCTTCCGCGTCCGCGCGTACGCGACGGCCTTCTGCAGGACCTCGACCGAGGCGAGGAAGTCGCACCCGTCGACCTCCTGGATGTAGAGTCCCGGGAAGCCGGTCACGAGCTTGGAGATCGAGCCGCCGGCGGTGTTCACCTCGACGGGGACGGAGATGGCGTAGCCGTTGTCCTCGACGAGGTAGACGACCGGCGCCTTCAGGTTGCAGGCGGAGTTGAGTGACTCCCAGAACTCCCCCTCCGACGTGGTGCCGTCGCCGGTGGAGACGAAGACGACCTCATCGTCCGCGAACCCCTCGGTGACGCCGAGCGCCTTGGCGCGCAGCACCGCCTCGGCGGAGCCGACGGCCTGTAGGAACTGCGTCCCGGTGGGGGAGGAGGCGGAGACGATGTTCGCCTTCTTGAGACCCCAGTGCGACGGCATCTGCCGCCCGCCGGAGTTGGGGTCGATCGCCGCGCCCACCGCCGAGTAGAGCATCTCCGCCGCGGTCATCCCGAGGGCGAGACAGAGGGCGCGGTCGCGGTAGTAGGTGTAGAACCAGTCGTGGCCGGGCTTGAAGACGCAGCCGGCGGCGGCGAGGACCGCCTCGTGGCCCGCCCCGGAGATCTGGAAGAAGATCTTGTTCTGCCGCTTGAGCTGGATCTCCTTGTCGTCGACGCGGCGCGACAGGAGCATGGTGCGGTAGGCGGCGACGAGCTGTTCCTTCGAGAGCCCGTGGGTGGCGCTGGGCGCCGTGGCGGAGGTCGGAGACATAGCTGGAAAATAGCACCCGGGGCCCCCTAGCGCGGTCACCGGTGACGCTGCACTCTCTTGGGCGTCTGCAGGTTGAGACCGGCGACGTCCCCCCCCGTCGCCGCCCATCGCGGGAGGCCCATGACCGATACGTTCGGACAGGCACTCGAGAGCAGGCTCCCCCACGCGTCGCCCCCGGCGACGGCGGTCCGGAGCCTCCCCGCATCCACTGTCGACACCCCGCCCGGGCCTGACGCCCCGTCGCGGGGTGTCGCCGTTTCCGGCGAGGTCAGATGTCACGTCGGCACGTCCACCACATCGCGCTCGCCCGCTCCCCCCGCGGGCTATCCCGCCACGCTCGCCACCTCGCGCACCCGGAGCACAAGCGCGTGGTCAAACGGGCGACCTTCCGGGATTGTGGACGTCGCTGCGTCTATTGCGGCACCTGCCTCGGACTCGAGCACGCCACCCTGGATCACGTGATCCCGCTCTCCCGGGGCGGGAGTCACGACCCGGGCAACCTCGTCGCCGCCTGCCAGCCCTGCAATCAGCGGAAGGGCGCGCTCCTGCCGGCGGAGTTCTTCGAGCGGTATCCTCAGGCAGGGGCGAACTTCGTGCGCTTCGCCCGCGCGGTGCACCGGCAGCTGAAGCGCGGCGCGAAACGGGCGGTCAGCCTCGCCTACGCGCAGGCGGCGTGAGGCCCAGCTCCTCCCCGAGCATCGCGGCCTTCATCTCCGGCCCCCACGCATACCCACCGAGGGTCCCATCACCGCGGACCACGCGGTGGCACGGCACCACGAAGCAGACGGGATTCGCGCCCACCGCGCTCCCCACCGCACGCGAGGCGCTCGGCCTCCCGATGCGCGCCGCGAGTCCGCCATAGGTCGTCATCGCGCCGCGCGGGATCTGCAGCAACTCGCTCCAGACGCGCCGCTGGAACGGCGTCCCGCTCAAGTCGAGTGCAAGGCGCTGATTGCGCTTCGCGTCGAAGGCCTGCGTCATCAGCGACGTGGTCCGCACGACATCCTCGACCCATATCGCGCCGGGGAACTCGGCTGCGACGCGCGCGAGCGTCGCGCGACGCCCGCTCTCCACGAAGGTGAGCCGACAGATCCCGTGCACAGTGGTCGCGATGAACCCTTCGCCGTAGGGCGTGGGATGGAAGCCGTAGCGGATGATGGGCGCCGCGGTGGCGCCGCCACCTGGCGTGCGGCGCGCGGCCGGCGCCGTGGGTGTGGTCGCGCGACGCGTCATAGATCCACCGGTCGGAGGTAACTCTCGCCGATCGCCGCGCCGCTCAGCATCGCGACGGTCGGGAGCTTGCGCTTCCAATGTGTGGAGTCGAGCCGACGCGTCACGAGCCGGATCGCCTCCGCGTCCATCCCGCGCGCCACGAGCTCGGCGGGGCTCCACCCGTGGAGGATCCAGTTGAGGATCTCGTCGGCGACGGCGTAGCTGACGCCGAAATCCCCTTCGTCGGTCTGCCCCTGCACGAGGTCGGCGCTCGCGGGCTTGTCGATGATCGCCTGCGGCAGGCCCAGGTGCCGCGCGAGCGCCCAGACCTGCGTCTTGAAGAGGTCGCCGATGGGGTTCACCGGTGGCGAATCGTCGGCGTGCCAGGTGAAGTAGCCGAGGAGCCGCTCGCTCTTATTGCCCGTGCCGAGGGGGAGGGCGCGGTGCTTCGCCGAGAGGTCGAAGAGGGTGATCATCCGCATCCGCGCCATCACGTTCCCGCGGCGGGCGGCGTCGGCGGCGCTCTCGTGCGCGAGGTAGCCGTCGACGGCGTCGGTGATCTCCACCGTGCGCGAGCGGATGCGGAGCTGATCGATGACGAGCTGCGCGTGCGCGAGCGAATCGGGGCTCGAGGTGCGGTACGGCATCCGCACGGCGAGGACGGCATCAGGGCCGAGGGCGCGCGCGGCGAGCGCCGCGACGACGGCGGAGTCGACACCACCCGAGAGGCCAACGACGGCATCGGTGAAGCCGCGGCGTCGGAACTCGTCGCGGAGGAACGCAACGAGCCACCGCTCGACGAGCGCGGGCTCGATCTCGAGCGTGGGCGGGACACCGCGGCCCTGCGCGACGGAGTGGATGAGCGGAAGCGCAGGGAAGGGCGCGGGCGTCGCGCCGTCAGTCGTCGCGGCACCGGAGGTCGAGGGCGCCGCGGGCGTCGCGCTCGACGAGGTGGACGCGTTGGCCGCCGCCGGCCCGGCGATCCCCATCACGCGGTCGAGCTCCGGCCGAAGGAAGGGGAGCATCGTCCGCAGGTCAGAGAGCATCGGGAGTTCGGCGCGCACCCGGCCGATATCAGCGAGATCGAGCGTCACGCTCAGCAGCGCCTCGTCGAAGACCGGTGCCCGCGCGCGCACGTCGCCGCGCGGCCCCACGACGAGGGAGCCCCCTTGGAACATCCGCCCCCCCTCGCTCCCGACGAGGTTCGCGAGGACGCAGAACACGCCCTGCTCCTCCGCGATGTCGCGCACGAGCCGCTCCCACCGCTCCACGCTCGCGGGGCCCGGCACGCCGTCGGTGCGGGGCGCGGTGCCGCGCGCGGGCGCGGCGGCGAGCACGAAGACCACCTGCGCGCCGTCGAGCGCGGCGATGGTCCCCGTGAGCGAATGCCACGCATCCTCGCAGACGAGCAGCGCGGCGCGGCCGATCGGGGTGTCGAAGGCGCGCACGCCGTACCCACGCTCCACGAAGCGCTCCTCGTCGAAGAGCGCGTAGGTGGGGAGGAAGTTCTTGCGGTGCACGTGCAGGAGCGCGGCGGGCGCATCCCCCTGCAGTCGTAGGTAGGCGGCGCTGTTATGCAGCGTGCCGTCGAGCGATTCGTAGAAGCCGAGGACGAGGTCGATCGCCTCGCCGCCGGGGACCGCGGCCCGGTAGCGCGCCTCGATTGCCGCGCGGAGCGCCTCCGCCGTGAGCGCGACGTCGCGCACCCCGCCCTCGAGGAAGTACCCGGAGAGGACGGTCTCCGGGAGGACGAGGACGGCGGGCCGCGGGTCGAGCGCGACGGCCTGCGCCAGCAGCGCCCCGACCCGGTCGAGATTCCCGGCGAGATCCCCCTTCCGGGGGCGGCACTGGGCGACGGCCAAGGTGAGCATAGGAGAAAGGTGCCGACTCCGAGGGGCGAGCGGTACGGGGTCGGGGCATCCTTCAGAGCGGGTCGGTGTAGAATTCGACTGTGACGTCCGTCCGCTCCCCGATGGCCCGCCCTGCGGTCCGCCGACGCCGCGCGTCCGGCCGGGCCACGGCCTGCGCCGCCGGCCTCCTGGTCGCGCTGGTGACGGCCCCGGGCGTTGCGCAGGCCCCGGTCGCCGCCCCCGCGCCCTCCACCGGTGAGCCCTGGCGGATCATCCGCCCCCCGCAGGCGTCGCTCGTCCTCGCCCGCGATGGCTCCCTCATCGGCGAGATCGGCCGCGAGTGGCGCGTCAGCGTCCCCCTCGCCTCGTTGCCGGCGTACGTCCCGCAGGCGTTCGTCGCCGTCGAGGACCAGCGCTTCTATCAGCACGACGGCGTCGACCTCGTCGGGATCGCGGGCGCGATCAAGGACAACCTCCTCGGCGCGTCGCGCGGCGCGAGCACCATCACGCAGCAGCTCGTCGGCAACATGCACCCCGACGTCGTCGACCGGACCGACCGAACGATCGCGCGGAAGCTCCGCGAGCAGGCGGCGGCGCGCGAGATGGAGCGGCGATACACCAAGGCGCAGATCCTCGAGGCATATCTCAACCAGATCGCCTTCGGCCGCGGCTACTACGGCATCGAGACCGCGGCGCGGCACTACTTCGGGAAGCCCGCAGCGCGTCTGACCCTCGCGGAGGCGGCCTCGCTCGCGGCGCTCCCCAAGGGCCCCGCGCTCTTCGACCCGGTGCGCCACCCGGAGCGGAACCGCGAGCGCCGCGACGCGGTGCTCCGCCTGATGCGGACGCAGGGATACATCTCCGCCGCGCAGGAGCGCGCGGCGCGCGCGCAGCCGCTGCGCACCGCCCCCGACCTCGGGATGCCGGCGGCGGCGCCCTACCTAGTGGACGTGGTCCGCGTGCGCCTCGAGCGCGCCGGGATCCGTGTCACCGAGGGGGGCTACCGCATCACGACGACGATCGATCCCGCGCTGCAGCGCGCCGCCGCCGCGGCGCTCGCCGACGGGCTCACGGGGATCGAGGCGCGCGGGGACTATCGCCACCCACGCTACGCCGACCGGGCGCGCGGCTCCACCGACTATCTGCAGGGGGCGGTCGTCGCGATGGAGCCCGCGACGGGGGACGTGCGCGCGCTCATCGGCGGCCGCAACCATCAGGAATCGCCGTTCAACCGCGCGGTGAACGCAGTGCGGCAGCCGGGCTCGAGCTTCAAGCCGTTCATCTACGCGCGGGCGCTCCTCGACTCCCTCCCGCCGACGACGATCATCCCCGACACGGCGCTCGCGGTGCGTTTCGACCTGACGGTCTACCGGCCGCGGAACTCGGATGGCGCCTTCCTCGGCCCGATCACGATGCGCGAGGCGCTCGCGCAATCACGCAACACCGTCGCCGTACGGCTCTGGGAGCGCCTCGGCGCTGATTCGGTGATCGCGGTGGCACGGCGCGCGGGGATCTCCTCCCCGATCGCCCCGTTCCCGTCGAGTGCGCTCGGCGCCTCGGCGGTGCGCCCGATCGATCTCGTCTCCGCCTACACGACCTTCGCCAACCTCGGGACCCCGGTGGAGCCGCGCTTCGTGCTGCGCGTCGAGGATCCGAGCGGCCGCGCGATCTTCAGCGAGGCCACGCAATCGCTCGTACCGGCGATGGATAGCGCCGTCGCGTACGTGACGCGCGACCTGATGCGCGGCGTGGTCGAGAGCGGCACCGCCACCGCGGTGCGACGGATGATTCCAGCGTCCATCCCCGTCGCGGGGAAGACGGGGACCACCGACGACAACAGCGATGTCTGGTTCGTGGGGATGACCCCGCAGCTCGTGGCCGGGGTCTGGATCGGCTTCGACCGGCCGCGTCCGATCTCACCCGGCGCGGCGGGCGGGACCCTCGCCGCACCGATCTTCGGCCAGATGCTCGCGCGTTGGGGTGGACTCGCCCCGGCGGTCTGGACGCCCCCCGCCGGCGTGGTGACCGTCGAGCTCGATCGTGCGACGGGCGACCTCGCCGACATGAGCACCCCGCCGAACCGGCGCTACGTGGAACTGTTCATCGCCGGCACGGAGCCGGCGGCGCTCCGTGTCGACGCGCGTCGCCTCCTGCGCGCCGCCCCGTGGGTGGGGTACTGAGCGCCCCCGTGCGGTACGTTCCACCCGACCGATTGATCCCGGAGCCTCCGATGGTTCGCCTCCTCCCGCGTCTCCTCACCGTTCTCACCGTCCTGCTGCTCGGCGCCGCCTGCGGCCGCGCCAAGGATCGGACGGGCGATGCGCCTTCACCCTACATCGGCCGTGATTCGGCCTTCGGCCCGACGTTCGAAGTCGACTCCACCGGAAAGGTCACCCCGATCCGCGTGAAAAAGCCGGAGCGCCGATGAGACGTGCCGTGCTGTTCGGCGCGGTCGCCGCGTGCCTCGGTGCGTGTGGCGATGGGGCGAGCGGTCCCTCGCTCCCCGGCCCTGCCGCGAAGCTCACGGTGAGCAGTGGTGATGATCAGGCCGCGCTCGCGGGGACGTCGCTCGCGCTCCCGGTGCGCGTGAAGGTCGCCGACGCGAAAGGGAAGGCGCGCCCCGGTGACACCGTCAGCTTCGCCGTCGCGAAGGGGGGCGGCTCCCTCGCCGGCACCCTGCGCGTCGTGACCGACGCGTCGGGGAATGCGGTCGCCCCGCTCTGGACCCTCGGCAAGAACGGCGGGACGCAACAGCTGACCGCCACGAGCGGCCTCTTCTCGACCACCATCGACGCGCGGATCCAGACGGCGTACAAGATCGACCTCCGCTATGCGGGGACGCCGCCCGCCGGTATCATCGCCGACGCGTTCACCGCCGCGGTGGACCGCATCACCGCGATAATCGTCGGGGATGTCGTCGACGTGCCGATCGGGAGCGGTGGTACGCCCTTCCAGGTGACGCAGTGCAACAGCTCCTTCACCGGCATCAACGGGCTGAACGAGACTGTCGATGACGTGTTGATCTTCGCCAAGGTCGAGCCGATTGATGGAGTCGGACAGGTGCTCGGCTCGGCGGGCCCCTGTCTCACGCGCACCACCGGCGGGCTCACCGCGCTCGGCGTGATGCGCTTCGACAGCGCCGATCTCGCCGACCTCGCGTCCCGAGGGCGGCTCGCGGATGTCGTGCTGCACGAGATGCTGCACGTGGTCGGGCTCGGGACCCTCTGGAAGAGCCGCGGCCTCCTCGCCGACACGGGGACGGTGAACGTCCGCGTCACCGGCGCGCTCGCGGCGGCCTCCTGTGTCAACGACCATGGCGGGGGCGCGGTCTGCGCGGGCGCGGTGCCCGCGGAGAACTGCCTCGATCTCCCGAGCAGCGTCACCTGCGGTGCGGGGACGATCAACGCGCACTGGAAGGAGAGCACCTTTCGCACCGAGCTGATGACCGGCTTCGCCGGAAGCAGCAACCCGCTTGGTCGGATGACGATCCAGGCGCTCGCCGACCTCGGGTATGGGGTGCACACCGGGCCAGCGGATTCCTACACCGTGCCGTCCGCGCTGATGGCGTCGGGGAGCCAGCTTCGCGCCGTGGATGATGGGCCGCCGCTCCTGCTGGCGGAGCCGATGCGCCCGCGATTCAGCGTCGATGCCCGCGGGCAGGTGCGCCCGCTCGTCGCGCCGCGCTGAGCATCCACTTGTGATCCCCAGCCGCCGCGGCGGCGGCGACGGGGGAGACGTGCGACGCTACTTCCGCGAGCCGGTCCAGATCGCGATGAGACCGCACCCCTGCGCCATCCGGCTTCCCGCCACCCGCTGGAGCTCCACCGGGACGGCTGCCGCACTGCCGTAGATCTCGATCGCCGCGATCGACGGCGCGGCGATGATGTCGTCGATCGCCGCGAGGGAGCTCATCGGCGGCGGATTCGGGTTCCCCATCGCCTCCTCGTAGGTGCCGAGCAGCCGCTGGCCGTCGAGGAGGATCGTCATCGCGCACATCACGCCGCGCCCCTGCAGTACTGCCTTCCCGTTCATCGGCTGCACCTTGATGAAGCGGTCCCCCTGCAACACCTGCGTGAGACGAATCGGGTTGCGGAACTCGAGCTCCTCCGGCGTGATGATCCGCGCGGCGAAGGCGCCGCGCTGGATGCGCGCGGCCCGGTCGTAGAAGCCGGTCCGCGCCAACGGCGTGTTGGCGCGGGCCGTGACGGTGACGGGATCGAGGGCGTTCGGGAGCGGGATCAGATCGGCGACGAAGCGGCCGGTGGTCGGGTTCCGCTTCACCCAGCCATTGAAGGGATCGAACCCCATCCGCCGCACCTCGAGGCGGAGCGAATCGGGGACGCGCATCGCGAAGGCGGCGCGCCCGGAATCGTCCGCCACGCGGCTCACGCCGTTCACGATCGAGACGTACGCAAAGGGGATCGCGTTGCCGCGCACGTCGGTGACCTGCACGACGGCCCGGTCCCCCTGCGCGTGGACGCGGGGCGCGACGAGGGCGAGGAGAAGAGCGGCGACGACGGCGAGGCGACGGGTCACGACAGGGCTCCGGTGCGGGGCGGGGGACGCCGGATGGTATGCCGGCGTCCCGTCAGGTGGAACTGCCCGAGGGTCTCCGTGTGGTACTACGCGACCACGGCGAGGGGTTCCCCGGCCTCGCGTCCCGGCTCAGGGAGGAGCGCGATCGCGAGCACCTGCTCCAGCGACTCCACAAAGTGGAACCGCAGCTGCCCGCGCGCCTCATCGGGGACGTCCTCGACGTCGGCCTCGTTCGCCTTCGGGAGGATCACGTCGGTGATCCCCGCGCGCAGCGCGCCAAGGACCTTCTCCTTCACCCCGCCGATGGGGAGCACGCGGCCGCGGAGTGTGACCTCGCCCGTCATCGCGAGGTCCTTCCGCACGGGTCGGCCACTCAGCTCGCTCGCGAGCGCGGTCGAGATGGCGACGCCCGCCGACGGCCCGTCCTTGGGAATCGCCCCCGCCGGGACGTGGATGTGCGTCTCCACCGCGCCGAGTCGCGCCCGCGGGATCCCGAGCCGCTCGGCGTTCTTCGTCACGTAGGTGAAGGCGGCGCGCGCCGACTCCTTCATCACGTCGCCGAGCTGACCCGTAAGGATCAGCGAGACGGGAGCGCCGCCGGCCTCACCCGCCGGCGCGGCGATCAAGCGCACCGACGCCTCGACGAACATGATGTCGCCCCCCATTGGCGTGTAGTACATCCCCGTCGCGATCCCGACCTCGTGCGCGACGTTCGCCTTCTCAGGGTGCACCTTCGGCCGCCCTAGGAGCTCGCGCACCTCCTCGGCGGTGATCACGCCGTCGGCGGTGGGGTCGGCGCCCTCGCGCGTGGCGATGCGGCGTGCCACCTTGCGCGCCACCTTGCCCACCTCGCGCTCGAGCTGGCGCACGCCGCTCTCGCGGGTGTACTGGCTCACGAGCGACGCGATTGCCTCGTCGGTGAACGTCACCGGCTTGTCGCCGAGGCCGTTCTCCTCGAGCTGCCGCGGGATGAGGTACTTCTTCGCGATCTCCGCCTTCTCGCGCTCGGTGTAGCCGGCGAACTCGACGACCTCCATCCGGTCGAGGAGCGGACCGGGGATGTTCTGCACGAAGTTCGCGGTCGCGATGAAGAGCACCTCGGAGAGGTCGAACGGCACGCCGAGGTAGTGATCGGTGAAGGAGTCGTTCTGTGCGGGGTCGAGCACCTCGAGGAGCGCACTCGACGGGTCCCCCTGGAACGACTGGCCGAGCTTGTCGACCTCGTCGAGGAGGAAGACGGGGTTCTTGGTGCCGGCCTGCTTCATCCCTTGGATGATTCGCCCCGGCATCGCGCCCACGTAGGTGCGGCGATGGCCGCGGATGTCGGCCTCGTCGCGCGCGCCGCCGAGGGCCACGCGCACGTACTCGCGCCCGAGAGAGCGGGCGATCGACTTCGCGATTGATGTCTTGCCGACGCCCGGCGGACCGGTGAAGAGGAGGATCGGACCCTTCGCCATCGCGCGCGCCTTGGCCTCCGTCACCTTGGCCTCGGGCGTCGGATGCTCAGCGGTGACGTCGACCGCCGCGGACTCGGCCGACTCTGGTGCCGCGGCCTCCGCACTCGCCTGCGCGGCGCGGAGCTGCCGCACCGCGAGGAACTCGAGCACGCGGTCCTTCACATCGCCGAGCCCGTAGTGGTCCTCATCGAGCAGCGTGCTCGCGCGCGGGAGGTCGAGATGGTCATCGGACCGGGTGCCCCAGGGCAGCTCGGCGATCCACTCGAGGTAGGTGCGGATGACCTGCGCCTCCATCGACTCGCGTCCGGAGCGTTCCAGTCGTCCGAGCTCGCGCTCGACCTCGGTGCGCGCCTGCTTGGGGAGCGGGAGGGCGTCGAGCTTGGCGCGCAGCTCCTCGATCTCCTTCGAGGTGTCGTCGTCGCCGAGCTCTTTCTGGATCGCCTTCATCTGCTCGCGTAGGAACATCTCGCGCTGCCGCTCGCCGAGTTCCTCCTGCACCTGCGTCTTGATCTCCTCCTGCGCCTCGAGGAGGGAGATCTGCCGCTGCACGTTCACGAGGACCTTCCGGAGGCGATCCTCGACGGAGAGGGTCTCGAGGAGTCCCTGCTTCTCCGGCACCGGGAGCTCGAGGTACCCGGCGACGAGGTCGGCGAAGCGGCCAGGCTCAGTGACCGAGTCGAGCACCTGATGCACGACCTCCTCGGGGAGGCCGCGGCGCTCGCCGAGCTCGGCGGCGCGCTCGCGGATCTCCTTGTGGAGCGCGACGAAGGCCGGGTCCTTCTCGTCGATCGGCGCGAGGTCGTCCGTGTGTGCGACGATGGCGGAGAGGAATCCCTCGGTGGTCGTGAACTGGAGGGCGGTGGCGCGTTGCTCCCCGTTCAGGAGGAGTTGCACGCCGCCGAGGCCGCGCTGCACCTGTCCGATCCGTGCGATCACGCCGGTCTGATAGAGGATCTCAGGGTCGGGTTCGTCGGCGTTGTCCTTCTGCGCCACGGCGAAGACGAGCCGGTCGGTCTTCAGCGCGGCCTCGATGGCGCGGAGCGTGCCTGGCCGGCCTGCGGCGATCGGCGCCGTGAGACCGGGGAAGATGACGGTCCCCCGCAGCGGGAGGACGGGAAGGGTCTGGCGGGTGCTCATAGGGGCCTTCGGGATGGGGAGGCGCGACCGATCGACGCATCGGTCCATCGCATTGATGAGACCCGAAGGCGCAAGACACGTTCCGACTGACTTACGACAGGGTGGCGGGGATTGCAACGTTCCCCCGCCGTCCTGACGGAAGATGCTGCCACGGCGGCGATGGCGCCGTCCGATCGGCAGAGTCCGCGCGGTGCCGATCCTCCGGACCGTCCTCGCGACGTTACGAACGGCCCTCTAAAACAGTCGCTTCTTGTCTGGCGATTCGGACATTCTGGTGTATCATTACCCGTCTGTCCGGAAAGGGCGGAAGGCGTTGATGTCTAACGCATTGTCCAACAACGACTTGAATCGACTTGAGCGTGATGACCATCCCTGTCGTCCCTCCGACATCTGTCCTGGCGCCTCCTCCGCCTCCGCCTGAGCCGGTTTCTTTCCCGCTTGGCTGGCTCCTCGATCACGCGTCAGCACCGATTCAGTATCGCGCCATCATCGACGTAGCAAAGATGGGGGAGAAGGTCGACCCCCGGATCAGCCTGCTGCCATACACGTACCGGCCCGCACTCGAGCTCGCGGTCCAGGCCGACATCAACGGCGTCTGGAACCGGTCGATCCTGACCGTCCCGGGTGCTCGCGCGGAGCATTTCGCGGGGGTCGGGACGGTGCCGGCGTTCCGTCGGCTCACCGAGTGCGGGTGGGACAAGGACGCGCCGCCGTTGGTGCACACGCGCCGCGCCCTCTTCCCGTTGCTCGCCGAGGATGTCGATCCCGCCAAGATGTACGAGTTCGCGCCGACCAAGCCGCGGACCGAGCCCGAACTCCTCGCGCATCATCGGCAGGGGCTCCGTGAGGCGGCGGGCGCCGCGCTCGCCGGCGCCGGGTTCGAGGGGGATCCACGGCTGCGCGGCGTCGCGCGGCGCATCATCGATCGGGTGGGGGAGTTCCTCCGCTCGCCGTTGGCCGAGAAGCCGTGGATCCGCGTCGGGAACAAGCAGGTCCTGCATCCCGAGGCGTTCCCGCCGACGCTGCACGCGCTGCATCTGATCGCGCATATGCCGCTCTTCCAGAGCGAGCACTACGAGACGATGGAGCTGTTGTACGAGTATCTCTCGCGTCCGCTGCCGCGGCAGGAGCCGGTGCAGCAGATCGGGACGCAACTCGTCGAGGTGCCGCAGGTGGTGCTCGGTGACCACCTCCCGCATCGCAACGCCGTCGAGGCCGACGTCCCCGCGGCGCTCGCCTGGCTCGAGCTGATGGCGCGCCTCGGCTACCTCCGCCGGAACGAGGTCTGGCGCAAGATGTACGAGCGCTTTGTCGACGACTGCGGCCGCGACGGCGTCTGGCATCCCCACAAGGGGATGGCGATGCCGAAGAGCACGAACCCCTATGTCTGGCCGATGTTCCCGCTCGAGGAGGTGCACGGCGGCGACGAGCGCTGGACCGACGTCACCTTCCGCATCGGTCTCATCGCGCGGCTCTCGGGCCGACCGATCGAGGTGATCTGACCGGAGTCCGTTGATGCCCCCCCGCACGCCATCGCGCCGGACCGGCGCCCGCTCTCCCCGCGCCGCCCGTCCCACGGGTGCCGCCGCCCCCGCTGACGCCCCGTCGTCCGCCACCACGCCCGACTCCACGCCCGACTCCACGCCCGCCGTCGACGCGCCGCCGGCTCCGGAGGCGGCGACGCTCACGCTCGCGCAGCAGGAGGCTAGGACCTCCGAGATCACCTTCGCGGACCTCGGGCTCTCTTCCGCGATGCTCGCCTCGCTCGACGCCGCGGGCTACACGCGCCCCACGCCGATCCAGGCGCAGGCGGTGCCGCTCGCCCTGAAGGGGCGCGACCTGATGGGGCTCGCGCAGACCGGCACAGGGAAGACCGCTGCGTTCACGATCCCGATCATCGAGCGCCTGATGGGCGGGGCGACGCGCACGCGCGCCGTGATCCTCACGCCGACGCGCGAGCTCTGCCAGCAGGTGGAGGAGAGCATCCGGAAGTACAGCGGCGGCACCGGGCTCGACGTCATCTCCGTGTACGGCGGCGTCGGCTACGAGGCGCAGACCACTGCGCTCAAGAATGGCGTCGACATCATCGTCGCCACGCCGGGCCGCCTGATCGACCATCTCGAGAAGCAGCACGTGATCTTCGACGACCTCGAGGTCCTCGTGCTCGACGAGGCGGACCGGATGCTCGATATGGGCTTCGCGCCCCAGATCAACCGGATCGTCGCGCAGATCCATCCCTACCGGCAGACGCTCCTCTTCTCCGCGACGATGCCTCCCGAGGTCGAGGCGCTCGCGCGGAAATACCTGCGGAAGCCGCAGGTGGTGCAGGTGGGGCGGCGCTCGCAGGCCGCCGCGACGGTGCGCCATTGCGTCTACCCGGTGCCGAAGCACAAGAAGATGGACCTCCTCGTGCACCTGCTGCGCGAGGCCGGAGCGGACGACTCGGTGCTCGTCTTCACGCGCACCAAGCACGGCGCCGACCGCGTCGTCCGGCACCTCGGCGACGCCGGCTATGCGGCCGACGCGCTCCACGCCGACAAGACTCAGGCGCAGCGGGAGCAGGCGCTCGCGCGGTTCAAGGCGGGGGAGACGAAGCTCCTCGTCGCGACCGACATCGCGCAGCGTGGGCTCGACATCTCCGGCATCACGCACGTCATCAACTTCGACGTGCCGCAGCAGGCCGAGGACTACGTGCACCGGATCGGCCGCACCGGACGCGCCGCGAAGGAGGGGGATGCCTTCACCTTCATGTGCGCCGACGAGATCGGGATGGTCCGGACGATCGAGCGGGTGATCGGGCAGGAGATCGCGCGCATCTCGGTCCCCGGGTTCGACTTCGGGACCTGACGTGGGGCGCGGCGCCGTCGGCCAAGCGCCGCCGGCCCGTCACCAGCTCGTCCGCACCCGCCCGAGCCGACTCACCGTCACCGTCTCCGCGCGCGCCCCGCTCGCGACGATGATCGTGGTGTTCGCGAGGCCGTAACCGAGCCCCGAGGGCGCGTAGGTGATGGTGTCGCGCGTGGCGCGTAGCGTCACGCGATGGTCCGCGCCGACCGACCGCACGAGGACGGTGTCGCGGTCCCCCTCCACGCGCATCGACGCCGACGGCTCGTCGACGATCACCCGCAGGTAGCTGGCCCGCGCGATCGCGGCGGTGCGGCCGAGGTGCACCGCCCCGGCCACCGCCTCGGCGGCCTGCGTCACGCGGAGGCGGTCGAGTGCGCCCCCCGTCCGCGGGATCGCGACCGAGGCGAAGAGCCCGATCAGCGCGCAGGTGACGACGAGCTCCAACAGGGTGAATCCGCGGGACATCGAGGGCTCCGGTGGGGGACCCGCCCACGCTGCGTACATTCCGGCAGGCCGCCCTCATCCCCACCACGCCACCGGTACCGTTCCGATGCCGCGCTCCCATCGCCCAGACCGTCGCCCGTCACCCGCCCGCCCGCTGCGCCCCGCGCCCCGGTGGTCGTCCCTCGCCTTCCTCGGGGCCTCTGTGGTGTTGCTCGCCTCCGGCTGCTACCAGGATCCGCAGGCCCAGCTCGACGAGGCGCAGGCGCAGCTCGATCTGACGGCGACCCTCGAGGAGCTCGGGAGCCGGTCCGCCGACCTCGCGTTCCAGCTCGATTCGCTCCGCGGCGTCGTGGCGCGGCAGGACACGACCATCGCCCGCCTCGCGAACCTCGCGGGGGTGCCCTATCCCCGATAACTTGCCCCGATGCGCGTGAGCATCGAGTACTGCACCGTCTGAAACTACGAGGCGCGGGCCGTCGGTCTGGCGGTCGCGATCCGGGAGACCTGGCCCGACGCCGAGGTGGGGATGATCCCCTCCGGCGGCGGCGTGTTCGAGGTCACCCTCGAGGACCGCGTGGTCTACTCGAAGCGACAGACGGGGCGGCACGCGCGGCCCGGGGAGATCCTCTCCCTCCTCCGCGCCCTGCGACCTGAGACCTGACCCCTGACCCCTGTCCCCTGAATGCGGATCGCCATCTCCACCGGCGGCGGTGACGCCCCGGGCCTGAACGCCGTCATCCGTGCCGCGACCCTCTCCGCGCTCTCCCGCGGGTGGTCGGTGCTCGGCATCAAGCGCGGCTACGCCGGCCTCCTCGGGGACGATGAGATCGTCCCGCTCACCGTCGAGTCGGTGCGCAACATCGGCCACTTGGGCGGCACCATCCTCCGCACCACCAACCGGGGGAACCCGTTCGACTTCCCGCGCCTGCAGCCCGACGGCTCGTATGTGAGCGTGGATCGTTCCGACGAGCTGATCGAGAACGCACGCAACCTCGGGATCGAGGCGATGATCTCGATCGGCGGTGACGGCTCGCTCGCCATCGCGCAGAAGCTCGTGGATAAGGGGATGCGCATCGTCGGCGTGCCGAAGACCATCGACAACGACGTCTCCTGCACCGTCACGACGTTCGGCTTCGACACCGCGGTGCAGACGGCGATCGAGGCGATCGACAAGCTGCAGACCACGGCCGAGAGCCACGACCGCGTGATGGTGCTCGAGGTGATGGGGCGCGACGCGGGGTTCATCGCGCTGCACTCGGGGGTCGCGGGCTCCGCCGACGTGGTGCTCCTCCCCGAGATCCCGTGGCGGCTCGATGCCGTCTGCGAGACGATCATGGAGCGCGACCGGACCGGCCGGAAGTTCGCAATCGTCGTGGTCGCGGAAGGGGCGATGGACGAGCACGGCGAGACCTCGCTGATCGGGGAGTCGATGCCGGGGCAGGCGCCGCGCATCGGCGGCATCGCCCATCGACTCGCCAAGTCGATCCAGCAGCGGACCGGGAAGGAGTGCCGCGCGCTGGTGCTCGGCCATCTGCAGCGTGGCGGGATGCCGACCGGCTACGACCGTTTCCTCGCGACGCGCTTCGGCGCGGCGGCGACGCAGGCGGTGGCGGACGGGAAGTGGGGGCAGATGGTGGCGCTGCAGACGCCGAACATCGTGACGGTGCCGATCGTCGACGTGCTGAAGGAATCGAAGCGGGTGGATCCGCATCACGATGTGGTGCGGACGGCGCGGGCGTGCGGCATCAGCTTCGGGGACTGATGGTGTCCGTCCGGCGAACCCTCGCGCGCCCGACGGGTATGAGGGCGGGTCCCCTCACCCGTCCGCCCGTGCAACTCGTCCGCCCGCTCGCCCTCGTCCTCGCCCTCGGCGCTCCCTCCCTCCTCGCCGCACAGGTCCGCGGCGTCTCCGTCACCGCCCCGGCCGCGCCCGCCGGCGCCCGTGCCACCACGCCGGCGGTCCCGGTCCATCTCCTTCCGCCCGCCGGGAAGTGTCGCGTCTGGATTGAGGAGGTGCCCACCGCGCAGCAGCCCGCCCCGACCGACTGCGCGACCGCCCTCCGGTTGAAGCCCGCGAATGCGGTGGTCCTGTACGGTCCGCCGCTCCGGGAGGAGGAGGACGCGTTCGAGCGTGGCGCCTCGGCGACCTCGCGTCCGGCGGCACGGAGCGCAGACGAGGCCGTGCCGACGCGCCGTGCGCCCGCGAAGGCCGCCGTCAAGTCGCCCTCCCGGCCGCCCGCGGAGCGTCGCCCGTAACCTCACCCACCGGCACCCCGCGGTCCGTCCAGGACCGCTATCTCCCCCCGGACCACGACGCCTTCGTCCGGTCGGGTGATGCCCGGGGCCGCCTCATCGTCATCGCTCCGACGCGCGCGGCGTGCGAGACGATTGAACTCGCCTTCGGGCTCGAGCTCGAGACCCTCCTCTGGACGACGCGCGGCGCCGAGCTGACGGCGCTCGCCGAGCGGATCGCGGAGTCGCCCGACCGCCCACGGCCGGGCTTCGGCATCGTCGCTGGCACGGGGACGGGGAAGACCCTCGCCGTCCGCCCGCTCGCCCACGTCCTCCTCGGCACCGACACCCTGCGCGTCGGCGTCGTCAACCGCGAGCGCGAGGCGACGCCTGAGACGCCGAGCTGGAACGTCGTGATCGTCACCACGGGGATCGCGCGGCGGTGGTTCCAGGACGGCGTGATCCGCCCGCACGACACGCTGGTGGTGGACGAGATCCACCAGACGAGCGCCGAGCTCGAGCTTTGTCTCGCCCTCGGCAAGCGCACGGGGTGCCGGTTCCTGTGGCTCAGCGCGACGGTCGATCCGTCGTTCTACGCGCGGTATCTGCACGCCGCCGAGGTGATTGAGTCGAGCGCGTTCGACCCGGCGAAGGCCGCGCGCGTGGTGGTGGAGCGGAAGCCCCCCACGCGCTTCCTTGATGACCGATTCCTACAGCAGGTGATCAAGGAGCGACGCGGTGTCGGCGTCTTCCTCCCGACGCGTGCGGCAGTCGAGGCGGTCGCGGCGGATGTCGGGGCGCGCTACCCGCGCCTCAATGTGGCGTTCTATCACGGGGGCGAGCCGATCCGCGCGATCCGGCCCTTCCTCGAGGGAGAGGTGGAGAAGCCCTTCCTCCTCGCGATGACGGCGGCGGGGCAGAGCGCGCTCAACGTGCGAGGCCTCGATACGGTGGTGATCGATGACACGCGATTCGCGAACGTCGTCGAGCGCGGGCGGAACGTCCTGACGAAGCTGCATCTCGGTGCGAACGAGATCCTGCAGATGGCGGGGCGTGTGCACGGCCGCGTGGCCGGTGGGCGCGTCTTCCTCCTCTCGGACCGCGACCTGCGCTTCGATCGCCTCGAGCCGACCGCGCCCGACTTCCAGCTCGCGGGCGATTCCGAGCGCGTCGCGCTCACCTGCGCCGCCCTCGGCGTCCGCGCCGACGCCCTCGATCTTCCGGTGCCGCTCGACACGCGGTCGTATCGCGACGCGGTCACCTTCCTGCGCGGCCGCGGGATCATCGATGGGGATCGACTGACCCCGTACGGGCGCCAGGTGGAGGCGATGCCCGTCGACCGGCCCTGGGCGGAGTTGTTGGTGCACTGCGACGATGCGCTGCTGCCCTATGTGAGCGTGATGGCAAGCATCGAGTCGTTGCACCGGATGACGCGGGAGGACCGCGACCTCGCGGGGCTCGTCGTCGCGGGAAGCGACCACCTCACGACGTACAACGTCTACGCGGAGGCGTTCGCGAAGTGCGGATATGTGGGGGAGGTGTACGGGCTCCCGCGACATCTCTTCGACGAGAGCGTGCAACGCTGGGCCGAGGGGCGCGGGGTGCTCGTGAAGGCAATCGAGGACGCCGCGCTCGCGATGGCGAGCATCCATCGCTCCGTCGGGGTGCCGCTCCCCACGGTGATGCCGCGCACGACGCCGGCGATCGAGCGGCGCTTCGTGGAGCTGCTGGCGCGGATCATGCCGTTCCAGCTGGTGATCGACGAGGAGACGGCGACGGGAGATGAGGCGCGCGTCTCGAAGACGAGCGTCTGCGGGAGTTGGGGCGCGGTGGCCGGGACGCTGCGCTACTTCGCCGACAAGTTCGGTGTGCCGCGTGCGGCGATCGAAGGGACGCAGCTCCCGATGGACTTCGTGCGACGATACGCGACGCGTGAGGTCCCGCGGGTGGCTTACGACCCATCCAAGCGCGATCGGCCGCTCGCGTTGGAGCGGGGGCTCACCTACTTCGGCTTCACGCTCGAGCACGAGCGCGAGGCGCTCGCCGACTTCACGCCGGCGTTGGCACCGGAGATCCGGCGCGTGCTCGCCGAGGCGCTCGCGCGCGGCGAGGCGCGGCACCCGGCCGTGCCGCGCAATCGCGAGGCGATCGAGGCGGTGCGTGAGACCTGGCGCCGCTCGGGTGGCGTGACGCCGCGTCTGCAGCTCGCCGAGCTGACGGCGTGGTACGAGGCCGCGCTCGGTGAGGTGCACGACCTGCATCAGTTCCGGGCCGCGCCGTTGCGGCTCGAGGCGGCGGCGTTCGTCTCGGAGGAGGTGCGGGCGCGCTGGGCGACGTTGCCGGGTGCGGTGGAGATCCGTGAGCGGACCGTGCCGATCCACTATGAGGTGGAGGAGACACCGGAGGGATCACGCGGTGTGGCGCGGCTCGTGCTGAATGAGAAGCTGGCGCGCGGGCTCGTGTCGGAGGAGCTCCCGACGTTGGACCGTCCGTTGCGTTTCACCGTGACGCGTGGCGCGCGCGGGGCCGTGCGGGCCGGTTCGCTCGATGAGCTGCGGGAGAAACTCGCGGCGCCGTGGAGCGACGGGGAGTCGAGGGGGGAGCAGGGGGAGCGCGGTGGTCGGGGTGGTCGGGGTGGTCGGGATGGACCGGGGAGGCGAAGGCGCTGAAGGCGGGAGGCTGAATGCTGGAAGCTGGAAGTGAACGGCGGGGATTGGACTGAGTCTACAATAACGGCGTACACTTTCTATACACCCTGTCGTCGCTTTTAGATTTAAGTCATTAGCATTTATCAACTTACGAGCTCTCGTCATTCCATCTTGACATTAGGACTCTCCGGTCCAATATTAGGACCGTGAGCCAGCGCAGACTCCAGATCATCGACGCGGCGGCGGAACTCATCGCCGAGAAGGGGTTCGTGCAGACGTCGGTGGATGACGTGATCGCGCGGGCGGGGCTCAGCGGGAAGAGCCACTTCTACCACTACTTCAAGTCGAAGGACGCGCTCGGGCACGAGGTGCTCGCGCGGCAGTTCGACCTGCTCGGGGAGCGTGGCCTCGCGATCCTGCGCGAGCCGACCATCGAACCGATCGAGCGGCTGCAGGTCTTCATCGACTCCGTGGTGGCAATGCAGGTGGAGCGTGGGATGCGCGGCGGTTCTCCCTTCGGCGCGCTCGCCGGCGATATGGCGGAGCAGGATGAAGGGTTCCGCGTGCGGATCGCCCGGGTCTTCCGCGGGTGGATCGACGAGATCGCGGGTCTGCTGCGCGAGGCGGAGGATCGCCTCGAGGAAGGGGTCGATCCGGTGCGTCTCGCGCGTTTCATCGTCGCGACGCTCGAGGGGGCCACGACGATGGCGCGGATGAAGCGCGACGTTGGCCTGATGCACGGCGTCGCCTCGGACCTCAAGCGCTTCGTCGCGAGCCACGTGCGCGGGGAGGTCATCTCCTGATGATCCAGGGACACGCCGCCACCGCCGCGTCGTTCGCACCCGCGCACCCGCGCGCCTCGTTCGACGCCGAGGCGCTCCGTCATCTCGACGCGCTCTACGCCTTCGCGCTCAAGTTGACGCGCGCGCGCGAGGACGCCGAGGATCTCGTCTCCGACACGATGCTCCGCGCGATCGAGCGGTGGGAGCAGTATCGGATGGGGACGAACATCCGCGCCTGGCTCTTCACGATCCTCTATCACGCCTTCGTCAGCCGGAAGCGGCGCGTCGATGCGCGCGAGGTGCAGCCCCTCGAGGACGAGGATGGCCGCCAGGTGTTCGAGGTCGTGGGGGACGCCGACCCGGAGACGGGGTTCTTCGATTCCTTCCTCGACGAAGGGATCGTCGCCGCGATCGCCGATCTTCCCGATGAGTACCGCTCCGCCGTCGTGATGAGCGACCTGCACGGCCTGCGCTACGCGGAGATCGCCGGCGTCCTCGGCGTCCCCGAGGGAACGGTGAAGTCGCGCCTCTTCCGCGGTCGTCGCCTCCTGCAGGAGCGCCTCCGCGGATACGCGGAGGAGATGGGCTACCTCAAGCCTGCCGACGTCGGCGTCGCTGCGCCTTAGCGCGGTTCCCGCAGGTGCGCATATCGCACCAGCGGCGTGTGTGCGACTTGGTATCGTCGGCGAAGTGGCGCGGGCAGCGCCGGTCGGCGCAGGTGCGGATCCGGTCGAACTCCCCGCGCACCAGCGAATCGACCGCGGACTCGACGATCGGGATCACGAGCCCACCGAAGACATCGCCGACGGGGACGAAGGTCCGTACATAGCGGTCGTCGATCGCGTCGACACGTCGCGTACCGACGGCTCGGCCGAGGACGCGGTTGATCTCCGCGACGGCGGCGTCGCGGGCGGTCTGGCCGGTCGCCCCGCGGCCCCGTTCGAGGAGGGCGCGCAGCGCGGCGCGGATGCGCCGCGCCTCGACGAGGGCCGCCGTGGCGCCCGAGGGTTGGTCGAGCGCGCGACGTCGGAGTGCTGAGGCCCGAGCGGCGTCGATGAGTTCGGCGGCCTCGAGCCACTCGACGTACTTGTCGAAGGCGTCGATCGTGTCGAGGCGGATGCCGAGGCGCGCGTCGTCGGTGTTGACGAAGTCGAGCCAGAGGCGGCCGCCGATGAAGACGAACGCGGGCGCTGGGGCGTCGGTCATCCTGCGAAGTTAGCGCCAACGTAGATTCCGCGGATGACCGATCCGTCGAGTGCCCCCGTCGCTGCGCTGTCCGCGGTCCACCGCGTCGCGGTAGGCTCGCGCAATCCGGTGAAAGGGGCGGCGGTGGGCGCTGTGCTCGGGCGCGTGGCACCGCGGGCGGTGCTCGAGGCGGTTGCCGCGGCGAGCGGGGTCCCCGACCAGCCGTTCGGTGATGCGGAGACGATCGCCGGCGCGCGCGCCCGTGCCCACGCCGCGCGGGCCGCCACGGACGCGGACCTCGGCGTCGGGCTCGAAGGGGGCGTCGTCGACGGGCCCGAGGGGATGCGCACCTGTGCCTGGTGCGTCGTGGTCGACCGCGACGGTCGGGAGGGGGTGGGCGGGTCGCTCGCGATGCCGCTCCCCGATGCCGTCGCCCGGATGATCCGCGATGGGATGGAGCTCGGGCACGCGATGGACGCCCTCGTCGCCACCCACGGGACGAAGTACGGCGCCGGCGCCGTCGGGATCCTCACGGCGGGGCAGATCGACCGGCAGGGGGCTTATGAGGTGCTGGTGACGTACGCGTTGGCGCCGTTCGTGCGGAGCGAGTTGTACGGGCGATGAAGGCTGGAAGCTGAAAGCTGAAAGCTGGAAGCTGAAAGCTGAACGACAGCGCGGAGTCAGCCTCCAGCCTCTACCCGCCTCACGCCTTCCGCTTCCCAACCGGCCTCAGCACCAGAACCGGCCGCCCCGCCGTCCGCACCAGCTTGTCCGCGACCGACCCGACGAAGACGCGCGAGAGTCCGCGCCCCTGCGTCGCGATCGCGACGACGTCGGGGTCGGTCTCCTTCAGGTGCGCCTGCAGGCTCTTCGTCGGCGAGAGGTCCATCCGCACCGTCGCGGTCGTCGTCACGCCCCCCACCGTGAACGTCTGCGCGATGTCGTCGAGGGCGCGCTTCGCTAGCGCAGCCTCGGCATCGACGCCGAAGGGGTCGGGACGGTCCGTCGGCAGGTGCGAGATCACGTCCCCGGGGACGTACGGCGCCACCACGCGGACGAGGTCGAGCGTCGCGCCGTAGGCGAGGGCGAGGTCGCGTGCGACCGGGAGGATGGTCGCGGCGCGTTCGCTCCCGTCGAGCGGGACCGTGATGCGCCGTGGCGCGAAGACACGCTCGGGATGCGCCTCGTTCTCAGGAAGCGTCAGCACGGGCCGATGGGAACGGCGGATGACTCCGTCGGCGACGGAGCCGAGCCAATCCGGGGCGAATCCCCCGGCGCCGTGCGTGGTCATCACGATGAGGTCGGCGAGGAGCCGGTCCGCGACCTCCTCGATGAGGCCGGCGGGGCTGCCGTCCTCGCAGAGCGGCGTCACGCGCACCCCGTGCGCGGCGGCCGCGCGCTCGGCCACGCCGGCGACGTACGTGCGCGCGTGGCGTCGCACCGCGTCGTCCACGGCGAGCATATCCTGCGAGAAGATCGCCCCCTCCGCCGTGGCGCCGACCACCGTGATGGGGACGTGCGCGCGGACCAGGTGCACCGCGCCGCCGGTGCGCTTCGCGAGGGCGCAGGCGACGGGGACGGCGCGTTCGGCGAGCGATGAGCCGTCGAGCGGGACGAGGAGGGTGCGCAACATGCGGGAGCTCCGGAATGAGGGGGCGCGCGCTGGGCGGTCTCTGGCGCGCCGAGAGGTTAGCATTCCCGCACGCCTCGAGTCCGTCGGCGTTTCCCGCATCCGTTGTGAGGTCTCCGCCGTGTCCCACTCCCCGCCACCCCCCCTTCCCTTCGCCGTACAGGACCGCGTGCGCTGGAGTGACTGCGACCCGCTCGGGATCATCTACTACGGCACCTACATCCGCTTCTTCGAGGTCGCCGAGCACGAGATGTTCCGCGCGGCGGGGCTGCCCTACGAGGTCATGCGCGTGCAGCGCCACGTGCAACTGCCGCGAAAGGCGTTCCACGTGGAGTTCCATTCCCCTGCGGAGATGGACGAGCTGCTCACGATCGAGGTCGGCGTCACGCGCATCGGCACGACCGCGCTCACGATGCGCTTCGAGGTGTACCGGGCGTCGGACCGGGTGCCCCGGGCGTCGGCGACGCTCACGGTGGTCTGCGTGACCAAGGAGGGGATCGCGAAGCGCCCGCTCCCGGACTTTGTGAAGGAGGCGCTCAGCCCCTATCTGGTGGCGGCACCATAGGGGTGCCGGTCGGCGTGGTGCGAGCGCGCACCTCCATCGCGGCGCTGACGCGTCGCGCCAACCGCTGCAGGCCGTCATACGCCGCGTACTTGAAGGCGTCGGCCATCGCGGGGTAGTTGAAGACCGCGCCGATGAAATAGTCGAGCGTCCCGCCGAGCCCGATCACGGCGGCTGGGATATGGATCAGCTCCGCCGCGCCCTCGCCCATCACGCTCGCGCCGACGAGGCGCTTGTCGTCGGTGCGGAAGAGGAGCTTGACGAAGCCCTCGAGCTCGCCGGCGATCTGGCCGCGGGGGTTATCGCGGAAGTGCGCGACGCCGCGCTCGATCCGGATCCCCTCGTGGCGCGCCGCCTCCTCAGTGAGTCCGACGGTCGCGACTTCGGGGATGGTCCAGATCGGCGTTGGTACGACCGGAGAGACGGTCGTCTTGAAGGGGAGGCCGAAGGCGTGGCAGACCGCGACGCGCGCCTCCTCCATCGCGAGGCTCGCGAGGGCGGGGAGCCCGCAGACGTCGCCGGCGGCGGCGACGCGCGGGTTCGTGGTGCGGAAGGTCGTCCGTTCGATCTGGATGAACCCCTGCGGTGTGACGGCGATCCCGGCCGCGGGGAGGTCAAGGTCCGCGATCCGCCCCTCACGCGCGGCGGCGTAGAGGACGCATTCGGCGTGAAGGACACGACCGTCGCCGAGGGTGACGGTCGCGAGGTTCCCGCTCACGCGGATCGCGGTCACGGCGACCTCGCTGGCGGTCTGGATACCAAGGCGGCGGGTGAGTTCGTGGCGCGCCGCGTCGGCGACGTCGGCGTCGAGTTGCGCGAGGAGCCGGGGGCGGTCGGTGACGAGGGTGACCTTTGCGCCGAGCGCGGCGAAGGTCGCGGCGAACTCGCAGGCCGCTGCACCACCCCCGATCACGACGAGTCGGGCGGGTGGGGCCTGCCGATCGAGCATCTCCTGCACGTCGAGGACGATCTGGCCGTCGAAGGGGATCTCGGCGGGCCGATGCGGTTGTGAGCCGGTGGCGATGAGGAATCGCTCCGCCGCGATCCGGCGCGGGGCCTCCCCGGGGTGCGTGACCTCGAGGGTATCGGCGTCGAGGAAGCGGGCCGTCCCCCGGATGCGGGTGACCTGATGCCGCGCGAGGTTCTCGTCGATCGCCTGCCACGCCGTCTCGGCGACGGTCCGCTCGCGGCGCATGAAGTCACCGATGGAGGCGTCGGCCCGGACGCGCCAGTCGACGCCCGTGACGCCGCGTTGGCGGAGCTGGTGGAAGAGGAGCGCGGTCTCGCGGAGCGTCTTGGAGGGGAGGGCCCCCGAGTTCACGGCGGTCCCGCCGGGACGGGGCGCGCGCTCGATCAGGCAGACGGACTTGCCGTAATACGCGGCCTGGGCCGCCCCCTTCTCGCCGGCCGGCCCGCTTCCGATCACGCAGAGGTCGTAACGCTCGGACATCGTCCGCGAAGTTACCCGGGCCCGCGTGGGAACGCGAGGTGAGCCGCCGACGTCGGGCCGGTCCCCGGCGGGTGTGCCAGCGCGGTGCGCCCCCCGCCGCTCACCCTTATCTTTCGGCCGATGACGGGCGACGCCACCTACTACCGGAAGGGCTTCGGGCTCCGCGCCGAGGTCCAGCAGACCCTGACGGCCGATTACGACGGCCATCTGGTCGACCTCCTGCTGGCGCGCGAGCACACGCTCACGGCGGGCCCGGTGACGGTGCGGCTCGCGAAGGAGTTCGGCTTCTGCTACGGCGTGGAGCGCGCGGTCGAATACGCCTACCAGACGCGCGCCAAGTTCCCCGACCGTCGGATCTTCCTCGCCGGCGAGATCATCCACAATCCGCACGTGAACGCGAAGCTGAAGGAGATGGGGATCGCCTTCCTCGGCGCGAGCCCGACGGGGTTCGACTACACCCCGGTCGAGGCGGCCGACGTGGTGATCCTCCCCGCGTTCGGCGTGACGATCCACGACTTCGAGACGCTCCGAGCGCGCGGCTGCGTCGTGGTCGACACGACCTGTGGGTCGGTACTCAACGTCTGGAAGCGGGTCGAGGTGTATGCCAAGGAGGGGTTCACAGCGCTCATCCACGGCAAGTACTACCACGAGGAGACGCGCGCGACGGCGTCACAGGTGGAGAAGCATCCGGGCGGCACGTACCTCGTGGTGCGTGATATGGCGCAGGCCGAGGATGTGATGGCCTACATCGCCGGCGGCTTCGCGGGCGGGCGGGACGCGTTCCTGGCGAAGTACGCGCACGCGGCGAGCCCGCACTTCGATCCCGACATCCATCTGCGCCGGATCGGCGCGGCGAACCAGACCACAATGCTTGCGCGCGAATCGCTCGCGATCGGCGAGGCGGTCGGCGCGACGATGGCGCGTGTGCACGGCGATCCGTACCGCGCCGAGCATTTCCGAACCTTTGACACGATCTGTAGCGCCACCCAGGATCGGCAGGACGCGGTCAACACGTTGCTGCAGGAGCCGCTCGACGTGATGGTCGTCGTGGGCGGGTACAACTCGAGCAACACGATCTCCCTCGCCGCCCTCTGTGCGGAGCGGGTGACCACGTATCACATCGAGGACGCGCTCGGCATCGATCCCTCCGCCGGGGTGATCCGGCATCGCGACCTCGGCTCAGGGCAGGAGCGCGAGCTCGCGGCGTGGCTGCCTACCGACCGCGCGATCCGGGTCGGGCTGACTGCGGGGGCGAGTACCCCGAACAACAAGATCGGGGAGACGGTGGCTCGGATCCTCGCGACGCGGGGCATCGACCCGGCGACGGTGGTCTGAGATGGAGGGGCTGATGGACCCGCAGCTCTTGGTCGGCCTGCTCACGCTCACTGGGCTTGAGCTCGTCCTCGGGATCGACAACATCATCTTCATCGCGATCCTCGCCGGTCGACTCCCGGCGGCGGAGCGCGCGCGCGCGCGATCGCTCGGCCTCTTTGGCGCGCTGCTGACGCGGATCCTCTTCTTGCTCTCGATCTCGTGGATCATGCGGCTCGAGACGCCGCTGGTCACCCTGATGGGGAACGCCCTCTCGGGCCGCGACCTGATCCTCATCGTCTGCGGGCTCTTCCTGATCGGGAAGGCGACCCACGAGATCCACGCGAAGCTCGAGGGCGGCGCGCACGAGACGGCCGCGACGGGCGCCGCCGCGACGCTCGCCGGCGTCGTCGCGCAGATCATGGTCGTGGACATCGTCTTCTCGATCGACAGCGTGATCACCGCCGTCGGGATGGTCTCGCAGGTCGGCGTGATGATCGCCGCGAACGTGATCGCGCTGCTCGTGATGCTCGCCGCGTCGGGCCGGATCGCGGACTTCGTCGAGCGGCACCCGACGGTGAAGATCCTTGCGCTGGCCTTCCTCGTGATGATCGGCGGGAACCTCTTCGTCGAAGGCTTCGGCTACCACATCCCGAAGGGGTACACCTACGTCGCGATGGCCTTCTCCGTCGCGGTGGAGGCGCTGAACATCCGACTGCGGAAGGTCTCGGCGCCGGTGCATCTGCACGGGCCCGGCGAGCCGTGAGCTCGGCGGGCCCGGTCGGCACCCTGCTCGCGAGGCTGATCGACTATGCAGGGCTCTTTCCTCCGGCGGCCCTTCCGATGCGCGACGCGGTGGCGCGCTACGCCGACCACCGCCGGAGTGCGGCGCACGGGATGCTCGGGCGATTCGTCCTCCCGGCCGCACGGCTTGCGGAGTTCACCGCCGAGGTGGACCGACTCCCGTTCGGCGCCCCGACGCCCGCGGACCCGTGGGCGCTCGCCGTCCTCGCCGCCGCGACCGATGCGCCGCGGCTGCAGACCTTCTCCGAGACGTACGGTGCCTGCCTCGTCGCGGACGTGGTGGAAGCGAAGGCCGAGGACGTCCCGACGATCGAGGCGCTCGCCGCCGCGTTCGGTCCCTCGGTCACGGTGTATGTGGAGCTTCCGCTCCGACCCGACCCGACGCCGCTCGTGACGGCACTCGCCCGGCTCGGCCTCCGCGCGAAGGTCCGCACCGGTGGGGTCACGCCGGACGCGATCCCCGCTTCGGGCGACCTGCTGCGGTTCCTCGAGGTGTGCGTGTACGCCGCGGTCCCCTTCAAGGCGACCGCGGGGCTCCACCATCCGCTACGCGGTGAGCATCCGCTCACCGCCGATGCGGCCGGCCCTCGCGCGATGATGTTCGGCTTCCTCAACGTCTTCCTCGCGGCCGGCTTCCTGCACGCGGGCATCGACGCGGCGCAGGTCGCCCCGTTGCTCGATGAGCGTGACGCCACGGCAATCATCGTCGGACCGGACACGCTCCGCTGGCGCGACCTCGCGCTCTCCACGCGCGAGCTCGCCGCCTTCCGCCGCACCTGCGGCGCCTCCTTCGGATCCTGCTCGTTCGACGAGCCGGTGCACGACCTCGCCGCGCTCCACCTCACCTGATGATGCTCGACGCCACGCACGATCCCGCGCTCCGTTCTTGGGTGCCCTCGGCGCAGGCGCCGGACACCGACTTCCCGATCCAGAACCTCCCCCTCGGCGTCGCCGCGTGGGGGGACGGGCATGTCGCGATCGTCATCGCGATCGGGGATCAGGTGTGCGACCTCGCGCGCGCGCGGGCGGCCGGGTTGCTCGACGGCCTCGACGCGGCGGTCGCCGGCGCGTTGCAGGCTCCGACGCTCAATCCGCTCGTCGCGCTCGGGCGTCCCGCGCTGACCGCGTTGCGCGGTGCGGTGTCCCGGATGTTGCGCGCCGACACACCCGAGGGCGCCCGCGCCCACGCAACGTCAGCGCTCCTCACCGCCGCGTCCGAGGTGACGATGCGGCTGCCTGTGGCGATCGGTGACTACACCGATTTCTACGCGAGCATCGACCACGCGACGAACGTCGGCTCGATGTTCCGACCCGACCAGCCGCTCCTCCCGAACTATCGGCACGTCCCTATCGGGTACCACGGTCGGGCGTCGTCGATCGTGCCGAGTGGGACCGCGATTCGCCGGCCGCAGGGGCAGGTGGCGGCGAATCCCGCGGGACCGCCGACCTTCGCGCCGACGGCGCGCCTCGACTACGAGCTCGAGGTGGGCGTGGTGATCGGCCGCGGCAACGCGCTCGGTGCGCCGATCCCACTCGCGGAGGCGGAGCAGCATCTCGCCGGGCTCGTCCTCGTGAACGACTGGTCCGCGCGCGACATGCAGGCCTGGGAGTACCAGCCCCTCGGCCCGTTCCTCGCGAAGAACTTCGCCACGACCATCTCGCCCTGGCTCGTCACGCTCGACGCGCTGGCGCCGTATCGCGTCGCGGCGCGCGGGCGTACCACCGAGGAGCCCGCGCCGTTGCCGTATCTCACCGAGGCGAGGGATGCGGCGCACGGGGCATTCGCGATCACGCTCGAGGTGTGGCTCCGCTCCGCGGCGATGCGCGCCGCCGGGATGCCCGCCGTGCGGCTGAGCCGCGGGGACTTCTCGTCGATGTACTGGACCCTCGCGCAGATGGTGACGCACCACGCGAGCAATGGCTGCAACCTGCAGCCGGGCGACCTGGTGGCGAGCGGGACCGTCTCGGGGCCGACGAAGGACTCGCGCGGGTGCCTCTTGGAGTTGACGTGGCGCGGGGCGGAGCCGATCACACTCCCCTCGGGAGAGACGCGCACCTTCCTCGCTGATGGGGACGAGGTGACGCTGTGCGGGGTCTGCGAGGCGCCGGGTCGTCCGCGTCTCGGGTTCGGGGGATGCACCGGCATCGTGGAGGGGGGATGAGACGCATCGTCGTGTGCTTCGCGTTCATCGCGGGGCTTTCGGTCGCGGTCGGGAGCCGGCCGCTCGCCGCGCAGTCGGGGACCGAGATCTGGGTCGCGCCGCTCCGGGCGTCCGCCACCGCGATGATCGGCGAGCCGGTGAACGTCACGCGGCGACCCGGCTACGACAATCAGCCGGCGTTCACCCCGGATGGCCGTGCCCTCTGGTTCACGCGCATCGGTGCCGATGCGCCGGCCGACATCTGGCAGGTCGGCATCGACGGCTCCGCCCCGACGCGCATCACCGCGACCGACGAGAGCGAGTACTCGGCCACGGTCACCCCGGATGGCAGCGCGCTCTCGGTCATCCGCGTGGAGCGTGACAGCACCCAGCGGCTCTGGCGGTTCCCACTCGATGGGAGCGCCCCATCACTCGTCCTCCGCGTCCTCCGGCCCGTCGGCTACCACGTTTGGGTGAACGAGGCCAATCTCGGCGCCTTCGTCCTTGGCGACCCGAACGCGTTGGTGCTCGTGGATCCGCGCACCGAGCGCGTCGACACCCTCGCGCGTGACATCGGACGCGCGCTCGTCCGTGTGCCGGGCCGCGACGCCTTCACCTTCCTGCAGGTCGGGCGCGACACGAGCTGGATCAGCGAGGTCGATGTGCGCACGCGGACGATCCGTCGTGTGGCGCCGGCGCCCCGCGGTTCCGACTATCACGTCTGGACGCCCGGTGGACGACTCCTCGCAACGCAGGGGCTCCGGGTGCTCGTCTGGGTGGACGGGCGGTGGGATTCGGTGCTCGACCTGACGAGACGTGGGATCGGGACGCTCTCACGGCTCGCGGTCAGCCCGACCGGCGACCGCATCGCGTTCGTCGCCGACGAGACCTCCCCGCGCTGACGCTTGCGGTGACGCCGGGGTCCTGATGAGGATTCCCGGTCGATGACCCCCAAGACCATCCGGACCCCATCCCCCGACGCGCACCCGGTGCGCGACGCCGCCGACGCCCTCTACCGAGCGGCGCAGGAGAGCTGCCGACAGCACGACCGGCTCGCCCGGACGCTGCAGCACGGGCTCGATGACCTCGAGTTGGAGGGCGTGGCTGAAGTCGCCGACCTCTGCGATCGGCAGCTCGCGACGGCCACGACCCGGTACGAGACGACCGCGGCCGCGGGGCGCGGTGCCGAGGACGAGGGATGGTGGCATTCGGCGAACGCGCTCTGGATGGCGAGCCGCGAGTACTGCCGACGTCACGCGCAGAGCGATGCCGTAGCCACCCGACTCAAGCGGCACGGCGCCGCGCAGCTCGGCGAGATTTCGATGGAGTACGAGCTGGAGCTCTCGGCGCGGATCGCGCTCCGCCAGGCGATCGCGGGGTACGCGACCCACCGACCCGACGCCTCGGCCTGATTGCGAGGCGGGGCGCCGAGGCGCCCCGCACACTCACCGCGCGTCGCTCACCTCGGCCCACGCGGCCATCGCCGCGTCGAGCGCCCGCCGCGCCGCCGCGAGCTCCTGATCCAGCGCCGCGGCCGTGCGTGCCTTCTCCGCCGATCCGTCATAGAGCTCTGGGTCAGCGAGCTGCGCCTCGAGCTCCGCGACGCGCGCCTCGTGCCGCTGCACGCTGCGTTCTGCGTCCTCGGCGGCGCGCTTGCGCGCGCGTCGGGCCGAGTGGTCGTCCTCCTGCGACGCTTCATTCCGCTTGGCGCGCACCTTCTCCGCGGCGCGCCGCGCGTCAGCGGCCTCGGCGTCGGCCTTCGCCGCCGCGGCGATCCGCGCGGCGCGGTCCGCCTCCCATTCGATGAAGGGGCCGTCGTAATCGCGTAGGCGCGTCCCGTCGAACCACCAGACGCGCGTGGCGACCTCACGGAGGAAGGCGCGGTCGTGGCTCACGAGGAGCACCGTCCCCTCATACTCAGCGAGCGCGTCCTCGAGTGCTTCGATGTTCTCGACGTCGAGGTGGTTCGTGGGCTCGTCGAGGACGAGGAGGTTGGCGTGCGAGAGCGTGATGAGCGCCATCGCCATCCGGGCGCGCTCGCCGCCGCTCAGGGTGCCGATCTCGCGGAAGACCTCGTCACCGCTGAAGCCGAAGGCGCCGAGGTGGTTCTGCACCGCGCCGCGGCTCCAGAGCGGTCGCTGGTCGAGGATCGCGTCCATCAGCGACTTCCGGAGCGGGAGGTTGGCGAGGTCCTGGCGGAACCAGGCGGGGGTGATCGAGCTGCCGATACGCGCCTCCCCGGCCGCGGGGGCGCGCTCGCCGAAGAGCGTCGTGATGAACGACGACTTGCCCGCCCCGTTCGGCCCGACGAGGGCCACGAAGTCGTTGCGGCGCAGCACGGCGGTGAAGTCCTCGACGAGGACGCGGTCCGGCACTTCGACGCGCAGGTCCTTCACGGCGATGACCTGATCGCCGCCACGTTCCGCCGGCTCGAAGCGCAGCGACATCGCCGCCGGGTCGCCCGGGGGCGGCGCGAGGCGCGGGAGCCGCTCGAGCCGCTTCCGCTTCCCCTTCGCCTGGAAGGAGTTCACTCCCGCGAGGTTCCGCCGGATGTACTCCTCCTCCTTCTTAACATAGGCGATCTGCTTCTGTAGCTCGCGCTCACGTGTCAACCGCCGCTCGGCGCGCTGCGGGACGAACTCCGAGTAGTTCCCCTTGTACCACTCGCCGCTCCGCCCCTCGATGTGGAGGATGTGCGTGCAGATGGCATCGAGGAAGGCGCGGTCGTGCGAGACGACGAGGATCGTCTCATCGCACTCGCGGAGCCAATCCTGCAGCCAGGTGGTGGTGTCGAGATCGAGGTGGTTCGTGGGCTCGTCGAGCATCAGCAGGTCGGCCGGCGCGATGAGTTGCGCGGCGAGACCGACGCGGCCGCGCTCGCCACCCGAGAGGGACGCCACCGCGCGCGTCTTCGACTCCTCGGCGTCGAAGCCGAGGCCCTGCAGCACCGCGTCGACGCGGGCGTGGTAGACGTAGCCGCCGAGGTCGGCGAACCGTTCCTGGTCGCGACCGAACTTCTCGAGGAACTCCTCGGTGACCTTCTCCCCGAGCTCTCCCAGCTGGATGGCCTGGTCGGCGAGGGATTGCTCGAGCGCGATGACCTCGCGCCACGCGGCGGCAGCGGCCTGCCAGACCGTGGTGGCGCCCTCGAAGGCGCGATGCTGGTCGAGCAGAGCGTGCCGGAGCCCTGGCTTCCGCGCGACGCTCCCGGCCGTCGCGGTGAGGTCGCTCGTGATCACCTTGAAGAGCGAGGACTTCCCGGCGCCGTTGCGGCCGATGATCCCCCACCGGTCCCCTTCACCGACGGTGAAGGTGATGTCCTTGAGGAGTTCCGTGGCGCCGAAGGAGATCCCGACGCCCGACATCGAGAGCAGGCTCATACGTCGGTCGGGGTCGGGACGGTGAGGTCGCCCGACTCGAGCGCGCGCGCCGCGACGGCGCGGACGGTGTCGTCGGCGTTACGCTCGAGGGCGCGGATGGCGCGACGCGTCCGGCGCATCGCGGTGGGGATGAAGAGGCGCGCGGCCTCGAGGTCCGCGATGGCCCCCGCCTCGCCATGGCGCGCAATCGCGCTCGTCACACGCGAGAGCACCGCGGTCGCGAGGAAGAGGTCGATGGCGGCGTTCGCCATCCGCTCCTGCAGCAGCTGCCGCTCGATGATCCCCTTGCCGTGCTCGATCAGCGCCTTCTCGACCGCGAGGGCGAGGCCGTGGATGTTCTCGGCCACCAGGTCGGCTTCCTCGGCGAGCACGGGGTGCACCTTGGTGAAGCTCGGCTTCACGAGCGTGCGCTTCACGCGGCCCGTGAGGTAACTCGAGATGGCCCCGAGGGAGTGGAGCGGATCCTTGAACGCCTTCCCGACCGCCTTGAGCTCCTCGCCCGGCTGCTGAAGCCCCATCAGCGCGATGAGGGCGCGCAGGACCTCGTTGGCCCCCTCGAAGATCATGTTGATGCGCGAGTCGCGGAGCGCCTGCTCGTACCGGTACTCCTTGGAGTAGCCGATGCCGCCGGCGATCTGCATCGCCTCGCTCGCGGTGCGGAAGACGAGCTCGGAGGCGTAGATCTTGCAGGCCGCCGTCTCCAACGAGAAGTCGACGCCGCCGCGGTCCACCATCCCGGCGCAGAGCATCCATCCCGCATCGCTCGCGTAGCAGTCAGCCGCGGCGGCCGCGATCTTGCGCTGGATCATCTCGAACTGGCCGATGGGCCGCCCGAACTGCTCGCGCTGCCGGGCGTGCGCGATCGCCATGTTCATGATTTCGCGCGTGCCGCGCGTCGAGCCCGCGGCGAGCCCGAGCCGGCCCGAGTTGAGAATCTCGAGCGCGATATGGAAGCCGTCGCCCACCTCGCCGAGCCGGTCCTCGACGGGGATGCGGACGCCGTCGAAGGTGATCGTGCGGGTATCGCTTCCCTTGATTCCCATCTTCTCCTCGAGCTTGCCGAGCGAGACGCCGGGGGCCTTGGCGTCGACGGTGAAGGCCGTCACGCGCTGCTTCGGCTTCCCGTCGATGACGACGGGGACCTTCGCGAAGACGGTCAGCACGCCCGCGTAGCCGGCGTTGGAGATCCAGATCTTGGTGCCGTCGAGGACGTAGTGCGTGCCGTCCTCGCTGAGGACGGCGGTCGTCCGCATCGCCTGCGCGTCGGAGCCGGAGCCCGGCTCGGTGAGACAGAAGGCGCCGATGAGCTCGCCGGTGGCACAGCGCGGGAGCCAGCGCTGCTTCTGCGCCTCGGTGCCGAAGAGGATGATCCCCTTGATGCCGATGCTCTGGTGCGCGCCGAAGTACACGGCGAGCGCGGCGTCCCGGGCACCGATTTCGCCAAAGACGCGGCTAAAGACGAGCGTCGACGCACCGAAGCCACCGTATGCCTCGGGGATGTTCAGCCCCATCAGGCCGAGCTCCGCCATCCCCTGCCGCACCGCGTCGGGGAAGTGCCCCTCGTGGTCGATGCGCGCCGAGTCGACGGTGTCGTCTGCCCAAGTGCGGAAGCTGTCGAGGATCGCGGTGAGCGATTCGCGCTCCTCGGCCGTCGGTTCGGGGAAGGGGAAGACGAGGTCTTCGCGGATCTCCCCGAGGAAGACGCCGCGCGTAAAGGACGGATGGTGGTCCGGGTCGGCGAGGTGCGGCGCGGCGGCGGGAGCGGCGGTCGGGGCGGTCATCGGGCGAGGCGGGGCGGAGACGTGGAGGGCGATGCGATGGAAGTTATCGGCACGCCCGGCTTGCGGTGCATCCCGGGGGTGCCGAGGTTGCGGGATGCGACTCCACTGGCCGCTCGCCCTCGTCGTCCTCGTCCCGCTGGCTGGCGCCGCGGGGTGGCTCCTCGCCTGGCCGATCCAGCGGCTCTTGACCCGGATCGTCCGCGGTGCCGATGTCGGGCTCGACGACCTCTTGGTGGCAGCCGCCAAGCGTCCCCTCGCGCTCCTCCTCGCCGCCGGCGTCTCGCGCGCCGCGCTCGAGTGGATCCGCACCGAGAAGGCCATCCAGCGCGTCGCCGTCGACGTCCAGGGGGCGGCGGCGATCGTCGCGCTCTTCTGGTTCCTCTGGCGTGCGATCGGGGTGGCGCGAACAGCGCTCCCGGCGAGTGGGTGGGCGGCGCAGCGGCCGGCCTTCCGCTCCCTGATCCCGCTCGCCGCGCGGCTCGGCCGGATCCTCGTCCTCGTCACCGGTGTGCTCGCGGTGCTCGCGAGCTTCGGCTACGAGGTCGCCACGCTCCTCGCCGGCCTGGGCATCGGTGGGATCGCGATCGCCTTCGCGGCGCAGAAGACGCTCGAGCACTTCTTCGGTTCGGTCGCGATCGGGATCGACCAGCCCTTCCGCGTCGGCGATACCATCGTCGTCGACGGGATCGAGGGGGAGGTGGAGGCGATTGGGCTCCGGTCCACGCGTCTCCGCACCGCCGATCGGACCGTCGTGAGCCTGCCGAACGGGCGGCTCGCCGATATGCGCACCGAGAACCTCGGGCCTCGTGACCGATTCCGCTTCCGGACCCGCTTCGGGCTCGCGCACGGGACCCCGGCGGCGACGGTCACGCGCGTCCGCGACGCCGTCGAGGCGCGTCTGCGCGCCGAGCCGCTTGTCTGGGCTGACCTCGTCAGCGTCCGGGTCGTCGCGCTGGCGGAGGCATCGATCGACCTTGAGGTGGTCTGCTGGGTTCGCACCACGGACAACGAGGTCTTCAAGCGGGTGCGCGAGGGGTTGCTGCTCGGGATCCTCCGGTGCGTCGAGGGGGCGGGGTCGACCCTTGCCTTCCCGCGGCAGAGCGTCGCCCTCCACCGGATCGACGACGGCGGCGCCCCCTGATCGGGCGGGGGCGTCGGGGTCGGCGCCGTCGCTGTCGACGGACCCCTGAACGGGATGTGACCCGCCGGGCCGGTGGGCGAGTCTCCTTCATCGGATGACGGCGCGCTCCGACGGCACTCTCGTGCAGGCGGTCCTAGCCGGCGACGGCGACGCCTTCGCCGCGTTGGTGCGTCGCCATCAGGCACCGATGTTCCGCTATGCGGTCCGGATGTGTGGGGACCGCGACGATGCCGATGATGTGGTGCAGTCGGCGTTCGTGCGGGCGTATCGGAATCTCGCGCAGTGTCGGGAGATGGAGCGGTTCGCATCGTGGCTGCGGCAGATCGTGATGAACGAGTGCCGGACTTTGCTGGCGACCCGCAACCGCCGGAGTCGGTGGTTCGTGGCGGACGAGGCGGTGCTGGCGGCGACGCTGGCGCCCGCCGAGTCGACCGAGGGGACGGAGCTCGGACGGATCGAGCGCGCGTTAGGGACGTTGACCCCTGACCTGCGCGAGGCCTTCCTCCTGAAACATCTGGAGGAGCTGAGCTATGAGGAGATGGCGGAACTCACGGGGGCCGGGGTGTCGGCGCTCAAGATGCGGGTGAAGCGGGCCTGCGAGCAGCTGCGGGAGCGGCTAGAGGGGAGGGGAGATGACTGATCCGATCGAACAGGACGACGCGCGGTTCGGGGCGCGGCTCGGCGCGACGCTCCGAGCCGCGGAGCCGTTGCCCCCGGGCGCGGAGGCACGTTTGCTCGCCACGCTCGCGGCCACGCCGCGCCCGTCGCGCCCGCTTCCGTGGTGGCGTCGCCCGCGCACGCTGCGGCTCTCGCCGATCGGCGGCCTCGCGCTCGCCGCCGGCTTCGCCGGCCTGATGGTCCTCGGCACGCTCGGCGTCACGCGTGAGACGGCGCCCACGGTGGCTGCCGTCGCGCCGGACACCGTGCACCTCGTCCGATTCGTGCTCGTGAACCCCGGGGCGCGGCAGGTCTCGCTCGCCGGGGATTTTAACGGATGGCAGGCGGAGGCGCTGACCCCGGCCGCTTCCGGCGGAGTCTGGAGCGTCGCGCTCCCGCTCCGCGCCGGACGCTACGAGTACGCGTTCGTCGTGGATGGCGAGCGCTGGATCGCCGACCCTGCGCTCCCGGCCGCGCGCGATGAGTTCGGGGGGGTGCATTCTGTGCTCCATCTCGGCGCCGATCGGGTGATGTGACGCGCACGTCGCATCCCGGAGTCTTACTTTCAGAACGTCGGCCTTCCTCGCGCCGGCGTCATCACCACCAGCTGGAGCTGACGATGTTCCGAACCCGTGCCCTCCCCGCCCTCGCGGCGGCCCTCCTGCTGGGTGCCTGCGATATGCTCCCCACGGGGAACGACCAGGTCGCCCTCGCCGATGACTATGCGCTCGTGATGTTCGGCGAGCCGGGGGCGTCCCTCGAGGGGACCCTCGGTCCGCAGGCCTCGCATCACGCGACCGATGGCCGTTCGGGCCGCGCGCCGCTCCCCGACTCGCTCGCGCTGACCCAGGCGCAGAAGGATTCCATCGACGCGCTGAAGGCGGCGTTCGCGGCGGCGAACGCCGAGCCGCTCGCGCAGCTGAAGGCGATCTTCGATGAGGCAAAGGCGGCCCGTCAGGCGGGGAAGACCCGCGATGAGGTGCACGCGATCCTGCAGCAGGCGCGCCCGATCCGCGACGCGCTCAAGCCCGCCGTTGAGGCGCTGCACACCGCGATCCGCGCGGTCTTCACGCCGGCGCAGCGCGCGTGGCTCGAGGCCAATCGTCCGCCGATGCCGGGTGGGCTCGGGCCGATCGGTCGTCACGGCCGTCGTCCGCCGCCGCCCCCGCCGGGCGGGAACGGCTGAGTCGTCTGGACGTCCACTGACGGGATCTCGCTGATGCGTTCCCTCTCTCACATCTGCCTCGTGGTCCTCGGCGTGCTCGTCCTCTCGGGGACGCGCGCCGTGGCCCAGGGGCCCGGGCGCGACCCGGTGGCGCGGCTCCGTGAGGTGTTGCCCGCCGATGTCGCCGAGCGGGTGATCGCTACGGTGACCGCGGCGCGCGAGCGTGGGTTACCGTCGCAGGCACTCGAGAACCGTGCGCTCAAGTACGCGGCGCGCGGCGTCGCTCCGGAGCAGATCGAACGTTCGGTGGCGGAGCACGCCACGCGGATGGACCGTGCGCAGACGGCACTCGCTGGCGCGCGCGGTGGGATGCGCCCGGCCGGCGACGAGGTCGATGCCGCCGCCGAGGCAATGCGGATGGGCGTCGACGGCGCGGGGGTGAGTGCGCTGGCGAAGTCCGCGCCGTCGGGACGTTCGCTCGCGGTCCCGCTCTTCGTCGTCGGGAGTCTCGTCGATCGTGGGCTGCCGTCGGACGAGGCGATCGCCCGCGTGCGAGACCGCCTGCAGACGCGGGCAACCGATGCCGAGCTCGAGCGGTTGCCGGACGCGGACGGCCCGGGTGGTCCGCGTGGTCCCCGTGGTCCCCGTGATGGGATGCGGCCGGGCGGAGAGCGAGGTGGAATTCGAGATGGGGCACGTCCCGGAATGCGTCCCGGTGGTCCGGGGCAGGGGATGCCCGGCGTCCGCGGTCCCGGGGTCCCGCAGAACGGTGGCCCGTCCACCGCGCCTCGACCGGGTGGTGGACCGCCGCGGCGGCGTCCCTAAGCCAGCGCGTTGATGTCGCATCGCCCGCGGGCGAGCGGAGGGATCACCGGGTGGGCGCTCAGGCGCCTGCCCGGTTTCGTCTTGCTGTGGATGGCGGTCCACCCTGCCGCGCTCGATGCCCAATGGCTGCAGTCGAGCGTCGGGCTCGGCGCCGCGAGTGTCCGCTACGCGGAGACGCTCGAGACCACGATGGTGAGCCTCACTCCGACGGTCTCGTGGCTCGGCACACGCGGTGTCGTCACCGCGACCGGGGTCTTCGCCAGCGCGTCGCTGCAGGGGGTGTTGGCCGCCGCGCTCACGACGTCGTTCGATGCCCCGCTCGCCGCGGACCTCACGCTACTCACCGGCGGGAGCCGCACGGATGACGCCGTCACCCGCCAATCGCGCGTGACCGGCCGTGTGCACCTGCGGGCCACGCGTGTCGGCCTCTGGCTCGGCACCGGCGTCGGTCGCGTTACCGATGGCAGCAGTACGAGCGCCACACGTGTGCACGACCTCGGGGCGTGGGTCGACCTCGGCGGGCTCGGTGTGACCCTCACGCGATTGCCGACGACCGCAGGGGACACCGTCCGCTTCACCGACACCGAGCTCGGCGTCCGGTGGAACTGGGATCGGCTCACCCTCGATGCGACCTCCGGGTGGCGCACCGGCACCGCGCGCGTCTCGGGAATCGACGACCCGGGTCGCTGGCGCAACGTGACCGGTACGTTGCGGCTCTCCGGTCGCGTCGCCGTCGTGGCGGGCGCGGGGTCGTATCCGCTCGACTTGCTGCAGGGATACCCGGCCGGGCGCTTCACAACGGTGAGCCTGCGGTTCACGCCGGCATCGGCGCCGCGCGTGGTGGGGCAGGCCGATTTGCCGGGGGAGGTGGCTCGTGACACCGCTCGTGACACCGCTCGTGACACCGCTCGTGACACCGCTCCGGAATCGAGCGGGCTCTCGACGCTCATCGTGCAGACGCTTGACGACGATCGGCGTCGGCTCCGCGTGCGGGCGCTCGGCGCGACGACCATCGAGCTGCAGGGGTCGATGACGGCGTGGGCGCCCGTCTCGTTCGTGGCCGAGGGCGACGGCTGGTTCGCGGTGGAGCTGGCGATCCCGGTCGGCACGCACGAACTCGTGCTCCGGCGCGACGGCGGACGATGGGTGGTGCCGCCGGGGCTCGCGGTGCGGGTGGATGAGTTCGGGGGGGAGACGGGGGTGGTGGTGGTAAGTAGGTGACAGGGGTCAGGCGTCAGGGGTCAGGTGTCAGGTATCGGGTGTCAGACACCACGATGTGCGGTGCGCTGTGCTGTGCTCCATCGTGACATTCAGTTCGTCCTGATTCTTGGTCCCTGAGCCCTCACCCCTGACCCCTCATCCTTATCCCCCGATCAGATCCCTCCACAGCACGAACCCACTCGCCCCCGCCATCGCCGACGCCACCAGGGCCCCGGCCCACGTCAGCCATCGCGGATGCTGATACGTCCCCACCGCCGCGGGGCGGTGCGCCGCGATCAGCATCACCGTGAGGCCGACCGGTAGGATGACGCCGTTGATCGCCCCGACGAGCACGAGCACGCGCACCGGCTGCCCGATCAACAGGAAGGCCGCCGCGGCGGTCGCGATGAACGCGATCACGACGCGCGTCCAGTGCGCTTCGAGTGTGGGATGCAGGCTGCGCAGGAAGGACACCGAGGTGTAGGCGGCGCCGACGACGGAGGTGATCGCGGCGCACCACATCACGAGGCCGAAGAGCCGATAGCCGATCTGTCCCACCGCGAGGAGGAAGACCGCGGCCGGGGGATTCGCAGGGTCGAGAGCGAGGCCCTGACTGACGACGCCGAGCGCGGCGAGGAAGAGCAGGACGCGCATCAGCGACGCGACGCCGATCGCGGTCGTGGCGGAGCGGGTCACCGCGGGGAGCGCCGCCGGGCCGCGGAGTCCCTCATCGAGGAGTCGATGTGCGCCCGAGAAGGTGATGTAGCCACCGACCGTGCCGCCGACGATGGTGACGATCGAGAGGAGATCGACCCGCTCCGGCCGCACGGCCCGGACCAGCGCCTCGCCGATCGGCGGTGCCGAGGCGGAGGCGACGTAGATGGTGAGCGCTACGAGCACGAAGCCGAGGGCGACGGCGAAGCGATCCATCGCGCGGCCCGCCTCCTTCGAGAGGAAGAGCCCGATCGCCAGCAGGGCGCTCAGGAGCGCGCCGACCTCGACGGGGATGCCGAGGAGCACACGGAGACCAAGTCCCGCGCCGGCGACGTTGCCGACGTTGAAGGCGAGCCCGCCGACCACCACGAGGACGGTGAGACCGGTGCCGAGGCCGGGCGCGACGAGGTTCGCGACCTCGCTGGCTCGGCGTCCGCTCACGACGAGCACGCGCCAGATGTTCAGTTGCGCGACGAGGTCGATCACGACGCTCACGAGGATCGCGAAGGCGAAGCTCGCACCGAGCCGTTCGGTGAAGACGGCGGTCTGCGTGAGGAACCCTGGCCCGATGGCGGAGGTCGCCATCAGGAAGGCGGCGCCGATCAGCGCCGTGCGATGTCGATCAGCCATCCGAGGGTCCAGGCGCCGAGGGCGCAGCCGAGGGAGAGGAGGAATGGGGTCGGATGGTTGGTGAGCGACGCGACCGCGTAGACACCGGCCCCGGCGCAGAGGGTCATCGCGGCGGTGCGTGGGCTCCCCGCGCGAGTGAAGAGGCCGAATCCGACGCTGACGACGACGCCGGAGGAGCCAAGGGCGGACGCTTGTTCCACGAGGGCGAAGACGCCATCACTGTGCAGTGCGAGGAACCAGGCGACGAGGCCGAACGCGAGGACGCCGCCGCGCGCGAGGCGCACTTTGGCCGCCTCATCCGTCACCCCGGCGAGCGGGACGATGAGGTTGTGGGAGAGGAGGCCCGAGGCGACGAGGAGCGTGGAGTCGACCGTCGAGAGGATCGCGGCGATCAATCCGCCGGCGAAGACGGCGAAGAGCACCGGCGGGAGCGAGTCGCGCGCGACGGTGGGGAGGAGCTGCTCGGGATGCGCGAGGTCGGTGGTGAGCGCGCCGGCGAGGAGCGCGATGACGACCGGGATGCTCCCGATGAGGATGTAGAGTGCCCCCGCCGCGAGCGACGACCGCTGCGCGATGGCGGCGGTGCGCGTCGCGATCACGCGGCTCACGATCTCGGTCGCGGTGAGTGAACCGATCACCGGAATCGCCCACGCCTCGAGCGCGAGCCAGATCGGCCCCGCCGCGGATGGGGCGAGGTCCACCCGCTCGGTCGTCGCGAGGAGGTGCATCGCCTCCGCCGGACCCCCGACGCGGAGCACGACGGCCACGAGGGTGATCACCAGCCCGACGGTGAGGATGAGGCCCTGCAGGACGTCGGTCACCGCATCGGCGAGTAACCCGCCGAACATCGAGTAGGCGACGACGAAGACGGCGGCGATCGCGATCCCGACCTCGGGCGTGAGGAGGCTCGCCGTGGCGAGGACCTGCCCGAAGGCGCGGATCTGCGCGCCGGCCCAGAGTACCGAGCTCGGGATGAGCAGGACGGCGGCGAGCCGTTCGACCCCGGTACCGAAGCGCTGTCGGTAGAGGTCGGCGAGGGTCGTGAGCCCACGATTCCAGAGCGGACGCGCGAGGAACGCCCCCATCAGGATGAGACAGAGGCCGTAGCCGAACGGCTCGGGCGAGGCGAGCGAGAAGCCCTCGCCGTAGATGGAGCTCGAGGAGCCGATGACCGTCTCGGCGCCGAACCAGGTCGCGAAGAGCGAGAAGGTCGCGAGGGTGTACCCGAGCGATCGTCCGCCGATGAGGTAGTCCGCCTCGGAACGGATCCGCTTGGATAGGTAGATGCCGATCCCGAGCTGCAGGCACAGGAAGGCGAGCAACGCGCCGAGCGCCGCGGTCACGTCGCGTCAGTGGTCGGAAGCGGCATCATCCGGCGGGAATCTCGCCCCATCCGTCGGGCCCGAACAGGTCGGCGAGCGATCGGGCCTCCAGTGGCCGCGGCGCCGCGAGGAGCCCGCTCGCGTGCGCCGCGATCCCGAGCACCTCGGCGCCGGTGCGCCCCGAGGCGCGGAGCTCCCGGAGCCCGGTATCCTGCGCCGACTTGCTGAGCTTGCGTCCATCCGGGTGACGCACGAGCGGATGGTGCAGCACGCGCGGCATCTCGATCCGGCCGAGCATCCGCGCGATCCGGAACTGGCGCCCCGTGGAGGCGAGGAGATCCTCGCCTCGGATGAGGAGATCGATGCGCTGTTCGAAGTCGTCGACCGTCACCGCGAACTGATAGGTGAACTGCCCGAGGCGGTCCCGCACGAGGACATCGCCGACGTCGGTGGCGGGCCGCTGCGTCTGCGGTCCGAGGCGGAGGTCGTCGAAGGTCTCCACGCCATCGGTGATCGTGACCCGGCGCGCCGGCGTCTCGTCGGGGGCGACGCCGGCGGTGCGGCAGGTGCCGGGATAGCGCGGCTCCGCGCCGTCGGCGACCGGCTGCGCGCGTTCCACGTCGGCGCGGGAACAGCGGCAGGGGTACGCGAGCCCATCGGCCTCGAGCGCGATGAGGCGGTCGTCGTACCGTGCGAGGTCGTCGCTCTGCCGCTGCGCGTGCGGCCCACGGCGGAGCACCGCGGTGCTCGCCCCATCGGGGACGAGCCCGAGCCAGTCGAGATCGTCGAGGATCGAGGCCTCGTACGCGGGTCGGCAGCGTCCGCGATCATGGTCCTCGAGCCGGAGGAGCACGCGACCCCCGTAGGCGCGGGCAATCCCCCAGACCCAGACGGCGTTCACCGCGTGCCCGAGATGGAGATGACCCGTCGGGGCCGGTGCGAAGCGGGTGGTGAAGCCGGGCGCGAGCATCGAGAGGCAATCTCTCCCCGTCGCGCGCGCGCGGCTACCGGGCCTATGTTCCCCGCATGTCCTCGAGCGACCACGTCACCGTCGTCGACGTCGCCCCGCGCGACGGCCTACAGAACGAGGCGACCCCCATCCCGCTCGAGACGAAGGTCGCGCTCGTCGATCGGTTGAGTGCGGCCGGCTTCCGCACCATCGAGGTGACGTCGTTCGTCTCCCCGAGCGCGGTGCCGCAGCTCGCGGACGGGGCCGAGGTGATGGCGCGCGTCCGACGTGCGCCCGGTGTCCGGTACAGCGTGCTGACGCCGAACCTCCGCGGTTTCGAGGCGGCCCGCGCCGCGCGGGCTGACGGCATCGTCGTCTTCGGAGCCGCGAGCGAGACCTTCTCGCAGCAGAACATTCGGTGCGGCATCGCCGAATCGGTCGATCGTTATGCGCCGGTGATCGCGGCCGCCCGGGCCGCGGGGATCCACGTGCGCGGGACCGTCTCTTGCGCTTGGGGGTGCCCGTACGAGGGCGGCATCTCCCCGTCCGCCGTCGCGTGGCTCGCCCGCGCCTTCCACCAACTCGGCGTCGATGAGCTCTCGATCGCCGACACCATCGGCGTCGGGACCCCTGAGGGGATGGCGGAGGTGTTGGATGCCGTCCTCGCCGATGTGCCCCTCGCGCGCGTGAACGTCCACCTGCACGACACGCAGGGGCGCGCGCTCGACAACATCGTCGCCTGCGTCGCCGTGGGGGTGCGGAGCTTCGACGCGAGCACGGGCGGGGTCGGGGGGTGCCCTTTCGCGCCCGGTGCGACAGGGAACGTCGCGACCGAAGCGGTGCTCGAGCGGCTCGCCGCCGAGGGGTGCTCGACGGGGATCGACCTCGCCGCCGTCCGCGAGACGGGGCGATGGTTGCGCGCGCAGCTCGGGCGCGGATGAGACGCGCGTCGGCCGGTGCGCACCACCGGTCGATAGTGCGCGGTCCGCGAGCCGCCCGCTGGTAGCCCGCTGGTAGCCCGCTGGTAGCCCGCTAGGAGCCCGCTAGTAGCCGAGTCCGACGCGGCGGCGGACGTGCCGTCGCGCCGTGAGCTCGTCGAGGAGGAAGTGTGCGACGTCCTCGACCGAGATGCGGTTCCCCCCCTCGGGGAGCTGGTCGTCGAGCCACCGATAGATCCCGGTGCGCTCACCCGGGAGGATGTCGCCGGTGCAGACCATCGTCCACTCGAGGTCGCTCGCCGCCATCGCGCGCCACGCCTGCTTGTGCCGGTCGCTCACGCCCTTGAACACCGCCGGGAAGGTCGGCTGGTCGTGCCGGAGCCCGCCGTGCGGTGAGTCGAGGATCCCGCCACCGGCGACGCCGAGCACGCGCGTCACGCCGTGCGCGGCCATCGCCGCGACGATGTTCCGCATCCCCTGTGATTGTGCTTCACCGGGATCCTGCAGGCCGGCGCCGCCGAGCCCGGAGAGCACCGCCTCGGTGCCGGCGATGGTCGCGCTGACGGCGGCGGGGTCGAGCACATCGCCCTGGAGGACCGTGAGACCGGCACGGGGCGCGAGCTTCGCCGGGTCGCGCACCAGCGCGCGCACGGTGTGGCCCTCGGCGAGGGCGTACTCGAGGAGACGGCCGCCAACGCGACCGGTGGCACCGAAGAGCGAGAGGCGCATGAACTGAACGCTGAAGGCTGAAGGCTGAATACTGAAGGTTGAAGGCTGAACGCTGGAAGTGAGATGCGGAAAGCTGCGGCGGTGAGCACGAAAGTGTCCAGCTGTGAGCTTTCAGCTTTCAGCATCAAGCATTGAGCCTTCAGCCTTGAGCATTGAGCGCTGCGAACGTCTCCGCCCGGATGTTGTACACCCCGCTCTCCACCTGGAGCACGCCGCGCACGAGGAGGATCGGCGTCCGCACGATGAGGTCGCGATCGCGCTCGTACGTCGCGGGCCGCACCACGATGTTGATCGTCCCCGTCTCATCCTCGAGCGTGAGGAAGGTGAACCCCTTCGCCGTGCCGGGACGCTGGCGACAGATCACGAGCCCAGCGTGGGCGACGCGTGCGCCATCGGGCATCGCGTGCAACGCGCGCGCGGTCTGCACGCCGTTCGGGGCGAGCAGCGCACGCAGGTGTCGGAGCGGATGCCCCGCGAGCGAGATCCCGGTCAGGCGATAGTCGGCCTCGGTCAGCTCCGGCGGGGTGAAGCCCGGGAGATGTGCCGGCGGCGGCGCCTCAGGAAAGAGCGCGAACGGCCCCCAGCCGCCCCGCTCCGCCTCGAGCACGCGCCAGAGCGCCACGCGCCGTCGGCGCGCCGCTGGCTCCTCTGCCACGAAGGCATCGAACGCCCCTGCCTCCGCGAGCGCGCGGAGCGCGCGTCGGTCGAGCCGCGTGCGGTCGACGAAGTCGGCGATCGAGACGAATGGGGCGGCGCCGTGTGCCATCCCACCGGCGCCGTCACCGGTGTCCGGGGCGTCCCGCCGTGCGAGCGCCGCCTCGAGCCGTGCCCGCGCGTGCGCGCCGAGCCCGTGCACCGCCCGCAGCCCGAGCCGCACCGCGGGCGCGGCGCGCGGGCCGTCCCCCGGCTCGAGCGTGTGGTCCCAGCGGCTACGCGTCACATCCACCGGCCGCACCCGCACGCCGTGCCGCTTGGCGTCCTCGATCAACGTGCCCGGCGCGTAGAACCCCATCGGCTGCGCGTTGAGCATCGCGCAGAGGAACTCCGGTGCGTAGTAGTGCCGCAGGTACGCGCTCGCATAGACGAGCAGCGCGAAGCTCGCCGCGTGGCTCTCGGGAAAGCCGTAGTCGGCGAACGCCTGGATCTGATCGTAGATGCGCTGCGCCACGTCGGCGGGGATCCCGTTCCGCGCCATCCCGTCGATCATCCGCTGCGCGATGGCGCTCATCCGCTCGCGGCTCCGCTTGTGCCCCATCGCCTTGCGCAGTTGGTCCGCCTCCCCCGGCGTGAACCCCGCCGCGGTAATCGCCACCTGCATTCCCTGCTCCTGGAAGAGTGGGATGCCGAGCGTGCGCCGCAGGATTGGCTCGAGCGAGGGATGCGGGTATGTCACCGCCTCCGTGCCGGCGCGCCGCCGCAGGTACGGGTGCACCATCGCTCCTTGGATCGGGCCGGGCCGGATGAGCGCGACCTCCACCACCAGATCGTAGAAGCCGCGCGGCTTGAGGCGCGGCAGGGTGTTCATCTGCGCGCGACTCTCCACCTGGAACACTCCCACCGTGTCGGCACGGCAGAGGTCGTCGTAGATCGCGGGGTCGGCGCAGTCGAGCTGGCCGAGGTCGATCGTCACCCCGCGCGTCTGCCGCACCGCGGCGAGGCAGTCCTGCAGCACGGTGAGGATCCCGAGCCCGAGGAGATCGATCTTCACGAGCCCGACGGGGTCGAGATCGTCCTTCTCCCACTGGATGACGGTGCGCGCCTCCATACTCGCGGGCTCGATCGGCACGACGGTGTGCAGCGGCTCTGCGGTGAGCACGAACCCGCCGACGTGGATGCCACGGTGCCGCGGCGCGCCGCGCAGCTGCGCGACGATGTCGGCGACGTGCCGTTCGACCGCGGTCGCTGCGGGAGGCTCGGACGTCACCGCAGCGGTCGTACCACGCCCACGCGGCCCCTCGGGCCGCGCGACGTCGGTCGGCGTCGGCGCGGCATCCAACGCGCGCTTGGCGTAGTTCGATGGCCCGAGCGCGTCGTACCCCCCGTGCCGCGGCTGCCGCTCCGCGAGCGCGGCGGCCTGCGTCGGCGAGCAGCCGAGCACCCGCGCCGCGTCGCGCACCGCGCTCCGCCCGCGCCACGTGATGTGCTCGCAGACCATCGCCGCGTGCTCGCGCCCGTAGCGCGCGTACACGTACTGCAGCACGCGCTCCCGCTCGCGATGCGCGAAGTCGATGTCGATGTCCGGTGCCTCGGTGCGCTCCTCGCTCAGGAAACGCGCGAAGAGGAGGTCGAGCGCGATCGGATCCACGGCGGTGATGCCGAGGCAGTAGCAGACGGCGCTGTTGGCGGCGGAGCCGCGCCCCTGACAGAGGATCCCCTCCCGCCGCGCGAAGCGCACGATGTCCCAGACGATCAGGAAATACCCCGCGAGCCCGAGCCGCGCGATGAGCGCGAGTTCCGTCGCGAGCTGGCGGTCGTGCGCGGCCGTGCATCGCGCGCCCCACCGTTCCGTCGCGCCCGTCTCGACGAGCTGCGCGAGATACGCGTCCTCGCCGACGCCCGGTGGGAGCGGGAAGTGCGGGAGCCGCGGGCGCAGCGTCTCGAGACGGAAGGCGCAGCGTTCGGCGATCGTCACCGTCGCGGCGAGCCCTGCCTCGCGCCCCTGCCACCGCGCCGCGAGCCGCCGCCGGTCCGTGAGGTGCCACTCGGCGTTCGGCCGGAGGCGCGTCCCCATCTCGTCGAGCGTCGCGCCGTGCCGTAGCGCGGTGAGCACATCGTGCGCGCGCCGCTGCGCGGGAGCGGCGTAGTGCGCATCGGCGGTCACGACCCACGGGATGCCGACCGCCGCCGCGAGCGGGATCAGGTCGCGCACGAGCGCCCGCTCCTCCGCGAGCGCGTGGTCCCAGCACTCGATCGCGAAGCGTCCACCGAAGCGCTCGGCGAGGGTCGCGGCTGCCGCGCGCGCCTCGCGTGCGGCGACGTCCGCGGGGAGTCGGCCCGCGGCGCCGAGCGCGAGGAGACGCGGGACCCAGCCGCGCGGGCAGCCGCTCAGCGCGAAGAGTCCGTCGGTGTGCGCCGTGAGCTGGTCGAGCGTGACGCGCGGCTCGCCGCGTGGATGGTCGAGACGGGCTCGCGTGATCAGCGTGCAGAGCTGCCCCCACCCCTCGCGCGTCTCCGCGAGGCAGACGAGATGCGTGCGGAGCCGCGGCACCTGGTCCTCACCGATCACCACGCCCGGCGTCGTGCCCGGCGTCCGCGCAAGCGCCTGGGGCAGCGGCACATCCACCGTGAGCTCCGCACCGAGGATTCCCGGGAGTGCGGCGGCGCGCGCCGCCGTCGCGAAGCGCACCGCGCCCCCCACGTCGTCGTGGTCGGTGAGCGCGAGCGCGTGGAACCCGAGAGCCTGCGCGCGTGCGACGAGCGCCTCCGGCTCCGAGGCGCCATCGAGGAGCGAGAAGGTCGAGTGACAGTGCAGCTCGGCGTACGCCGGGAGCGCGGTCATCGGCGGGGTCAGTCGTCCCAGCCCTGTAACCACCACCCCGTCGCGTCGCGGTAGCAGAGCAGCGTGCCGCCGTCGGTGCTGATGCAGCGCCAGTGGTCGCGCGCGAAGGGCGTGGGCTGCCACCAGGCGCCGGAGAGGCGTTCGGGACCCTCAGCGCGCCCGACGCGCCACCGATCGCCGCGCCAGCGGATCTCCTGCGGGGTGCCCGAAGCGTCGGCCGTCACCGCGATCGTCTCGGGGGGGGTGAGGAGCCGGCGCGCGACGGGCGACGGTGGACTCGCACCCTCGGGTGCGCCATCGGACACCGGTGCCGGGGGCATCGATGGGTCGGTGCGTGTCGGCCACGCATCGACCGGCGCCGGCATCGCGACCGTCTCGATCGCCTCCCACGCGCCTGCGCGGTCCGGTGCGTGCGAGTCGCGTGTGACCGGACGTACCACCGCCGTCGTCCCGAACGCGGCGCGGAGCCGCGCGAGCGCCGCCTCCGCGGCGGCCGGGTCGCGCCAGCTGGGCGCGAGGAGGTCGCCCTGTTCCGCCGGGGCCGTCGCCACGCGCGCGATGCGCACCTCCACCGCGCGCACCGGGGCGTCGAGGGGCCAGGCGTCGAGGAGGGCACGACAGCGTTCGAAGAGCGGCGCCGTCCGCGCGATCGGTGCGGCGGGGCGCACCTCGCGCGTCACCCGCCGCGGGCGGTCGCCGTCGCAGGTGAGCGTGAGCGCCACGGCGGCCACCGCGCGCCCCTCGGCCGCGAGCGCGCGGACCAGACGGTCGAGCGCGGCGCGCACCACGAAGAGGAGCGGCTCCGTCGTGAGCACGGGGGCCGGGAGGTCGTGCGCGATGACGTGCGGGTCGTCGGGGCGTGCCAGCGTCGCGCGGCGCGGATCGTCGCCACGGGCGAGCCGCCAGGCGGCGAGTCCCTCCGCGCCCCATCGGCGCTCGACGTCCTGTGCCCCGAGCGCTGCGAGCGCCCCCGCGGTGCGGAGCCCGAGCGCGCCGAGGGTGGCCCGCAGCTCGTCGTCCATCGGGAGGAGGGCGAGCGGGACTGCGGCGAGGTAGGGGACGTCGTTCCCGGGGGCGATGTGGAGCGGGGCCGTGGCCGCCCGGGTGCTCCAGGTCGCGGCGCGCGCGGCCACGGCGGTGTCGGCGACGGCGACGCGCGCGCGCGGATGCCAGGCGCGCGCGAGGGCGAGGAGGAGCGTGGCGAGCGCGCCCTCGCCGCCCAATCCCTCGAAGCCGTGCGCGCCAATCCACCAGAGGCCGGGAGCGTCGGCCGCCGGCGTCACCTGCGGGCTCGCGGCGAGGAAGGCCGCGCTCGCCCGCGCGGTCTCGCGCGCGAGCGTGTCGTCGTCCCACGGGAGCATCGTGAGCGGATCGCAGGCGGCGCGCGCCTGGGAGAGGGTCATCCCCAGGTGCACGCCGCGCCGGGCCGCCGCCGCGGTGACCGCGCGCACGCGGGTGCCGTGCACGAGGACGATCGGTGAGGCATCCCACGCGGCCACCGGCGCGCGGGCGGTGGTCGCGTCGGGCGTCACGTCGGGCATCGCCGTCGCGGCCGGGCGGGCCTCAGGGCTCCGGGAAGCGGGGCTGGGCGACGCGTCGGGCGCGGGAGCGGGTGGCACGGCTCCGTCCCGTGCGAGCCACGCCGCGGCGATCGGGAACCGTGGGATGCGCACACAGGCGATGCGCGGTGGGGAGGTCATGATCGAGTGCCAGCGGCACGGGGTGAGGGTGGAGGCCGCCCTTCTCGAGCGTCAGATGACGGCGCTGCCCCATCGCAGGGCCCGTGAGCCGCAGGCGTAGCGCGCTCCCGCCGTCCGTCGCCCGCGTGCCGTCACCCAGCAGCAGGAGGGCGGCATCGGCGTCGCGCGCGAGCTGGGCGAGCCGGACCGCGATCGGACGGGGCAGGACAGGACCGCCGTCGAGGATCACGAGGGCGAATGCCCCGCTCCGCAGCAGGAGGTCGGCACACCACGGTGCCCGCGAGGGATCGGGGGGGCGGACCACCCAGACCATCGACAGCGCCCCGGCCAACGGCGCGGGATCCAACGTGCGCCGCGCATCGATCCAAGCGACCCCGTGGCCGGCGCGCAGCGTCAGGGCGGCGAGCCGCCGGGCGAGTGTCGTCTTCCCCGCACCGGTCGGCGCCACCCACTCACTGATCCGGCCTCGCGGGATCCCCCCGCCGGCCAGAACGTCGTCGAGCGACGTGAGCCCCGTGGGGAGCCCGGGGGCCTGCGAGGGCGTCCCGGCGACGACGGACGCGATGTGCAGGCGGAGAGCGGCGAGTGACATACCGAACAAAAACCGAAGAAGGGGGTGATAATTACCGAACAGACACCGAAGTGCGCAAGGGGCATTCCCGGGCCGACGCACGGGAGATGGCTGACGGCGCCTCGGCACCCTCCCGCTATCTTCCGCCGATGCCCCCGTGCGGACACCTCCGATGAAATGGTCCTGGCGGATCGGCCGGATCGCGGGGATCGCCATCCGCGTCCACGTCACCTTCCCGCTCTTCCTCCTCTGGATCGGCCTGCGGGACGGCCAAGGGGCGACGGCCGCCGCCTTCGCCGTCGGCGCGATGCTCGCGCTCTTCACCATCGTGCTCCTGCACGAGCTCGGCCACGCGCTGATGGCGCGTCGCTTCGGCATCGCCACCCGCGACATCACGCTCCTCCCGATCGGCGGGCTCGCCCGCCTCGAGCGGATGCCGCGCGAGCCGCGGCAGGAGCTCCTCATCGCGCTCGCGGGACCGGCGGTCAACCTCCTCCTCGCCCTCGGCTTCGGCGCGCTCCTCATCGCCACCGGCGGACCGCGTTCCCTCGTCGAATTCGACCTCCTCCGCCGCCTCGGCGCCCCCGCGGTCGGGCACGTCATCCTCGCGGAGCTCGTCGCCGTCAACGTCGGCCTCATCCTGTTCAACCTCCTCCCAGCCTTCCCGATGGACGGCGGCCGGGTGCTCCGCGCGCTCCTCGCGATGTGGTCACAGGACCACCTCGTCGCCACGCGACGCGCCACGCTCGTCGGTCGGCTCTTCGCCGCCGCCTTCGTCGCGTACGGGCTCTTCGCGAGCGCCCCGAACCTCGTCCTCATCGGTCTCTTCGTCTGGCTCGCCGGGTCGGGGGAGGCCTCCGCCGTCGCGACCGAGGCGGCGCTCGAACGCACGCGGGTCGCACAGTTCATGATGACCGAGTTCCGCACGGTCGATCCGGCCGATCCCCTCGGCGCGGTCGCTGATCTCGTGATCGCCGGCGCGCAGCAGGACTTCCCCGTCCTCGCCGACGGCGTCTATGTCGGGATGCTCGGTCGCGCCGACCTCGTGCGCGGGCTCCGGGAAGGCGGGGCGGACGCGACGGTCGCGACGGCGATGGCGACCCGCGGTCCCGTCGTCACCGTGACCGACCACCCGGAGGCGGCGCTCGCCGCGCTCCACGACGCCGGGGGGCGTGCCGTCGCCGTGCTCCGCGACGGGACCGTCGCCGGGCTCCTCACCACCGAGAACCTGGCGGAGTACCTCCTCCTCCGTCGCAGCGTCACCTGAACCGGAGATCGTGATGCGCCCCTCCTTCCTCACCCTCGGCGCGCTCTCCGCCGCCCTCGCGGTCGCCGCCGGTGCCTTCGGTGCGCACGCGCTCCGTGCCCGCGTCGAGCCACGCCTCCTCGAGGTCTTCGAGACCGGCGCCCGCTACCAGATGTACCACGCGCTCGCGCTCCTCGCGGTGGCCTGGGTCGCGACGCGTGGCGCGGCGGCGCAGGGGCCCGCCACCGCCGCGGGGTGGTGCTTCGTCGCGGGGACGGTCCTCTTCAGCGGCTCACTCTACGCGATGACCTTCACGGGGATCCGTGCGCTCGGTGCCATCACGCCGCTCGGTGGCGTGGCGTTCATCGCGGGGTGGTTGCTTCTCGCGGTCGCGGCGGCCCGCGCGAGCTGACGCCGCGGGTGGGGCACCGGTGAACGAGGACGGGGGGCCGGCATCGCCGGCCCCCCGTCCTCGTCTGCACCATCGCCAGCGGCGCGTGCATTCGCCGCCGATGATCGCCTACCGCGGTGTCCGACCCGGCGTGTACGGCACCCCCGCTGCGTCGGCCTTCGACTCGAGCGCCTTGAGTTCCGTCGTTACGAATGCCTGCAGCGCTGCCTGCACCGCCGGCGCCCGCTCCCGTACGATCGCGAGCTGCCGCCGCTGCGTCCCCGTCGGCTCCGTCAACGCGAAGCTCGTCGCCGAGCCGAGGCGCCCGAGCAGCGACGTCTCGGTGGGCTCCGCGTAGCGCCCCGCGGTGTTGTCCCCCTGCAGCTGCTCACGGATCCCGCGCAGCGTCGCCTTGGCGGCACGCACGTCGGTGTCGAGCGTGGTGGCGGTGGTCGTGAGCTCCACGGCGCGCTCGAGAGCATCGAGGCGCGCCGTCACTTCGCCGAGCTGCGCGTTCACGCCGAGTACGAGCCGCTGTACCTGCTGGGCCTCACGATGGAAGGCGAGGGCCCGCGCGCGCTGGTCTGCCGTGAGCGTCGCGTTCGGGAGAAGCTGGACCTCGAAGCCCTGCGGCGCGGTGAGCGCGGTGCGTACGCCGCCGACCCGCTTGAAGAGCTGCACGCGATAGCTCCCCGGTACGATGTGCGGGCCGTTTCCGCCGCGCGCGCCATCCTCACCGCCGCGGCCGCCACCACCGCCGAACCCTCCGGCGTTCGCGCCGCCGCCCACCGGCGTCACCCCCGGCCAGCGCAGGTTCCAGGTCACGCGGTTCACCCCGGCACTGTTGGTGCCATCGAAGCGCGAGACGATCGCGCCGCTCGCGTCGCTGACCTCCACCTCGATGCTCGGCGCCTCCTCCTCCTGCTCGGCCTTCAGCGCATCCCAGCCGGGGAAGGGGACGTCGGCGCCGCTGCGATTGAGCCCCTGCTCCCGCGCCTGTCGCACCTGCCGTTGCGAGCGGAGCGCCGCGCGCAGGTGATATGTGAACGTCGCGCCGACGGGCGGATTCTGGGCGACGTACTGCGCCCCGCCTTGGAACCCCGCGCCCCCGCCGCCGAGCGGCGAGCCCGGCTGGTAGAGCAGCGCCGGCGCGGTCGGGAAGAGCGTCGCCTCGGCGCGCAGCCGCTCCGGCGTGAGCTGGCGCAGCGCCGAGTAGTCGTCGAGCACATAGATGCCACGCCCGAAGGTGCCGAGGACGAGGTCGTTCATCTCGGGCTGGATCGCGATGTCATAGACGGCGATCGTCGGCAGCCCGCCCTTCATCGGCTGCCACCGCTTCCCGTCGTCGAAGGAGACGAAGAGCCCGAACTCGGTGCCGGCGAAGAGGAGACCGCGCTGCGCGTGATCCTCGCGGATCGCGTGCGTCGGCCCGCGCGTGGGGAGCCCGCCCGTGATCACCGTCCAAGTGCGGCCGCGGTCGCCGGTGCGGACGAGGTACGGCGCGAAGTCGCCGCGCTTGAAGTTGTTGATGGCCGCATAGGCCACGTCGGCATCGTGCGGGGAAGCCTCCACGTACGCGACGAAGCTCGAGTCGGGGACGCCCGGGATGCTCGTGATCCGCCGCCAGTTCTTCCCGCCGTCCTCGGTGACGTGCAGGAGGCCGTCATCGGTGCCCGCGTAGAGGAGCCCCTCGGCCTTCGGCGACTCCGCGAGCGCCGTCACGGAGCCCGCGTACGAGGTGGAGGTGTTCCGCGCGACGGCGTCCACGCTCCAGAGCCGGCCCTGCATCTTCATCGACGTGCGCGGGATGTTCCGCGAGAGGTCGGGGCTGATCGGCGTCCATGACTCGCCGCGGTCATCCGAGCGATAGACGCGCTGCGACGCGTAGTAGAGTCGCGTGTTCGCGAAGGGGCTGATCACGAGCGGCGTGTCCCAGTACCAGCGCGCCGGATCCTCGCCCGGCTCCTCTTCCGGCGCGATGCGCACGGCGTTCCCGGTGCGCCGGTCGAACCGCACGAGCCCGCCGTTCTGCGATTCGGCGTAGATGGTGGACGGGTCGCGCGGGTCGACGCGGCTCTGGAAGCCGTCGCCACCAGCGGTGACGAACCAGTCGCTGTTGCGGATCCCATTGCCGTGCGCGGTGCGCGCGGGGCCGCCGAACGAGAAGTTGTCCTGCGTCCCACCGTAGACGTGATAGAAGGGCGCCTCGCGGCTCACGTCGATCTTATAGAACTGCGGGAGGGGGAGATTGCCGAAGAAGCGCCAGCTCCGCCCGCGGTCGAAGCTCTCGTAGAGCCCGCCGTCGCAGCCGACGAGGTAGTGGTCCGTGGCGTCGGGGTCGATCCAGATCACGTGGTTGTCGACGTGCTTCGACGCCTCGCCGAGTTGCGTGAAGGTGCGTCCGGCGTCGTCGGAGACCATCACGTAGGTGTCCATCGCATAGACGCGGTCGGCGTCCTTCGGGTCGACGAAGATCCGCTGGTAGTAGAGCGAGATGGTCTGGAACCCGCCCTGCCGGCGCCAGCTCACGCCGTTGTCGTCGGAGCGGAAGACGCCGCCGCGGTCGTTCGCCGCCTCGACGATCGCGTAGAGCACGTCGGGATCGGAGGGCGCCCGCGCAAGCCCGATACGCGCCTCGCCTTCGGGCACGCCCGAGATCTTGGTCCAGGTCGCGCCGCCGTCGGTCGAGCGGTGCAGCGCCGACTCCGGCCCGCCCGCGAGATAGCCCCACACGTGCCGATGCCGCTGCCAGGTGCTCGCGACGAGGATGTCGGGGTTCCGCGGATCGAGTTCCACCTCGTTCACGCCCGCCCACTTGGCGCCGCCGAGGATCTTGGTCCAGGTCACGCCGCCGTCGATCGTCTTGTAGAGGCCGCGCTCACCCCCCTCGGCCCAGAGCGGCCCCTGCGCCGCGACGTACACGACCTTCGAGTCACGCGGGTCGATCACGATCTTCCCGATGTGCTCGGACTGCCGCAGACCCATGTTCTTCCACGTGCGGCCGCCGTCCTCTGACTTGTAGACGCCGTCGCCGAAGCTCACCGAGCGCTGCGCGTTGTTCTCGCCCGTCCCCACCCAGACGACCTCGGGGTTCTTCGGGTCGAGCACCACCGCACCGATGGAATACGAGGCCTGCGCGTCGAAGATCGGCGACCAGGTGGTCCCGGCGTTCTCAGTCTTCCAGACGCCGCCCGAGGCGGCGGCCACGTACCAGGTCCGCTTGTTCGGGTGGATCGCGACGTCGGCGATGCGCCCCGAGGTGAAGGCGGGCCCGATGCTCCGGAAGCGGAAGCCGTTGAGGACCGCGGGCGAGACGCCGCCGGTGGAATCGGTCGAGGCGGCCGCCGTCGCCGTCGTCGGCGCGGTCGTGGCCGGCCGCGCGCCGCGCTGGGCACCGAGGGTGGTCGCGAGGAGGGCGAGGCAGAGCAGGGGGAATCGCATGCGGGCTACCGGATGAAAGGGGAGCGTGCGCCCTGAAGATGCGCCGTGGGCATACGTTCGTCACCTCCGCGGCGTTCGCGGCGCGGCGGGCCGTACTCGCTCGTATTGCCCGGGTCTGTATAGAATTGGGTGTGCATACCCCCCGCACGCGTCCCTTCGGTCCGCGGCGTGCCCTCCGGTCGTTCGCCGTGGCGGCCTCGCTCGTCCTTCTCCCCCTCGCGGCCTGCCGTCGTGCCCCGGCCCCCGACGGCCGCTATGTGACCGAGTGGACGCGGCTCGCCCTCATCACGGTGCGCAGCGAACGTCTCGGTCCCCCCGTCGCGGCGCGGCTCTCCGCGTACGCGGGGCTCGCACTGCACGAGGGATACGCCGCGGATGCGGCCAGCGGGCTGTCCACGTTCGGCCCACGCCTCGCCGGTGCGCCGGCGTTCCCAGTGCCCCCGAGCGAGGGCGCGGTCGACGGGGCGATCGTCGCGGCGACGGCGGAGCGGGTGGTCCTCGATTCCCTCCTCCGTGATGGCTTCGCGAGCACGGTGCGTCGCGTCGACTCGCTCGCGGCGGCGCAGGTCGCGCGCCGCCGTGCCGATGGGATCGCCGACGCCATCGTCGCGCGCTCCGAAGCGCACGGCGTCGCGCTCGCGGCCGCGATCCTCGCCTGGGCCGCGACGGACGGCTTCTTCGCGACCCGGGGTCGCGAGTGGATCCCGCCGCGCCGCCGCGACCAGTGGGAGAACACGGCGACGCTCGACCAGTACGTCCCGCAGACACTCTCCGGGCAGTCGGACTTCGTCTCGACGGCCAACCCGAATGTGCGGCTCGACGCCGAGGCGGCATCGGAGAAGGGGCTCTTCACCAACCGGCCGAAGGCGGCGGGGGCCACGACGCTCCCGTCGTTCAATCCCACCCGGCCAACGGAGCCGTATTGGGGCGAGCTCCGACCGTTCGTACTCCGAGATGCGGACGTCTGTGCGCCGCCCCCGCCCCCGGCGTACTCGGAGGCGTCCGGCTCGCCGTTCCACACGATGGGTCGCGCCTTCTACGACTCGGTGCGCGCGCTTCCGGATTCGCTCCGCCAGGTCGCGCTCTTCTGGGCCGATAATCCCGTTGCGACGGGGACCCCAGGCTTCCACTGGATCAGCATCGTCACGCAGATGGTCCCGCGTCGCGGTCTCGATGCACCGGCTGCCGCCGAGCTCTACGCCCTCACGACGATCGCGATCGCGGATGCCTTCATCGGGACCTGGCGCGAGAAGTACCGCTCGATGGTCGTGCGCCCGGTGGCCTACGTGCAGCGCGTCTTCGACCCCGCGTATCGCACCGTGATCCCGACGCCGCCCTTCCCCGAGTATCCGAGTGGGCACTCCGTCCAATCGGGCGCGGCGGTCGAGGTGCTCATCGGGCTCCTCGGCGACACCCTCGCGTATGTGGACTCGAGCCAGATCGATGTCGGACAACCGGCGCGTCCGTTTGCTTCGTTCACCGCGGCCCGCACCGAGGTGGCCTGGTCGCGCGTCTACGCGGGGGTGCACTACCTGCCGGCGGTCCTCGACGGACTCACGCAGGGGCGCTGCATCGGTGGTCGGGTGCTCGCGCTCGCACGGCCGCGCGGATGAGCGACGTCGTCGCGCGGTGTGAGCGCTCGACACGGTCAGCCCGCTCCCCGTGGTCGCGGCGTCCCTCGCGCGGGCGGCGGTGGTGTGGGGTGGCGTCGCTCGCGCTCCTCGCCGCCCTCGCCTGCGAGGCCCCGCCTCCCGTCCCTGGGGATTGGATCGAGGGGGAGGGATTCCGCTGGCGCGCGCTCGACGTGCGTCGCGCCGCCACAAACGCCGCCGAGGCGCGCGCGGGATTCACGCCGCTCGATGCGGATCGCACGGGGGTGACGCACCGCAACGACGTCGATGACGCACGGGCGATGGCGAACCGCGACCTCCTCATCGGCGCGGGCGCCGCCGTCGGTGATGTCGACGGCGATGGGTATCCCGATCTCTTCCTCGCCTCAGTCCTCCGGCCCGCCGCGCTCTATCGTAACCGCGGCGACTTCCGGTTCGACGACGTGACCCGCGCGAGCGGGATTCGCATCGACTCCCTCTCCACCGGCGCGACCTTCGCTGACGTCGATGGCGACGCCGACCTCGATCTCCTCGTCGGGACGCACGGCGGTCCCGTGATGCTCTGGCAGAACGACGGGGCCGGCCGCTTCACCGACGTGACCGCTATCAGCGGACTCGTCGGTGGTTACGCCGCCACCTCGCTCACCCTCGGTGACGTCGATGGCGACGGCGACCTCGACCTCTACGTGGCCACGTACAAGGTCCGCAACGCGCTGGACGCGTATCCGCCGCAGGCGCGGGAGTTCAACCAGGTGGTCACGAAGACACCGGAGGGCTGGTATGTAGTCCGTCCGGAGTGGGCCGCGGAGTACCGCGTGGAGGATCGCCCCGACCTCGGCGGTGTCGTCCGGTCACAGCGCGCTGACCCCGACCTCTTCTTCGTGAATGACGGGACCGGACGCTTCGTCCGCACCCCGATCCACGGTGCGCGCTTCCGCGACGCAAGCGGCCGTCCCCTCGCGTCAGAGCCCGACTTCTTCACCCTCGCGGCACGATTCTACGACGTGAATGCTGACGGGCGGCCCGATCTCTACGTCTGCAATGACTTCGAGGACCCTGACCAGTTCTGGATCAACGACGGCGACGGCAGCTTCCAGCTCGTCCCCGAGGTCGCGCTGGGTGCGACGAGCAACACCTGTATGTCGGTCGACTTCGGTGATGTGAACCGCGATGGAGCGGTGGACCTCTTCACCGCCGATATGTTGAGCCCGACCCTCGCGGCGCAGCAGATGGAGATCCCGACACACACGCCACTCCCCAAGGGGATCGGGCGCGCCGGGGTGCGGCCGCAGTGGATGCGCAATATGCTGCACGTCGCGCGCGGCGACGGGACCTGGGCGCAGGTAGCCGACTACGCTGGCGTGGCCGCGAGCGACTGGACCTGGGGCTCCGCGTTCCTCGATGTCGATCTTGATGGGCAGGAGGATCTGCTCGCCCTCAACGGGCATCGCTGGGATGTCCGAGACGCCGATACGTTCGATCGCATCCGTGACGCCTTCCCGCGCGTGCCGTGGAATGAGGAACAGGGGCAGTTCCCGCCGCTCATGACGCGGAGCATGATCTTCCGGAACAACGGCGACCTCACCTTCCGCGCGATGCCCGACGGCTGGGGGCTCGGCACGGTCGAGGCGGTTTCGCACGGCCTGGCGATGGCTGACTTCGATCTCGACGGCGATCTGGACCTCGTCGTGACGCGACTCAACGCTGCGGCGGTGGTCCACCGGAACGACGCGACCGCGCCCCGGGTGGCGGTGCGTGCGATCGGCACGGGCGGGAATCCCTTCGGGATCGGCGCGGTGGTGACCGTGCGCGGTACGGCGGGTGTCACGCAGGCCCGCGAGGTCACGGCGGGGGGCTACTACCTCAGTGGGAGCGAGGCGCAACTCGTCTTTGCCGCACCGTCAGACGAGACGTTCACGATTGAGGTTCGGTGGCCTGACGGGTACGTGACCCGCGTGCCGGCGGCGCGGGGGAACCGACTCTACGAGGTCCGGCAATCGGCGGCGCGCTCGCCTGTCGAGACGCGCGTGGACAGTGGGCTCCCACTCTTCGTCGACGCGACGGCGCTGCTCGACGGGCATCAGCACGTTGAGCAGCCCTTCGATGATTTTCGCCGTCAGCCGTTGTTGCCGACCCGACTGAGTCAGCTCGGGCCGGGGCTCGCCTGGCTTGATGCGGACGGCGATGGGGATGACGACCTCGTCGTCGGGGCCGGGCGCGGCGGGTCGCTCGCGCTCCTGCGCAACGAGGGGGAACGATTCCGCGCGACACCACTGACCGATCCCGTGCGCGGTGATCTCACGGCGATCGTGCCCGTCGGCGACGGACGCGGTGGCGTCCGACTCGCGGTCGGCCAGTCGAGCTATGAGGCACCGAGCGCGGACTCTGCACTCGCGATGCCGCGCGTCCTCGGGGTCGATGTGGTTGGTGGGCGCCCCGCGCCCCGTGCCCTCGTGCCTGGCGACACCGCGAGCATTGGCGCGATCGCCTCGGGGGATGTCGATGGGGACGGCTGGCTCGATCTCTTCGTTGCCCCGCGGGTGATCGCGGGGCTCTGGCCGGCGCCGGCCCCTTCGGCGCTCTGGCGCGGTGGGCCTGAGGGCCGGTTCACGCGAGATGTGCGGAATGCCGCGGCGTTGCGCGCGCTCGGTCTCGTGTCGTCCGCGTTGCTCGTGGATGTTGTCGGCGATGCGCGACCTGATCTCGTGGTGGCGACGGAATTCGGACCGGTGCGCGTCCTGCGGAACGATGGTGGGGCGTTCGTCGACGTGACTGCGGCGCTGGGCCTCTCCGGGATCCGAAGTCGGTGGAACGGGCTCGCTGCGATCGATGTCGACGCCGATGGCCGCGTCGATCTCGTGGTGACGAGCTGGGGACGCAACCTGCCGTTCGGCGTGAGCGCCGAGCGCCCGCATCTGTTGGTGACGGGTCCCTTCGGAGCCTCGGGGCCGGGGCTCGTCTTCGCGCGGGCCGATTCGGTGACTGGGCGCGAGATGCCCACGGAATCGTTCGCGCGGCTGAGTCTCGAGCTGACGGACCTCCGGCGCCGGATCGCGACGTATCGGGAGTTCGCGGCGGCGGATGTGGACGCGGTGCTCGGGCCGGCGGCGTCCGCGGCGGTACGGATCGGTGCTACCACGTATGACCATCTGCTGTTGCACAATCGCGGGTCACGCTTTGATGCCGTGCCCCTGCCGGCGGCGGCGCAGCTCGCGCCGGCGTTCGGGGTCGGCGTCGCGGACTTCGATGGGGATGGGCGTGAGGATCTCTTCCTGGCGCAGAACTTCTTCCCCACCGAGATCGCGACGATGCGATTCGATGCGGGGGTCGGGCTCGTGTTGCGCGGGGATGGCACCGGCGGGTTCACCCCGTTGGACGTGCGGGGTTCGGGCGTGGCAATCCGTGGGGATCAGCGCGGCGTGGCCGTGGCCGATTTCGACGCGGATGGGCGCCCCGATGTGGCGGTCGCGCAGAACGGGGAGGGGACGACCTTGTGGCGGAACCAGGGGGGCCGTCCTGGTCAGGTCGTGCGGTTGTCCGGTGGGGTTGGGAACCCGCTCGCCGTCGGGGCTCACATTCATATAGAAGGGGACGGGTGGCGTGGTCCGGCCCGAGTGGTTGCCGCCGGGCACGGCTATTGGTCCACCGATGCGGGGGCGCTGGTGCTCGCGCGGCCGGCGGGGGCGCTCCGACTGGTGGTTCGGTGGGCCACCGGACGGGAGACACGGGTTCCCCTGCCACCGGGGGGGACACCGATGTCGTTACGTTCACCGTAACAGCCGCGTCTGACCCGTGTCACACGTCTGTCTTGCCGACCTGGCAGGGCCGTCGTATGTTCGCCGATGTTTCCCGCAGTTCACGTGTACGGGACGGAATCCGCCGTCCCGTGCTCTCGTTCACCAGGAGCCCGCTTCATGAAGATGCGCACAGTCGCACGGCTCTCGGCGCTCGGTGTCGTCGCGATCCTTGGGGGTTGCGTCGACAACAGCTACGAGACCACCGACCTCAGCAACCGGTTCGAGGTCGCCCCGTCGTATATCGGCGTCGATGAGGGGATCCCCGTCCAGATGACGGCGACGCAGGGTGGCGAGCCGCAGACCGTGACGTGGGAGAGCAGCAACACCCAGGTCGCGACGGTCACCGCGGGCGGGCTCGTGTCCACGAATTGCACACCGGCGGGGAGTGCGACCTCGTGCTTCGCGGCGGTGACGGCGACGAAGCCGGACGGCTCAAAGAAGTCATCGAGCTTCACGGTCTACAACCTCGTCGGGCAGCCGCTCACCAACAACGTGCCCGTGACGGTCGGCGGGGCGGTCGGTGCCGACATCCTATATCGCATCTACGTGCCGGAGGGGAAGACGAATCTCTCCGTCACGATGAGCGGTGGCACTGGTGACCTCGACCTCTATGTGCGCCGTGGGACGCCGCCGACGACGTCCGTGGGCGGCTTCACCTGCCGGTCGTGGAACGCCGGGAACGGCGAGAGCTGCACGTTCACGAACCCGCAGGCCGGGACGTGGTACATCCGCATCGATGTGTATGAGGACGGGGCCGGGGCGTCGCTGCGCGCCGTGATGACCCCGTAATCACGAGCCGACCATGACTCATTCCACTCAGAGGTTCTCCATGTCGCGTGTGTTCACCCACATCGTCCGCGCCGGCCTCGTGCTCGCGCTGTCGACGGCGGCGGCGCTCGCCCAGAGCGCCGTTTTCAGCGGCAAGGTGACGTCCGCGGGTCAGCCGCTCGGCGGCGCCAGCGTCGGCATCGTCGAGCTGGGCGTCGGCGCCACCACGGCGGTCGACGGCACCTATTCGTTCACCGTTCCGGTCGGCGCCAACGCCGGTCGGTCGGTCACGCTGCGGGCCCGGGCGATCGGCTATACGCCGAAGCAGGCCACCGTGGCGCTCGCCGCCGGCCGCATCGAGAAGGAGTTCGCGCTCGATAAGGACGTCCTCAACCTCGAGCAGGTCGTCGTGACCGGCGTGGGTGACGCGACGTCGCAGAAGAAGACGGCGTTCTCCGTCGGCGTCGTCGACGCGTCGCAGATCAAGGAGGCCCCGTCCTCCTCGCCGGTGGGCGCCCTCGCGGGTCGCGTCGCCGGCGCCTCGGTCGTGACCGTCTCCGGCCAGCCCGGCCAGGCCCCGGCGATCCGCCTCCGCGCGGCGACGAGCCTCACCGGCTCCGCCGACCCGCTGATCATTATCGACGGTACCATCACCCGCATGACCCTCGCCGACATCAACACCGAGGATGTCGAGCGGATGGAAGTCATCAAGGGCGCCGCGGCGAGCTCGCTCTACGGCTCGGACGCGGCGAACGGCGTCGTCCAGATCTTCACGAAGCGCGGTGCGCAGCTCGCGGAGGGGCAGACCTCCTTCCAGCTCCGCAACGAGTATGGGCAGAGCTGGCTCCCGAACAAGGTGCCGGGCAACACGGCACACGAGTTCCGCCTGCTTCCCGACGGCGACTTCGCGCGCGACGCGAACGGCAACCGCATCCAGGAGGCCGATCGCATCGCCGACAATCCGTACCCGGTCATCTACGACCAGCTTGGGCAGGTCTTCCGCCCGGGGACGTTCATGACGAACTACGCCTCGGTCGGTCAGCGGCGCGGGTCGACGAACTTCAACGTCTCGTTCCAGAACTCCCGTGAGTCGGGCGTCCTCGGCCTCCTGAACGGGTTCTCGCGGCAGAACTTCCGCATGAACCTTGACCAGGCGATCACCGATCAGCTCACCTTCCAGGCGGGCGCCTTCTACGGGCGGTCGAACTCGGACGAGGCGGAGAATACCGGAATCTTCTTCGGCCTCCGCTTCCTCGAGCCGAACGTCGACCTCCTCGCGCCGAACGCGGACGGCTCGCCGTTCAACGCCGCGATCAAGCAGCCGCCCCTCTCGGGCAACGTCGTCAACCCGCTTTACGGCCTCGCCAACCGCGACATCTCGCGCGACCGCGACCGCTTCAACGGGACCTTCAAGCTGACCTACAAGCCGCTCAGCTGGCTGACCGCCGAGGGCAACATCAACTACGAGCAGTCGGGGGACATGTACAAGTCGTTCACCCCGACCGGCTTCCTGAACTCCGCGGGCGCGTCGGATGACGGTAGTCTCTTCCAGAGCTCGACGCTCGCTCGCACCAGCAACATTGGCGCGACGCTCACCGCGGTCCGCAACTTCGAGTGGTTCACGAACACGACCAAGCTCGCCTACGTGTTCGAAGACCAGTCGGTCAACAACGTCAACGTCTTCGCCGCGTCGCTGACCGTGCCGAAGGTGCCGGAGTTCAGCTCGGCCGATCCGGCACAGGACATCTTCCCGGGCTCGCGCTCGGTGACGATCCGCAATCAGAACCTGTTCGCGATCACGACCTTCGACATCCGCGACCGGTACATCTTCGACGCGCTCGTGCGTCAGGACCAGTCGTCGCTCTTCGGCGCCGACCAGCGGACCGCGATCTACAACCGCGTCTCGGCGGCGTACCGCCTCTCCGAGGATCTGCCCCTCCCAGGGATTGATGAGTTCAAGCTCCGCGCCTCGTACGGCACGGCGGGGCTCCGCCCCGGGTTCGATGCGCAGTACGAGATCTTCTCGCTTGTCGGCGGCAGCCCGACCCCGGTGACCCTGGGCAACCGGGATCTCCGGCCGGCCTTCTCGAAGGAGACGGAGGTGGGCTTCAACCTCACCTTCCTCCGTAACTTCACCTTCGAGTACAGCTACTCCGACAAGGTCACCAGCGACCAGATCCTTCTCGCGCCGGTCTCGGCGGCGACAGGCTATCGCAACACCTGGACGAACGCCGGCACACTCGCGGGGCAGACGCACGAGGCTGCGCTCGGCGCGGTGCTGCTCTCGACCGGTGACATGTTCTGGCGGCTCAACGTGACCGCCGACCGCACGCGGCAGCAGATCACCGACCTCAAGGTCGCGCCCTTCCTCGCGGGTCCAGACGGCAACACGTCGCTCTTCCGCGTGGGCGCCGGCGAGCCCTTCGGTGTGATCTACGGCTCCAAGTGGATCCGGACGCCGGAGCAGCTGGCGGCGACCCTCCAGTCGGGCAAGAACCCATCGGTCACCGGGACGGCGGCGAACTACCGCCTGAACGAGGAAGGCTTCTACGTCCGGACCGCCGACTGGCGGACGATCAACGAGAAGCCGCTCAAGGCGTACACCGCCACGGGCGAGTCGGTGGTGCAGATCGGTGACGTCAACCCTGACCTGAACCTCGCCATCAACTCCACCTTCCAGTGGGGTGGCTTCAGCCTCAACGCGCTGATCACGATGGTCCAGGGCGGCGACATCTACAACTACACCCGCCAGTGGCCGTTCAACGAGCAGCGTGACCCGCTCTACGACCAGCGTGGCCGGGCGGAGGAGGAGAAGAAGCCGGTCTCCTACTACCAGACCTTCTACAACAACTTCGACGCGAACGACTTCTTCGTCGAGAACGGGTCGTACATCCGACTCCGCGAGCTCTCGGTGAACTACCAGCTCCCGAAGGCCTTCGTGCAGCCGCTCAGCTTCCTCGGCTTCGAGAACGCCCGCCTCGGTATCGTCGGCCGCAATCTCTGGACGTCGACCAAGTACACCGGCTACGATCCGGATGTGACGGGGACGTCGGGCCTCGGGGGCAACCCCTTCGTGTACCGGGTGGACTACTTCACCTACCCGCAGTTCCGGACCTTCACCATGATGGTGGAACTCGGCTTCTAAGCCGACCCGCCGATCAGGAGACCTGACATGCGCATGACGACTTTCGTCCGGAGCCTTGGCCTCGTCGCCCTCGTGGGGGTGACGGGGTGCAAGTCCCTAGACATCACCAACCCGAACGCGCCCGACGCGGGGCGCGCGCTCGCCGACCCGGCGGCCATCGAGGCCGTCGCCGGTGGTGCCATCCGGCAGTGGGTGAACACGTACGAGGGGAACAACGCCGTGGCGCCCCTCACCACGCAGGCGCAGACCTACAGCGCCTCGTGGAACAACTTCAACATGAACTTCTACTCGAGCCTCGATGCCGACGGTACGCGGAACTCGCGTTCTTGGCAGAACGATCCCTCCGCAGCGGGCCGGACGAGCGTCGAATGGTTCTGGGAGGGGTACTACAGCTCCCTCTCGCTTGCGACGAACGTGCTCAAGGCGACCCGGAACAATGGGCTCGTCCTCGGCAGCGCGGCCAACACGAAGCGCGCCGAGGCGGTGGCCTTCCTGATGCAGGGCGCCGCGATGTCGGGCATCGCGATGAACTACAACAAGGGGTACATCATCGACGAGAACGCTGATCTGGCGAACCTCGCCTATGTGAATCGCCTTGCGATGCGTGATGCCGCGCTCTCGAAGCTCGACTCGGCCATCGCGGTCGCCTCGGCGAACACCTTCACGACGCCCGCCGCCTGGCTGAACGGCCACGCGTACTCGAATGTTCAGATTGCAAAGATCGCCCGGACGATGGCGGCGTACCTGCTTGTGAATTGGCCGCGCGACGTGAGCGAGATGACGACCGTCGACTGGACGAAGGTCCGGAACTACGCCTCCAATGGTATGTCGGCGGGAACGCCGTTCAACTTCAACTTTGAAGGCGACGGGTGCACCGCCTGGTGCCCGGAAGTCCTTGTCTGGTTCAACTCGATCGACACGGCCCGGCTGCACACCCGCGTGGCGAACATGCTCGATGCCACGCAGCTGACGCCGTGGCCCGCGGGCGGGAATCCCCGTCCCAACTCGGCGGACAAGCGACTGGGCGACGGCTCCTTCGGCAACGCCAGCATGATCGCCGGTTTCGGCACCGTCCCGAAGACTGCGAATGGCGGCACCGACTTCGCGTACTCCACGCAGGCGCCGTTCAATATGGCTCGTGGCTCCTACCACCAGTCGAACATCGGGCACATTCGCTACGATGCCACCGGCGTCCAGGCATCGACCGGCATCTACTCGGGGTACGGCACTGCTCCGCTCTTCTCGGCAGCGCAGAACGACCTGCTCTGGGCCGAGGCGGCCATCGAGCTCGGCGACCTCGCCACCGCCGCGGCGAAGATCAACAACACCCGCGTGACCCGTGGCGGCCTCGCCCCGGCGCTCGCGTCGGAGACGGCGGCGCAGCTGCGCGTCAAGCTCAGCTACGAGAACGAGATCGAGGTCCTCGGCCTCGGGGCGGCGTCGTACTACCACCGCCGCCGTGCCACCAACGGCCTCATCGCCGGTACGCCGCGCGAGATGCCGGTCCCGGCCAAGGAGCTCGGTGTCTTCGGTCAGCAGCTCTACACTTTCGGCGGCACCAAGGTGAAGTCGGCCCTCCCGGCGAACGCGACCGCCGCGCCGGAGAACTGAGCCGGATCGCGACACGCCACCGCTCGCGGTGCATGCCGAGGGGGAACGCCGACTGGCGTTCCCCCTCGGTCATTCTGCGGGGTAGCTTTCCGCATATGCTCCATCGAGCCATCCAGGTCATCCGATACGCGATGGCGCTGCTCGTCGTCGCCGGGTCCGCAGCGGGCGCGCAGGGCCCCGTTACCGCGCGCCTCCGCGGCAACCTGATCGACGCCGCGACCCAGGCACCGATCGTCGGGGCACGCGTGGTGATCGCCGCCACCGGCCGCTACGTCGCGACCGACTCGAGCGGCCGGTTCGATCTCACCGAGATCCCCTCGGGGGTCATCCGCTTCTTCGTCACCGCGGAGGGGTATCCCCGCACCTCGTTCGTCCTGGCCTTCGCGCGCGGCGAGGTGATGGAGCAGCGGTTCGAATTGGAGGGGGTCGGTGCGGCGGGCGTGTCCGCCGGTGACTCCGGTACGGCGGCTGGTGGCGCCTCGGCGGCCGAGCGGGCGCGCGCCGCTCAGCCCCTTGCCCCGTCGGTCACCACGGCGCCCGCTTCACGCGGGGTCCGGTACGAGGATTTCGAACGCCGGGTGCGCACCGGGCGGGGGCAGTACGTCACCCGGCAGGTGATCGAGGAGCGCGGGTATAACACTCTCGGTGATGCCACCCGCGGGATGCGCGGCGTGAACGTCGAGTGCGGCGGGCCGCGCGGCTGCCTGATCAAGATGGCCCGCACCACACCAGGGTGTTATCCGCAGTACGTCGTCGATGGTCGGCCGGACAACGCCTTCGGGCCGTACATCCCGGTCCGCGACATCGAGGGGCTTGAGGTCTACACCGGCGCCTCCGATGTCCCCGGCGAATTCGCCGGGACTGACGCGGCGTGCGGCGTCGTCGTGATCTGGACGACGTCAGGGCCCGTGAAGAAGGCCGCCCCGACGCGTCCCTGACGCGTCGGGGCGGCTGCGGTTCGCGTCGGCCTAGAAGCTCCCGCCCAGCGCAATCGCGTTCAGCACCAACCGGTCGAGCGCCCGCCACCAGCCACGGAACATCGGTTCGTTGGCGAAGAGCACGACGTGGCCCCCGCCGACCGACTCCTCCGCGATCAGCGACGTCCCGCGCAGGAGCCGCTCCGTCTGCTCCGGGAAGATGAATCCCGCGCGCCGGAGGGGTCCGGTGGTCGGGAAGACGGCGACATTCCCACCGTCGCGGGAGAGCCCGTAGCGGTCGCTCCCGCTCTGCATCACCTGCATCCGCTGGCGATCGAAGCCGAGCGTCAGCCAGTGCGTCAGGTCGAGGACGGCGTCGAAGTGGGTGCCCGGGATATCGGCGAGGTCGTCGGCGCAGGCGGCGGGGCTGACCGTCGCCTTGAGGGAGTCCGCCGGGGCGAGGGTCGCCGGCGCTGACTTGGCGTCGCGCTTCGGCTCACAGGTGAGGCGCCGCACCGAGGTGAAGCCGACGTCCTCGCGGGTCGCCCAGCGCGTCGCCCCGCCGAAGGTGACGAGCGTGCCACCCCCCTCGACCCAGCGCTTCAGCGCCTCACCCCGACCGAGACGGGTCAGGCTCCCGCTCGGTACCACGATCACGTTGAACGCGCTGAGGTCGCCTGAGAGCGCGTCCGTGGTGATCGGCGTGAAGCGGATGCCGTAGCGCTGTTCAAAGCTCCACCAAACGGCCCCATACGAGCCCTGGCTAATCCCCACGTCCCCGACGAGTGCGATCCGCGGGGCAGTGAGCGCGACGACCTCGGAGGAGCCGGTGCCGTACTGCGCTGTCTCGGGGAATGCCGTCGGAACGCCACGCACCTCCACGCCGGCGGCCTTTGCAAGGGCATCGAGGCGGGCGGGAAGGGTGCGGTCGTTCCGGGAGGCACGGATCACCCAGGTGCCACGGGGCCAGGTCACCGCGCCGGTCTGGATCGACTTGGCGGCGATGGAGACCCGGTAGCCCTCCTGCAGGAGCTGGATCGCCACCTTCGCTGCCCCGTTCCGGTCATTGCGCCAGAGAAAGGCAGAGGCCTGCTCACGCCCCTCGACGATCCCGCCCGGAATCTCGTGTGGGAGCACCTCGCCGTTGAGGTGGGGGCCGCTCGCGAGGGAGAGCGGGGTGGTGGCGAGCGCCGGGGCATCCTCCGTCCACCAGGCGTCGACGCCGTACGCGACGGGGAGGGACCAGGCGGAGACGTCGTAGAACTCGAACCCCTCGGTGTCGGCGGCGTCGGGGGAGCGCTGCTGGTTCCGGGCGAAGCGGTCGTACTGGGTCTTCCGGAAGACGGGGTCGAGGTCGGGATCAGGCTCGAGCACGGCCTTGGCGACCTTCCCCTGCGGCTGCGCGAGATCGACCACATAGCTGCCGGCGGGGAAGCTCTGCGCGCCGACGCCGTCGGTGGCGTAGGCGTGCGCCCGGGCGCTCGTGCTCGGCGCCGTCGTCCGGGTGACCTCGACGCCGGCGCGGAGGAGTGCCGCCGCGAGTTCCGCCGCGCGCGCCGGATCATCGCCCGGGGTGAAGACGACGCGCTTCATCGTCCCCGTGCGGCCGTCGGCGACCGCGCGCTGGCGGAACCCCGCATAATCGCGGACGAGTTCACGCGCGCCGCGCGCTCCCGTCTCGAAGGTTGCGAGGGCCGCAGTGTAGTGCTTGGCGATCCCGTCGCGGAGCGAGAGGAGGGTGCCGTCCTCCCGACGCTTCAGGAGCGCGGGGCCCCCGTCGGTCTCGTAGGTGGTGCCCATCGCACCGGTGAGCGAGGGCCAGGTGTCGTAGTAGCCCGGGTAGTAGAGGTCGTAGTTGTCGCGGACGAAGTAGAACCAGCCGTACCGGTCGAAGGCGGCCGCGTTGCCGCGCCCCACGCGCTCCGCCCAGGGAAAGGGCCAGCCCGAGACATTCGCGTTCACCGGGCGTGCCGCCGGCGCCATGAAGTAGGTGCTGACGTACCCGTGGAGGTCGGCGGTGATCATCGGGTGCCAGCGCAGCATCCCACCCACGACCGCCTGCACCTCCCGCTGGGTCATCACCATCAGGTCGCGGTTCATATCGAACCGGTAGTGGTTGTACCGGCCGGCGATGCTCCACGGCTGGCCGCGCTGCTGCTCCATCGCCTGGCGCTCGGGGCTCCCGACCGCGATCGAGTTGCTCCAGACCGCGAAGCGCTCGTGACCGTCGGGGTTGGAGCTGGGGTTGATCACGACGACGGCGTCCTTTAGGAGCGCGAGGGTGGCGGGGTCCTCGGTGGCGGCGAAGTGATAGAGGAGTTGCATCGACGCCTCAAAGCCCGGCACCTCGTCGCCGTGGACGGAGCCGGAGAACCAGATCACCGCAGGGGTGCGTGCGGCGACCGCCTGCAGCTGGGCTGGCGTCGCGCCGCGCGGGTCGGCGAGGCGGTCGAGATCGGCGCGGATGGCCTCGAGCCGGGCGATGTTCTCCGGCGCGGAGACGAGGTAGAGGCGCATCGTGCGGCGCTCGCTCGTGACACCGATCTCCTCGATGCTGACGCGGTCCTTGGCGGCCTCCGCGATGGCGAAGAGCACCCGCTCCTGGCGGTCGTACTGGGTGTGCCAGCTCCCGACGGGGTAGCCGAGGATCGTCTCGGGGCGCGGGATGGCGGCGCGGTACGGCGGGTGGCCGTAGAAGGTGAAGGCGCGGTCGTCGCGGATGGAGTCGACGGGGAGGCGCGTCTGGGCGTGCGCGGGCGAGGCGCCCGTCGCGGCGCAGGCGAGGAGGGCGAGGAGGAGACGGCGCATCAGTGGGCCGGGGCGGGGGTGGGACGGCGGCGGGCGCGGCGGGTGGCCGCGTCCGCGGTCAGAACTCGAGCTGCGTGCCCAGTTCGACCACCCGGTTGGGCGGGAGCTGGAAGTACTCGGAGGCAGAGCGGGCGTTGCGGGACATCAGCGCGAAGAGCCACTTCCGGACGAGGTTCATCGAGCTGCCGCCCTTCTTCCACGCGCCACGCGTGGGGATGAGCATCTCGCGGCCGAGGTAGTACGAGGTGTCCAGCGGTCGCGCGGCGATCCCGGAGTCTCGGCACTTCTGGAGCACCTCCTTCACGTCCGCGGACTCCATGAAGCCGTAATGCGCGACGACACGGAAGAAGCCCTGTCCGAGCGCCTCGATCTGCGTGCGGTCCTTCCGCGGGACCTCGGGGATCTCGTCGGCGGCGATGGAGAGGAGGATGACCGTCTCGTGCAGGACCTTGTTGTGCTTGAGGTGGTGCAGGAGGACGACAGGGACGCCGTTCGACTCGGAGGTCATGAAGACCGCGGTGCCCGGGACGCGGACGGGGGCGCGGCGCTGGATGTCCTCGAGGAAGGTCTCGAGCGGGAGAGCCATCTCAGTGACGCGTTCTTTGAGGATCTCCCGGCCGCGCTTCCAGCTGGTCATCAGGACGAAGAGGAAAACTCCGATCGCGAGGGGGACCCATCCGCCATGCGCGATCTTCACGAGGTTCGCGCCGAGGAACGCGACGTCGATGGCGAGGAACACGGCGGTGATCAGGAGGGCGCGCACGAGCGGCATGCGCCATCGGGTAGTGCAGGCGGCGAAGTAGAGGATGGAGGTGATCGCCATCGTCCCGGTCACAGCGATCCCGTAGGCGGCTCCGAGCGCCGCGGTCGATTGGAAGCCAAGGACCACCAGCAGCGTACCCACGGCCAGCGCGACGTTCACCTCGGGCACGTAGATCTGGCCGAACTCCTTGGCCGAGGTGTGTCGGATGGTCATCCGCGGGCTGTACCCGAGCTGGATGCACTGCTGCGTCAAGGAGAACGCCCCGGAGATCAGGGCCTGCGAGGCGATGATGGCGGCGGCGGTCGCCACGACGATCATCGGGTAGAGCAGCTCGCGAGGGACGAGGAGGTAGAACGGGTTCGCTACCGCTGAGGGATCCCGCAGCAGGAGGGAGCCTTGGCCGAAGTAGTTCAGCACCAGCGCCGGGAACACCAGCCAGAACCAGGCGGTCCGGATCGGGCGTTTCCCGAAGTGCCCCATATCGGCATAGAGCGCCTCCGCGCCGGTGACGGCGAGGACGACGGCACCCAGAGCGAGGAATCCTTTATGCCCGAGGGTCTGGAAGAAGCGGATGCCCCAGACCGGGTTGATGGCGACGAGGACGTCGGGATGCCGCAGCACCTCGACGAGCCCCAGCGCGCCGATCGAGAAGAACCAGACCAGCATCATCGGGCCGAAGAAGACGCCGACCTTATGCGTGCCGGACCGCTGTACGGCGAAGACGCCGATCAGGATGCCGATGGTCAGTGGGACCACGAGCGCCAGCGCCCCGGGCGAGACGACCTCGAGCCCTTCCATCGCCCCGAGCACGGACATCGCCGGGGTGATGATGCCGTCGCCGTAGAGGAGGGCGGCGCCGAAGAGCGCGAGCGTCACGAGGACGCCGCGCTTCGCGCGTGGCGTGGTATCGTCACGGATCAGGAGGGCGAGCATCGCGAGGATCCCGCCCTCGCCACGGTTGTCCGCGCGGAGGATGAAGACGATGTACTTCACGCTGACCACGAGGATCAGCGACCAGAGCACGAGCGAGAGGACGCCGTAGACGGTGGCTGGGTCGGCCTGCAGGCCGTACTCCGGCTTGCTGAACGCCTCCTTCATCGCGTAGAGCGGACTCGTCCCGATGTCGCCGTAGACGACGCCGAGGGCGGTGAGCGTGAGGATTGCGAGCCGCTTCCCGGTGGGGTCGGTCTCGACGTGGTGCCGCTCGGGCGGGTGATACTCCGACGTCATCGACAGCGACGGCCGTGGGGCCGGCGCGGATGATTCGGGAGTCGGAAGGTCCGGCATCGCGCGGGGGAATCTAGGCCCCCCGCGGGACCCGGGCCACTACGCCCCGGATCCCGCGCGTGTCGGCGTCCTACTCGTACCGCAGGGCGACGATCGGGTCGAGGCCGGCCGCCCGACGGGCGGGGTAGACGCCGAAGAGGATCCCGACGAGGGCCGAGAAGCCGAAAGCGAGGGTGACCGAGGAGGCGCCGATCTGGGTCTTCCAGCCGAGGAGCGAGGTGAAGGCCGTGGCCCCGCCGGCGCCGAGCGCGATGCCGATGCCGCCGCCCAGGAGGCAGAGGACGACGGCCTCGATGAGGAACTGGAAGAGGATGTTGGCCTTGGTGGCGCCGAGCGCCTTCCGGATCCCGATCTCGCGCGTGCGCTCGGTCACGGACACCAGCATGATGTTCATGATGCCGATCCCGCCGACGAGGAGTGAGACGGCGGCGATCCCGGCGAGGAGCATCGAGAAGACCTGCGTGGTCTCTCCGAGCGTGCTCAGGAAGTCCGCCTGGTTCCGGATCTGGAAGTCGTCCGGCTTGTCGGCGCGGAGCTTGTGCTCGCGGCGGAGCACTTTCTGCACGTCGGCCATCGCCTCGGGGATCTGCTTCTCATCCGGCGCGAGGACCGAGATGGAGCGGAGCCGGTTGGAGCCGAGCACGCGGAAGCGCGCGGTCTGGATGGGGATGAGGACCTGGTCGTCGGGGTTGCTGAACGGGTTCGCCTGACCCTTCGACTTGTAGACGCCGATGACGGTGAACTGGATGCCGCGGATGCGGATGTCCTCGCCGACGAGCGCCTCGGGGGTCTGCAACCCGAGGTTCTCGAGGACGGTCGGACCGACGACGGCGAGGCGTTGCCGGCTCTGGTCCTCGGCCTGCGTGAAGAAGCGCCCGGCGGCCAGCTCGTACTTGCGGACCTCGGGGAAGTTCGCCGTGGTCCCGACGACCTGCGTGCCCGCGTTCTTGTTGAGGTACTGCACCTGCAGGTTGCTCGACATCTCGGGCTGCACCGCCGTGATGACCTCGGCGCGATCCTCGAGTGCCTGCGCATCCTCGAGGAGGAGGCGCGAGCGCACGTCGAACGACATCACGCCGCCTGAGCGCGCCTGGCCCGGGGAGACGGTGAGGAGCGTCGTCCCGAGCGAGGAGATGCGGTCGTTGACCGCCTGCTGGGCGCCCTTGCCGAGTGCGACCACCGCGATGACCGCCGACACCCCGATCACGATGCCGAGCATCGTGAGGAGGGAGCGAAGCTTGTTTGCGCGGAGCGCCCCGAGGGCGACGCGGATCGTCTCGCCGAAGTCCATGGCTCAGCGCGCCCCGCCACCACCACCACCACCGCCGCCGGCGCCACCGGGCCGGCCACCGCCCCCCGCACCGCCGGCGGCCCCACCGCCTGTTCCGCCGCCGAGCGGGCTGCCGCCGCCGGTCATCGCGCGGAAGCGGTCGTTGCTCTGCTCCCGCTGGGCCTGGAGGAGCGCCGCGCTCAGCAGCGCGACCTTCTCGCCGGGCTGGAGGCCGCTGACGACCTCGGTGTAGTCGTAGTCGGAGACACCGAGCCGGACGACGCGCGGCTCCCAGGTGGAGTCGGCCTTCTGGACGAAGACGAGGCCGCTGCGTGTCGCCGAGCGCCGGGCACCGGAGGGAGCACCCGCGCCGCTTCCGGCGCCGCCGGCGCCCATCCCGCCGGCGCCACCCATCCGGCTGCGGCCGTTGCCACCCTGCGCCGTCGCGGCGCCGGTCTCGGTGCCACGACCATTCCCTCGCCGACGCTGCGACGCGCCGCCGGCGCTATCCGGTCGGCTCCGAGCGCCGCCACCGCTCGCCTGCGGCCCGGCCGCCTGCGGCGCGGCACCAGCCGGCGCGACACCAGCCGGCGCACCCGCGCCCCCGCCATTCGGACCGCGACCACCCCCTGCGCCACCGCCGAACCCACTGCCCATTCCGCCACCCATCCCGCCGCCCATCCCGGCGCGGAGCTGGGCCTGCACGCTGTCGGGGTTCAGGCCGAGCGCGCCCGCAGCCTGCGCCGCCTCACGCACCGACCGCACCGCGTCGTTGGAGACGGCGATCACCTCGTCCCGCCGCTCGGAGACGATCGACACCTCGCCGTTCATCCCCGGCATCAGGAGCCCTTCCTGATTGTCGAGCGTCACCAGCACGGGGAACATCGTGACGTTCTGCTGTACGATCGCCTGCGGCTCGATCTTCTCCACCGTGCCGCGGAAGGGGCGGTCGGGGAAGGCGTCGACGATGACTGTCGCCTCGAGGCCGGCGCGCACCGAGCCGATGTCGGTCTCGTTCACGAGCGCGCGGGCGCGCACGCGTGTGAGGTCGGCCATCTTCACGATCGTCGTGCCGCCACCGACGGCGCTGGTCCCCGACTGGATGACCTGGCCGAGCGCGACGGGCTTCTCGATGATCGTCCCGGTGACGGGCGCGGTCACCCGCGCGTCGTCGAGCCGCTGCTGCGCGAGGTCGAGCGAGGCGCGGGCACGGACGATGGCGGACTGCGCATTCGCATAGTCGAGCTGCGCGGCTTCGTTCTCCTGCGCCGTGATGATGCGCGCGGCGAGCAGTTCATCCGACCGCTTCTTCTGGATCGCCGAGACCTCGAGCTTCTTCTCCGCCGCCTCGAGGTCGGCCTTGGCCTGGTTGAACTGGTTCTGCACGTCGCGCGTGTCGAGCTGCACGATGAGGTCACCGGGCCGCACGAGGGTGCCGGTCTCGACCGGCATCTGCGTGACCTGCCCCGAGGCGCGGGACTTCACCTCGACGACGTTGATCGGCTCGATCACGCCGGTGGCCTCGGCCTGCACCACGATGGTGCGGCGCGCCACGTCAGCGGTCCGGATGGTGAGTGGTTCGGTCTTGTCCTTCCCGCACGCGGCGAGGGCGAGGACGGCGAGCAGGGCGAGGGCGGGACGACGGATCACGGAGACGGCTCCGGAAGAGGCGGATGCGGAGAGGGCGGGCATAACGGTCAGAGGGCGCGCCCGAGGAGCGCTTCGATCTGCGCCTTGGCGACCCGCGCGTCGAGGCGGGCCTGGATCAGGGCCTGACGCGCGGCGATGAGGGTGGACTGTGAGGCGATCAGGTCGAGCAGGGTGCCGGCGCCGAGGTTGTAGCGCTCCTGCTGCACCCGGAGGTCCTCCTCGCCCGCGAGGACCGACTGCCGCTGGATCTCGACGCGCGCCTCCGCGGTCCGGAGCGTGCCGAGTTGCTGCACCATCAGCTGGCGGGCGTTGAGGCGGGCGTCGCGGAGGTTCGCCGTGGCGTTCTGTTCGGCGATGCTCGCCTGCACCACCTGCTGCTCGCGCTGGAGCCCATTGAACAGGGTGTAGTTCACCCGGAGGCTCGTCGCGAGGTTCTTGTTGCGGGTGTCCCCGAGCACCGCGAACCCCGCCTCAGAGGCGGCGTAGCTCTGGGAGAGGCCGACCGAGAGGGTCGGGAGATACGGCGTCTTCGCCGAGCGGGATTGCTGGCGCGCGGCCGCGACGGCCGCCTCGGCCTGCCGCACCGCCGGCCCCTGCTCGGCGATCGCGATCAATTCGGCGTCGGCAAGCGATACGCGCGCGGCATCCCCGGTGTCGCTCGGCATCGCGGTGACGAGTGCCGTCGATCCGACGAGGCGGGAGAGCGCGGCGTTCGCGGTCGCGAGCGCGTTGTCCGCGGAGAGGACGGCGAGCTTCGCGTTCCCGACCGCGATGATCGAGCGGAGCGAGTCGGAGCGTGTCGCCGCGCCCGCCGCGACGCGGGCGTTCGCGGCCTTGAGCTGCTCGGTCGTCTGCTCCAGCTGCTTCTCGGCGGCGCCCTGCTGCTCACGGGCGGCGAGGACGGCGAAGTACTGCTGTTTCACGCCGAGGGCGATGCTGAAGCGCTGCGCGACCTCGCTCGCCTCAGCGGCGTCGACGTTGGCGCGGGCCGCCATCACGTCGAAGTAGCGGCGGCCGCCGTCGAAGAGCTCGATGTTCGAGCTGAGGCTGTGGCTCGCGCGCCACGGCACGTCGTTTGGGAGGATCGTGTCGAGGTCGAGGAGGTAGCGCGTGCCGTTCTGCCGGTTGGCGCCTGCGCCGAGGGAGAGGGTCGGGAGATACGCGGCGTAGCGCGTCCGCGTGACCGCGGCCTGGCTGCGGACGGCGTTGCGTGCCTGCACCGCGGCCGGCGCGTTGCGCTGGGCGAGGCGCACGGCCTCGTCGAGCGTGATCGGGCGTGCTGGGTCCTGCGCGCCGAGGGCGATCGGGACCGCCGCCACCATCCACATCCACTGCCGCATCACTCGCGCTCCTGACGTCGTCCGGCCTCGCGGTCGCGACGCCACTGTTCATACTTGGTCCGCTGCTCGGGGGTGAGCAGGCGGTCGAAGGCCTCACGCGCCTCGCGGCTGACAGAATCGATGCCGGGACGCACCGGGGCCATCAGGGAATCCATCCGGCGGTTGCGGGTGTCGAGGATCGAATCGAGTACGGCGCGCTGCGTCGAGTCGAAGGCCAGCGTCTCGGCGATCCGCCCCCGCATCGCGCGCGGGTCACGCATCTCGCGGGTCCAGCTGTCCCGGAGGACCCACCGGTCCACCGTCACGCCGATGGCCGCCCCGACGAGGACCGCCGTCAGATAGAACGCCGCCGCGAGGCTTTTGGTTCGGGTCATCGGCGGTCCTCCGGGGTCGTGGCAGGGCCGGCGCGCAGCGGGTCGGGACGCTCGCCGTCGAAGAGCCCGCGGCGGGCGAAGACGGGGGCGTCATCGGCGCTGTCGAGGATCGTCTCGTAGGCCATCCGCGTCTCGAGCGCGCGGTGCCGGAGATAGACGGATCCCGCGACGATCAGGGTGAGGCCGGCGGCGAGGAGTCCGATGCGGTAGATGCGCTCGGGGAGCACCCACCACGCGGCGCCGTCGCGTCCCTGCCGGACCCGCGCGAGGATGCGGGTCTCGAGGCCGGCCCAGTAGGCCGGGTCGGTCGGCGGGGCGACGAGCGCGCGGAGGCGCGTCGTGAGCTCGTCGTCGCGATGGAGGGTGGGACGGTCGTGGTCGGTCATCGGTCGCTCCGGAGGTCGTGCAGCAGGTCGCGCAGCTGGGCGCGCGCGTAATGGAGGTCGGATCGGGCGGTCCCCTCGGGGATGCCGAGCATCCCGCCGATCTCCGCGTGTTTGTAGCCTTCGACGTCGTGTAGGGTGATGACGGCGCGCTGGCGCGCCGGCAGGCTCGCGAGCGCCGCAGCGAGGCGGCGTTGCAGCTCGTCCGTGACTGCGGGGTCGCGGAAGGGGGAGGCGACGGTCTCGGGGAGATCGTCGGCGTCGCGGACCTTCCGACGCCGCGTGAGGTCGAGCGCGGCGTTCGCAACGATACGGTGCAGCCACGCGCCGAATGCCTGATCGGGGAGGAATCGGTCGAGCGCGCGGAAGGCGTGCAGGAAGGCATCCTGCACGGCGTCCTCCGCGTCCTCGTGGTTGAGCACAATCGCACGCGCCACGACGTACGCCCGCCGCTGATGCCGGCGCACGAGCTCGCCGAACGCGGGCTCGTCGCCGCGCTGGGCGGCGAGGATCAGCGCGCGTTCGTCGGCGGGCCGATCACTCACCACGGGGCGCGTGGAGGCGACGGTCCAGGGCAGAGCGACGGTATTCACGACGGGCCACCGAGCATATCTCCAGTACGTGGGCCGCCGGGGCGGCGTTGGGCCGGCCCTCCCCGTGGCGGCCGGCGGTCAGCTGCCGGCCAGCCCCAGCGCCGCCGCGTTCCCGCGGAGCGCCTCGATGACGAAGGCGATGTGGGCGTCGAGTTCGACGCCGAGGTCGGCCGCGCCGTTAATGACATCGTCGCGTGATACCCCGCGCGCGAATGCCTTGTCCTTCATCTTCTTCCGGACGGAGCTCGCCTCGAGGTCGAGGACGCTCCGCGACGGCCGCACGAGGGCCGCGGCCGTTATCAGTCCGCAGAGCTCGTCGACGGCGAAGAGGGTCTTCGCCATCCGGGTCGTCCGCGGCACGCCGGTGAAGAGGGCGTGGCCGAGGATCGCCTCGCAGAGGTCGTCGGGATAGCCGAGGGTGCGCAGGTGGCGCACCCCCTCGCTCGGGTGCTCCGCCTCAGCGGCCTGCGCGGCGTTCGGGAAGCGCTCGTAGTCGAAGTCGTGCAGGAGCCCCGCGAGGGCCCACCGGCTCTCGTCCTCCCCGAAGTGCCGGGCGTAGGCGCGCATCGCGGTCTCGACGGCGCGCATATGGGTGCGGAGCGAGGCGCTGGTGGTCCACGACTCCATCAGGGCGACGGCGTCGGCGTAGGCGGGGAGGGCGGCGTCGGTCATCGGGGAAAGATAGTCCGAGCCGTGTCAGGGATTCGCTGGTGCCGCCGCTCGCAGGGCGTTCACGATCACCGCCACATCGATCCCCTCCTGCAGGAGCGCCCCCACCGTCGGCGGGATGAAGCCGAGCGCCGCGACGACCATCGCGGCGCCGGAGAGGATGAGCCCGGCGACGATGCTCTGCCGCGCGATCGCGACCACGCGTCGTCCGATGCGCACCGCCTCCTCGACGCGCGTCACATCATCGGCGAGGAGGACGACGCCCGCCGCCTCCGCCGAGATCCCGCCGCCGTGCGCGGCGAGCGCGACGCCGACCGTCGCCGCCGAGAGGGCGGGGGCGTCGTTGGTCCCGTCGCCTACCATCAGCACGCGGCGCCCCGATGCCTCGAGCGCGCGCACCGCCGCGACCTTCTCGTCCGGCAGCAGGTCGCCGCGGGCATCGGTGATCCCGAGGTGCGCGGCGATCGGCGCGACGTTCTCGGTGTGATCACCAGAGAGGAGGACCGTGCGGGCGAGCCCGAGGTCCCGGAGGCGCGCGAAGAAGGCGGGGAGGTCGGCGCGCATCCGGTCGCCGAAGGTGATGACGCCGGTGGCGGTCGCCGCGTCGTCGGTCCCATCGAGTGCGACGTACGCGCGGAGGCCGCCGTTCGTGGGGGCGACGTGCGCCGCGAGGACCGTGTGCACGCTCGGATGGAGGTCGGCGACGAGTGCGCGGTTCCCGACGCTCACGCGTCGCCCCTCGACGCGACCGGTGACGCCGCGGCCCGCGTGCTCGACGATGTCGGTCGCGGGCGGGATCGCGAGGCCGCGGTGCGTGGCCTCCTCGACGACGGAGCGGGCGAGGAGATGCCCGCTCCCCATCTCGATGGCGGCGGCCGCGCGGAGCAACGGCTCCGTCGCCGTGCCGTCGAGCGTCTCGACCGTCGTCACCTCCGGTCGACCGTGCGTGAGTGTCCCCGTCTTGTCGAACACCGCCGTGTCCACCCGCGCGAGGAGCTCGAGCGCGGTGCCGTTCCGGACGATGACCTGCCGGCGGGCCGCGCGATTGATCCCGCCGATCACCGCGACCGGGGTGGCGAGGAGGAGCGGGCAGGGGGTCGCCACCACGAGCACGGCGAGCACGCGCTGCGGATCCCCAGAGATCCCCCAGGCGATCGCGCACGCCACGAGGGTGACAGGAGTGAACCAGATCGCCCATCGATCGGCCATCCGCTGGATCGGGGACTTCTCGGCCTGCGCCGTGCGCACCAGTTCGACGATCCGCGCGTAGAGCGAGTCGCGCGCGGGGGCTGTGACGCGCAGCGTGAGCGGCGACGAGGTGTTCACGACGCCGGAGCGCACCGTCGCGCCGGGGCCGACGCGCTCCGGCAGCGGCTCGCCGGTGATGCGCGAGGTGTCGAGCGCGCTCGAACCGGCCACGACCTCCGCATCGCAGGGGACCATCTCCCCGGGCCGTACGAGGATCCGGTCGCCGACCTGCACCTGCTCCGCCGCGACGTCCTCGATGTCGAATGTGTCGGCGTCCCCGTTCGGCGCGGCGGTCGCCGCCGCAGATGCGACCGCCGCCGCTCGCGCCTCGTCAGTGCCCACGCCACGCAGGCGATGCGCGATGCGCGGCGCCGCCGCCTCGAGGTCACGCACCGCGTCGGAGGCCCGTCCCTCGGCGTAGCGCTCGAGAAGCTCGCCCCCCGTCTGCATCAAGACGATCACCAGCCCGGCGACCGGCTCACGCAGGACGATTGCCGTGACGATCGCGAGCATCGCGACGACGTCCGCGGCGAACTCGCCGCGCAACATCCCGCGGATCGTACGCCACGCAACGGGGGCGCCGAGGAGCACGAGGCCGGTGAGCAGCGTCGGCGCCGACCAGTGGGCGAGGGCGGGATGCAGCCGGAGCGCGAGCCCGCACACGAGGACGGCCAGCGTCTGCAGCGGGGGCATCGCCGCCGCGAGCGGGAAACGCAGCGCCCTGCGCCCCGACGGGGACGCAGGGCGCTCGGCGGCCGGGGTGGCGGCCGCCGTCATCTCAGTGCGACTCGGTCGCCGCGTGGGCCCCTTCGTGCGCGTCGAATTTGTCGTTCGTGAGCTTCACGGTGACGAGGACGACGACGGCGAGGGCGATGAGCCCAATGATGAGGCCCTTGAAGGCGGCCGCGGTGTCACGGCCGGACATCGGTGTGCCGGAGGTCATGGGGGGAGGATGAAGGGTGGAGGCTGAACGCTGGAAGCGGAACGCTGGAAGCTCAGGCGACGCGGACGGTCACCATATGGTCCTTGTCGGTCAGCTGGTTCATCACGTCGAGGCCGGTGGTGATCTGGCCGAAGACGGTGTGCACCCCGTTCAGGTGCCGAGTGTTCGGCTCGGAGAGGACCATGAAGAACTGCGAGCCACCGGTGTTCGGGCCGGCGTGCGCCATCGAGAGGGCGCCGACCTTGTGGGTCTGCGGGTTCCCCTTCGTCTCGCACGGAATCTTGTACCCCGGGCCGCCGGTGCCCGGCGGGCCCTTCGGCGTGCCGCCGATCTTCGCGTTCGGGCAGCCGCCCTGCACGACGAACTCGGGGATCACCCGATGGAAGCGGATCTGATCGTAGAAGCCCTCATTGGCGAGCTTCTCGAAGTTGGCGACCGTGCCGGGCGCGTCCTTCTCATACAGCTCGGCGGTGATGGTGCCCTTGTTGGTTTCGAAGGTGGCGGTCTTCATCGATGCGGGAGGCTAGAGGCTGGAAGCTGGCAGAGGAGAGCTGGAGCGTGGTGCGGATGGAGACCTCGAGCGTCCAGCTTTCGGCCTCCAGTCGTGCACTGGAATCTATCGCCTCGTCCGCGCCGGTGACGTGGCGCTGAACAGGTAGAATCGCGGCACCTTGCACCCGTTCCGGAGCGCGGGCTGGAAGGTCCACTTGGCGATTGCGGCCTTCGCACCGTTCGTGAACCAGACGTTCGATGACTCGAGCACCGTGAACGTCGTCATATCGGGCTTCCCGAGGGTGTCGACCATCACCTCGACGCGGATCACGGCGCTCCCGTCGCGCCGGAGGACGTTCCTCGGGACGGGTCGGCGGATCGGCGGCGGCTCCATCGCGAGCGGTGTGGGGACCCGCTCGACGTCCAGCCGCGGGTCCGCGGCGGCATCCTCGCGTGCCGTCACGCAGGAGTCGACGGGCGGGGCGATCGGACGCGCGTTCACCGTGGCGGGGGTCGCCGTGGTCGACGGGGCGCAGGCGGTCGCGAGGATGATCACACCCGCCAAGAGGGTGACCGCGCGACGCGATGCAGGCAGAGCGAGCGGGCGGAGCCGCGCAGGGGATCGCACGCGCGTAGCGCCGGTACCGCGAGCGGCGGACGGGTGGATCGCGGGTGTCGAATCGTGGTGCCGCATCGTAGTCTCAGGGTTAGAGGGTCGCTGACGGACAGATGTCGTTGAGGAGGCAGTCGCCGCAACGGGGTCGGCGCGCGTCGCAGACGCGACGCCCGTGCCAGATCAGCAGATGGGAGAGTTGCGCCCAGGTCTCGCGAGCGAAGAGCGGCATCAGCGCCCGCTCGATGCGCACGGCGTCGGTCTCGCGGGTGAGTCCGAAGCGAGCCGAGAGGCGTGCTACGTGCGTGTCGACGACGACCCCTTCGTTCATCCCGAAGGCGTTTCCGAGGACCACATTCGCGGTCTTCCGGCCGATCCCCGGGAGGACGACCAGCGCGTCCATCTCCGCCGGGACCTCGCCGCCGTGATCGGCGACGAGCGCGCGGGCGAGCCCCTGGATCGACTTCGCCTTGTTCCGATAGAACCCGGTGCTTCGGACCACCTCCTCGATGTCCTCGAGCAGCGCCTCGGCGAGCGCGGCCGGTGTCGGCCAGCGTCGGAAGAGCTCCGGGGTGACCAGGTTGACTCGCTTGTCGGTGCATTGCGCCGAGAGCACCGTCGCGACGGCGAGTTCGAAGGCATTGCGGTGGTCGAGCTCGCAATGCGCGTTCGGATACGCGTCGGCGAGTCGGCGTTGGATCTCGGTGGCCAGAGCGAGCCGGGCCGCCGCGGAGCGCGGGCGCGGTGCGGCCTTTCGCGGCTCGGCGTGCGGCGTGGCCTGGCGCGGCCGGCGCGGCGCGGCCATCAGCTGGCGACCCCGTTGCGTCGCGCCGCGACGAACGCCTGCAGCGCGGGGAGCTCGCGCGCATTGAGCACGTCGGTGGCGGCGAGCCACCCCTTCCGCGCCATCCCGACGCCGAGCGTGATGTTCTCGAGCCCATCGACCGAGTGGGCGTCGGGGCCGATGGCGACGAGTGCGCCGTGCGCGCGTGCCGACCGACAGAGGCGCCAGTCGAGATCAAGGCGGTGCGGGTCGGCGTTGAGCTCGACGGCCACGCCGCGCGCGGCCGCGCGCGCGAACAGGGCGTCCATATCGATCGCGTACGGCTCCCGCGTGAGGAGGAGACGACCCGTCGGGTGCCCTAGGATCGTGACGTGCGGGTCGTCGAGCGCCTTGCAGACGCGGTCGGTCATCTGCGTGGCGTTCATCCCGAAGCGGGAATGCACCGAGGCGATCACATAGTCGCACTGGTCGAGCACCGCCTCCGGATAGTCCACTCGCCCGCAGGGGAGGATGTCGGCCTCGATCCCCTTCAGCACCGTGAAGTCGGCATAGGTCGCGTTGATCGCATCGATCTCATCGTGCTGCCGCGCGAGGGTCTCGACGGTCAGACCGCCCGAGTAGAACGCCGACTGCGAATGGTCGGAGATGCCGAGGTAGCGCCAGCCGCGCGCGCGCGCCGCCGAGGCCAGCTCGGCGATCGTTGCTCCGCCGTCGGAGTACTGCGAATGGCAGTGCAGCGCGCCGCGGAGGTCGGTCTCGGTCACCAGCGCGGGGAGCGAGCCGTCGACGGCCGCTGCGGCCTCGCCGAGCCCCTCGCGCAGTTCCGGCGGGAGCCAGGGGACGCCGATCGCGGCGTAGAGCTGCGACTCATCGGTCAGCTCGAGCGCGCGGCCGTCGGGGCCGCGGAGATGCGCGGCCTCGAGCGCGAGGCCGCGATGCGCGGCGCGCGCCTCGAGTTCGGCCAGGTGCGCCTCGCTCCCGGTCGCACGCACCCACGCCACCACGAACGACTCCGGCGGCACGCAGTGCAGGATGAGCCGCAAGCCGTCATCGAAGCGGATCGAGACGCTACGCGTCCCACCGCCGACGGAGTCCCGGACGCCGGGGACGCGCGTAATCGCGGTCGCGACGGATTCCGGCGCCCCGCTGCACGCGGCGACGAGCTCCACCTCGCGCACCGTCTCCGCGTGCCGCCGCACCGCGCCTGCGATCTCCGCGCGCACCACCTGCGGGAGCCGCCGCACGACACCGACGAGCCGCTCCGCCTCGGCGCGCCCGTGCGGGAGGAGCACCGGCGTCCCACTCTCCTTCAGCCAGGCGATCCCGCGCTGCACCTGCTCTGCGGTGCGCGCGCCGAAGCGCGGGAGCGCGGCGAGCCGACCGTCACGCGCGGCCTCCTCGAGCGCCTGCAGCGTGTCGATCCCCAGCCCCTCGTGGATGCGCCGGATGCGCGAGGGCCCGAGCCCCGGCACACGCAGCATCTCGAAGAGCCCCTCCGGCGTCGATTCGCGGAGGCGGTCGAGGAGGGTCGAGTCCCCCGTCGCGCCGAGATCCTCGAGGACCTCGAGCACCTCGGGGGCGAAGCGGCGCCGGTCACGGGCGAGGAGGTCGGCGAGCGGCCGGGCCTCGTCCGCGGCGAGGGCGCGCGCGGCGTCGGCGAACGGGGCCGGGACGGCGGGGTCCTCGCCCTGCAGCTCGAGGAGCGCGACGATCTCGTGCAGATGGTGGGCGGCGGCGCGCGAGTTGATCACAGCGGGGAATATACCGGCGCTGCTCCAGCCGCTGGAGCAGCCGCGTTCACCCCGGGACGAGCGCCTCCGTCGCGTCGAGGAACGCCGAGACCGCCGCCTGCAACGCCACCGGCTGTTCCACGTACGGGACGTGCCCGCAGTCGTCGAGCCAGCAGTGCTCCGCGCCGAGCGCGTCGGCGATCGCCGCGGCCGATTCGAGCGCGATCGGGTCCTGCCGCCCGTGCACCACGAGCGCCGGGACGCGTAGCGTCCGGAGCGCCGGCAACAGGTCGAAGTCGCCGAGGGACTCCCATGTGGATTGCTGGACGCGGCCGGTCACCCGGAAGGGCGTGAGGTCGCGCGCGCGGGCGGGATCGGCGAAGTAGCCGGCGACGCTGAGCTCGAAGGTCCGCTGACGGTAGGCCGCCGGATCGTGGTCCCGCAGTCCACTCGCCTCGAGCTTCGCGCGGAGCGCCTGCACCTCGGGGCCCGCCTGCCGTCGGGCGAACTCCGCCTCGAACCGCGTGCGGAAGGCGCGCGAGGCGGGCGCGGGGTCGAGCAGGACGAGCCGTGCGGGCATCGGCTCCGTACGCCCCGCCGCGGCCTCCACTGTGTAGAGGAGCGCGAGGAGCGCCCCCCACGAGTAGCCCACGAGCGTCAGCGGGCCGGGCGCGCACTCGGCGACCACCGCGCGCAGGTCGTCGACGTGGGTCTGCCAGGTGATCGGCGTCCGGTCGTCCGTCTTGGACCGACCGCCGCCGCGCTGATCGTAGAGGAGGCAGTCACGCGTCTCCGCGAGGAAGAGCAGCTGTGGGAGCAGGTACTCGTGATGCGCGCCCGGCCCTCCGTGCAGCACCACCATCGCGCTTTGTGGCGTGGCGGGGGCATAGCGGCACCAGGAGAGCGGAGTCGGGGTCGTCGTCGTGACGCCCTCGCGGGTCGGCGGCGGGATGGGAGGCATCGTTAGGTGAAGTCGCGCGCGAGTCGCGCGGTGTTCAGGTGGACTTGCACGGTGTCGCGGATGTCGCGGCCGTAGCCGCCGGCGATCGCGATGGTGACGGGGACGCCGACGGCGCGCGCGGCCTCGAGGACCATCGCGTCGCGCCGGAGCAACCCGTCGAAGGTGAGGCGGAGTCGGCCGAGCGAATCCCCCTCGTGTGGGTCGGCGCCGGCGAGGTAGAACACGAGGTCGGGGCGGGCGTCGGCGAGTACACGCGGCAGCGCCTCGGCGAGTCGCTCGAGGTAGACGGCATCGCCGGTGCCGTCCTCGAGCTCGATGTCCAGTGAGCCGGGCACCTTGCGGAAGGGATAATTCCGACCGCCGTGCATCGAGAAGGTGTAGGTGTCTGGATCGTCGGCGCAGAGGGCGTGCGTTCCATTCCCCTGATGGACGTCGAGGTCGATGACGGCGACCCGCCCGATGCGCCCCTCTGCACGGAGCGCGCGGAGCGCGATGACGACGTCGTTCAGGACGCAGAATCCCTCGCCGTGGGTCGCGAAGGCGTGGTGCGTGCCGCCAGCGAGGTTCATCGCGATGCCGTGATCGAGCGCGTGCCGTGCGGCCTCGAGGGTGCCCGCGCTCGCGCGGAGCGAGCGCTCGACGAGCCCCGGGCTCCACGGGAACCCGAGCGTGCGCTGCTCGGCGGCGGGCATCGTCCCGGCGAGGAGCCGTTCCAGATAGGCCGGCTCGTGGGTCCGCGTGGCGTCGGGGAGGTCGAGGCGCGTGGGGTCGTGGAGTGTGGCGGGGGACGCGACCCCCGCCCCGAGCACCGCCTCGCGCAGGAGGGCGTACTTCGCGATGGGGAATCGATGCCCCTCGGGCAGCGGGATCACATAGTGCGCGCTCGACCAGACGTGCAGGGGCATCGCGTGGGGTGCGGGGTCAGCGCGCGGTGAAGTCTGTCCCAGCCGCCACGGCGCGGCAGGCCCCGGCGATCAGCGTCGCCGCGTGGTCGAGGTCGACGAGGCTCACCATCTCGTTCGGCGAGTGCATGTAGCGGTTCGGCACGGAGACGAGCGCCGTCGCCACACCGTGTCGTGCGAGGTGGATCGCGTCCGCGTCGGTGCTCGTGGCGCGTCCCTGCCCGTGGAGCGTGAACGGCACGCGGAGCGACTCCGCGGTGTCACGCAGGATCCGGAACGCCACCGGTGAGATCACCGAGCCACGCGTGAGCACCGGGCCGCTCCCGAGCGGGGAGTGGCCGAGTTCCTTCTTCTCGACGCCGGGGTGGTCGGTCGCGAAGGTGACATCGACGACGATCGCCATCGCCGGGTTCACGCGCTCCCCTGCGACGCGCGCGCCGCCCCCCATATACGCGATCTCCTCCTGCGTCGTGGCCACGGCGACCACGCGGGCCTCACCGGGGTCCGCCGCGTACCGCCGCAGCGCCTCGAGTACCACGAAAGCGCCGATGCGGTCGTCGATCGACCGCGAGACGATGCGGTCATTGGGGAAGTCCACCGTGCGCTGGTCGATCACGCCGGCGTCGCCGATCGCCAGTCGTGCCTCCGCCTCCGCGCGCGTCGACGCCCCGATGTCGACCCAGAGGTCGGTCATCTTCGATGCCTTCTCGCGGTCGTCGGGCTTCATCAGGTGGATCGGCTTCTTGCCCACGGCGCCGATGACCTCACCCCCGCGCCCGAGGAAGCGGATGCGCTGCGCCACGAGGACCTGCGGGTCCCAGCCGCCGATCGGGCCGATGTGCACGTAGCCCTCGTCATCGATGTACGTGACGATGACGCCGATCTCATCGATGTGGCCCGCGAGCATGATCGTCGGCGCGCCGCCGGGATTCACGACGGCCATCGAGTTGCCGTGCACGTCCGCGGTGACCTCGGTGGCGAAGGTCGCCGCCTCGTCGCGCCAGACCTTGGCGGCGGCGGCTTCATAGCCCGACGGTCCGGGGGTGTCGAGGAGGCGCTTGAGGAAGGCGACGGCGGAGGGGGTGAGCATCGGTCGGGTCAGGAAAGGAGGACGAGATGGTCGGTCGGGGGCGACGGGAGGAGCGTCGGGGCCACCGCGTGCGCGATGGCCTCGAGCCCGTCGATCAGGCGTGGGCCGGGGCGGCTGAGCAGGGCATTGGCATCGAGCGCGGCCCACCGACGGTCGCGCGCCCACGCCCAGTCGGGGTGCGCGCGGAGCCGCTGCGCCTCTGCCACCGCCCGTGGCAGGTCATACCCGCACGGCGCGATGAGGATCAGCTCGGGGTTGGCCTGCTGGATCGTATCGAGGGTCACGGGCACGGAGTGGGCACCGGGCGTGGCGAGCACGTCGATCCCGCCGGCACGGCGCACCAGCTCCGGCGTCCAGTGGCCGGCGGCATAGAGGGGATCGCCCCACTCGATGGCGGCGACGCGCGGTCGCGGCGCGCGCGCGGCTTTGAGCGTCTCGTGGACCCGATGCATCCGGGCCACCGCGGTCTCCCGCCAGCGGGCGGCCGCCTCGGGCCGGCCGAGCGCGTCTCCCACGCGCGCGAGGTCTGAGAGCACGCCATCGAGCGTGGTGGCATTCAGGGTCACGAGGCGAGGGATCGGGTCGCACCCCGCCGCGACGTGCCGTACATCCTCCTCCGAGACGGCACAGACATCGCACAGCGCCTGTGTGAGGATCACGTCGGGCCGCGCCGTGCGTAGCGCGGCCGCGTCGAGCGTGAAGAGCGGCATCCCCGCCGCGGCCACGCGGCGGACCTGGGCGTCCACTGTCGCCGCGTCGGCCGTCATGTCGATCGCCGTTCCCGTCATCCGTGGACACGAGCGCGCCGCGGCGGGGTGGTCGCACTCGTGCGTGACGCCGACCAGCGAGGCCAGTGCGCCGAGCACGTCGACCATCTCCGTGGCGGCGGGGAGGAGCGAGACGACGCGCACGGGGACGCTCAGCGCCGCTCGTACACCCGGGTGCCACCCACCCAGGTCGAGAGGACCTGCGTCCGCGGCAGGAGCGCGTCGGGGACGCGCAGGATGTCCTGGTCGAGGATCACGAAGTCGGCGCGCTTCCCGACGGTGAGGGACCCGAGCTCCTGCTCCTGGAACGCCGCGAACGCGGGCCAGAGGGTCATCGATTTCAGCGCTTCGTCGCGCGTCATCCGCTGTTCCGGATACCAGCCGCCGGCGGGCCAGCCGCGCGCATCCTGTCGTGAGACGCTCGCCTTGAAGGAGATCAGCGGATTCACGTACTCGACCGGGAAGTCGGAGCCGTTCGGGATGATGCTTCCCGCGTCGAGAAGCGATCGCCAGGCATACGCGCCGCGCAGGCGCGTGTCGCCGAGCCGCGTCCCCGCCCAGTACATATCGCTCGTCTGGTGCGACGCCTGCATACTCGGGATCACCCCGAGCGCCGTGAAGCGCGGGAGGTCATCGCTGTGGAGGATCTGCGCGTGCTCAACACGGAAGCGGTGATCCGCCGTCGGTCGCGCCGCGAGCGCCGCCGCATACGCGTCGAGCACGAGCCGGTTCCCGCGGTCGCCGATGGCGTGGGTGTTCACCTGGAAGCCAGCGCGCAGCGCGCGGTCCGCGACCTCACGGATGTGCGCCGGCGCCGAGACGAGGAGGCCGCTCGTGGCGGCATCGTCTGCGTACGGCTCCAGCAGTGCCGCCCCGCGTGACCCGAGCGCGCCGTCCTGATAGAGCTTGAGTGACCGCACCCAGAGTGTGCCGTCGTACAGCCCGCTCTGCGGGCCGCGGCGGAACCAGGTCTCGAGCGTCGGGGCGTGGTCCGAGATCATCGCGTAGAGCCGGATGCGGAGCGCGCCCTCGCGGCCGAGCTCCTCATACAACTCGAGGGTCTGCGCGCTGGCGCCCGCGTCGTGGATTCCCGTGAGCCCCCACCGGTGCATCTCGGCGATCGCCGCCCGGATCGCCTCCTTCGACTGCGCGCGCGTGATCGCGGGGATCCCCTGCTCGACGAGCCGCTGCGCGTTGTCGACGAAGACGCCGCCCGGGTTCCGCTGCGCATCGCGCACGATCTGGCCTCCGTCGGGGTCCGTCGAAGCGGCCGTCACGCCGGCGAGGCGCATCGCCATCGCGTTCGCGAGCCCCGCGTGCCCGTCCACCCGCTCGAGCCAGACGGGGTGGTCCGGCACCGCGCGCGAGAGCGCCTCGTGCGAGGGCCAGCGCGTATCGCCCCAGTCGTTCTGGTCCCACCCACGCCCGAGGATCCACTCCCCCTTCGGTGTGGTGCGCGCCCGCGCCACGACTCGCGCGATGACCTCGTCGTACGACGTGGTGCCGACGAGGTTGACGTTCCGCAGCGCGAGCCCGAGGCCGAGGACGTGCCCGTGCGCATCGGTCATCCCCGGGATCACGGTGCGGCCGCCGGCGTCGATCACCTGCGTCGATGGCCCCGTGAGCGCCTTCGCCCCGAGCGCCGACCCGACGAAGCGCACGCGTCCGTTCGAGACCGCGAGCGCCTCCGCGACCGGGACGGCGCCGTCCACCGTGTAGATGCGGGCATTCGTGACGACGAGCTCTGCCGCCGGTGTCTGCGCGTCGAGCGGGAGGCCGCCGACGGTGAGTGCGGCGGCGAGGGTGAGCGCGGTGCGGCGAGACGAGCGGAACACAACACGGTGAGTCGGGAGCGGCAGCATCGATGGGGTCCTGTGGTGAGCGAGCGGTCAGCGAGCCTTGGCGTCGAGCCAGCTCGCACGGAAGGCGAGCTGCGCCGCGCTCGGCGTGCGCCCGGCGTCCTCGTAGGCGACGACTTCGACGGCGGGGTGCGCGACCAGAGTGACCGGCGCACGACGTTCGCCGGCACGGCCGACCCAGGTGACGGTGACGCGGTCCCCCGGCGCGCGTGCAGCGAGCGCGGTGGTGACGTCGGCGGCGGTCGCGATGGCCTGCTCGCCGATGCGGAGGATCCGGTCCCCGGTAGCGATGCCCGCGTCGTAGAGCGGCGTCCCGATGAGCGCGGCGCCCACGGTCACGCCCCCGGTCTCGGCGGCGGTGAGCCGCCCCTCACCCATCCAGGCGCGTCCGGCGAACGCCGGCCGCACGAGGAATCCCGCCCGGTCGAGCAACGCAGGGTAGTCGGGGAGGGCTCCACCGAGGACATACTGCTCGACGAAGCCGCGCGCCGCGCTCGAGTCCATCGTGACCGTCGCGAGCGCGGACTCGAAGTCGGCGAGGGTGTACGGCCGCGCCGGGGCGAGGTCCGGCGTCTGGCCTTCGCCGTGCCGCGCCCAGAAGATCCGCATCAGGTCGTCGAGCGTCCGGGGCGACGGACGCCCGCGAAGCGTGAGGTCGAGCGCGAGGCCGAGCGCCTCTCCGTACGTGTAGTACGAGAGGAAGGTGTTCGCGCGGTTGTTCGGGTCGATCGCCGCTGCCGCATCGACGAACGGTGCCTCCTGGCTCATCGCCATCGCCCCGCCGAAGCGTCGGGCGGGCGTGGTCGTCAACGCGTTCACCGCGCCCGTGAGCCGGCGGGCGTACTCCCGCGGCGTGACGATTCCTGCGCGCGCGAGCACCAGCGTGCCGTAATAGTTCGTGAACCCCTCGGCGAGCCAGAGCTCCCCGCTCATATTCGCCTCGGTGAAATCGAACAGCTCGAGCGACCGGGGGCGCAACCGCTCGACGTTCCACGCGTGGAAGAACTCGTGCGAGAGCGTCCCGAGGAGCCCGAGCTGGGCCTGCGCGAGCGAGGCCGACGCCGTGAGCGACGTCGAGTTGCGATGCTCCATCCCGTCGCCGGCGCAGGTCGTCCGATAGCAGGCGATGAAGGTGTAGGTGCCGAAGTCGAAGCGGGGGAGTCCGCCAAAGACCGCTCCGGCCTCGGTCACCACGCGTTGCGCGAGCGCGGTGTACGCGGTCACCTGCTCCGCGGTCCCCTCGTGGTTCACCGCGAGCCGAATCGTCTGCGTGCGGCCCCCGCTCGCCACGGTCCAGGTGCGGACATCGAGTCGCCCGAGATGCGTGGGGGAATCCATGAAGTACGCGAGGTTCGGGGCGCGGAACGTCTCGGGGTCCGCCGTCGGCTCGAGCTGCGTGGCGATCGACCAGGTCGGGTCGGGGCGCCGGAACGTCACCTCCACCGGGCGCGTCACGAGCGCTGGGGCCCACGCGAAGGTCGCGGGGATGTTCAGGTGCGCCCGCGTCTCATCGATCCCGGCATACGTGCCGTCCGCCCGGTCGGCGAAGAGCGTGTAGGAGACGGTCACGGCGCCGCGATGCCCGGTGATGCTCCACTCGTGCGGGGAGCGCCGCGAGACGGCGAGCGGTGTCCCCTCGGGGGTCGTGGCGCGGACGGCGTAGACGTTCTTCGCGAACTCGTGCAGCGCGTAGCGTCCCGGCGAGCTTCGGGCCATCCGCACGACGAACGGACCGGGCGCGACCTCGGCGAACCGCACCGTGACCTCGGCCTCGCGGTGGACGAGGTCGGGGAACCGGATCTCGTAGCGCACGGGCGTCGTCCCGTGCGCGAGCGCCGGGCCGGACGGAACGCCGATCAGGGCGAGCGCGAGCAGGAGATGACGCATCGGTCAGCCCCGCCGGTCGGCGACGGAGCGGATCGCGCCGATGTTCACCGCGACGTCACCGAGTGCGACGTTCGCCGGGAGGACGGTGGTCGTCGCGAGTCCGAGGAAGCGTCCGGACTGCGCGAGCAGGTCGCTGAGCCGCTGGCCCGCCGCGAGCGCGACGGTCCCCTGCAACGTCTGCCCGCCGAGGAGCTTCACCTCCACCTGACGCGTGGTGCTCGCGCTGCCCGCCGTCGCGGTGATCGACATGTTTGCGTCGGGTGCGGAGGCGAGCGCGATCAGGTCGGTCTGGAGAACCAAGTGCGACTCGACGACGCCACTCTTCGGATCGCGCGCGTCCATCGCGTTCATCCACCCGCCCTTGCGGGAGGTGAGGAAGGCGACGAGCGGCATATCGTCGGCGATGACGATCGTGGCCTCGAGCGCCGTGCCATCGCGCATCACGAGGTGGAGGCGCTTCTTCTCGGTTGCACGGAGCCGGGTGGTGGTCGACATAGGCGGACAGGGCGGAGGGAATCGGGCGTCGTCAGGGAAATCGATGGAGCAGGGTCCCGCCGGCGCAAGCGCCGGCGTCGTCGGGCCCGGCGCCGCGGGGGGTACTCGGGTCTCAGGGAGCGGTCGGACGCCCAGTCTTGAGCCGGCGGTATCGCGCCGTCACCTCGGCGTCCGGCAGGGCCCGCGGCGTCGCGAGGACCCGCTCGATGGCGTCGATCTCCCGCGGGACCCCGGCCGTCGAGCGCACGATACCGGCGTCCGTCACGAGGTAGTCGTCCTCGATGCGCACGCCGATGTCGGCGTAGCGCGCCACCATCGGTCCGATGCGCGCGATCAGCTTCGCATTGCGTGCCGTCGAGGGGAGGATCGACGTCAGGTGCCGCCGGACGTAGAGGCCGGGCTCGAGCGTGAACGCGCTCCCGACCGCGATACGCCCTGTCACGGCGTACTGCTCAGGGTCGTGGACCATGAGCCCGATGCCGTGGCCGAGGCCGTGCATGTAGTAGAGCGAGAGCTGCGGGCACTCGCGCGGCTGCTCGGCGCTCCCGCAGTCATACGTCGCGGTCGGAGACTCGATCAAGCCGAGACGGGCGAGCCCCGCCGCGAGCACCGCCGAGGCGGAATCCGACATCGCGCGCGAGGGGCCGCCCACGCGCACTTGGCGTTCGGCGGCGAGCTGCGCCGCGAGGACGATCTCGTAGATCGCACGCTGCTCCGGGGAGAATCGTCCGCTCACCGGCACGGTCCGCGTCAGGTCCGCGGCGTAGCCGTCGAAGTAGGTGGCGAGGTCCATCACGATCAACTCGCCCGCCTGCGCGATGCGGTCGTCGCGGTTGTAGTGCAGCGTGGTCGCGTTCGGGCCCGACCCGACGATCGAGCCGTACGATGGCCCGTCGCCTCCTTCTCGCCGCCACGCGCCCTCGGCCACCGCCTGCAGGACGTACTCCGGAACCCCGGGGGTGACGGACTCCCACGCGGCGAGATGTCCGCGCGCCGAGATCTCACCCGCGATCCGCAGTCGCTCGAGTTCCGCGGCGCTCTTCCGACCGCGGAGGCGGTCCACAGTGCGGCGCGCGTCCGTGACCTCGAGGCTCGGCGTGGCGGTGCGCAGCGCGTCGACGAACTGGTCGTGCCCGGAGCGCTCGGTCATCTGCCGGCCGACGTTCCCCGTGACCTGCAGCCGCGGCTGCCGCCGCAGGAGCGAATCGAGAACGGTCGCCAGGTTCGCCGCGTCGCGTCCCTCGAGTCCGAGCGCGGAAGCGACCCCTGCGACGCCGAGTCGTTCCCCCGTCCACACCTCCCGCGCGGGGTCTTTCCCCTGGACGAAGAGCATCGCCCGGCGCTCGCGGCCCTGCTTCACGAGGATGAGCGCCGCCCCGGGCTCATCGAAGCCGGTGAGATAGAAGAGGTAGGGATCCTGGTGGAACGGGATGAAATCGGGGACGGGCGCCGGAGCCCCAAGGGCGAGGAAGACGCCGTCGGGGAGCGCCTCCGCGAGCGCATCGCGTCGCGCCGCGAACTCCGCAGTCGGGATCTGTGCGGCGAGGGGGAGGGTGCACGTGGCGAGGAGGAGGCGGAGCGCGCGCATCGGCGGGGCGGGGCTGAGGGAGAGTCCGGAAGATCGCTCCCCGGGCGGTCCGTCGCATCGCCCCGGCGTCGGCCCCACCGTCGGAGCGGCCCCACCCCAGCGACGGCCGGGTCGGGGGCGTAGAATTCACGCCGGAATCCACCCTCCTCCGTCACGGAGCCTCCCGATGGTCCTGACCCCCCTCCGTCGCGCACTCGCGCTGGCCGCCCTCCTCGCCGCGCCGTCGCTCGCCCAGTCTCGCCTGACCTCGCCGCGCGAGTTCTTCGGGCACGAGATCGGCGCCGATTACGTGCTCCCCAATTACACGAAGTTCGTCGCCTACTGGCAGAAGCTCGCCACCGAGTCGGATCGGATGGACCTCGATACGATCGGGGTGACCGCCGAGGGGCGGCCGCAGTTGATGGCGATCGTATCGAGCCCGGAGAACCTGCGGAACCGCGAGCGCTACCGGCGCATCGCCGAGCAGCTCGCGCGGGCCGAGGGGATCACCGCGGCGCAGGCGCGCGAGCTCGCGCGCGAGGGCAAGGGGATCGTCTGGATCGACGGCGGTCTGCACGCCACTGAGGTGCTCGGCGCGCAGCAGCTCATCGAGAGCAACTGGCAACTTGTGTCCGGTGACGATCCCGAGACGCGCCGCTTCCGCGACGATCTGATCATCGTGATGGTGCACGCCAATCCGGACGGGATGGAGCTCGTCAGCGATTGGTATATGCGCGAGACCGACCCGCGGAAGCGCAACACCAACATCCCGCGGCTCTACCAGAAGTACATCGGGCACGACAACAACCGCGACTTCTACCTCGCGGCGCAACCCGAGTCCGAGAATATGAACCGTGTGCTCTACACGGAGTGGTATCCGCAGGTGATGTACAACCATCACCAGACCGGCCCTGCTGGGACGGTGATGTTCGCGCCGCCGTTCCGCGATCCGATGAACTACAACATCCACCCGCTGATCAAGACGGGGCTCGACGTCGTCGGCGGCGCGATGCACAACCGCTTCGTCGCCGAGGAGAAGGGGGGCGTCGTGATGCGCTCCGGTGCCGGCTACTCCACCTGGTGGAACGGCGGGCTCCGCACCACGGTCTACTTCCACAACATGATCGGGCTCCTGACCGAGACCATCGGCAACCCGACCCCGATCGAGATCCCCTTCATCGCCAACCGGCAGCTCGCGAGCGCCGACCTCCCGCTCCCCGTGCGGCCCGGCGTCTGGAAGTTCCGCCAGTCGATCGACTACTCGGTGACGGCGAACCGCGCGGTGCTCGACGTGGTCTCGCGCAACCGTGAGCACTTCCTGTTCAACATCTGGAAGATGGGGAACGACCGCATCCTGCAGGGACAGCGGGACAGCTGGACTATCTGGCCGCGCCGCATCGAGGCGGTGCAGGCGCAGATGGCGCGCGAGAACCGGCAGCGCGCCGGCCAGGCCGCGGCCGACGACCCGATGACGTTCCTCGGCGGCGGCGCGGCCGCGGGCCAGTCCCGCTCCGGTGCGGCAGCGCAGTCGCTGATGGCGGTGCTGAACGATCCCGCGACCCGCGACCCGCGCGCCTATGTGCTCTCCGCCGACCAGCCCGACTTCCCGACGGCGGTGAAGCTCATCGTCGCGCTCCAGAAGAACGGCATCGACGTGCATCGCGCGACGGCGCCGCTGACGATCGGGCGGACCACGTATCCGGCGGGCTCGTATGTCGTGAAGACCGCGCAGGCCTTCGGGGCGCACGTACTTGATATGTTCGAGCCGCAGGACCACCCGAATGACTTCCGCGTCCCGGGCGGTGCCCCCACCCCGCCGTATGACAACGCCGGGTGGACTCTCGCGCTCCAGATGGGGGTCCGCTTCGACCGCGTCTTCGAGGACGTGTCGGGGGCGCTCGAGAAGATCGGTCCGCTGCAGCGCGTGACGCCGCCGGCGGGTCGCGTGGCATCGGGCGGGACGTGGACGCTCTCGCCCGCGACGAACGACGCGTTCATCGTCGTGAACCGCCTCCTGAAGGCGGGTGCCACCGTGGCGCGCCGCGCCGACGGCACCTGGCTCATCGCCAACGGCGGCACGAGCCGTCCGATCGTCGAGCGCGCTGCGCGTGAGCTCGGCCTCTCGTTCGGCGCCGGCACGATGACCGGTGCGACCCCGGTGAAGGCGATGCGCATCGGGCTCTGGGACCGCTTCGGCGGCTCGATGCCGTCGGGGTGGACCCGCTGGCTCCTCGAGCAGTATGAGTTCCCCTTCGAGGTCGTCTATCCGCAGGACCTCGACGCCGGCGACCTCGACCGTCGCTTCGATGCGCTGATCTTCGTGGATGGGGCGATCCCGGCCAAGCGGACGGTTGGTGCCGCGCCGCGCGGGCTCGGCGCCTCCAACGGCAGCGCGCAGGCCGACGCCCTCCCGCCCGAGCTGCGGCGGATGCTGGGCAGTGTCTCCGAGGAGAAGACGATCCCTCAGCTCAAGGCGTTCGTCGAGCGTGGCGGGACGATCGTCACCATCGGCAGCTCGACCAACCTCGCCGAGCACTTCGGGCTCCCGCTCTCGAATCATCTTGTGGAGCGGACGCCGGAGGGGGGCGAGCGCGAGCTCGGCAGCAGCAAGTTCTACGTGCCGGGATCGCTGCTCGAGGTCGCCGTCGACAGCACCGCCGCCGGTGCCGTCGGGATGGGTAGCCGCGCAGTCGTGATGTTCGACAATAGCCCCGTCTTCCGGCTCGCCCCGGACGCGGCGGCGCGCGGCGTGACACCGCTCCTCTGGTTCGACTCCGCGTCGCCGCTCACGAGCGGGTGGGCGTGGGGCCAGAACTACCTGGAGGGCGGGGTCGCGGCGGCCGACGCCCGTGTCGGGAAGGGGCTGGTCCGGCTCATCGGGCCGGAGGCGCTCTTCCGGGCGCAGCCGCACGGGACCTTCAAGCTCGTCTTCAACGGTCTCATCGCACCGAGCCGGCCGACGATGTGATCGCGCTCGTCGTCGGGCTCCTCGGCATCGTCGGGGCGTACGCCGGGGTCCTCCTTGGCCTGACGTCGCCCCTCGCGCCGATGGCGATGGCGATCGGCAGCACGGCGGTGCTCGCGGGGATCGCACAGCTCGCGATCGTGCGTCGCGGCCGGGCGACCCCGCGCCTCGCTCGCACGGTGCGCTGGGTGTTCGGCGCGATGGGGTGCGGGTTCGTCGGCGTGCTCCTGATGCCGGCGCCCGTCGCCGGGGGGCCGTTGCTGTTCGGGTTGCCGCGCGCGACGGCGATCCTGTTGCTCGTCACGGGGGCGCTGCCGCTGCTCGCGTTGCCGGTCGCGTATGCTCGCGCCTTCGATGACGAGGTGATGCCCGCCCCGGAGCCGCGCGACGATGCGTGAGCTGGTCGGGCTCGCCTACTTCGCGATCTGCGCGGCGATCGCCGTCTGGGCGTCGCGTCGCACCCGCACCGCCGACGACTTCTTCGTCGCCGGACGCGGGGTGGGGCTCGTCCCCTTCGCGATCGCCGCGATGGCCTCCACGCTGAGCGGCTTCGCGTTCATCGGCGGGACGGGGCTCGTGTACAGCATCGGGATGACGGCGCTCTTCCTGATCCTCCCCGCCGGCGTCACGAACACCCTCGGTGCCTGGGTCCTCGGGAAGCGGATGCATCGGTTGGGGAGCGCGCGGCGGCTCCTCACCGTCCCCGATGCGCTCGCGGCGCGCTATCGCTCGCCGGCCGCGCAGGGGCTCAGCGCGATCGCGATCCTCGCGGGGGTGATCGGCTATCTCGCGACGAATGCGCTCGCGCTGGGCGTCGTGATCGACGCGCTCTTCGGGACCGGGCTCGGGCCGGGGATCTGGATCGGGACCGCGGTCACACTGGCGTACTCGGTGAGTGGTGGGATCCTCGCCGGGATCTACACCGACGTCTTTCAGGGGCTCGTGATGGCGATCGCCTCGACGGCGGTCTTCTTCGTGGCGCTCGAGGCCGGCGGCGGGCTCCCGGCGATCACGCGGACCATCGAGGCCGCCGATCCCGCCCTGCTCGGGCCGTGGGGCGCGCGCGGCGCGATGACCGCACTTTCCTTTTTCTTCGTCTTCGCGGTGGGATCGCTCGGACAGCCGCAGATCGCGCACAAGTACTACATGCTCCGCGATCTGCCGCGTCTGAAGTGGTATCCCGCGCTGATGACCGTCGCGATGGTCCTCGCGCAGCTCCTGCTCTTCTCGGTGGGCGTCTCGGTGAAGGCACTCGTGCTGCGCGGGGAGATGCCGGCGCTCGCCTCCCCCGATGCGGCGACCCCGCAGTTCCTCCTGCGCTTCGTCCCGGTCGTCCTTTCGGCGCTCGTCTTCGCCGGTGTGGCCGCGGCGATCATGAGCACCGTGAACTCCTTCCTGAGCATCGGCGCGGCGGCACTCACGCACGACGTCCCACGCGCCCTTGGGCGCCAGCCGGTTCGTCAGCTACGCATCGGCCGGGTCTGGACCATCGTGATCGCCGTCCTCGCCGCACTGCTGGCCCAGCAGGCGGGACTGCTCGTCGCCTTCCTGGGGATCTTGGGCTACGGGCTCTTCGCCTCGACGCTCGTCCCCGCGCTCGCCATCGGGCTCAACTGGACCGGTGCTACGCGTGAGGGCGCCCTCGCGTCGATCGCGACAGGGCTCGTGATGACGGTGGGGCTCGAGTGGCTGGTCTGGTCCACGCGCCTCACCGTCCCGCAGGGGATCACCGTCACGGGGATCACCCTCGTGAGCTCACTGCTGGTCTTCTTGGGCGTCTCGTGGCTCACGCGTGCGCGCGCCGCCGAGCAACTCGATCCGGATGTGCGGGGGATCTTGGAGGATACCTGACCCCTCTATTTGAGTATCCCCTTCGCGATCGTCTGCAGCTGCATGTTGCTCGTTCCCTCGTAGATCGTGCCGATCTTCGCGTCGCGGTAGAACTTCTCCACCGGATAGTCGGTGGTGTATCCATAGCCGCCGAAGAGCTCGACCGCGAGCGAGGTGACCCGCTCGCAGACCTGCGACGAGTAGAGCTTCGCCATCGCCCCCGCCTGCGCGATGTCGTGCCCCGCATCGCGGAGACGCGCCGCGTTGTAGACCATCAGGCGCGCCGCCTCGAGTTCCGTTGCGGCCTGCGCCACCTGGAACTGGATCCCCTGGAACTCGGCGAGCGCCTTGCCGAACTGCCGCCGCTCCTTGAGATGCGCGACCGCGGCGTCGAGGGCGCCCTGCGCGTTGCCGATCATCTGCGCGCCGATGCCGATCCGCCCTTCGTTGAGCGTCTCGATCGCGATCTTGTAGCCCTGTCCCACGGGGCCCAGGACGTCGGCGTCGGGGACGAAGACCTCGTCGAGGATCAGCTCCGTGGTGCTCGAGGCGCGGATGCCGAGCTTCGATTCCTTCTTGCCTACGGCGAAGCCCGCGGCCGACCGCTCGACCACGAAGGCGGTGATCCCCTTGTACCCCTTGGAGGGATCGACCGTCGCGAACACCACATACAACCCGGCCTCGGCGCCGTTCGTGATCCAGAGCTTCCGGCCGGTGAGCGACCAGCCGCCCTCCACCTTGGTGGCGCGGGTCTGCAGCGCGAATGCATCGGAGCCGCTGCCTGCCTCGGAGAGCGCGTACGCGCCCACCGTGTCGCGGCAGAGCCGCGGCATCCAGCGCGCCAGCTGCTCCGGCGTCCCGGCGCTGAGCAGCGGGTGCGCCACGAGGGTGTTCTGCACGTCGACCATGATGGCCGCCGCGGCGTCGACTTTGCTGATCTCCTCGACGGCCAGCGTCACCATCATCACCGACCCGGCGGCTCCGCCGTGCGCCTCGGGGGCTTGGATCCCCATCAGCCCCATCTCGAAGTAGCCGCTGATCAGGGCGGGGTCGAGCTTCCCTGCCTGCTCCATCGCCTGCACCCGTGGCGCGACCTCGCCGCGGGCGAACTCGGCGACGGCGTCGCGGAAGGCGAGCTCCTCCTCGGAGAGGATGGTGAGCGCAGGGCGGGCGAGAGCGGGGTCGATCGACGAGTCGGACATCGGACGCGCGGGTGGGGGGTGACCCCCGGAATCTAGCCGCGCGTCACGTCGTAATTCAGGATCGGCGCCAGCCAGCGTTCCGCCTCCGCGAGCGTCATCCCCTTCCGCGCGGCGTACGCATCCACCTGATCGTTCTCGATCTTTCCGACGCCGAAGTACTGCGCCTGCGGGTGCGAGAAGTACCAGCCGGAGACGGCTGACGCCGGGAGCATCGCAAAGCTCTCGGTGAGGTGCACGCCGACGTTCCGCTCGGCATCGAGCAGCTCGAAGAGCGTCCGCTTCTCGGTGTGGTCGGGGCAAGCGGGATAGCCCGGCGCCGGACGGATCCCCTGATACTGCTCGCGGATGATCGCCTGGTTGTCGAGCGCCTCGTCGGGGGCATACCCCCAGAGCTCACGCCGCACCCGCTCGTGCATCCGTTCCGCGAAGGCCTCGGCGAGCCGGTCGGCCAGCGCCTTGAGCAGGATCGACGAATAGTCGTCCTGCGCCGCCTCGTACGCCGCCACGCGCTCGTCGAGCCCGATCCCGGTGGTCACGACGAAGGCCCCGAGCCAGTCGGGGAGCCCTGTCTCCGCCGGCGCGATGAAGTCGGCGAGGGCGAGGTTCGGGCGTCCGTCCTTCTTCACCATCTGCTGACGGATCGTGTGCACCGTGCGGCCGACGGTCGGGAGGACGACGTCCTCCTTGCCGTCGGCGTGTGCCGGGAAGAAGCCCACCACCGCGCGCGCGGTGAGCCACCGCTCCGCGACGAGCTGCGTGAGCATCGACTGCGCGTCGCGCCAGAGGTTGCGCGCCGCCTCGCCGACGACCGGATCATCGAGGATGGCGGGATACGACCCGGCGAGCTCCCAGGTCTGGAAGAAGGGCGTCCAATCGATCCGCGGGACGAGCTCCTCAAGCGGGACATCGTCGAAGATGCGCACCCCTTCGAAGCTCGGGCGCGGCGGCACGGCGGCGGCCCAGTCGATGCGCAGCCGGTTCGCCCGGGCGTCGGCGAGTGATTGCCGCGGGGTCGCCTGCTGGCGCGCGGCCCGCGCGACGCGGACCTCTTCGTACTCCGTGCGGAGCTCCGCCACGAACGGATCGCGGAGCTGGTCGCTGAGCAGACTCCCCGCCACACCCACCGCGCGTGACGCGTCGAGCACGTGCACCACGGGCGCCGCGTAGTTCGGCGCAATCTTCACCGCGGTGTGGACCTTGGAGGTCGTCGCCCCACCGATCAGGAGGGGAACGTCCCACCCTTCGCGCTGGAGTTCGCTCGCGAGGAAGGCCATCTCCTCGAGGGAAGGCGTAATCAGCCCCGAGAGACCGATGAGGTCCACGTCGTGCGTACGCGCCGCCTCGAGGATCTTCGCCGCGGGCACCATCACGCCGAGGTCGATGACCTCGAAGTTGTTACACTGGAGGACGACGCCCACGATGTTCTTGCCGATGTCGTGCACGTCCCCCTTCACGGTGGCGAGCAGGACCTTCCCCTTCGCCTGGCGCTCGCCGCCCTCCGCGGCCTGCTCGGCCTCGATGTACGGGATCAGGTGCGCCACCGCGCGCTTCATCACGCGGGCCGACTTCACCACCTGCGGGAGGAACATCTTGCCGGCGCCGAAGAGATCGCCGACGACGTTCATCCCCTGCATCAGGGGCCCTTCGATCACCTCGATCGGGCGGTCGTAGAGGCGTCGGGCTTCTTCGGTGTCCTCGACCACGAAATCCGCCACGCCGTGCATGAGGGCGTGCACGAGGCGCTCGGTCACCGGCGTCTCGCGCCAGGCGAGGTCGACCTTCTTCCGCTGCGCCTGACCCTTGGCCTCGTCGGCGACGGCGAGGAGGCGCTCCGTCGCGTCGAGGCGACGGGCGAGGATCACGTCTTCCACGCGCTCGCGGAGGTCGGCGGGGATGTCCTCGTAGATCACGAGCGCGCCGGCGTTCACGATCCCCATATCCATCCCCACCTTCACGGCGTGGAACAGGAAGACCGAGTGGATCGCCTCGCGGACCGCGTTGTTGCCGCGGAAGGAGAAGGAGACGTTGCTGACGCCGCCCGAGATGCGGGCGTGGGGGCAGCGCGCCTTGATCTCGCGGGTCGCCTCGATGAAGGCGAGGGCGTAGCGGTCGTGCTCCTCGATTCCCGTCGCCACCGCGAAGATGTTCGGGTCGAAGATGATGTCTTCCGGGGGGAATCCGACCGTCTCGACGAGGAGGCCATAGGCGCGCTCGCAGATCGCCACCTTCCGCTCGACGGTGTCGGCCTGTCCCTGTTCGTCGAACGCCATCACGATCACCGCGGCCCCGTAGCGCCGCACGAGCCGGGCCTGCCGCAGGAACTCCGCCTCCCCCTCCTTGAGGGAGATCGAGTTCACGATCGACTTCCCTTGCACACAGCGCAGCCCCGCCTCGATCACCGACCATTTCGACGAGTCGATCATGATCGGGACCTTCGCGATCCCCGGCTCCCCCGCGATGAGGTTGAGGAAGCGCGTCATCGCCGCCTCGGCGTCGAGCATCCCCTCGTCGAAGTTGATGTCGATGATGACCGCGCCGGCCTCCACCTGCTGGCGTGCCACCTCGAGCGCCTCGTCGTAGCGTCCACCGAGGATGAGGTCGGCGAACTTCTTGGAGCCGGTGACGTTCGTGCGCTCGCCGACGTTCACGAAGTTCGAGTCGGGGCCGATGATCAGCGGCTCGAGCCCCGAGAGCCGGAGGCGCTTCGGGACTTCCGGAATCGTGCGCGGCGGGAGCCCACGCACCGCCTCAGCGATCGCACGGATGTGGTCGGGGGTTGTCCCGCAGCAGCCGCCGACGAGGTTCACGAGCCCGGACTCCGCGAACTCACGGAGGATCGACGCGGTGTAGGCCGGCGTCTCGTCGTATCCCCCCATCTCGTTCGGGAGCCCCGCGTTGGGGTGCACCGAGACGCGGCAGTCGGCCACGCGCGCGAGTTCCTGCACGTAGGCGCGCAGCTCCTTGGCGCCCAGCGCGCAGTTGAGCCCGATGCTGAATGGGCGCGCGTGCATCACCGAGTTCCAGAAGGCCTCGGTCGTCTGGCCCGAGAGGGTCCGGCCACTCGCATCGGTGATCGTGCCGGAGATCATCACCGGCACGCGCATCCCGCGTGCCGCGAAGACCTCTTCGACCGCGACGATCGCCGCCTTGGCGTTCAGCGTGTCGAAGATCGTCTCGATCAGGATCAGGTCGGCGCCACCGTCGAGGAGTCCTTCCGTCGCCTCGACATATGCCGTCACGAGCTCGGCGAAGGTCACGTTGCGCGCGCCGGGGTCGTTCACGTCGGGGGAGATGCTCGCCGTGCGGTTCGTCGGTCCGAGCACACCGGCCACCCACCGGGGTCGCCCATCGCGTGCCTCGAAGGCGTCGCACTCGGCGCGTGCGAGACGTGCCGCCGTGACGTTCAGCTCGCGGACCAGCGACTCCATCCCGTAGTCGGCCATCGCGACGGTCGTCGAGTTGAACGTGCTCGTCTCGATGATGTCGGCGCCGGCCTCGAGGTAGGCGCGGTGGATCCCCGCGATGATCGCCGGCTGCGTCAGGACCAGCAGGTCGTTGTTCCCGCGCAGGTCTCGCGGCCAGTCGGCGAAGCGCGTGCCGCGATAGTCGGCCTCGGTGAGGCGATGTTGCTGCACCATCGTCCCCATCGCGCCGTCGATGATGAGGTGCCGGGCGGCCGCCTCGGGCTCGAGCCGCGCGCGGCGGGTCGCGTGGGTGAAGGGCGTCCCGGTGGCGCTCATCGGGTGCCCTCCGCAGCCGTCGCGCTCGGCGTCGCGCCCGTCGCCGCGCGTCCCGGCCGCAGCCCGAGGATGTGGCAGAGCGCGTAGGTGAGGTCCGCGCGGTTCAGTGTGTAGAAGTGGAACTCCGTCACACCGGCCTGCGCGAGCTGCTGGCACTGCTCCGCCGCCACCGTCGCGGCCACGAGCTTCCGCGTCTCCGGGTCGCCGTCGAGACCGTCGAACATCCGCGCGAAGGCGGGCGGCACCGTCGCGCCCGTCGCGGCGGCGAACTTCACCATCTGCGTGAAGTTCGTCACCGGCATGATCCCCGGGACGATCGGCACCGTGATTCCCGCCTTCCGCGCGCGGTCCACGAAGCGGAGGTAGGTCCAGTTGTCGAAGAAGAACTGCGTGATCGCGCGCGTCGCGCCGGCGTCGATCTTCCGCTTGAGGTTGTCGAGATCCGCCTGCGGCGAGGCGGCTTCGGGATGCGTCTCCGGATACGCCGCAACGGTGAGCTCGAAGTCGTGCCGCTTCCGCAGACCGCTCACGAGGTCCGACGCGTAGGCGTAGCCGGTGGAGGAGGGCGCATACACCCCGCCGCCCGGGACGTCCCCGCGGAGCGCGACCAGGTGGCGTACCCCTGCCGCCCAGTAGTCATCGGCGACGGCGTCGATCTCCTCCCGTGAGGCCGCGACGCAGGTCAGGTGGGCGGCCGGCACGAGCCCCGTCTCGCCGAGGATGCGGCGGACGGTGTGATGTGTGCGTTCGCGCGTGGAGCCGCCGGCGCCGTACGTGACCGAGACGAAGCGCGGAGCGAGCGGGGCGAGGCGCGTGATCGCGCGCCAGAGGGTCTCCTCCATTTCCGCCGACTTCGGCGGAAAGAACTCGAACGAGACCTGGAACGGGACAGGAAGGGCGAGGGTGCTCACAGCAGGGTCCAGACGCACGAAGCCCGGTGCGTTCGAGGCGCACCGGGCCGGCGCTTTAGCGGGATGTTTTACGTGGCCGCAAGTTGCCTCGAAATCGCCACGGGGATCGGTTGTCGCATTCAACCTATCATCCGGATGAACGGATGGCAAGCCGGATGGCGATGATGGGTGCGGTGGGAGGGTGCCGGTGCCGGCGGGCCCGGGGGACATCGTACCCGCGTCGCTTCCGCCCTGGACGTGCCTGCCCCGGTGGAGCTGTGGACGCCAACCGCCCGGACTATGACCGCACCCCATCCATCCACCCGGAGATCGTTCGATGTCTCATCCCACCCCCGGACGCGCGCGTCGCGTCCTCCCGTTCGCGCTCCTCGCGCTCGCCGTCCTCAGCGACCCCGCCCTCGCGCAGACCGCGACGGAGGTCGTCGCGACCTGCATCGACAAGGCGGCCGATGCCTTCGTCGGATGCGTGATCGACGAGCCCTGGTACACGGAGTCGCTCTGCTACGCCAAGTACGCTGCGGACAGCATCCTGTGTGTCCCGTCGACGCTGCTGCGGCTCGTGAATCTGTGAGCGGGCGCCTCGTCATCGAGGCAGTCGTCGTCGAGGGGCGCGCAGGGCGCCTCCTCGACGGCGTCATCGTCTCCGCCGACCCGGGCGAAGTGCTGGGGATCGCGGGGCCGAACGGTGCCGGAAAATCCACGCTCGCGCGCCTCGTCCTCGGGGCCGCGGCCCCCACGGCGGGTCGCGTCCGCATCGATGGCCTCTCCCCCGCGACCTTCCGCGGGCGCCACGGCATCGGCTTCCTCGCCGAGGACGGCTCGTGGGCGTGGGAGCGGATCACCCCACGTGATCTCCTCCGGCTGGGTGGCGCCGACGAGGACCCCATCGAGGCCCATCCCCTCGCCGCGATCCTCCGCCTCGCGCCGCTGCTCGATCGGTCGATCGCCCATCTCTCCAAGGGAGAGTGGCGCGCCTGCCAAGCTGCCTTCGCGCTCCGATCGCGGCCGCGGCTCGCCGTCCTCGACGAACCGGAATCAGGACTCGATCCCGCCGCGAACGAGCGGATGCGCGAGGCGGTGCGGTGGGCGGCGGCGGGCGGGACCACCTGCCTCGTCCTCTCGCATCATCTCGAGTTGCTCTCTAGGACTGCGGATCGGATCCTCGTCCTCGCGCGTGGGCGCACGCAGGATCTCTTCGTGCCCGCCGAGCTCGGGGCGTTCGAGGTGCGCGCCCGGTACCTCGCGGCGACGGAGGAACGCCCGTGACGCTTGCATCCCTCCTCGACCGGTGCCGTGTCACCTGGCGACCCGCGCTCCTCGTATGCGCCGCCTCGCGTGCGTGGGGATGGACCGTGCTCGCGTGGGCGCTCGCGCTCCCGGTGGTCGCGCTGATGGCGCGGGCGCGCGCCGAGCTCGGGACCGCGGTCCTGATGTACGCGCCGCCGCTCGTCGCGCTCGGCGTCGTCGGGCGGGCGTTCGCGCTCGTGCGGCGCCCCGCCGTCTGGACGGCGGTCTTCGCCCGCGCCGGCGCGGGGCCGCGGGATCTCTGGCGGCTCGCCGGGCTCAGCGGCGCCCTCGCCCTCGCGGCGAGCTGGAGCGTGGCGGCTTTCGCGCTCGCGGGGCTCCGTTCGGCGGCGCCGCTGCCATCGACAGGACTCGTTTCACTCGGCCTCTTCACCCTGGCGTGGTCCGTCTGCTGCATCCTCGCCGTGATTGGCGCGGCGGCGGTCGCACGGCGTGCGGCCGCCGGCGTGGTGATGGGCTGGATGCTCCTCCCCGCCGGCTTCGAGGCGATTACGTCCCCGTTCGGTGTCCCGGAGATCGCCGCCCACGCGGTGAAGATCCTCGCGCCGCCGCTCGAGGCCGCGGTCCGGCTCCACGACCTCCTGCGCGGTCTGGTCCCGGCGGAGGTCGCGCCCTGGTTCGTCGCGCAGCTGATCGGGTTCCCGCTCGTGGTGCTCGCGCTCTTCGCGTGGCGCGCACGGCGGATCGCCGAACGACCTCAGGCCGTCGAGTGAGGGGCGTTCCCTGCCGTGAACATCCCCAGGGTCAGAGGACCCCTCGCAGGAGCTGTTCCGCGATCGCGATCGCGAACCACGCGACCATCGGGGAGAGATCCACGGCGCCGAAGGCCGGTAGGCGGCGTCGGATGGGGCCGAGCATCCATTCGGTCATCCGCCACGCGAGACGCCCGACGGGGTGCCGTTCCCACCCGAACCAACTCCCGATGACGCGGACGAGGAGCGCGAGTCGGAGGAGCTCGAAGCTCCAGGTGACGATGAGGCGGAGGAATCCGTCGCCGACCCTCTGGCTCGCGAGATAGAGGTCGCCGAGGACCTGTCGGATGAGGTCGAGGAGGACGATCAGCGTCGCGCCGGCGAGGAGAAGGAAGAGGAGTCCCCACCACGGCGCTGTGTCCGCCCGCACGCCGAATCGCCCGAAGCGCCGCACGAGCGGATCGAGGAGCGGATCGGTGAGCCGTCTGACGGTTCGGCCGGCGGCGCTGAAGGGGGAGAGGCGCCGGGTGCGCACGGCCCAGGCCAGTGCGGCGACGGGGGCGGCGGCGACGAGGACGGCGAGCACCGCGAGGCGGAGCCAGATCCCGACGAAGGAGAGCGTGATGGAGGATTCCCCGAGCATCCCGGGAATCTGTGTGCGCGGCCCCGTCACGCGACACGGGGCGCTGGATGGCGGGGCCTCCCCTCCGGTGGTAGCGTAGGGCGGTCCGCCCCCTCGTCCGAGGATCCATCCGATGTCCCAGACCTCCCGTCGTCACTTCCTCGCCGGCCTCGCCGGTGCCGGCGTCGCGCTCCCCGTCTTCAACGAGCGCGCGATGTCGCGCCTCTTCGAGGCGAACGTCCTCGCCGGCGATCGTCCTGCCGATGCCCTCGCCGACGATGAGTCGTACTGGATGCAGATCCAGAAGGCCTTCGACGCCGACCGGACGATGATCAATCTCAACAACGGCGGGATCTCCCCGACGCCGAGCCACGTGCTCGAGCAGATGATCCGCGACCTCCGCTTCGTCAACGAGCTCCCGGTGGAGCACAACTGGCGTGTGCTCGAGCCGCGGATGGAGAGCACGCGGCGCGAGCTCGCCCGGGAGTTCGGGTGCGACCCGGAGGAGATGGCGGTCACGCGCAACGCGAGCGAGGGCCTCGAGATCATGATCCTCGGGCTCGACCTCAAGCGCGGCGACGAGGTCGTGATCACCAACCAGAATTACGGTCGGATGATCAACACCTGGGAGCAGCGAGCGCGGCGCGAGGGGATCGTCGTGAAGCAGGTCTCCTTCCCGGTGCCGCTCACCGATCCCAAAGTCCTCCTTCGGAACCTCGAGGCGGCGATCACGCCGCGCACGAAGGTGATCGAGCTCCCGCATATCACGAACCTCACGGGGCAGATCCTCCCGATCCGTGAGATCCAGGCGCTCGCCCGGCCGCGTAACATCGAGGTCTTCGTCGACGGCGCCCACGCCTTCGCGCACTTCCCCTTCACGCGCGACCAGCTCGACTGCGACTACTACGCGACCTCGCTCCACAAATGGATGCACGCTCCCATCGGTGCGGGGATGCTCTACGTCCGGCAGTCGAAGATCCCGGGGCTCTGGCCCCTGATGGCCTCGACCCCCACCGCCGACCGCGACCGCAACATCCGGAAGTACGAGGAGATCGGCACCCACCCGCAGGCGAACTTCAATGCGGTCTCCACCGCCATCACCTTCCACCGCGGCATCGGGATGGAGCGGAAGATTGCGCGCCTCCGCTACCTCCGGGACCGCTGGGCGCGGCAGCTCCTCGCGGTGAGCCCCCGCGTGAAGCTCCACACAGCCCTCGGCGCCGACACGGGGGGCGCGATCGCGATGTTCGACGTCGACGGGATCGACCCCGGCGCGCTCGGCAACTGGCTCCTCGGGCAGCACCGCATCGTCTCCACGCCGATCACGCACCCGGAGTTCAAGGGGATCCGCGTCACGCCGAGCATCTACACCTCGGTCGACGAGATCGACACTTTCGTCGAAGCGGTCACCAAGGCCATCCGGCGGGGCATCGCGTGAACCATTGGCTGGTGAAGTCGGAGCCCGACGTCTTCAGTTTCGCCGACCTGCTCAAGGCGCCGAAGAAGACGACCTGCTGGGACGGGGTGCGGAACTACCAGGCCCGGAACACACTCCGGGACCAGATGAAGAAGGGGGACCGCGTCTTCTACTACCACTCGAACGCCGAGCCCTCGGGGATCGCCGGGATCTGCGAGGTGGTGCGCGAGGGGTACCCGGACCACACCGCCATCGATTCGAAGGACCCGCACTTCGATCCCAAGTCCCGCGCCGACGCGCCCACCTGGTATATGGTCGATGTCCGCGCGGTCGCGGCCTTCCCCCGCCTTGTGACGCTCGCCGAGTTGAAGGGGGTGAAAGGGCTTGAGCAGATGGCCCTCGTACGGAAGGGGAGCCGCCTGAGCGTGCAGCCCGTCACGCGGAGGGAGTGGGAGATCGTCTGTCGGATCGCCGGGCACTCACCTGACTGACCGCCCCCGCCGCCGGCCGTAGCCTGCGGTCGGCACCGGATCGACCGGTGTCACGACCACGCGGAGGCGATGATGGCGAGGGTGACGGAGACGGTGGGGAAGGCGGCGGCGCGCGCGATCGAGGAGGTGGAGACGCGCATCTTGGCGGGCGATGGCCGCCGGTCGGTGAAGGCAAAGGTCGGCCGCGCGAAGCACACGGCTCGCAAGGCGGCGAAGGCGGCGGCGGTGGCCGGGGCGGTGACGGCGGCCGCGGTGGTGATCCGCGACCGCCGGAAGCTCAAGAAGATGGAGACGTGAGCGCGGCGCCGATCGTGCGCACGCCATCGATAAGCGCGTCGAAGTCGGCGGCAGTCGATCGGTGGTTGGTGATGGCGACGCGGATCGCGTAGCGCCCGTGGATCGTCGTGCCGCTCGGCACGGCGATTCCGCGCTCCTGCAACTGCAGCAAGATCTCCTGGTTCACCGCGTCCAACCGCTCGGCGGCGACCCCCGCTGGGGCATACCGGAAGTTCACGATGTTGAGTGGCGTCGGCGCGAGCGACTCGAGGTCGGGCGCCGCCTGCACCAGCGCGTCGAGGTACGCCGCCTGCCGCACGTTCCGTGCGATATGCGCGCCGAGCAGGTCGAGGCCCGACGCCTTGAGCATCATCCACACTTTGAGCGCCGAGAAGCGCCGGGTGAGCTCGATGCCGCGGCTCGCGAAGTAGATCGTCTCGCCGCCGGCCACGCCGCGGGACTCCCGCGCGAGGTACGCCGCCTGCATCGAGAAGGTGTCGACGAGATCGGCGTCCGCACGCGTCAACACCGCCGCCACGCCGAAGGGGAGGTAACCCCACTTATGCAGGTCGAACGCGATCGAGTCGGCGCGCGCCATCCCGCGCACGATCGGCGATGTCTCGGGGGAGAGCGCGGCCATCGCACCGAACGCGCCGTCCACGTGGAACCAACACCTCTCGCGTAGCGCTAGGTCGGCGAGTGCCTCGAGGTCGTCGGTCGCACCGGTCTGCACCGTGCCGGCCGTGCCGATGATGCAGTACGGGTGATGCCCGGCCGCGCGATCCGCGGCGATCATCTGTGCCATCGCGTCCACATCGACCCGGAAGTCGTCGCCGACCGGTACCCGCCGGAACGCCTCGGTGCCGAGCCCGAGGAAGTCACACGCCTTCGCGAGCCACCCGTGGACCTCGGTCGAGGCGTAGAGAGTGAGTCGCGGTTCGCCGGCGCCGTGTCCCCCGGTGGTGCGCGCGTCGAACCCCGCGCGGCGCCGGCGCGCCACGGCGAGCCCGAGCACGTTCGCGAGGGTCCCGCCGCTCACGAGGATGCCGCCGGCCCCCGCGGGGAAGCCCATCGCCTCGGCGAGCCAGCGTACCACTACCTGCTCGACGTATTTCGGGGCCTGCTCGAACCCGCCGACGTTCGGATTCAGCACCGACGCCAGGAAGTCGGCCATCGCCGATTGCGGCGTGCCCGGTCCCATCACCCATCCCCAGGCACGTGGATGGATGTTGCCGTTGGGGTATGGGCGCACGAGATGCAGGAAATCCGCATACGACGACGCATCGCCCTGGGCGCTCCGCGGGAGAGGCTCGTGGAGGATCCGGTCGCGTACCTCGATCGGCATCGGCTGCCAGGCGGGCCGCTCGCGTACGTCGCGGAGGAAGTCGATCGAGTCATCGACCATCCGATGGGCGAGGGCGCGGAAGGCCTCCCAGTCGGCGGGGTCGAGTGGGGGGAGGGTGTCGTCGGCGGGCCGGGGGGTGGCGGTCATCCCAGGAGTCTTCGTGGTGTCATCAGATGAGTCCGAACAGCATCGCGAGCCCGCTCCCGAGCCCGATGGTGGCGATCGCGCGCCGCACCCACACCTGTCCCACGCGCTGCGCGAGCAGCGAGCCGCCGATGCCGCCGAGGGTGGCGCCGAGCGCCATCACGAGGGCGATCGGCCAGTTCACGAGCCCGCCAGCCACGAAGATCGCGACCGCGATGAGGTTGAAGAGGCCACCGCCCCAGTTCTTGAGGCCGTTCATCTGGTGGATGTTCGTCAGCCCCATCAGGCCGAGGGCGGCGAGCATCAGGATGCCGGCCCCGGCCCCGAAGTAGCCGCCGTAGACGGCGACGAGGAACTGGTAGGCGAGGAAGGCGCGGGACGGCGGCCGCAGGGTGCCGTCGCCCCGGGTGATCTGCCGCGACGTCAGCCACTCGGCGGTCCGTGCCATCAACGGGTTCGCCGTGTCGTCCGGGGCGAGCTCCCGCATCCGTCGGAGGAGCGGGCCCTGGCCGATGAAGAGGAAGGTCGCCCCGAGGATGAGCCACGGGACGAGCTGTTCGAAGCGTTTCTCCGGGGTCACGACGAGGAGCGCGGCGCCCACCGCCCCGCCGACAATGGACGGGACGGCCCAGGCGCGGGCCCAGGCGCGGGCCCCGCCGAGCTCCCGGCGGTATCCCCACATCGAGGCCATCGTCCCCGGCCAGAGGGCGATGGTGGAGGTGGCGTTCGCGGTGATCGGCGGCACGCCGAGGGCGACCAGGGCGGGGAAGGTGATCAGGGTCCCACCCCCGGCCATCGCGTTCATCACGGCGCCCACGGCGGCAGCGAGCCCGACGAGGGCGAGGAGGAGGGGGGTCGGCGTCGGCACGGGAGGTATCCGAACGATACGCGGCGACGGCGCCACCCGGCACTTCCGCGGCCCCGCGGGTATCTTTTTGGCGTGTGCGCGCACATCGCGCGCACTCGTCCGGCGCGTGCGGCGCCGGCGCGTTCACCCCCCAGTATGGGATCCACGCAGATGTCCGCCACCCCCTCCACTCCCCCCGCGGGCGACCACCTCGAGATCAAGGATTCGCGCACGGGGAAGGTCTACTACGCCCCCATCACCGACGAGACGATCCGCACCGCGGACCTCAAGCAGATCAAGGTGAATCCCGACGATTTCGGGATCATGGGCTACGACCCGGCGTTCATGAACACGGCGTCGTGCCGCTCCGCGATCACCTTCATCGACGGCGACAAGGGGATCCTCCGGTATCGCGGCATCCCGATTGAGCAGCTGGCGGAGAAGTCGAACTTCCTAGAGACCGCGTGGCTCCTGCGGAAGGGTGAACTCCCGACCCAGCAGGAGTACGACGAGTTCCAGCATCACATCACGTACCACACATACGTGCACGAGAACATCAAGCGCTTCATGGAGGGCTTCCGGTACGACGCCCATCCGATGGCGATGCTGACGGCCGGCGTCGCGGCGCTCTCGTCGTTCTACCCGACGTCGAAGCACATCCAGGAGGAGCAGGAGCGCGACATCGCGTTCATCCGCCTCCTCGCCAAGATGCCGACGTTGGCGGCGTTCGCGTACCGCCACGTGAAGGGGCTCCCGTACGTCTATCCCGACAACTCGCTCTCGTACGCCGAGAATTTCCTCTCGATGATCGCGCGGATGTCGGAGCCGAAGTACGAGGCGAATCCCGTCTTCGCGCGGGCGATCGACATCCTCTTCATCCTGCACGCCGACCACGAGCAGAACTGCTCGACGAACGCGGTGCGCGCGGTGGGCTCGTCGCACGTGGATCCGTACTCGGCGGTCGCGGCCGGTGTCTCGGCGCTCTACGGGCCGCTGCACGGCGGCGCGAACGAGGCCGTGCTCCGGATGCTCGAGGAGATCGGGGACGTGAAGAACATCCCGGCCTTCATCGAATCGGTGAAGAGCGGCAAGGGCGCCGCGCGCCTGATGGGCTTCGGGCACCGCGTCTACAAGAGCTACGACCCGCGCGCCAAGATCGTGAAGTCGCTCTGCGACGACGTGCTCCGCGTGGCCGGCCTGTCGAAGGATATGGAGATCGCGCTCGAGCTTGAGCGGATCGCGCTCAGCGACGAGTACTTCATCGCGCGCAAGCTCTATCCGAACGTCGACTTCTACACGGGCCTGATCTACCGGGCGATGCACTTCCCGACGGACTACTTCACCGTGCTCTTCGCGATCGCGCGGACCGCCGGCTGGATGGCCCAGTGGGAGGAGCTACTGCTCGATAAGGAGCAGAAGATCGCCCGCCCGCGGCAGATCTACACAGGGTACGCCGAGCGGCCGTATCAGGCGAAGGTGGATCTCAGCCACAAGATCACGAAGTAGCAGGTCTCAGGTGGAAGGTGTCAGGTGTCAGGTGTCAGGTGTCAGGGCGGGGGTGGGGCCGAGAGCCTCGCCCCCGCTCTGCATTGACCTGATCCCTGACCCCTCACTCCTGATCCCTGCTCTTACAGATCCCCCTCACCGGGCACCGCCCGCACTGCTTCACTCGCGCCGTGCAGATGAGCGCGCCCAGCTCCATTAGCGCCTGGTTATGCGTCCAGGCCGCCTTCCCGGTCCGCGGTAGCGCCGCCTCGGCGATCGCCCAGATCGCCTTCTGGTCGCGGGCGCGCTTGGGGTGGAGCTTCGGCGCGAAGACGCGTGTGAGCACCCGTGCAACGTTCGTGTCCACCAGCGCCGCGCGCCGCTCGAAGGCGAAGGTCGAGACCGCGCCCGCCGTATAGGGACCGATCCCGGGGAGCTTGCGGAGCTGCTCCGCCTCGGCGGGCAGCCCCTCACGCACGACTGCTCGCGAGAGCTTGTGCAGATTCCGCGCGCGGGCGTAATAGCCCAGCCCCTCCCACCGCGCGAGCACCTGTGACTCCCGCGCGCCGGCGAGTGCTTCGAGGGTGGGGAAGCGGGTCAGGAACCGATGGTAGAAGTCGATGACGCGGGAGACCTGCGTCTGCTGGAGCATCAGCTCGGAGACGAGGATCGCGTAGGGATCGCGCGTGCGACGCCACGGGAGGTCGCGCGCGTGGCGTCGGTACCAGGACCTCAGTCGCGTGCCGAAGGTGCGGAGGTCGTCGGTATCGAGGCGCGGGCCGGTGCGAGTGCTACGACGAGGGGCGCGTCGCACACCCTCCGGTGTAGCCCGTCCGGCACCTGCGGCGCCTGCGCTGCTGCGCCGCTTCTTCGAGCGACTCAGTGCGGCGCCCACGTCGGCGCCGCCGTGAACAGCCCGCCGTCGACGATGAGCTCGCGGGCGAGGAGGAGGCCGAAGACCACGCTCAGTGCGCCTGCCGCCAGACGGATCCCCGAACGCATCCGTACGACCCGCTCCCCCGCGTAGATCGCGGGGGCGGCGAGCACAAGCGTCACGAGCATCATCCCGAGCACCGTGCCGAGGCCGAACACCAGCAGGTACGTCGCGGCCGCGAGTGGGGTGCGGATCGTCGCGAGCACCAGGAGCGCCACCGCGGCGGAGCCGGCGAGTCCGTGCACGACCCCGATCCAGAAGGGGCGCGTCAGGGTGGGGCCCGGCGTCTCCTCGCGGGCGCGAAGGTTGGCGTAGCCGAGGGCGATAAGCATCAATGCCACGCCGAACTCGAGCCCGAGCCCCACACGCGGCGGGATTACGATGCGGAAGGCGATGATCGCGCCGCCGAGCACGAGGAGCGTGAGGGTGTGCCCGAGCCCCCAGGCCGCGCCGACGCGCGCCGCGCGGAGGAGGGAGCGCTCCCGCGCGACGATCGTCGTCACCGCGACGACGTGGTCGGCATCGGTGGCGTGGCGGAGGCCCAGGAGGGCGCCAAGGAGGATGGCCGGGAGCGAACCGTCGACGGACAAGGTCACCGAACCGTCGATGTCTTGCGCTTCAGGAAATCCATCAGGATGAACTGCCCCAGCGTCATCGTGTTCGTGAAGTACGCCCGCCCGCGCGTGATCCCGCACACCATCTTCACGAACTCCACCAGCGCCCGATCCCGCGCGAGCATGAAGGTGTTCACCGGGATGCCCGCCTTCCGGCACGCCGCCACCTCGGTGAGCGTCTCCTGCAGCACGAAGGGATCGAACCCATTCGGGTTCTTGTACACCTCGCCGTCGGGCATCGTGAGCGCCGACGGCTTCCCATCGGTGATCATCACGATCTGGCGCATATCCTTCCGCTGCGCGCCGAGGAGGCGCCGCGCGAGCTTGAGCCCCGCCGCGGTGTTCGTGTGGTACGGCCCCACCTGGGCCGTCGCGAGCGCGCCGATCGGGATCTCCTCCGCCCGGTCGTGGAAGAGCACCACGTGGATTGAGTCGCCGGGGAACTGCGTCCGGATCAGATGCGTCAGCGCGAGCGCGACCTTCTTCGCCGGCGTGAAGCGGTCCTCGCCGTAGAGGATCATCGAGTGCGAACAGTCGAGCATCAGCACCGTGGCACAGCTCGACCGATGGTCGGTCTGCCGCACCATCAGGTCGCCGTAGTCGAGGTCCATCGGCACCTCGAGCGAGCCGGTGCGCAGCATCGCGTTCCGGAGCGTCTCGTTCACATCGAGGTTGAGCGCGTCACCGAAGGCGTAGGGCCGGCTGCCGGCATCCGACTCGACCCCAGTGGCCAGCTGCGCCGTCTCGTGCGCGCCGGCGGTCGCGGCCCCGAGCCCGCCGAGGATCCCGCGGAGCGCCTTGTAGCCTAGGAAGTCGATCCCCTTGCCGGTGAGGTCGAAGCGTAGGTCCTGCGCCGCCGCCTGCGCGAGCCCGCCGGGACCGACCACCGGCTGATGCCCCGCCGGCGCCTGTGGCGGCGCACTCGCCTTGAGGAACCCCTCGGCCATCAGTCGCTGCACGATGTCATCGAGGAGCTTGGAGAGCTTCGCCTCGGAGAGCTCGTCGCCATCACCGCGGAGTGCCTCGAGCATCTCCGGCGTGAACTGGCCGCTCTGGATCAGCGCATCGAGGATCGCCTGCCGGAGCGCATCGAGGGAGCGGTCGCCCCCCTGATCCACGTTTCCCCACCCCCACGGATCGGCCTGCCCGCCCCCCGCGAACCCCGACTGCAGGAGGAAGTCCGCAAGGTTGTTGAGCAGCGACTGCAGGTCCACCGCGTCGGCGGACTCAGGGCTGAACTTCGTGTAGGTGTGGAATCGCATGGTCTAGGGGGTGAACGCTTGAAATCAACCGGAGGGTCCCCCGGCTGTCACGGGGGGACGGGATGGGCGACTTTTCGACCATCGGTATGACCACCGCCCCGTCCCGCTCCCGGAACCCCTTCCGGCTTCTCGTCCAGTATCGCGAGTTCCGGCTCTTCTGGGTCGGGCAGACGATCTCACTGATCGGCTCCTGGATGCAGCAGGTGGCGGTGGGGTGGACGGCGCTCGAGCTCTCCAACGACGCCTTCATCGTCGGGCTCGTCGCGGCGGCCGGGACCTTCCCGATCCTCCTCCTCTCGATCCCCGGAGGGATGGTCGCCGACCGGCACGAGAAGCTCCGCATCGTGCGCATCGCCCAGGCGCTGATGCTCGGGGAAGCCGCCGCGCTCTGGGCCTTCTCGGTCACGGGGCACCTCACGATCCCCTGGCTCTTCGCCCTCTCCCTCGTCGGCGGTGTGCTCGCGGCGTTCGAGATCCCGGCACGGCAATCGCTGATGGTCGAACTCGTTGGGAAGGAAGACCTCCCGCAGGCGATCGGCCTCAACTCCACCGGTTTCAACCTCGCCCGCGTGATGGGGCCGAGCGTGGCGGCGATCGTCGTCGCGCAGCTCGGCGTCTCCTGGACCTTCGGCCTCAACGCACTCAGCTACCTCGCCGTCCTGATTGCCCTCTGGATGATCCACCTCGCACCGGCGCGCCGCGTGAGCCGGGCCATCCACGTCGGCACGGGCGGCTTCCGCGAGGCGTGGACCTACATCCGCACGCACGAGCCGCTTCCGGCGCTCCTCTGGCTGACGCTCTTCTTCTCGATCCTCGGTGTCCCCGTCCTCTCACTCCTCCCGGTAGTCGCGCGTGACGGCCTCGCGCTCGGCGCCGACGGCTACGGCGCCCTGATGGCGGCGTTCGGCGTCGGGGCCGTGGTCGGGGCGCTCGCCATCGCGGCCACGGGAGGTGGGCCGCGGCGTGGGCGCGTCTTCCGACTCGCCTCCTATCTCCTCCCCGTCCTGCTCGTCGGGTTCGCCGTCGCGCGGGCGCCCTGGCTCGCCGGTACGCTCCTCTTCGGTGTCGGCCTCGCGATGATTCTCAACAACGCGCTCGTGAACGCGCGTCTGCAGGAGCTCGTCCCCGACGCGGTGCGGGGACGGGTCCTTTCGGTCTACGTGATGGTCTACGTCGGGTCGTCGCCGATCGGCAGCGCCCTCGGCGGATGGGTCGCGCGCGCCGCCGGCGTCTCGTGGGCGATCGGCGGCGGCGGCGCGTTGATGCTACTCGTCGCTCTCTGGGCGTTCCGGCGACATCCCCTGCTTGCGACGCACTGAGCGCCCGTAGCGTCCCCCCTCCGAGCGCGTGAGTTTCCGCCGCGCCACGAGCGACTCGAGCAGGAGCTCGCATCCCGCGAGGAGATCCCCATCCTCGGTGCCGCCGAGTCCGGCCGTGCGCACCTCGTCGAGTAGCCCAGGGACCGTCGCGAAGCCGGCAAGTGCCGTCGCCACACCGGCGTCGTCACTCACCTGTAGCGCCGAGCCTTCGTCGAACCAGATCACGACCTCCTCGGCCGCGACGGGGCCCACCCGCTCGCGGAGCGTGGCGTCGGCGGCGCGGCGGATGAGTTCGCGCGCGATCACCGCTCCGCCGATCAGCTCCCCCTCGTACTCGAGCTCGATCTTCCCGGTGATGGCGGGGAGCGCGGCGTAGAGGTCGGCGATGCGCGGCACCACCATCGGCTCGCCCAGCGTCACCGCGCGCCGCTCGGCGTTCGAGACGATGTTCTCGAGGAGGGTGATGGAGAGCCGCTGCGAGACGCCGGAACGCTGGTCGATCCGCTTCTCCTCGCGCGCTTCGAAGGCCACGCGCTCCGCGACCTCGGCGACGATCTCGGGGATTCGGACAGGACGCGCACCACGCGTGGTCCACGCCTCCTGCTGCGTGATTCGCTGCGCGAGGCCGACGCTCGTCGGGTAGTGCGTGATGATCTCGCTCCCGATGCGGTCCTTGAGCGGCGTGATGATCTTGCCGCGCGCGGTGTAGTCCTCGGGGTTCGCGGTGAAGGTCAGCACCACGTCGAGCGCGAGGCGGACAGGGTAGCCCTTGATCTGGACGTCGCCCTCCTGCATCACGTTGAAGAGCCCGACCTGTACCTTCCCCGCGAGATCGGGGAGCTCATTCAGCGCGAAGATCCCGCGGTTCGCGCGCGGGAGCATCCCATAGAGGATGCTGAGCTCGTCGGAGAGGAGATGGCCGCCCCGCGCCGCTTTGATCGGGTCGAGGTCGCCGATGAGGTCGGCGACGGTCACGTCCGGCGTCGCGAGCTTCTCGACGTACCGCTGCTCCGGCGCGAGCCACGCGATCGGCGTGTCGTCACCCGCCTCGGCGATCCGCTCACGGCCGAACTTCGAGATCGGCGCGAAGGGGTCGTCGTTCGTTTCCGATCCGGCGATCACCGGGAGCGCCGGGTCGAGGAGGGTCGTCAGCGCGCGCAGCAGCCGCGACTTCGCCTGTCCGCGGAGCCCGAGGAGGATGAAGTGGTGCCGCGAGAGGAGCGCGTTCACCACCTGCGGCATCACCGTGTCCTCGTAGCCGAGGACCCCCGGGAAGAGCGGGCCGCCCTGAGCGAGTCGCGCGAGGAGGTTCGCGCGGATCTCGTCCTTGACGGAGCGGCCGCGCGTGTCGGCGGCGCCGAAGGGGGAGGCCTTGAGGGCGCCGAGGGTGGTCGGGAGCGGAGCGGACATGGTTCCTGTCTGAGAAAGAGTCTGGATGGGGTCAACGCTCGACGTTGCGGCGCGGTTCGCCGGGGCGACGCCTTGAATCGGCCGGAGGTGCGCGCCGGGGGCGCCACCGCGGTTCACGCCACGACGGCGATCTCCACCTGGTTGTCGTAGAACACGGGACCCTCACCCATATCCGTGAGACGCTGGCTGGTCGTCGCGTTGACGGTCCGGCCGTCGGGCGAGGCCTTCGCCCACCAGATCCCCGGGGCCCACGCCACCCCTTCGCGGATCCCCTCGCGCAGGCGGGCCGTCGCCTCGAAGCTCCCCCGATCGTTCGCCACCAGCACGCGGGCGCCGTCGCGGATGCCACGCCGCTCCGCGTCGGTCGGGTGCAGCGACACCTCCGGCTCGCGCGCCGCCCGCTGGAGCGAGGTGACGTTCACGAAGGTGGAGTTCATGAACTGGTGCGCCGGCGACGAGATCAACGTGATCGGATACCGCGCTACCAGCGCGGGGTCGCGCTCCGGCGATTCATAGGGCGGCGTGTACGAAGGAAGCGGATCGAGCCCCAGCGTCGCCATTCGCTCCGAGACGAACTCGCACTTGCCACTCGGCGTGTGGAAGCCCCCTTCGGCGAAGGGGAGATACGGCGTCGGCAGGTTGAGTCGTACCCAGCCCCGCTCGCGCAGCGCCTCGAGGGTGACCGTCGCCATTCGCGGATCGCTCGTGTCGAGCGCCTGCTGGAGCATCGTCTCGTCGTCGTCACGGAGCGCGGGCTCGTCGAGCCCCATCGCCGCCGCGAGCCGACGGAAGATCTCCGTGTTCGGCCGCGCCTCGCCGATCGGCGCGATCGCGGGCGTGTTCAGCGTCACGTAGTGGTGGCCGTACGACCAATGCAGATCGAGGTGCTCGAGTTGCGTGGTCGCGGGGAGGATCCAGTCGGCGTGGTCGGCGGTGTCGGTGCGGAAGTGCTCGAGGACCACCGTAAAGAGATCCTCGCGACGCATCCCCTCGACGACGCGCAGATGGTCGGGCGCGATGGCCGCGGGATTCGAGTTGTACACGATGAGTGCGCGCACCGGCGGCCCGCCGACACCGGCATCGGGCTGCGTGAGCGCGTCGCCGAGGCGCGACATATTGATCGTGCGCGTGCCGGCGGGGATCAGATCGGGACGCTGCACCGCGGCCTTGTTGAGCGCGAAGTTCCCGCTCGAGGAGAGCTGCACGCCGCCTCCCGCGCGCCGCCAATGCCCCGTGATCGCCGGGAGGCAGGCGATCGTGCGAACCGCCATCGCACCGCCGGCGTGTCGCTGCAGCCCGTAGTTGATCCGGATGAAGGCGGCGTGTGCGCGCCCGTACTGCTGTGCCAGGGCGACGATCCGTTCCGCAGGGATCCCCGTGATCGCGGCGACCCGCGCCGGCGGATACTCCGCCACGCGCGCACGCAGCGCGTCGGCGCCGAGAGTGTGGCGCGCGAGATAGTCGTCGTCCTGCAGCCCCTCGGCGACGAGCACGTGCATCAGCCCGAGCGCGAGCGCCGCATCGGTGCCCGGGCGGATACCGATCCACTCGTCGCACTGCTCGGCGGTGCGCGTGCGGATCGGGTCGATGCAGAGTACCGGCGCGCCCTTCGCCCGCGCCTCGAGCACCTTGGGCCAGAGATGCGGGTTCGAGGTGAGCGTGTTGGTGCCCCAGAGGATGATCAGATCGCTTTCCGGTACGCCTTCGATGTCGGTGCCGATGCTCGCACCGACTGTCATCCGCATTCCCATCATCCCGGCGGTCGCGCAGATGGTTCGGTCGAGGAGCGACGCGCCGATCGCGTGGAAGAAGCGGCGGTCCATCGACTCGCCCTGCAGGATCCCCATCGTCCCCGCGTACGAGTAGGGGAGGATCGCCTCTGGGCCGTCGGGCGAGTGGCGGATGGCGTTCAGGCGCGCTGCGATGTCGGTGAGTGCTTCATCCCACGAGGCCTCGACGAACTCGCCTCGACCCTTCGGGCCGACGCGTCGCAGCGGACGGAGCACGCGCTCCGGATGATGCGTGCGCTCGGGATAGCGATTCACCTTCGTGCAGAGGAACCCCTGCGTGACCGGATGTGCGGGGTCTCCCTGCACCCGTGTCACGCGATCCCCTTCGACGGTCACGAGCATCGCGCACGCGTCGGGGCAATCGTGTGGGCAGGCGCCGCGCACGACGCGGCGCGTCCCTTCGACCTCGATCGCCGTATCCGCGGGGCTCATCCCTGAATCATCACCCGGGAGGGGGTGCGCGCCAACCCGCCGGAGGGAATCACGACTCTCCCTGTCGTATAAGTCCTTGTCTGGCAAATACTTGGACAGTGTGTCCAACTGTGCCGACCGGATGTGACCCTGGGGCGGGGGCGGTCGTCTGGACCGTGGATGCCCTTCAAACCCTTGTCGGGGAACGAGTTGGGTGTCCCGGCGGTATTGACGGCTCAACCCGGGACAAATAGGATTGAGGCCGTGCGCAAGACGCGAATACCTCGCGAGACGCCGCACCACACCACACCCCCGAGAGACCGCCCCATGAAGAAGATCGCCCTCGTTGCCTCGCTGTTCGTCCTCGCCGCCTGCGGCGCCAAGACCGAGGAGGCCGCTCCGGCCGCCGACACCACGTCCGTCGCTCCGGCTGCCGCGACCGATTCGGCCGCTCCGGCTGACTCGACCGCTGCCGCTCCGGCCGCCGACAGCGCCAAGTAAGTCGCTGTTTCGTCGAACGAGAGGCGCGCGACCTCCGGGTCGCGCGCCTCTTTCGTTTTCCCTGGTCTCCGTTGATTCCGGCGCGCCTTAGTGCAGCGCCTCGACGATCGCAGGGGTCTCGCCTGACTCACTGACGACCCGGACCGTGTCACCTGGCGGCACCTCCCGCCGCACCATCGCGATCGCGAGCGATCCCTCCGCCGTGCTGACGCTCGAGCGCACGTCCCCGACCTCTGTCCCTGCCGCATCGCGGACCACCGCGCCCACCGCGAGCGGCGAGGTCGCGCGCAGGCGCCGCAGCAGGCGATTCACATGGCCGCGGAAGTGGATGCGGGCCACGACCTCCTGCCCGGTGTAGCACCCCTTCGCGAAGGCGAGCGCGCCGAGCGAGTCGAGCGCCGCTTCCTGTGCGATCGTCTCCTCGGTCATATCGATGCCCCATGTGGGCACGCCGGCCAGGATCCGCTCCGTCTCGAGCGCACCGGCCGCGGCGGTCGCCCACCCGGCAGCGGAGAGCGCCCCGATGAGCGACTCGATGGTCGTCGTCGGGCCGATGACCTCGAACCCCGGCGCCGCGCAGGCGGGGCTCCGCACGACGACGACCGGCGTGCCATCGACGGTGCCGTGCCGACCCGCCATCGGCGCGAGCGCCTCCAGTTCGTCCACGGCACAGGCGACCTGCGGTGCGAGGGCGGCCGCCGCCCCCGCGCCGTGGACACCGACCGCGAGCGAGGTCGAGGAGAGATCGGTCACGGTGGCGAGTCGCGGGTTCACATACTTCCGGAGCATCGCGAGGAGGCCGGGGAGCGCCGCGCCATCGGTGTCGAGAAGGAAACGGTCCTCGTCCCGCAGTACACGAAGGAGCGCGATGACGCGCCCCTTCGCGGTGAGCGCGGCGGCCCATTGGCCCGCCCCCTCGGCGAGCGTGCTCACGTCATTCGTCAGCAGGCCGTTGAGGACGGCCGTCGCTTGCGGGCCCCGCACCTCGAGGCGCCCACGCGCCGGGCGCGGCGCGAGGAAGGACGCCGTCACGGGCTCGCGGCGTCCGTCGCGAACGAGCGGAGCCGTTCCGGGGTGAGGTCGGCGATCGATTCGAGCCAGGCATCGGCTTCGAGCGCCTCGTGCGCCGGAATCGGGCCCACCCCGACGCACCGGAGGCCGGCGGTCCGCGCGCCGCGGATCCCGACGACGTGATCCTCCACGGCGATTCCCCGCAGCCGCTGGCCCGGGAAGAGCTGCCCGACGCGGTCCAGCGCCACCTCCCAGGGGGCGTGAGCGGGCTTCCCCTGCGCCGCGTCCTCGAGGGCGATGACGGGCCGGAAGAGCGCCTCGAGGCCGGCGAGCGCGAGGAGGAACTCGACCTCGCGCCGTGAGGCGCGCGTCACGATCGAGAGTCGGCAATGCGAGGTGAGGCGTTCCAGCGTCGCCTTCGCGGCGGGATGCACGAGGATGCCTTTCCCGATGCGGGCCGCGAAGGCGCGCTCGGCGCGCAGGCGACCGAGCTCCACCGCCGTCTCGTCCTCGACGGCGCCCAACACGCGGCGGGCACGGCGGACTGATGCCTCCACCGGATGACCGCGCGCGGCGGCCGCGGCCTCGCCCGTGAGCGTCAGCCCTTCTCCCTCGAGCGCGCTGGCGAGCGCGGTCAGTCGCACCGCTTCGGTGTCGACGACCACCCCCTCGAGCTCCACGCAGACGACCGGGACGTCCATCCGCGAATCCTAATCGCGCCGGGTTCCCCGGGCGTAGTCGGCATCGAGCAGTTCCACCGGGTGGCGGGCCACCACCGGCGAGCCGGTCAGCGTGAGCCCGCCGCCGATCTGCATCAGGCAGCCGGGGTTTCCCGTGGCGACCACCTCTGCGCCGCTCTCGGCGATGCGTCGCAGTTTCGGCGCGAGCACCCGCTCCGCCACCTCGGGTTGCGTGAGGTTGAAGATCCCCGCGGAACCGCAGCACTGGTCCGCCTCCGCGAGCGGGACCGACCGGATCCCGCCCGCCGCCCGCAGCACGGCGAGTGGCGGATCGACGATGCGCTGTCCGTGCTGGAGGTGACAGGGCGCGTCGTAGGCGACGCGGCGTGGGGCGCCGATCGGCGCCGTGGGGGTCGGGCCGGCGGCGGCGAGGAGTGCCGAGACGTCGCGCACGGTCGCGGCGAAGGTCGCTGCGCGCGCGGCCCACGCGGGATCGTCGGCGAGGAGGTGCGCGTACTCCGTGAGCATCGCGCCGCAACCGGCGGAGTTGACCACCACCGACGCGGCCCCGCACGACTCGAAGGCGGTGATGTTCGTTCGGGCGAGTGCGCGCGCCGTCTCGAGGTCGCCGGCGTGCGCGTGCAGGGCGCCACAGCAGACCTGGCCCGGCGTCGACCGCATCCGATACCCGTTCACGGTGAGCGTCCGCTCCGTCGCGCGGTTCACCGGGTGGAAGAGCCCTTCCATCACGCAGCCGGTGAGCAGCGTCGCCTCGCCACGCTGGCCATCGCCCGTGGCGGCCCAATTCGCTGCGTCGGGCCGCGCGGTGGACGCGAGCATCGCGAAGGGCATCCCGAGCCGCGCGGGGAGCGCACGGGCGAGCCATCCGGCGACACCGCTCGCGCGGACGAGGCGTGCCGCCGCGAGGGCGGGGCGTAGCGCCCACTCGCGAGCGAAGACGCCCAGGATCAACCGCGCTACGAGCGGGAGCGGCCGGTGTGTCGTGAGCGTCGCGCGCGTCGCCTCGAGCAGCCGACCGTAGGGCACGCCGCTCGGGCACGCGGTCTCGCACCCGCGGCAACCGAGGCACTGATCGAAGTGGCGTCCCACGTCGGGATCGTCGGGACGGACCGTGCCGTCGAGCAGCGTCTGCATCAACAGGAGCCGTCCGCGCGGCGAATCGTTCTCGTCGTCGAGCGCGAGATAGGTCGGGCAGGCGGGGAGGCAGAAGCCGCAGTGCACGCAGGCGTCGAGCCCCGCGCGCTCCTGCGCGAGCGGCGTCCCGGGGAGCGCGCAGGGGCGCGACACGGCGTCCGTGGTCATTCGGGATCCCCGAGCAGGCCGGGATTCAGGATCCCGGATGGGTCGAACTGTGCGCGCACCCGGCGGGCGAGCGGTGTCCACGGCCACGCGAGGGCAGGGGACGACGGCGCGTCGACGAGACGCACGCGATCCCAGATCTCGGTGGCGACCGGCGCCATCGTCCCGCACCCGCGGAGCGTCTCACGCGCACTCTCCACCGCGGCGCGATTCCCGCCGAGGCGCACGAGCCAGCCCTCGCCGTCGAGTCCCTTTGATGCGCCATCGGTGCGGTGCACCGCCAGCGGGAGATGTGGGCCCCGCGCGAACGCGTGCAGGCGCGCCGCGTCACCGTCGTTGATCCACCACGATTCATCGACGGATGGTCGTGCCCGGAGGCGGAGATGCAGTGTCGTGAGGATCGCCAGTGTGCCCCAGCTCCCTGTGAAGAGACGCGTGAGGTCGAAGCCCGCGACGTTCTTCACGACCCGTCCACCCGGGGAGATCCGCTGCGCGCGCCCGTCGACCGCCTCGAGCCCGAGGACGAGTTGGCGCGGACGCCCGAGTCGCTCGGCGAATGGACCCGCTGTCGCGGTCGCGATCGTCGCGCCCACCGTGCCGGCATCGTCGCCCCAGGGGAGGAGGGGACACCACTGCCCGTTCGCCCCCGTGGCCTCGTCGAGTTCCGCGAGGGTCGTACCGGCGCCGCAGCTCAGCGTGAGGTCCCCCGGGGTGTAGTGCGAGATCCCGCGGAGCGCGGAGCATCGCACCGTGATCGTCGCGCGCACCGGATGCCCCGCCGCGGGCCACTGCTCAGCCCCCGCGATGCGGAGCGGGCGTGTGGTCGCGACGGCGTCGCGCACGACGTCGACCATCGCGTCGACGCTCGTTGGCGTGACGGTGACCGAGGAGGTGGTCGGTGCGCCGGTCACGGGCGGCTCCCGGCGAGCTCGGCGCCGCTCACGCGACCCCCCGTCGGCCTGCGGGCACCGCGTGCCATTCGCGACAGGCGTGGACGGGGACCGCCTTCCCGGGGTTCGCCCGCCGCCCCGGGTCGAAGACCTCGCGCAGGCGACACATCGCGTCGAGCGTCTCGGGGGTGAAGAGCGCGTCCATGTAGCCGAGCTTGTCGATGCCGACGCCGTGCTCCCCGGTGATCGAGCCGCCCGCCGCGATACAGGCGGTCATGATCTCGGACATCGCGGCGTGCACGCGCGCGGCTTCCGCCGGGTCGTCGGTGTCACACGGGATATTCGGGTGCAGGTTGCCGTCGCCGGCGTGGAAGACGTTGCAGACGCGGACGCCGTGGCGCACACCGATCCCTTCGATCGTACGCAGGAGTTCGGCGAGCCGGGTGCGCGGCACGACGGCGTCCTGCACCACGAGATGCGGGGCGATGCGCCCCATCGCGCCGAAGGCCTTCTTCCGCCCCTGCCAGAGGCGGGCGCGGTCGGCGGGGTCGTGAGCCACACGCACCCCACGCGCCCCGGCGTCCCGCAGCAGCGCCGTTAGGTGTGTGACATCCGCCTCCACGCCATCGGCAGCGCCATCCACCTCGACCAGGAGCACCGCCGCCGCATCTCGCGGATAGCCGGCGGCATAGACGCTCGACTCCACCGCGCCGATGGTCGCAGCATCCATCAGTTCGAGCGCGGCGGGGACGATTCCTGCCGCCACGACCTGTGAGGTCGCGTCCGCGGCGGTATCGACCGAGGTGAAGTCCGCGAGGAGGGTGACGATCCGCTCGGGGTCGGGGGTGAGGCGGACGGTGACGTCGACGACGACGCCGAAGCACCCTTCGCTCCCGACGAACGCCCCGAGGAGGTCGTAGCCGCCCTCGTCGCCGCGGTCGAGCGTGACGACCTCACCGTCGGGGAGCACGATCGTCGCCGCGACGACGTGGTCGAGCGTGACGCCGTACTTGAGGCAGTGCGGCCCGCCGGCGTTCTCGGCGATGTTGCCGCCGATGGTGCACGCCGCCTGCGAGGAGGGATCGGGGGCGTAGTGGAGGCCGTGCGGCGCGGCCGCGCGGGTGAGCGTCGCGTTCACGACGCCGGGCTCCACCGTCGCGGTGCGCGCCACGGGGTCGAGCGCGAGGATGCGGCGCATCCGGTGCAGGCCGACGAGGGTGATGCCGTCGGCGAGGGCGCCGCCGGAGAGTCCGGTGCCGGCGCCACGCGCCACGAATGGCGCATCGTGGGCGGCGAGCACCCGGATCACGCCGATCAGCTCGTCAGGCGTGGCGGGGAAGACCGCGAGCGATGGGAGGGCGCGGAGCCCGGGTAGCGCGTCCGAGCGGTAGACGTGCAGGGTCGCGGGACGCGCGAGCACCTGCGCGCCACCGACGACATCGGCGAGGGCCGCGGCGAGCGAGGACACGCCGGGAACCTAGGCGAACGGGGCCCGGATTCGCATCCGGACCCCGTTCGTCGTCATGGCGCGAAGACCGGGCACGCCACGCTCAGTCGTGCGTGCGGGTCAGGTGACCGCCCAGAACCCCGCGAGCGACCGTCCCTCGGGGCAGGTGCGGAGCTTCTCGAACGCCCGCTCGCGGATCTGCCGGATCCGCTCGCGCGTCACGCCCATCAGCGCGCCGATGCGCTCAAGGGTCATCGCCTCGGCGCCCTCGTCGAGCCCGTAGTAGAGGTTGAGGATCTTCCGCTCGCGCGGCGTCAGGTACTGCCGGAAGACCTTGTCGATGCATTCCCGCATCAGGTTCACATCGGTCTTCTCCTCGATCTCCACGCCATCGGCGCCGGCGAAGCGCTCGCCGAGGGAGCTCGCCTCGCGGTCGGAGCGATCGACCGGGGCGTCGAGCGACACCTCCGTCGACGACATCTGCCGCGCCGCGCGCACCTGGTCCGGCGACTCCTCGAGCATCCGACCCAGCTCCGAGTCGGTCGGGTCACGACGGAGCACCTGCGCGAGCACCATCTCGGCGCGCGAGAGGCGGATGAGCTGCGAATTCTGATTGAGTGGGATGCGGACCGAGCGCGTCTGCTCGGCGAGCGCCTTCAGCACCGCCTGACGCACCCACCACACGGCGTACGAGATGAATTTCACGCCCTGGTCGGGATCGAACTTCCGCACCGCCTTGAGCAGCCCCTCGTTGCCGATCGCGACGAGCTCCGAGAGGTCGAGGCCGTGCCCCTGGTACTTCTTCACGTAGCTGATCACGAACCGGAGGTTCGCGGTGACGAGGCGCTCGGCGGCCTCTTCGTCACCCTTCTGCGCGAGCCGCGCCAGGCGCCGCTCCTCGGCGGCATCGGTGATCAGCGGGAGCTTCTGGATGTCGAGCAGGTACTGGTCGAACGCGGAGGACGGCGCGGAACGGAAATACGTCCGGGACCTCGACTCGCTGGCGGGCTGCATACCGACCCCAATGGACCGCGTGTAGGAGAATTCGGCGCCGGGAGGACGCCACTCGAACCGCTCTGCCGGGACGACGGACCTGACAGGTCGGCCACCCTGTCAGACAACCCACCCTACAAGCGTCCGGGGAAATCGGTCAACACCCAAAAACCGTGCCAAACCGACAGCGTCGCGCCTCTAACGCGCCATCTCGTTGCTGTGCAACGAGATGGAATGCCTCACATTTCTGTGAGGGCTCGGAGGACGTCGGTGTCCGGGACGGGGATGACGAAGCCCGAGGCGGCGCCGGCCATCGCGCCGATCGTCTCCGGGAGCGCGTACCCGACCTGTCCGCCGGCGGCTTTCTTGTCCGCCCGGGTGGCCGCGACGATCGCGTCGGGTCGCAGCGTCGACGGCCCTCGCGTGGGGAGCCCGAGCGCGTCACACGCGGCGGCGATCCGGTCGGCGACACCGTCGCGTGTCACGCCGAGACGCTCGCCGAGCCGCGCCTCCGCGACCATCCCGATGGCGACGGCGGCGCCGTGCGGGATCGTGTAGTCGCTGAGCCGCTCGAGCGCGTGGCCGATGGTGTGGCCGAAGTTCAGGACGCGGCGGCGTCCGCGGTCCTCGGGATCCTCCTCGACGATCGCGGCCTTGATCTCGACCGAGCGCGCGATGAGGGCGTCCGCGACGGCCGATGGGAAGGGCGTGCGATCGAGCGCCGCGGAGAGGTGCGTCGTGATCCACTCGACGTGCGCGGCGTCGGCGACGATGCCGTGCTTCAGCGCCTCGGCGGCGCCGTGGCGCCGATCGGCGGGCGGGAGCGTATCGAGCCAGCGCGGGTCGATGAGGACGAGCTCGGGGTGGTGCAGGGCGCCGACGAGATTCTTGCCGTGCGGGGTATCGACGCCGGTCTTCCCGCCAATCGCCGCGTCAACCATCGCCAGCAGTGACGTCGGGACCAGGACCGTGGGGACGCCGCGCGCGAAGGTCGCCGCGACGAAGCCCGCGAGGTCGGTCGTGACCCCACCGCCGACGGCGACGATCACCGTGTCGCGCCCGAGGCCGGCGGCGTGCAGCGTATCGGTGACGGCGGCCCAGGTGGCGCGGGTCTTCGTCGCCTCGCCCGAGGGGATCGGGCACCAGACCGTCTCGGGCGGGAGTCCCGCGCGGAGCGTCGGGCCGTGCAGCGCGTCGACGGTCGCGTCGATCACGACCGCGAGGCGGTGTCGGGGCCAGGCCGACGTGAGGCGCGAGCCGAGCGCGGGGCCGAGGCCCGGCGCGACCTCTAGCCGCGCGCCGTGGAGCGTGCGCGCGGTCGGCATCCTACCAGGTCACCTCGCCCGCACCGGCGCGACGGTTCGCGACGCGCGCGAGGACGAAGAGGAGGTCGGAGAGGCGGTTCAGGTAGACGACCACGATCGGCGGCACCTCGGTCTCGTGCTGCAGGCGGATGACCGCGCGCTCGCTGCGACGGCAGACCGTGCGCGCCACGTGCAGGGCGGCGGCCTTCGGCGTCCCGCCGGGGAGGATGAACGCCTTCAGCGGCTCGAGTTCCTGCTCGCCGTCGTCGATCGCCTGCTCGAGCTGGGCGACGCGGGCGTCGGAGATGCGTGCCTTCTCGAGCTGCTCCCACATCTTCGCGGGGTCGGGGGTCGCGAGGAGCGCCCCGAGGGCGAAGAGGTCGCGCTGGACGGGGGCGAGCACCTCGTCGATGCGCGGCATCATCTCGATCGAGCGGGCGAGCCCGATCGTCGCGTTGAGTTCGTCGACCTCGCCGTACGCCTCGACGCGCGGATGGTCCTTCGCGACGCGGCCGCCGCCGAAGAGTCCCGTGTCGCCGTCGTCGCCGGTCTTCGTGTAGATCTTGAGCGTCATCCCCGCAATCTAACGGGCGGGGGGGTGGATGCCGGGCAGGAGGCTCACGGAGGCGGGCTCCTGCCGGTGCGGCGGCGAGATGGAGGTTTCCGGAAGGGCGCAATAGAAGGGGGAACCGCGGTTGCCCTCTATGGTCGTGACGGGCGAGATTTGCCGTATGCGTACGCACGAACCACGGGACATCACGATCATCGGCGGAGGCCCGGCAGGCCTCTTCGCACTCTTCTACGCGGGGATGCGTGGGGCCACCGCGCAGATCGTCGACGCGCTACCACAGGCCGGCGGCCAGCTCGCCGCGCTCTATCCCGAGAAGTTCATCTTCGACGTCGCTGGGTTCCCGCGGGTGCTCGCGAAGGACCTCGTCGCGAACCTCGTGGCGCAGGCCGGGCAGTTCGCGCAGCCGATCCACTGCGGGCAGCGCGTGGTCGCGCTGGAGGAGGCGGCCGACGGCGGCTTCGTCGTGGTGACCGAGACCGGCCACTTCCCGACGCGTGCGGTGATCATCGCCGCAGGGATCGGCGCCTTCGCGGCGCGCCGCCTCCCGCAGCCCTGTGCGGCGCCCTGGTACGGGCGCGGGATCGACGAGGCGGTGCTGGCGCCGACGCGCTACGCAGACCGGCACGTGGTGATCATCGGCGGCGGGGATTCCGCCTTCGACTGGGCGCATCAGCTGCAAGGGGTCGCGGCTTCGGTGACGCTCGTGCACCGTAGCGACCGGTTCCGCGCGCATCAGGCGACCGTCGATGCGGTCCTCGCGGCGGCGGCGGAAGGGCGCGCGGCGGTGCACACCTTCCACGAGCTCGCCGACGTGGTGGCCGAGGGCGACCGGATGGTCGCGCTCGAGTTGCGCGACCTCAAGACGAAGACGACGCGGCGCGTCCCCTGCGACTTCGTGCTCCCGATGCTCGGCTTCGTGAGCGATATGGGGCCGATGGCGACGTGGGGGCTCCGGCTCGAGCAGGACGAGCTCGCCGTCGACCAGACGATGGGGACGGGGCGTGCGGGGGTCTGGGCCTGCGGCGATGTCACCACGTACCCGGGGAAGCTCAAACTCATCGCGACGGGGTTCGCCGAGGCGAGCATGGCGGTAAACCAGGCGGTGCACTGGATGCACCCGGAGAAGAAGCTGAGCCCCGGGCACTCGTCGAACCTCGCGATCTTCGGGCAGAAGGACGACTGACGTGCGGAGCCGCGTCGGCCGCCGCGTCGCGACCCTGGCCCTCTGCGTCGCGTCCGCGGCCGGGGCGCAGGAGACGCGGTGCGAGCGCGGCGACGTGGAGGTGCGCGCGCTGAGCTTCAGCGGGAACGCGGCCTTCAGCGATGCGGAGCTCGCGGCGGGGATCGTGACGACGCCGTCGTCGTGGGCGCGCCGGACCTTCCGCGTGGTGGGGCTCAAGCACTGTCTCGATGCGGACGAGTTCCCGCTCGACCTGTTGCGCCTCACGGTCTGGTATCGCAACCACGGGTTCGTCGACGCGACGGTCGACACCGTGGTGACGCACCCAGAGCCGGGCGTCGTGCAGGTGCGCTTCCAGATCGTCGAGGGGGAGCCGGTCCTCGTCGACACCGTGCAGGTCGACGGCCTCGACGGCGTGCCGGAGGCGGCGCAGATCCGGGATGGGCTCCCGGCGCGCGTCGGCGGCCGCTTCGACCGTTACGCCAACCGGGCGACCCGCGACTCCATCACGCGGCGCCTGCGGAACTCGGGCTACCCCGAGGCGGAGACCTTTCTCGGCTACGATACCCGCACGTTGGAGCGGCGCGCGACGGTGCGCTTCACCGTCGTCCCCGGCCCCCGGCGGCGCATCGGCGCGCTGCGCATCGCGCGAACGGGGAGCGGCGGGGGCGCCCCCGAGGTCCCGGCGGCCGCGGTCCGCCGCCTCTCCGGGCTCACGACGGGGGATCTCTATCGCGAACGCCTGCTCGAGCGCGCCAAGCGGACGCTCTACCAGAGCGAAGCCTTCGCGCAGGTGGAGGTCCAGCCGGGCGAGGCGGGGGCGGATTCGCTCCTGCCGATCGACATCGCGCTCACCGAGGGGTTCCTCCGCTCGGCGCGCTTCGGCGGCGGGTGGGGAACGCTCGACTGCTTCCGCACCACCGGCGAGCTCACCGACTACAACCTGTTCCGGTCGGCGACGCGCCTCGAGCTCCGCGGCCGCGTCTCGAAGATTGGCGTCGGCGCGCCGCTCGACGGCGCCGAGTCGCTCTGCAGCGGGATCGCGCGGAGCGACCCGTACAGCGACGTCCTGAACTACTACGTGAGCGCCACGGTGAGCCAGCCGTCGGTGCTGCGCACGAGCTTCATCCCGACGCTCTCGCTGTACTCGGAGCGTCGGTCGGAGTTCCAAGCGTTTCTCCGCACCGCGCCGATCGGTGCGAGCCTCGCGCTGGCGCGCGCGCTTCCGCGCCGGACCCACAGCCTCGGGTACAGCATCGAGCTCGGGCGCACCGAGGCGCAGCCGGCGCTCTTCTGCGCGGTCTTCAACGCCTGCGTCGCCGATGACCGCGAGGCGCTGCAGCGGCTCCAGCGCCTCGCGGTGTTCAGCGCCGCCACCAGCTACGAGCGCACCGATGACCCGGCCGATCCCACCCGCGGCCTCGTAGGACGTCTCGAGGCGCGGCACGCGTCGAAGGCGACCGGCTCGGACCTCGCCCTCCAATTCACGCGGCTCTCCCTCGACGGCTCCACCTACGTGCGGGTGGCCGAGGAGGCGGTGCTCGCGCTGCGCGTGCGCCTCGGCGGGGTGCTGGGCCCGACGCTCTCGTTCGATGAGACCGAGCGCTTCGTCCCGGCGCAGGAGCGGCTCTTCGCCGGCGGGCCGACCACCGTCCGCGGCTTCCGGCAGAACGAACTCGGCCCCGCGGTCTACATCCCCGAGGCGTTCGACACGCTCACCACGGCGGGGGCGCGCACCAGTACCTTCGCCGTCGGGGACACCGTCTTCTTCCAGGCCGCCGACTCGACGCCGCGCCGCGCCGTGCCGACTGGCGGGAACATGATGGTCGTCGGGAACCTCGAGCTCCGCCTGCAGAGTCCCTTTTTCCCCGAGCTCCTGCGGTGGACCCTTTTCGCCGACGCGGGGCGCGTCTGGAACCGCGGCGCCGGGGTGGAGCGGCTGCGGTTCTCTGCGTTGCGCGTGACGCCGGGCCTCGGCGTGCGGATCCGCACCCCGATCGGGTATCTGCGCGCTGACCTCGCGTACAACCCGTACGATCCCGTCGAGGGCGCGGCGTACTTCGACGCGCCGCTCACCGAGGGCGGGGCCCTCTTCTGCGTGAGCCCCGGCAACACGCTCGCGGTGACCAAGCGCGATGTGGGGGGCGGCCGCGTGGTCGTCGAGCAGGCGACCGGGGTGTGCCCCGTGTCGTTGCGCCCGCCGCGCGCGGCGCGCATCCTCCGGCGCTTCACGCCGACCTTCGCCATCGGGCAGGCGTTCTGATGGACCGTCGTCGCCTCGCCGTCCTCCTCATCAGCGCCCTCCTGATGCTCGGCATCAGCGCGGGCGTCGTCGGTGGGTTCGCGGCGGCGACCCAGAGCGCTGGCGGGCGCGAATGGATCCGCGCGCTCGTCGAGCGACAGCTCGCGCGCGCGGTCCGCGGCCGCGTGCACCTCGGCACGTTGCGCGGCTCGTTCATCGCCGACCTCACCCTCGACTCGCTCGAGCTGCGCGGGCCGGACGACGCGCTCCTCCTCGCCTCGGGGCCGCTCGCGGTGACCTTCGACCCGCGCGACCTGATGGACGGCCGGATCGTGATCCGCACCGCGGATGTCGTGCGGCCGCAGGTCCACCTCCGGCAGGGGCCCGATGGCCGTTGGAACGTGTCGGAGATCTTCCCGCCGGCGCCGGGTCCGAAGCGCGCCCGGAGTCGCACCGCCTTCGGCAGCATCTTCCTCCTTGAGCAGGTGGCGGTCCGCGACGGGGTCGTCGACGTCACGATGCCGTGGAGCCCCCCCGACTCGTTGCGCGGCGCCCGCCGCGACAGCGCCATCGCGGTGGGGCTCGCCGATCCCGCGCCCGAGACGCGGCGCACGACGGGCGGCCTTGCCCGCACCTGGCGCTGGACGGGGATGCAGCTCGACCTGCCGCGCCTGCGGCTCGCGCACCCCGATTCGGCGGGGTTCCTCGTCGACGTCGCCCACGCGGCGATGGTCGAGAACGATCCGCCCTTCACGCTCCGCGACCTCACGGGACAGCTCCGCGTCCTCGGCGACTCGCTCTTCCTCGACTTCCCGACGATGCGCCTCGCGCAATCGGTCGGTCGGGCCGGCGGTCGAATCTGGTGGGGCGGCGATCAGCCTGCCCGCATCCGAATCCGAGTTGATGGCGATTCGATTGCCCTCGCGGACCTCGCGTGGATCTCGCCGTCGCTCCCGGAGCAGGGTGGGGGATCGATGGTCCTCGACATCCGAGACGTCCCGACGATTCGCGGCGGGCTCCAGTTCGCGCTCTCCGACCTCGACGTGCGCACCTTCCGGTCGCGACTCCTCGGCCAGATGACGTTCGTCGTCGGCGGCCCCGTCGTCGTGATGCGCGACGTCGACGTGCAAGCGGCGCCGGTTGATGTCGCGCTCCTCGAGCGCGTCGGCGGGCCGCTCCCCTATCCGTTCGCCGGGGCGCTCACTGGTCGTCTCCGCGGCCCCGGCGGTCCGCTCAACCGGTTCCGGGTCGCCGACGCGGCGCTCGTCTATCGTGACGCCAACGTCCCTGGCGCGCGCACCCGGGCGAGCGGGCAGGGCACTCTCGATCTTCTCGTGCCGGCGGTGACCGCCTTCGATGCGTTCCAGCTACGACTCGACACGCTCGACCTCCGCATCTTGCAGGCCGCCAATCCGGCGATGCCCGCGCTCCGCGGGGTGCTCGCGGGGACGGTGCGGCTCGACGGGCCGTGGAACGACGTGCGCTTCCGCGACCTCGACCTCACGCATCGCGACAGCGCCTTCGCGCCCTCGCAGTTCCGCGGGTCGGGGCGTGTCACGATCGGCGATGTCATCCGCTACGACCTCGATCTCCTCGCGTTGCCGTTGGCGATGAGCACGATGGCGCAGTCCTTCCCCGCGATCCCGCTGCGCGGGGACCACGCGGGGCCGATCCGCGTGCGTGGGACGACCGATTCCCTCACCCTCGTCGCCGACCTCTCGGGCGCGCACGGGCGCGTCGAGGTCGACCTTGAGCTCGACAGCGAGGCGCCGGGGTATCGCGTCGCCGGCCGCGCCGCCGTCGCGGGGTTCGACCCGCGCGGGGCGCTCGGGGATTCGACGCTCCCGCGTGGTGACCTGAACGCCCGCGTCGAGGCGGCGGTCACCGGTGACTCGCTCGCGAGCCTCGAGGGGGCGCTCGGCCTCTTCGTCGATCGCTCCACCGTCGAAGGGGTCCGCGTCTTCGACGGCGTGGGTCGGCTCCGGTTCGCCGATGGCCGCGCGCACGTCGACTCGCTCCATCTCGAGACCACGGCCGTCGAGCTCAACGGCGTGGGCGCGCTCGGGCTCCATCCGGGGCGCCGCGAGACGCTCGCGCTCCGTGCCCGCGTCGATTCGCTCGGCGGCGTCCGACGGCTCCTCGGCCTCGGCATCGCCGACACGCTCGCGGGCAGCCTTCGGATCGACGGCACGGCGGCCGGCTGGGTGCGCGACTTCGCGTTCGATGGGCGGCTCGACGGGACGGGCCTGCTGCTCGGTGGCAATGACGCGCGGGCGGTTGACGGGACCGTCGCGCTCGCGGGGCTCCCCGCGGCTCCACGCGGCGTCCTCTCCTTCGGCGCCGACACCGTGCGCGCCGCGGGCTTCGGCTTCACGCGCGCCTTCGCGCGCGCCGCCATCACCGACGGCGCACGCGGGGCCGTCGAACTCCAACTCACCGGCGCGAGTGGCACGCTCGCCCGCGCCCGCGCTCGGTACGTCCTTGGGGCGGACACGACCACCCTCCTCGTCGATTCCCTCGTGATCGCGACCGGACTCCAGCGGTGGGCGCTCGCCGCCCCTGGGCGCTTCACGCGCCACGTGGGGGGCTTCGCCAGTGATGTGTTCGAGCTGCGCGGCGCGACCAGGGCAGCGATCCGGGTGAGCGGGGCGGTGCCGCGGGACGGCGCGGCGGATCTCGTGCTCCGCGCCGTCGCGCTCCCTGTCGCCGACGTCGCGGAGCTGCTGCAGGTGACGGGGACGCAGACGGGACGTATCGACCTCGACGCGCGTGTCACGGGGACACGACTCCGGCCGCGGCTCGAGGGTCGGGCGACGCTGACGGAGGCGCTCGTGAAGGGGGTGCGCGTCGACTCCCTGACCGTCGCGGCACTCGCGGAGGTCGATGCCGTGCGCGTCACCGCAACCCTCGGGGGTACGCGCACGCCGGTGCTCGCCGTCGACGGGCGGCTCCCGATGGTGGTGACGCTCGCGGGAGATGGCCTCCGGCCCGCGGTGGACGCCCCGCTCCAGGTGACGGTCCGCTCGGACAGCGTGAGCCTGCGGCTCTTCGACCGCTACACCGCCGCCTCTGCCGGCGACGCCGGGAACTTCGCGCTCAACCTCGATGTTGGCGGGACGTGGTCGAAACCGCGCGTGAACGGCGGGCTCGTCATCCGTGGCGGCAACCTCCAGATCGCGCCGCTCGGTGACGTGCGGTGGCGTGACCTGAACGCCGACATCGGGCTCGTCGGGGACAGCATCGCGATCCGACGGTTCGCGGCGACCTCGCGCGCGGAGAATCGCACCGGGCGCGCCGCCATCGCGGGCTGGGTCTCGCTCGCCGACCGCGCGAACCCCCGCTTCGACGTCGCCGTGCGCGCCAACGCCTTCCACGTTTACAACGTCCGTGATGTGGCCGACATCGACCTCTCGGACAGCCTGCGAATCGCGGGCTCGCTGAAGGCCGCCGCGCTTAGCGGCGCCCTCACCGCCGACCGCGCGATCATCAGCATCCCCGAGGTCGCCACCAAGAGCGTGATCTCACTTGAGGAATTCGACCGGTTCGGGATTGTCGACACGGCGGCGCTCGTCGCGCAGCGGCTCCTCCCCGGTTCCTCGTCGCAGTTCGTCGACAACCTGACGGTGCGCAACGTCCCCGTCCGGATGGGACGAGACGTCTGGCTTCGCTCCGAGGAAGCCAACGTGAATCTCGGTGGCGCCGTGTCGATCACCCGCAGCCGGCAGGGGCGGGGACGCGACGCGGCGGCGCAGCTCGCGCTCACCGGGACGCTGCAGACCGTGCGCGGCACGTATCGCCTGAACCTCGGCCCCGTGCAGCGCACCTTCGAGGTGGAGCGCGGTGAGATCTCGTTCTTCGGCGAGCCCGACCTCAATCCGACCATCGACATCGCCGCGCTCCACACGGTGCGCCAGTACAGCAAGCAGGGGGCGCAGCCCGATGTCCGGGTGCGCGTGAACATCGGCGGGACGCTGCTCGCGCCGAGCGCGACGCTCTCCACCCCCGACTCGGCGCGCGTCAAGAACGCGGACCTGATCAGCTATCTCGTTACCGGCGGTCCGAGCTTCGAGATCGCCGCGCAGAGCTCGGACTACTATGCCTCAACCGCGGCGCGGGTGCTCCTCTCATCGCTCGGCAGCTGGGCGGGGGGGAAGGCGGCGGGGGGGCTCTGCGACGACGCTGTCCTCTCCACCTCAGGCGCCGACCAGTCGCAGCGCGGGCTCGCGAACCTGGGCTCCAGCATCCTCGAAGGGGTCCGCTTCAACTGCGCCAAGCAGGTGGGGGCCAAGGCCTTCGTGCGCCTCGATGCCGGCCTCTGTCAGGTGAGCCAGTTCGTCTCCGGGAGCGGCGGGGGGTCGGCGTCGGCCCTCGCGAATTCCATCGGCGTGAAGCTTGATTACCTGATGCGGCCGACGCTGACGGTCTCGGCGGGTGTGGAGCCCCCGACCAGCGCCGTCCTCTGCTCGCAGAACGTGAACGCGCGCGGTTTCGTCCCGACGCCGCAGCAGTTCGGGTTCGATCTCTTTCGTGCCTGGCGGTTCTGATCCGTGGCCCCTTCGACGCACCTCCTGATCGTCGACGACGAAGTCTCCGGCACCGCCTGTGAGGCGTCGGCGGCGTCGGCGCCGCCCGAGTGGACGTGACCCGCTCGCTCACGCGCTTCGGCCTCGCGGTCGGGCACGCCACCGACTCGGCGGGCGGGACGGGATGCACCGTGGTGCGGGGTGTCGACGCACCGTTCCGCGGCGCCTGCGCCGTCATCGGGCGGGCGACGGGATCCCGGGAGCTGGCGCTCCTCGAACCGGGACATCTCGTGGAGCGCGTCGATGCGGTCCTCCTTGCCGGCGGTTCCGCGTACGGGCTCGACGCCGCGGCCGGCGTGATGCGGTGGATGGAGGAGCGGGGCCGCGGCTTCCCGGTAGGACCCGGCGTGGTGCCGATCGTCCCCGCCGCGGTGCTCTTCGACCTCGCGCCCTGTGGTCGGTTCGACGCCCGTCCGACGCCGGCGATGGCCTATGCGGCCTGCGAGTCGGCCACCGTCGACGGCATCGCGGAAGGCGCGGTCGGCGCCGGCGCCGGCCTCACGGTCGGGAAATGCCTCGGCCCTACGGGCGCGATGAAGGGCGGCCTCGGCGTGGCCGTCGCTGAGGGGACGGGGTGCGCCGCGGCCGCGATCGTCGCGGTGAATGCGTTCGGCGATGTCCGCGACGCCGCCGGCCGCATCATCGCCGGTGCGCGTGGACCGGACGGGGGCTTCATCGACACCGCGGCGCGTCTCGCGCGTGAGGGGATGCCGCCTCCCTTCGCCGCTGCGGCCCCGAACACCACGCTCGCCGTCGTCGCCGTGGACGTCGCGCTCTCACGGACTGCGCTGCAGGGGGTCGCCCGTGCCGCGACCGCGGCGTATCACCGCCGGATCACCCCGGCTGGTTCCCGCGTTGACGGCGACATCGTCTTCGCGCTCGCGCCGATGGCGGGTCCCGACGCCGATGCGGGACAGGCGGAGATGCTCGCCGTCGAGGCGTTGGAGTCGGCGATCGAGCGGGCAGTGCGTCTCGCCCGTGGGCGCGACGGCGTGCCGGGGCTCGCCGACTAGGAGACGAGCCCGCCCATCGGCGGGAGCGTCGGCGCACCGGCGCGCACGTGCAACGGCAGTTCGGCGTGCAGGTTCCCGTCGAGCACGACATTCAGGCGATGCGTGCCGGCGTCGCGGACCGGGAGGTCGATCGCGGCGATCACCGGCACGTCGAGTTCGACCGCGCCCGGCGGTGGCGGCCCGACCTCCAGCTCCCCCGTCGACGACCAGAGTTCCTCGCCGTCGGGCCCCACCCACGCGAAGCCGAGCGTGTGCCGGCCGGCGTCGTCGGCGTGGGCCTTGAGTCGCACCACGAGCGTCGCGCGCGGGTGGACGGCCGGGAGGGAGGCGACCTGCAGGGCGTCGAAGACCCCGAGGACATTGAGCTTCCCTTCCTGCGAGAGGTTCGCGGCGTCCGCGAAGAGGGCGAAGGAGACGTGCATCGCTCAAAGATAGGGGGCGTCCGTCGGCGTCGTTAGAATTCAGGGATGTCCACCACCACGCCCGCCGCGCCGCCGCGCGCGACCCACCGTGCCACCGAGGCGGGCCTCGTGGCGATGGCGGTGATCTGGGGCGTGAACTTCTCGGTGGTGAAGTACGGGACGCAGGTGATGGCGCCGCTCGCCTTCAACGTCCTCCGGATGGGGCTCGGCTGTGTGGTGCTCATCGCGCTCGCGCAGTGGCGCGCCGGCCCGCGCCCCTCGGTCCGCGATCGTTGGCGGTTGATGGGGCTCGGCGTCCTCGGGCACTGCATCTATCAGGTGCTCTTCATCACGGGGCTCGCGCGCACGCGGGCCGGCACCGCCGCCCTCGTCGTCGCCGCGAGCCCCGCGGCCGTGGCGATTGTCGCCCGCGCCTTCGGCCACGAGCGCCTCACCTCCCGTGCGGTGCTTGGGATCGTGGCGTCGATCGCCGGCGTCGGCCTCGTCCTCGGCGGGAGCCTGCAGGTCGACGGGACGAGCCATCTTGTCGGCGACCTCCTCATCCTCGGCGCCGTCTGCTGCTGGGCGTTGTACACGAGCGGGTTGATGCCGCTCACCAAGCGGGTGGAGTCGGTGCAGGTGGCAGCGTGGACCCTCGTCGGCGGGGTGGTACCCCTCGCCCTCCTCGCGCTCCCCTCGCTCTGGGCGACCGACTGGGCCGCGGTGAGCTGGCTCACCTGGGGGGCCGTGGTCTACGCCGGCGTCCTCGCGATGGTCATCGCGTATCTCTTCTGGTATCGCGGTGTCCACGAGATCGGGCCGACGCGGACCGCGATGTACGCCAACCTGCAGCCGATCGTCGCGGTATTCGTCGCGTGGGTCGCGCTCGGCGAGATCCCGACCGTCGCCCAGGGCCTCGGCGCCGCGACCGTCATCGGCGGCCTCTACCTCTCGCGCACGTGACGACGGTCGTCCTCTTCGACATCGACGGGACGCTCCTCTTGAGCGACGGCGCGGGGCGCACGGCGATGGAGGCGGCGCTGCACGCCGTCTTCGGCACGCGCGGGCCCGCCGGCTACCGCTATGACGGGAAGACCGACCCCCTGATCGTGCGCGAGTCGATGCGGCACGCGGGGCTCGACGACGCGACGATCGAGGCAGGGATGGCCGAGGTGATCGCGCGCTACCTCGAGGGGCTCTCGGTGGCGCTCCAGGACCCGGCGCGCCTGGCTCGCACGCTCCCCGGCGTCCCGGCGCTGGTCGAGGCGGTGCACGCGGCCGACGACCTGATGCTCGGGCTCCTCACCGGGAACGTCGTCGAAGGAGCGACCCGCAAGCTCGACGCGGTGGGGCTCGCGCCCGCGCGCTTCGTGGTGGGCGCCTTCGGCTCCGACCACGAGCATCGCCCTGCGCTCGCCCCGGTAGCGCAGGCCCGTGCTGAGGCGCGCCTGGGGCGGTCGATCCCCGGAGATCGCTTCGTGATCATCGGGGACACCCCTGCCGACCTCACCTGCGGCCGCGGGATCGGGGCCCGCGCCATCGGTGTCGCGACGGGGGGATACCGACGTGCGGAGCTCGAGGGGTATGACGCCTTCGCGCTTGTCGACGACCTCGCCGACACCGCAGCGATGCTGGAGGTGATCCGTGGCGCGTGAGGTGGAGCTCAAGGGCATCGTCCCCAACCTCGCGGTCGCGGTGGCGCGTGTCACCGAGGCGGGGGGCGTGCCGGGCTTCGCCGGCCGCCTCGAGGACCGGCGCTACGACACCCCGGATCGTGCGCTCGCCCTCCGCGACCACGTGCTGCGGCTCCGCGTCTATCGCGGCGAACGCCCCGACGGCCGGCTCGACTGGAAGGGGCCGACGACCTACGTCGACGGCTACAAGGTCCGCGAGGAACACTCCGTCACCGTCGGTGACCCCGACGAGCTCGCGACGATGCTCGAGCGGCTCGGCTATGTGGTGACGCGTGAGATCGACCGCGAGATCCGGCAGTTCACGCTGCACGGGGCCGTCGTGCGATTCGAGCGCTATCCGCGGCTCGACGACCTCGTCGAGGTCGAGGGGGAGCCGGCGGCGATCGAGGCGGCCATCCGCACGCTCGCGCTCCCGCGCGCGGCGTTCACCACCGGTCGGCTGCCGGATTTCGTCCGCGACTACGAGCTCCGGACCGGCACGCGCGCCGCGCTCTGCGACCGTGAGCTCGCCGGCGATTACCGCTACTCGGCCGCCGATGCCTGAGGGTGGGGCGGCGCGCCGATGATCCTCGGGCTCGGGATCGATCTGGTGGAGGTCGCGCGCGTAGAGGCGCTCGTGGCGCGGCATCCGGTGGGTGCTGCGGCGCGCCTCTTCACCGACGGGGAGTGGGGCTACGCCGCGACGAAGGCGCGACCCGCGCTCCATCTCGCGGCGCGGTTCGCAGCGAAGGAGGCCGCCTTCAAGGCGCTCGCCGGGAGCGATGAGGCCCGAGCCATCGGCTGGCGTGACATCGAGGTCGTGCGCGCCGCCGACGGCGCCCCCACGCTCGTGCTGCACGGCCGGGCGGAGGCGCGTGCGCGCGTCCTCGGCGTCCGGACCATCCATCTGAGTCTCACGCACACGGCCGACACGGCGGCCGCGGTCGTCATCCTCTGGTCGTAGCGGGCGCGGTCGGCGCGCTCGAGGCGGAGCGGCGCCACATCCAGAGCGCCCCGGCGACCACGAACGCCATCGCGATCATCTGCGCCACCGTGAACGGCCCGACGAAGCGGTCGTCCTTCGCGCGCAGGAACTCGACAAGGAACCGCTCGATCCCCTGCAGCACGCAGTAGACGCCGAAGAGCCACCCGGCGGCGTGCCGGTGGTCCTTGAGGCGCCAGAGGATGGCGAACATCACGAGCCCCATCGCCGTCTCGTAGAGCTGCGTTGGGTGCACCGGGAGTACAGCGTCGGGTGGCAGGTCGGCATACCCGGTGAGGCCGAACTGTTGCACGAGGTTCGCCACCGTGCTCGGCGGCGCCCCCTGCGGGAAGGTCACGGCGAGGAAGCCGTCCCAGGGGCGGCCATAGTCATCGCCGACCGCCCAGCAGCCGGTGCGCCCGACGGCGTACGCCGCGGCGAGCGCGGGGGCGCAGGCGTCCGAGATCTCCGTGAAGCGACGTCCCTTGTGCCGGATCACCAGCACGCTGGCGATGATCCCGCCGATGAGCCCGCCCCAGAAGACGAAGCCCGCGCGACTGAACACCGCGCCCGGGTCGCCCGTGAGGATCGCGTAGTAGAGCTTCGCTCCGACGAGCCCGCCGATGACGGCGCCGACCGTGACGTCGCCCATCACCTCGCCGTCCTGGCCGCGGCGCTCGAGCACCGCCGTGGCGACGATCTGCCCGATCACGAAGGCGAGGAGCATCCCCAAGCCGAAGCCGGAGATCTCGAGGGGCCCGAGTTGATAGGCGAACGGGAGATGGGTCGTAGCGGCCATACGCGGAAGCTAGCGGTGACGCGCCGTGGCGTCGACGAGCCCCGGCATCGGGGCGGCGGCGTGCGCGGTGAGGGTCGCATCGTCCCGCTCGCCGCGGCCGAGCCGGAAGAGCGCCGCCGCGCCGATCATCGCGGCGTTGTCGGTCGCGAGGCGCGGGGACGGGGCGAAGACCTGCGCCCCACGCGAGGCGGCCGCCGTCGTCATCGCGGTGACGAGCGCGCGGTTGCACGCGACCCCGCCGCCGAGCACGATGCGCCGCCGGCCGTGCGCCACGGCGGCGCGCAGGGTCTTCGCCACGAGCGTGTCGACGAGCGCGTCCTGGAAGGCGCACGCGAGATGCGGCCGGTCGCGGTCGAGGTCGTCACTCGCGCGCACGGCGAGGAGCACCGCCGTCTTGAGCCCGCTGAACGAGACGTCGAAGTAGTCGGAATCGGTCGGCTGTTGCCCGCCGTTGAGCATCGGGCGGGAGAACCGGAAGCGGTCAGGGTCGCCGGTGGCGGCGAGCGCCTCGAGATGCCGACCGCCGGGGTAGGGAAGACCGAGGAGCTTGGCGACCTTGTCGAACGCCTCCCCCGCGGCGTCGTCGCGTGTCGCGCCGAGGAGGCGGTAGTCGCCCCACGCCGCGACGTCGATGAGCATCGTGTGCCCCCCGGAGACGAGGAGGGCGGTGAAGGGGGGCGTCGCCTCCGGATGGTCGAGCGCCGTGGCGAAGAGGTGCCCCTCCATATGGTGCACGCCGAGGAGCGGGATCCCGCGCGCCGCGGCGAGCGCCTTCGCGTAGCTGACGCCCACGAGCAGCGCGCCGACGAGGCCGGGCGCGTGCGTCACGGCGATCGCGTCGATGTCGTCGAGGGTACGTCCCGCGTCGGCCAGTGCGCGTCGGGCCACCGGGACGATGGCGGCGAGGTGTTCGCGCGACGCGATCTCGGGGACGACGCCGCCGAAGATCCGATGCACGTCCTGCGAGAGGATCACGAGCGACTCGCGCACGGGGGCGTCCGCCGGACCGTGCAGGACGGCCGCGGAGGTCTCGTCGCAGGAGCTCTCGAGCGCGAGGACGCGCATCAACGGTCGCTCACCGGTGATTCGCGGGTCGGTCAGGGGCGCGGTTCGGCGAGGAGCCGCTCGAGCTGCGCGACGTTCGCCTCGCTGTCCCACGCCTCCGCGCCGATGCTGCGCCGGCGGATGGTGCCGTCGCGCCCGATGAGGAAGGTCTCGGGGACGCCCGTCGTCTGGTACGTCCGCTCGATCGCCTTGGTCGGATCGTGCAGCAGCTCGAAGGTGAGCCCCAACTCCTGCGCGAACCCACGGATGTCACCGGCCTTGCCAGGATCATCGACGCTCACCGCGACGATCCGCAGTCCCTTCGGCCCGAGACGCTCCTGCAGCCGCTGCATCGACGGCATCTCGACGCGGCAGGGGCCGCACCAGGTCGCCCAGATGTTGAGCAGCACGACGTCGCCGGTGTAGTCGTCGATCCCCTTCACCTCGCGGACGGGGGGCGTGGGTGCCGCGCCAGTTGCTCCAGGGCCGCCGGTCGTCGGCGCGGGCGCGTCTGTCGGTGCCGCCACCGGCAGCGCCGCGAAGTCCGGCGCATCGCCGCCGATCTGCAGCGGGAAGAGCTCATCCCCCAGTCGCACGGTGACGGCCCAGAGGCCGACGCCAAGTGCGACGGAGATGCCGATGACGAGGGCCCACTGCCGCCGTTCGCTCACGCCTGCTCCGTGCAGCGGGCGCGGAGCGCCGCGACCTCCGCCACTGGGTCGGACGCGGAGAAGATCGCATTGCCCGCGACGAAGGTGTCCGCGCCGGCGCGCCAGCAGGCGGTGATCGTCTCGCGCGAGATCCCGCCGTCCACCTCGAGCACCGCGCGGCTCCCCGTCGCATCGAGGAGTTGCCGCGCGCGCGCGACCTTCTCCACCGACGCGGGGATGAAGCGCTGTCCGCCGAAGCCGGGGTTCACGCTCATGATGAGCAGCAGATCGAGGTCAGCGGCGACCTCGCGCACGGTCTCGAGCGACGTCGACGGGTTGAGCGTCGCGCCGGCCTTCACGCCGAGTTCCTTGATCCGCATCAACTGACGGTGGAGATGCGGCGCCGTCTCGACGTGGACCGTGATGGTGTCGGCGCCCGCCTGCGCGAAGGCATCGAAGTACTTCTCCGGCTCGACGACCATCAGATGGCAGTCGAGCGGGAGGCGGGTGAGCCGTTTGCAGGTCTCGATGACCTTCGCGCCGAAGGTGAGGTTCGGCACGAAGACGCCGTCCATCACGTCGACGTGGAGCCAGTCGGCGCCGGCGGCCTCGAGCATCGCGAGGTCGTCGGCGAGGCGGCCGAAGTCGGCGGAGAGGAGGGAGGGGGCGATGCGGACGGAGGCAGCGGGCATCTCAGGCGACTCCTCGGCGCAGGCGCGCCGCGAACGAACCGTCGGTGGCGTGGCGGTGGGGCAGGACGCGGAGGTGACCCGCGTCGAGCGTCGACGCGGGGACCGTCCCCTCCGGCGGTGGCTCCAAGCTCCACTCCGGGTGCTCTGCGAGGAAGGCCTCCACCGGGGCGTCGTCCTCCTCCGGCTCGAGGGAACAGGTGGAGTAGATCAGGAGCCCGCCGGGCGCGACCGCCTCGGCGGCGCCCCGCAGGATGGCGCGCTGTGTCGCCGACATCACCGCGAGATCGGAGGGCTTCAGGCGCCAGCGCGCGTCAGGGTGGCGACGGAAGGTCCCGGTCCCCGTGCAGGGCGCGTCGACGAGCACCGCGTCGAAGGTGCCGAGGGTCCCCGCCTCGCGCGCGTCGCAGACCACGGGGGTGACGTGGTCCAGATGGAGGCGCGCGATCGTCGCCTCGAGCCGCCCGAGGCGCGCCTCGGAAGCATCGGCCGCGATCACCTCGCCCGCGGTGCGCGCGAGCTCCACCGCCTTGCCGCCAGGGGCCGCGCAGAGGTCGGCGACCCGCGCACCGGCGGGGATCGCCGCGTAGCGCGTCACGAGTGTCGCCGCGGGATCCTGCACGAGGCAACGCCCCTCACGGAAGGCGGTGAGCGCGGTGAGCGCAGTGCCGCTGGGGAGCCGCACGCCGTCGTCGACGAGCGGCGCAGGCTCGGTCGTGACGCCCTCGGCGGCGCACATCGCCGCGAGCTCGGCCGCCGTGCAATCCCAAGGGCGGAGATGGATCGGCGCCTCGGTGTTGTTCGCCTCGAGCAGCGCCTGCGTCGCCTCCGCCCCCCAGCGCGCCACCCACCGCGCGACGAGCCAGCGCGGGTGCGAGTACGTCACCGCCAACGCCTCGACCGGGTCCGCGGGGAGCGGCGGCGCGGGATGGTCGCGTTCGCGATCGAGGCGGCGGAGGACCGCGTTCACGAGGCCGGCCGCGCCGGGCCCGTGCCGGCGCTTCGCGAGCTCGACGGTCTGCGCGATCGCGGCGTAGGCGGGGACGCTGTCCATCTGGAAGAGCTGTGCCGCACCGAGGCGGAGGAGATCGGCCACGTCGGCGTCGATCCGTGCGAAGCCTCCCGTCACGCAGGGCGCGATCCGATGATCGAGGGCGCCGCGTCGACGCAGCATCGTCCAGACGAGCTCCTGCACCCAGCGGCGGTCGCGCGGCTCGAGCGCGGCGGTGCGGCGGTCGAAGGCGGCGTCGAGGAGCACACCCGACCGAAGGTCGGCGAGCAGATCCGCGGCAGCGCGCCGGGCGTCGGTGATGGTGGCGACGGCGGGAGACATCACGGGAAAGATACCCGGCCGGAGCGGCGTGCCCGGCCACCGCGTCGGTGCGGCGTCAGGCGTCCGGCAGCGCCCAACGATCCCCGACCGCGATGCCGCGGCCCTGTGCCCAATCAATGGTGCTGAGGCGCCGCCGACCCGCCGGGTGCACCGACTCGATCGCGACCGCCCCGCCACCGCAGGCGACGACCATCCCCATCTCCCCCACCTCGAGGACCTCGCCGGCGTCCCCTCGGCGGTCCAGGAGCGGGCGCGCCCCGAAGCAGCGCACCTCGGCGTCCCGCACGATGCCCCACGCCCCGGGCTTCGGGTCGTACGCCTGGATCGCGCGCGCCACCACGGCGGCGGGGCGTGTCCAATCGAGGCGCGCCGTGGTGCGGTCGATCTTCGGTGCGTAGGTGCTCGCGGCGTCGTCCTGCGGGGTCGCGGTGAGCTCGCCGAGCTCGAGGAGTGTGACCGCCTCGACGACCGCCTCCGCGCCGAGCTCCGAGAGGCGTTCGGTCAACTCACCCCCCGTCTCTCCCGGCGCGATCGGCGTCGTGAGGGTGAGCAGCATTGGGCCCGCGTCGAGGGCGCGGACCATCTGCATGATCGTCACCCCGGTCTCGGCGTCGCCGGCTAGGAGCGCGGCCTGGATCGGTGCCGCCCCACGCCACCGCGGGAGGAGTGAGGCGTGGATGTTCACCGTGCCGCGCGGCGGGAGGGCGATCACATCCTCGCGGAGGAGATGCCCATACGCCACCACCACGGAGAGGTCGGGCGCGAGCGCGCGGAGCTGTTCGAGGAACTCGTCGCCGCGTGGACGGTCGGGCTGGAGAATGGGGATCCCCTCCTCGAGTGCCACCTGCTTCACGGGGGAGGGAACGAGCGTCGAGCGCGAGCGGCCCTGCGGGCGGTCAGGCTGCGTGACGACGCCGACGACCTCGTGTCCCTCACCGATGAGCGCGCGCAACGGCGGCGTCGCGAACTCCGGGGTCCCCCAGAAGAGGATGCGCACTCAGATCCGCTGTTCGGTGGCGTGCTCGGTGGTCGGCTCCGGCTCCGTCCCACCGGGGCCGAAGATGCGCACGAGATTCGGATAGCGCCCCTTCTCCTTCTCCCAGGTCGCAAGCACGCTCCGGCGCTTGAGGAAGCTCAGATGGTCGATGAAGAGCTTCCCGTGGAGATGGTCGATCTCGTGCTGGAGGCAGACGCCGAGCAGCCCGTCGGCGGTGATCTCGATCGGCGCGCCGTGTTCGTTTATCGCGCGGACCGTCACCTGCGCCGAGCGGTCGACGGTGCCGAAGGTGTTGGGGATGGAGAGACACCCCTCCTCCCACTTGATCCGCCCGTCGCGGGCGACGATCTCGGGGTTGAAGAGCGTCAGCAGCGTCTCCTCGACCTCGACCACGCAGAGTCGCTCGCGCCGTCCCACTTGCGGGGCGGCGAGCCCGACACCATCGGCCACGTGCATCGTCTCGAGCATATCCGCGGCGAGCTGCCGCAACTCGTCCGTCACGACCTCGACGGGCACCGTCTCCTCGCGGAGGATCGGGGCGCCGAGGACCGTGATCGGGAGGACGGCCATTACGCCGCGACCTCGGCGCTCCCGCCGACGGAGACGATGCGTCCGCGCGTGACGATCAGGCGCGACTCGCCGCTCTTGATGGTGACGTGGTCACCCAGACCCGCCGTGGTGCCCGCCGCGATGTGGACTACCTCGCCGACGATCCCGCCGGCGGTCACGATCTGGTCCCCCTTCTTGATGCCCAGCACACGGGCCTCGTGCGCCTTCCGCTCCTTCGACTGTGGGCGAATGACGAGGAAGTAGAAGATCGCGAAGATCGAACCGAACATGAACAGCGTGCCGGCGGCGGAACCGCCGGGGGCGGGCTGCGCGGCGGCGGTCTGAGCGAGGATCGGGAGGAGGGTCATGGTCTCGGAGGTGGAGGGACGTCGGGAAATCTAGCGGCGCCGCTCAGGCGATCAGCATCGCGTCGCCATAGGAGTAGAACCGGTACCCCTCGCGCACGGCGACGTCGTAGGCGTGGCGCATCAGGTCATACCCCGCCATCGCGGCGACGAGCATCAGCAGGGTCGATCGGGGGAGATGGAAGTTCGTCACCACGAGGTCGGCGCCAGTCGGGCGGTGCGGTGGCCGGATGAACACGTCGGTCTCCCCGCTCCCCGCCTGGAAGCGCCCCGCCGCGTGGATGGTCTCGAGCGTGCGCAACGCGGTGGTCCCGACCGCGCAGATCCGTCCCCCCGCGGCGCGGGTCGCGCCAAGGCGCGCCGCCATCTCGGGCCGGACCTCGTACCACTCCCGGTGCATCCGGTGGGCGGCCGGGTCATCGACCTCGACCGGTTTGAACGTCCCCGCCCCGACGTGCAGGAGCACCTCGGCGCGCGTCACGCCCTGCGCCTCCAGGGTGGTGAGGAGCTCGGGGGTGAAATGCAGGCCCGCGGTCGGGGCGGCCACCGAGCCCTCCTCGCGCGCATACACCGTCTGGTACCGCTCCACGTCCGCGGCACCGTCGGCGCGGGCAATGTACGGTGGGAGCGGGATGTGCCCGTGCATCGCGATCATCGCGGCGGGGTCGTCGGCGAGGAGCCGCACGACGCGCGTCCCCTCGGCAGTCGGTTCCTCGACGTCGACCGCAAACCCGTCTGCGATCGTGACCCGGCGCCCCGGTTTGAGCTTGGCGCCGGGCTGCACCATCGCCTCCCACCGGCCATCGGCGAGGGGGCGGAGGAGGAGGATCTCCGCCGGGGCGCCCGAGGCCCGCGTTCCGAGCAGCCGGGCGCGGAAGACCCGCGTGGTGTTCACCACGAGCGCGTCCCCGGCGCGCAGGAAGCGCGGGAGGTCGCGGAAGGTGTGGTGCGTGACCGTGCCGGCGGCGCGGTCGACGACCATCAGGCGGCTCTCGTCGCGCCGTTCGGTCGGATGCTGCGCGATCCGGTCGGGCGGGAGATGGAAGTCGTAATCCGCGGTGCGGAGGCCGAGGACCGGCGGCTCCGTGGCGCGGCGATCGTCGCCGTCGCCCATCGTCAGAACAGGTCGGCCTGCGGGGCGGGCGGCGTCGCCGGGGGCGGATAGCCGAGGTGGCGGTACGCCTGCGCGGTGGCAACGCGGCCGCGCGGGGTGCGCTGCAGGAAGCCGTGCTGCACGAGGAAGGGCTCGTACACCTCTTCGAGGGTATCGGGCTCCTCACCGACGGCAGCGGCGATCGTCGTCACCCCGACGGGCCCGCCGTCGAACTTCTCGATGATCGCGCGGAGCACGCGCGTATCCATCTCGTCGAGCCCGAACTCATCGACGTCGAGCATCGCGAGGGCATCGCGCGCGACATCGCGGGAGATGTGTCCGCCCGCCCGCACCTGCGCGAAGTCTCGGACACGCCGGAGCAGCCGGTTCGCCACGCGCGGGGTCCCACGCGCGCGCCGCGCAATCTCGTGCGCGCCCGCCGCGTCGATCCCCGCGCCGAGCACGGCGGCGGTGCGATGCACGATCTCCTCGACCTCCGCCGGCGGGTAGTAGTTCAGCCGCAGCTCGATCCCGAAGCGCGCGCGGAGCGGCGCGGTGAGCATCCCGAGCCGCGTGGTGGCGCCGAGGAGCGTGAAGCGCTCGATCGGCATCGTGATCGTCTGCGCCTTCGGGCCCTCGGAGAGGCGGATGTCGATGCGCGCATCCTCCATCGCGGGATAGAGGAACTCGTCAATCACCGGCCGCAGGCGATGGATCTCGTCGATGAAGAGGATGTCGCCGGCGCGCAGGTTGGTCAGCGTCCCGACGAGGTCCCCGGGCTTCTCGAGCGCAGGCCCCGAGGTGGTGTGGAGGTTCACCCCGAGCTCGCGGGCGATCAGCTCGGCGAGCGTCGTCTTCCCGAGGCCCGGCGGGCCGAAGAGGAGCGCGTGGTCGAGGGGCTCATTCCGCGCGAGCGCCGCGTCAAGGTAGATGCGGAGCGCTTCCTTCACCTTTCCCTGCCCGATGAACTCCGCGAGCCGCTGCGGGCGCAACGAGAGCTCCACCACCGACTCGTCGGCGAGGGACTCCGGGGTGGTGATCTCAGGGCGGCTCATCGGAGAGAATCTAGCCGAGGGCGGCGAGCGACCGGCGGATCAGGTCGGCGGTCGATTCACCCGCCGGCGCGCCTTCGAGGGCACGCCGGACCGCGCGCTCCGCATCGGACGCGCCATAGCCGAGCGCGACGAGCGCGCGGACCGCGTCGGCGCCCGGACCGCCGCCGCTCGCGCTCCCCGCGCCGGAGACCGGACCGGCGGGGAGGTCGCCGCCCTCGAGCTTGTCGCGCAGCTCGAGCACGAGGCGCTCCGCCAGCTTCTTTCCCACCCGCGGTACCTGCGTCAGGGTCGCGAGGTCCCCCTCACGCACCGCGCGCACCAGACGCTCCGCCGTCAACGTCGAGAGGAGGTTCATCGCGAGCGCCGGGCCCACGCCCGTCGTCCCCATCAGGCGCTGGAAGAGCCGACGCTCCTCGGCCGTCGCGAAGCCGTAGAGCAACCACGCGTCGTCGCGCACGACGAGCGCGGTGTGTAGCGCGATCTCCCCGCCGGGGCGCGGCAGCCGCTCGAGGACGGCGAGCGGAACGAGGATCTCGTAGGCGATCCCGCCGGCGGTGAGCACCTCGATGCGGTCGATCGCGTGCGCGACAAGGGTGCCGTGGACGCGGGCGATCATCGGCGGCTCCCGGTCAGCGCGCGGGCCAATGGCTGCCGAAGCGCACAGGTGAGTGCCGCGGCGACGCCGTCGGCGGCGTCCGCCGGCTGCGGCGGGGACTTCAGACGGAGGAGCTGCGAGACCATGTATTGCACCTGGGTCTTGGTGGCGGCGCCGGTGCCGGTGATTGCCTTCTTGATGTCGGCGGGCGGGTACTCGTGGATCGGGAGCCCCGCCTCCGCGCCCGCGAGGAGGATGACACCGCGGGCGTGGCCGAGCACGATGGTGGTGCGGACGTTCCGGGCGTAGAAGATCGCTTCGACGGCCATCGCGTCAGGGCGGTGGCGCGCCAGCAGCTCGCGGATGCCTTCGGCGATATCGCGGAGCCGGTCCGGCAGCGGCTGGGTGGGGGCCGTGCGGATCACGCCGCACTCGATCAGCGTGGGGCGCGGGTCGGCGCGCACGACGCCGAACCCGGTGACCGCGGTGCCGGGGTCGATGCCGAGGATCAGCACGGTCGGCCCCGAGGCACCGCGCTCACCCCGCCGACATCTCCGACATGTCCATATCGAAGTTCGCGTCGACCTTCTGCACGTCGTCGAGGTCCTCGATCGCCTCGAGGAGCTTGAGCAGCTGCTCCGCGGTCGTGCCTTCGACGCGCACCGTGCTCCTCGGGATCCAGGCCAGCGCCGCCTCGCTCGCGACGAGCCCCGCGGCCTCGAGCGCCCGGGAGACCGCGTGCAGGTCCGCCGGCGCCGTGGTGATCACGAAATGCTCATCCTCGCGCGCGAAGTCCTCGGCGCCCGCCTCGAGGATCGGCTCCATCACCGCATCCTCGTCACGTCCGTTCGCGGGCACCGTGATCTGGCCCTTCCGGTCGAACATGAACGCGACCGAGTTCGAAGTGCCGAGGTTGCCGCCGCCACGCGAGAGCTTCGCGCGGACCTCGGCGACGGTGCGGGTCGGGTTGTCGGAGAGCGCCTGGATCATCAGGGCGACGCCGCCGGGCCCATAGGCCTCGTACAGCACCTCGGTGTAGTCGACTCCTTCGAGCTCACCGGTGCCCTTCTTGATCGCGCGCTCGATGTTCTCCTTGGGGCAGGACTGTGCCTTGGCGTTGTCGATCGCCGTGCGCAGGCGCGGGTTGCCGTCAGGGTCGCCACCGCCCGCCTTGGCGGCGACGGTGATCTCCCGCAGGAGTTTCGTGAAGATGGCGCCGCGCTTGGCGTCGGCCGCCGCCTTGTAGTGCTTGATCTGCTTCCACTTACTATGACCGGCCATCGGACATCCGTCAGGGAGGGCGGGGCGAGGCGGCGCCTCAGTTTCAGCGGACCGTGAGGCTGCCGCGGAAGCCGGAGAGGCGGGTCTCACTCCCGTCGGTGAGGTCGAACAGGGTCCCGGTGCTGAGGCCCACCGAAGGATATACGCCCAGGGACCCGATTCCGACCCGGGCTCGCAGTCCGACGTTGAACAGATTGCCGGCGCGGTTGCCGTCGACGCTCCAGAGCCGCGTCTCGACGGTGGGCTGCAGCAGGATGCCGGCCCACTCCACGCTGACCCCCGTCGAGAGGTTCAGCACGTTCTCCGGTGGCGCGACCCCTCCGACCTGCTCTCCCTCGAGTCGGATCAGGTTCCACGCGGAGATGAATGCGTTGACGCCGGCCACGGGCATGGAGGCCGACGCGGATGCCGTGAGGCGATTGCCGGTCGACACGGCGGTTGTGTCCGCGATGTCGTCGCCGAACGATGAGAAGTCGAGGCCCAGTGCGATTTGTCCGTCTCCGAGGGGACGGTCGACGCCGAGGCGCAGGCGCAGCTCATCCGCGGGCGTGAAGCGATATGCCGCCTGCTCGACGGCGAACGCCGAGAAGGCGGTGGAGCGTCGGACGCTACTCCCGAGACCGAGGTTCCATGCGCCGAGTGGCCGCGCGTACGCGAGGCCGCCGGTCATCGATAGGCCGTTGCCCATCGAGGACACCGCGTAGTTGAGGAAGTCGTTGCCGATCTGGCCGGCGGCTTCTTGTTGTCCCGCCTCGATCAGGTACTGACCGGTGGGCAGGTTGAGCCCGAAGGTCGCGAGCAGGTTTTCCCGCAGGGTGAGGTTCCCACGGACCTGCGTGTCGGTGGGGCCTGAGATGCGGCTGGTGGTGAGACCTGCCACGGCCACCCCCGATGTCGCGAAGGCCGTCGAGACATCCATGCCGAACCGCTCGGAGATTGGCAGCACCAGGACGATGGGTATCGTCGTTTGGGTGATGCTTCGCTGCGTCGTCCCGTCCCCGATCCGGTACGCGGTGACCGTCGGCGCGCCGATCAGCGCGTTCCGCGCATCTTGGGCATTCATCCAGCTGGCCGGGAGCAACAATCCGGCCAGGAGCAGGCTGGCACGGCTTGCCGTCCGACCCCACAACGATGATGGGATCATGGGCGGCGGATGATGATGGTCACGGTCCCCGACCGGACCGGTGTGTCGACAGCGGTCGTGCTCGTCGAGGCATCTCGTTGTGGGGGCGGGGCGGCCGGGGGTGGGCCGCTCGCGCTGGTGGTCTGGACGGAGACGGCCGGAGGATTCAGGGACTGCGACGCGTTCGCGAGCGTGGAGGCGACGCCCCCGCCCCCCCCACCGGCTGCCGCGCCCCCGGTGCTACCCGTCACCGCCGCCTGTACCGTCGCGGCCTCCGGGGTTCCCTGCAGACTGGCCTCGATCGTCGCTGCTGCCACCTCAACCCCGGCGGTGCCCACCTGCGCCGCGGCGGTCGTGGCCTGCGCCTTCGTGGCGGCGAGCCCGAACGAGGGGTCCAGCGATCGTGCATCGTCGAAGAACCGTGCCGCGTCCTCGAATCGGCCGTCGTCCGTCGCCTGCAGGCCACGGCTGTAGGCAAGGAACGCGTTGAGGTTCGTCGTGGGGCGCCGCTCGACGAGTTGCCGCTCCGCCGGCGTGAGTGTCACCCCGAGTCGATCGAACAGCACGAAGGCGAGCTGCTTCTCCATCGCGAAGAGCGCATCGAGGGAGTTCGTGACGGTCGCGGGGTCGCCGAAACTTCCGTCCGCCACCCGGACGAGTCGCGCGTCGAGCGTCAGCCCCGAGGTCCCCTGCTGCAGGATCACGCCGTTCACCAGGGTCCCGGCCTGAATCAACCGCCCGGCGCGCACGGCGCTTCCCGAGTCGATGGCGCCCGAGGCACCGAGCTGGATCTCGTCGGCGAGTGCCTGCATCCGGTCGCGCTCGACGACGGTGAGTTTCGCGGAACGGCTCAGGTCGGTGATCAGGAGTTCCGCCAAGCCGCGCTCCAGTGGCCTGAGTAGCGTGTCGGCGCCACGGAACACGAGAGGGGGTACAGCCACCGTGAGCGGAGAGCCCGGAGTGCCCGTGAGTCGCGCCTCATCCGCCAGGGCGGCCTTGGCGTTGGCGACCGCCTCCTCTCGGACGAGGGCGACGAGTCGCGCGCGGATTTGATCCTTGGTGCGCCGACTCACGCCGAACTGCAGGTAGGCCTCGTACGCCCGGCGTGCCGCACCGAGATCCTGCAGTGCCTCCGCCGTCAGGCCCGCGTAGAGCGAGGAGAGTCCGTCCTTCGGGTCGAGGGTCCGAGCCGATTCGAGGACTGGCAGGGCCTCGCGGAACCGCTGTGCCTTGTAGTAAGCGATGCCGAGCGCCCGGAGTGCTGGCACGCTGCGCGGGCTTCGCGCCCGCGCAGACTCCAGACGGGCAATCGGATCACCCCGCTGGGCTGCCCCGGGGCCGGCGGTCAGCAGGAGGAGCAACAGGGCACGAGCGACGAGGCGCATGAGCGACTCCGAGGGGGCAGGGCGGATAAACGTCAAAGGTACGGATTCGCGTCGGCCGGCGGCAAGCGAATCAGCCGCGCCGGAGTCGGGCGACCAGGCCGGCCACCTCCAGTCGTGCCGCCCGTGGGTACCCGATCCCGAGCGCGACGCCGATGGCTTCGCTGAGGGCTTCCAGAGCAACCGCGGCTGACGGTGTCGCCGTTCCTTCGCTCGCGGCCACGGCGCGGAGGATCGCGGTTCGGATCGATGGGTCGAGCGTGACGGCGGGCAGCCAAGCACGAATCGCGTCCGCCCGCCGCGCCCTCGTCTCCGGGGAGAGCGCGCTCGGGTCGATGCAGGCCGAGAGGAGCCGAACGGCCATCACGCCCGCCATCAGCGCCTCCCGTCCCCCGCCGTGGGGCGCCTCCGCGGCGGCGCGCAACAGCGCCGGGGCCGGGAAGCGGGGGCGGGAGAGCGCGAACGCGGGAACCGGAGCCTTCATCCCGAGAAAGTGGTGCGCGGCTCCGCACCGGGGGAAGAGGGTGATGGATGGCCCTGACGGGCGGGGCTATCTTCCGCCGATGCACGTCTATCGACGGCTCCTGCCGTTCCTCCGTCCGCATCGCGGGCGTCTGGCCGGCAACGTCGTGCTGAACATCGTCGCGGCCGCGCTCGACGGCATCGCGTTCACCCTGCTCATCCCCTTCCTCAACACCCTCTTCGGTCTGCCGACGCAGATCGCCGGGGGGATGGGATGGCTCACCCGGCTCCAGACGGGGCTCATCGGCCCGCTCCTCGACCCGGCCGACCCGATGGGATCGCTGCGTAGCGTCATCCTCGTGCTGATCGGGATGGTCGCGCTCAAGAACCTCTTCCTCTGGGGCGGCGGGCAGTTCGGCGCCTCGCTCCAGGAATACATCACACGCGATCTACGGCACGCGGTCTTCACGCACCTGCAACGGCTCCCGCTCCCCTGGTTCAGCCGGATGCGCACCGGGCAAGTCCTCGCCCGCGTGCTGACCGACACCGAACAGACGAAGGCGGTCCTCGCCGAGGTGGCGACGCGCTCCGTGCAGAACGTGGCGGCGATCGTCGTGACCCTCGTCATCCTCTTCCGGATGTCGCCGTGGTTGACCCTCGCCGCGCTCGTGATCGCGCCGGCGCTGATGGCACTCCTCCAGCCGCTGCTGCGCCGGCTCCGCACCGGCCACCGGCGACTGCGGCACGAGTACGGGGAGATGACGAGCGTGCTCCAGGAGGTGGTGAGCGGGATCCGACTCGTGAAGTCGTTCCGCGGCGAGCGCTACGAGGAGGGCCGCTTCCTCGGCGCCTCGGCCGGCTATTCGCGCGGGATGACGCGGATGCAGCGCCTCGCCCTCCTCGCCGGCCCGCTGACAGAAGTCCTCGGCACCTTCATCGCGATGGGGGTCCTCTGGCTCGGCGCGCGCGAGGTACTCGAGACGCGGACGATGGACGGCGGCATCCTCATCACCTTCATGGTGCTGGTGATGCGGCTTCTCCAGCCGATCAAGCAGCTCTCGCAGGCGCCGACCACCGCGCAGCAGTCGTTCGCCGCCGCAGAGCGTCTCTTTGAGATCCTCGACCATCCCACGGAGACGGCGACCGACCGCGGGCATCGCCCCGTCGCGTCGTTCACCGACGCGATCGCCTTCGAGGGGGTCGGCTTCGCGTATGGGGAGACGCCGGTCCTCGCCGATATCACGTTCACGGCGCGCCGCGGCGAGGTGGTGGCGCTCGTCGGGGCGAGTGGGGCGGGGAAGAGCACCCTCGTCGACCTCCTCCCGCGGTTCATCGAGCCGACCGCTGGCCGGGTCACGCTCGACGGCGTCGACACGCGGGAGATCCCGCTCGCGACGCTCCGGGCCCTCACCGGCATCGTGAGCCAGGACACCGTCCTCTTCCACGACACGGTCCGCGCGAACATCGCGTATGGCGCCCCCGACCGGTACACCGCCGCTCAGGTCGAGGCGGCGGCGCGCGCGGCGAACGCACACGACTTCATCCAAGCGCTGCCGCAGGGGTACGACACGATCCTCGGCGAGCGCGGCACGCTCCTCTCGGGCGGCCAGCGGCAGCGCCTCGCCATCGCGCGTGCCCTCCTCACCGATCCGCCGATCCTGATCCTCGACGAGGCCACGTCGGCGCTCGACACCGAGAGCGAGCGGCTCGTGCAGGAGGCCATCGACCGGCTCCTCGCGGGACGGACCGTCTTCGTGATCGCGCACCGCCTCTCGACCGTGGTTCACGCCGCGCAGATCCTCGTCCTCGATCGCGGCCGGATCGTCGAGCGCGGCACGCACGACGCGCTGCTCGCGCGCGACGGCGCGTACGCGCGCCTCCACGCGATGCAGCAGCCCGGGGCGCCGCGTGGCGGCTGACCGCGTCGTCCACCCGCCGACCCTCGCCCAGCGCCTTGAGTACGTCGCGCTCCGGTCGGCGGCCTTCCTCCTCCGTCCCTTCGGGTGGCGTGCCGCCTCGGCGGTCGGGGCTGGGGTCGGGGCGTTCGTGTATCGCGTGCTCCGGCTCCGCGCCGCCCGTGTGGAGCGTGCGATCCGCGCCTGCTTCCCGGAGTTCTCAGACGCGCGGGTGCGCGCCGTCGCCGCGGCGAGCTACCGCAGCATCGGTCGCGTGATGTTCGAGAGCATCTATCTCTCTCGGGCGACGCCCGCCGAGGTGCGGGCGGCGTTCGTCGGGGTGGAGGGGCGTGACGTGCTCGAGGCCGCGTACGCGCAGGGGAAGGGGGTGATCCTCGCGGCGGGGCACATCGGGAACTGGGAGCTGAGCGGCGCGTGGCTCGGCGCCTCGGGGCTCCCGGTGGACGGCATCACGATGCATATGGCGAACCCGCTCTCCGACCGCTTCTTCGCCCGCACGCGCGAACGCCTCGGGATGCGCGTGATCTTCGATGACGAGGCGGTCCGCGCCGTCCCGCGGTCGCTGCGTGAGAACCGCGCGATCGGCTTCGTCTCCGATCAGAGCGCGAAGGGGCTCGCGAGCACCATCGTCCCCTTCTTCGGCCGTCCTGCGCGTACCCCCCGCGGCGCGGCCGTCTTCGCGATGCGCGGCGACGTCCCCATCGTCTTCATCTCCGCCATCCGGCAGCCCGACGGCCGCTACCTCGAGCGCTTCGAGGCGGTTCCGCTCGTCCGCACCGGGGACCGGGACGCCGACATCGATGCGACGGTGCGGCGCTACACGCAGGTGCTCGAGCGGCTCGTGCGCGAACATCCCGAGCAGTACTTCTGGCAGCATCGTCGATGGAAGGGCCAGCCGGCGGACACCCCGGCGCACCTCCGTGAACCGTGAGCGCGCCCATCGGCTACGACGTCGACGCGCTCCGCGCGCGGGAGTTCCCGTGGGAGGTCGCGGGCGAGGCGATCCACCTCGACCACGCCTCGATCGGTCCCGTGCCGCAGTGCGCGCGCGACGCGGTCGCCGCGTATGACGACCGGCGGGCGGAGCCGCATCGGCTGGGGATGGAGGATTTCTTCCCGGTCCTCGACCGCGCACGAGCGTTGGTCGCGTCGCTCATCGGCGCGGAGGCGGCGGAGATCGCTCTCACCACGAACACGAGCTGGGGGGTGAACCTCGCGGCGTATGCGCTTCCGCTCGGGCCGGGGGATCTCGTGCTCGGGAGCGAGGGGGAGTTCCCCGCGAACGTATATCCCTGGATGTCGGCGGCACGGGCGCGCGGCTTCACCTACGAACGGTTGCCGCTCGCCGGGAGCGCGCCCGATGTCGCGGCGCTGCTCACGCGTATCGCGGGGGATCCGCGGGTGCGGGGGGTCGCGCTCAGTTGGGTCTCGTTCTGGAGCGGCGCGCGGATCGACCTCGACGCGATCGGCGCCGCGTGTCGTGCGCGCGGCATCTGGTTCGCCGTCGACGCCATCCAGGGGCTTGGGCCCCTCGCGCTCGATCTCCGTGCCACGCCCGTCGACATCGTCTCGTGCGGGGCGCAGAAGTGGCTCTGCTCGCCGTGGGGCAGCGGGTTCGTGTACGTGCGACGCGGCCTCGTCGAACACCTGGAGCCCCCCGCCGCCGGGTGGCTGGCGCAGGCGAGCTCGGGCGACTTCGGCCGCTTCCTCGACTACGACCCCGCCTGGCACGCCGATGCGCGCCGGTTCGAGGTCGGGACGATCCCGTATCAAGACGTCGTCGGGATGAACGCGACCCTCGAGCTCCTGCACACGCTCGGCCCCGCAGCGGTCGAGGCGCACGTGCGAGGGCTCACGCGTCGGCTGCTCGACTGGGCGTCGCGCGCGCCCGAGGTGCGCGTGCTCACGCCGTCGGACGATGCCGCCCGCGCGGGAATCGTGGCCCTGGTGACCCCCGACGTCGCCGGGGATTCGGCGCGGCTCCGTGAGGCGCGGGTGACGCACTCGGTGCGTGAGGGAGCGATCCGCCTCTCGCCGCACTTCCACAACACCATCGTCGACGTCGACGCCGCCATCCGCGCGATCGGCCGGTAGCGCCCCGTTATCTTTCGTCGGTGTCCGCTCCCGACATCCCCGCCGCCTCGCCGGCGCTCGCCTCCTCCCTCGACGCGCTGATCGCGCGGCGTCGCACCTTCGCGATCATCTCGCACCCCGACGCGGGGAAGACGACGCTCACCGAGAAGCTCCTCCTGTACGGTGGTGCGATCCATCAGGCGGGCGCGGTGAAGGCGCGGAAATCACAGCGGCACGCGACCTCCGACTGGATGGCGCTTGAGCAGGAGCGCGGCATCTCGGTCACCTCGTCGGTGCTGCAGTTCGAGTACCTCGGCTATCAGGTCAACCTCCTCGACACCCCGGGTCATCAGGACTTCGGCGAGGACACCTACCGCACGCTCGTCGCGGCCGATAGCGCCGTGATGCTGCTCGACAATCGCAAGGGCGTCGAGGAACGGACGCGTCAGCTCTTCGACGTCTGCCGTCGCCGACGGATGCCGATCTTCACCGTCGTCAATAAGTGCGACCGCGTCGGTGAGGACCCGCTCAAGCTCGTGAGCGACCTCGAGGCAGAGCTCGGGATCACCGCGGTCGCGGCGCACTGGCCGATCCATCAGGACACGGCGGAGCAGGGGAGCGTCTTCGTCGGCGTGTACGATCGCCGGCGCACGCGGGCCCACCTCTTCGAGCGTGGGACGCATCATGGGGCGCAGCGCGTCGAGACGCGCGTCGTCGATCTCGACGGTCCCGCCGATCCGCGCCTCGTCGCGGCGCTCGGGGGTGACGAGACCGCGCAGGTGGCGGTCGACAAGCTCGCGCACGATGTGGAGCTCCTCGACCTCGCGGGTCACGAGTTCAGCCCGGCGGCGATCATCGCGGGGGAGCAGACCCCGGTGTACTTCGCGTCGGCGATCACGAATTTCGGCGTCGAGCCCTTCCTCGAGAACTTCCTTCCCCTCGCCCCCTCGCCGGTCGCGCGGGAGAGCAGCGCTGGCCCGGTCGCGCCGGGGCTCATCGCCTTCACCGGCTTCGTATTCAAGGTGCAGGCGAATATGGATCCGCGGCACCGCGATCGGATCGCCTTCGTGCGTGTCTGTTCCGGGCGCTACGCCGCGGGCCTCGAGGTCTCGCACGTCCGCACGGGGAAGAGCTTCAAGCTCGCCCCACCGCAGCAGTTCCTCGGCCGTGAGCGCGCGTTCGCGGAGGAGGCGCTGCCGGGCGATGTGGTGGGGGTGCACGACCGCGGGTCGTTGCGTATCGGGGACACTCTCGCGAGCGCCGAGGCCCCGCGTGATGCCGCGGGACGGCTCCTCGAGTATGTGGGGATCCCGCGCTTCGCCCCGGAGCACTTCGCCCGGATCCTCTCGAAGGATCCCCTCCGCCGGAAGGCGCTCGACAAGGGGCTGCGTGAGCTCACCGAGGAGGGCGCCGCGCAGGTCTTCTTCGCCGAGTCGGTCCTCGGGCCCGTCCCGATCGTCGGAGCCGTGGGGCTCCTGCAGTTCGACGTGATGCTGCATCGGCTCGAGCACGAGTACGGTGCGCCCTGCACGCTCGAGCGGGTGCCGTTCCGGTACCCCCGGTGGGTGACCGGTCCTCAGGCGGCGATTGAGCGGATGGGGGAGGCGCAGGACCTCTCGCTCCTGTACGACGCGAAGGAGCATCCGGTGCTCCTCTTCCGCGACGAATGGCGGCTCCGGTGGGCGCTGGAGCGCGCCGAGACGCTCGGTCTCGCCTTCCACGAGGCGGCGCCCTGATCGGGGCCTGCGGCGGAACGCTTGGGGCCGCCGCCGCGTAGTTAACGAGTCGGTCCCATCCCACGTATACACGGGTGTCCGGATCCCGCACGCGATGGCGTGTGGGCGGCCGGCCGCCGAATTCGCCTTCCTTTGTCTTCTCCGAGTGCCTTCGTGACGCTTCGCCGTCTGTTCCTCTCGTTCGTCGCCCTCGCCGGGCTCCTCGCGCACCCCGCCACTGCCGCCGCCCAAGGGGGCGCTGACGTCATCCGTGGGCGCGTCGTCGGCCCCGACGAGCAGCCCCTCTCCGGTGCCATCGTCACGGCCACCTCGGTGAGCGGGAACGTCAGCCGCCGGGCGCGCACCGGCCGCGACGGCCGCTACACCATCATCTTCCAGGGCGGCGACGGCGACTACTTCCTCCTCGTCCAGTCGATCGGCTACGCCCCGCGCCGCTTCCAGGTGAAGCGCGTCGCCGACGAGGAGATCCTCATCGCCGACGCCAAGCTCGCCTTCAATGCGCAGGCGCTCGACACGGTGCAGATCGCCGGCGAGCGGAACCGCGTGAACCGCAACGCCGGGCAGGACGACATCGGCGGCACCGAGCGCGGAGTCTCCGCCTCGAACCTCGCCGCCGACCAGCAGGGGGACCTCGCCGCCATGGCGGCATCGATCCCCGGCGTCCAGTTCGTCCCGGGCGCCGATGGCGACCCGTCGGGCTTCTCGGTCCTTGGCCTCACCTCCGACCAGAATTCCACGACCCTCAACGGTCTCAACACGGGCGCTTCGAATCTCCCGCGCGACGCGGCGGTCTCGAGCTCCCTCGTCACTGCGCCGTACGACGTCTCGCGCGGCGGGTTCAGCGGCGGGCAGTTCAACGTCCGCAGTCGTCCCGGGTCGAACTTCCTCGTGCGGTCATCGAGCCTGAACCTCGACCAGCCGTCGCTCCAGTGGACCGATCCGGCCGGCCGGTCGCTCAATCAGGAGTATGCGAACACCTCCGCGGGCGGGAGCCTCAGCGGGCCGATCACCTTCGATCAGGCGTTCTACAACTTCTCGTATCAGGTCGGGCGGCGCTCGAACGACCTGCAGACGCTGCTCAACACCGACGCCGTCGGCCTGCAGGCGTCGGGCATCGCGGCCGATTCGGTGACCCGCCTCCTCAGCATCCTCGGGTCGGCGGGGATCCCCGCGACCGTGGGGGGGATCCCAAACGACCGAACCAGCGACCAGCTCCTCTTCTTCGGGGCGCTCGACTGGGCGCCCCCCTCCTCGCTCACCGGACAGGCGCTCAACGTCTCGTTCAACGGGAGCATCAATCAGCAGTCGCCGGCGAGCGCCCTCGGCTCGACGCTGCCCGCCGCGAGCGGGGAGCGGACCAACGGGAGCGGCGGGGTGCAGCTCCGGCACACGAACTTCTTCGGGATCTTCCTGAGCGAGACGAACCTCGGGTTCAGCAGCTCGCGGAACGTCGCGTCCCCGTATCAGCTCCTTCCGGGCGGCACGGTGCTCGTGAACTCGACCTTCGGCGACGGCGCGAACGGCGTGACGAACGTGAGCTTCGGCGGGAGTCCCTTCCTCAACACGACGCAGACCACCGCCAACCTCGCGTTCAACAACCAACTCTCCTGGTTCAGCCTCAACAACCGGCATCGCCTGAAGTTCACCACCGAGCTGCGGCGTGACGCGTACTCGAGCGAGCAGACCATCAACCAGTTCGGGACCTTCCGCTTCAACTCACTGGCGGATCTGGAGAGTGACGTCCCCGCGAGCTTCTCGCGGCTCCTCCTCCCGCGTACCCGCGAGGCGAGCCAGTGGATCGGCGGTGCCTCGCTCGGCGACTCGTGGCGCGTGAAGCCCGACTTCCAGCTCCAGTACGGCGTCCGCGTCGACGGAAACCGCTTCGCGGATCGGCCCGGCTACAACGCGGCGGTGGAGTCGGCGTTCGGTGTCCGGAACGACGTCCTCCCGGACTTCGTCGGTGTGAGCCCGCGCCTCGGCTTCTCGTGGACCTATGGTGTCGCCCCGCAGATCCCCGGCTTCGAGGGCGCCGTGCGCGGCCCGCGCGCCGTGGTCCGCGGCGGCATCGGTGTCTTCCAGAACTCCCCGCAGACGCGGCTCACGGGGACGGCCCTCGACAACACGGGCCTCGCCACCGGCCTCCAGAACCTCGTCTGCACCGGCGCGGCTACGCCGATCCCCGACTGGGCGACCTACGGCCTCGATCCCTCGCAGATCCCCGACGTTTGCGCGGACGGCTCCCTCGGCTCGGTCTTCTCGAACAGCCGTCCGAACGTGACGCTGTTCAGCCGCGACTATCGACCGCAGCGGTCGCTCCGGTCCAACGTGCAGTGGTCGGGCGCCGTGCTCGACGCTCGCTTCACCGCGACCGCGGAGCTCACCTACTCGCGGAATGAGTACCAGCCGAGCTTCGTCGATCTCAACTTCAATCCCGTGACACGCTTCGCCCTCGCGAGTGAGGGGGGGCGGCCGATGTTCGTGAACCCGGCGAGCATCGTCCCGTTCACCGGCGCCATCGCGCCCGGCGACAACCGGATCTCGGCGCAGTTCAACCGCGTCACACAGCAGGTCTCGGACCTGCAGGGCGAGAGCCGTCAGCTCTCGCTCCGGCTCTCCCCCACGCGGTTCAGCACCGGGCTCACCTGGTCCCTCGCCTACGTGCTCTCCGACAACCGCGACCAGGTCCGTGGCTTCCAGAACACCGCTGGTGATCCGCGGCTCGTGGAGTGGGCGGCGAGCGCGTTCAACTCGCGGCATCAGGTGAGCTTCAGCCTCGGCTACAACCTCTTCGACGCCATCCGCATCAACTGGTTCGGGAGCTTCCGCGCCGGGAACCCGTACACGCCGCTCGTCTCGGGTGACGTGAATGGCGACGGCTACTCGAACGACCGCGCCTTCATCTTCGACCCGGCCACGACGGCGGACCCCGCCGTCGCGTCGGCGATGACCTCACTCCTCGAGACGACCGACCGCGCGGCGCGGGCGTGCCTGCGCGCGCAGCTCGGCGCGATTGCCGGGCGGAACAGCTGTCAGGGCCCCTGGATCCAGACCGCGAACCTCAGCCTCTCACTGAATCCTGTGAAGTTCCGCCTCCCGCAGCGGGCGACCCTCTCGTTCAACGTGAGCAACCCGCTCGGCGCCGCCGATCTCCTCCTCCACGGCGAGGACGGCATCAAGGGGTGGGGCCAGGCGCGCATCCCCGATCCGACGCTGTTGTACGTGCGCGGGTTCAATCCGGCGACCCAGCGCTTCCGCTATGACGTGAATCAGCGCTTCGGCAACACCAGTCCGCAGCTCAGCGCGATCCGGGCGCCGGTGGTGCTCACGGTCCAGCTCCGCTTCGACCTCGGCCCCACTCGTGAGCGGCAGATCCTCCATCAGACCCTCGATCGCGGGCGCTCGCTCCCGGGCAACAAGGCCCCGGAGGCGGCGCTCAAGGCGCAGTACGGCTCCGCCGGGCTGCCGAACCCGATGGCGACGATCCTCCGGCAGGCCGACACGCTGCGGCTCACCAGCCCGCAGGCCGACAGTCTCGCGACGATGAATCGGTGGTATCTCATCCGGCTCGACTCCATCTGGTCGCCGGTCGCGAAGCGGTTCGCGGCGCTCGGGGAGTCATACGACCGTGAGGCGGTCTTCGCGGAGTACACCAAGGCCCGGCAGGGCTCGGTCGACCTTCTGCTCAAGCTCGAGCCGCGTCTGAACGCGCTGCTGACGCGGGAGCAGAAGCGGAAGCTCCCGCAGTTCATCGCCGTCTATCTTGACCAGCGGTACCTGCAGTCGGTGCGGAACGGAACGGCCGGCACGGGGTTTGGTCTCCCGGGCGGCTTCGACGTCGGCGCGATGGGTGGCGGTGGCGGGATGCGGATCGAGATCCGACGCTGATGCCGTCCACCCGTCCTGTATCGATCGTTCATTCCGTTCGACCGTCCTTGGCGTCGATGGCCGTCGTCGCCTTCACTCGAGACTCCGTCATGTCCCGTCATCCCCTCGGCGCCCTCGCGGCGCTCCTGCTCGCCGCCCTCCCCGTGGGGGCGCAGTCACGTCTCCCGGCGATCCGCACCCTCGGTCCGATCACGGCCCGGTCCGCCGAACCGCTCGGTGCCGTCTCCGCCGCGGTGCCTCTGCCGGACGGGCGCGTCCTCGTCAATGACGTGCTGCAGCGTCGCGTGGTGATGTTCGACTCCACGCTCGCGCAGATGAGCGTCGTCGCCGACACCACGAGCGCCACGGCGAACGCGTACGGTGCGCGAGGGGGCGGTCTCATCGGCTACCGCGGGGATTCGGCGCTCTTCATCGACCCCGCCTCGCTCTCGATGATCACCGTGAATCCCAAGGGGGAGCTGACGACCGTCCGTGCGGTGCCCCGCGCGAATGAGATTCAAGCGCTTTCCGGCGCGCAGGGGCGCCCCGGTTTCGACACGCAGGGACGCCTCATCTACCGCGCGACGCCGCGGCCGCGGGCGGCACGCCGCGATGCGCGCCCGGTGGTCGGCAACTTCGTGATGCCGGAGCTCCCGGACTCCGCGCCGATCGTCCGCCTCGATATGGCGAACCGGTCGGGCGATCTGGCGAGCCGCGCCAGCGACACCGTCGCCGCGCTGAAGATCAACCGCCCCGACGTGAAGGTCACGCAGGGCGCCGACGGCCGGATCAGCGTGAACACGACCGTCCATCCGATGCCCTCGCTCGATGAGTGGGCACTCCTCGCGGATGGCACGGTGGCCGTGATCCGCGGGCACGACTTCCACGTGGATCGGTACAAGCCTGATGGCACGGCGACCTCCTCGCCGAAACTCCCCTTCGATTGGCAGCGGCTCGACGACGACGCGAAGGCGTTCATCATCGACAGCACTCGCACCGCGATGGAGAAGCAGCGTGAGGAGGCGCAGCGGATGATGGCGAACGCCGGTGGGCCGATGGCGTTCATGCAGGCCGGCGGCGGCGAGATGATGATGTCCGCGATGGGTGGTGGCGGGATGGGTGGTGGGATGGGGGGAGGTGCCTTCGTGATGATGGGCGGTCCCGGAGGCGGTCCGCCGCAGCGCGGCGGCGGGCAGGGCGGCGGGCAGGGGGGCGGCCCCAACGGCGGGCGCGGGGGGCAGGGCGGCAATGGCTTCCAGCTTCCCCCGATCAACCTGGTCAACCCGAACGAGCTCCCCGATTATCGGCCCCCCTTCCTCGCGCAGGCCGCCCTGGGCGACCTCGACGGGAACCTCTGGGTCCGCACCACCGCGGCCCCGACCGGCGACGGCGGTGCGATCTACTACGTGATCGACGCGTACGACACCGTATCGGACCGTGTCCAGGTTCCGCAGGGGCGGATCATCGCCGGTTTCGGGAAGGGTGGGGTGGTCTATCTCGCCTTCCGTGACACCGAGGGGCGTGCGTTCCTCGAGACAGTTCGCCTGCGCTGACGCCACTGTCGTGGCTCGACCGAACGCGGGGCTCGGCGTCGCCGAGCCCCGCGTTCTTCGTGAAACATCCATCCCGAGAGATTTTTTCGCCTTTCCCTTGCCGCCTGTTCCAGAAGGGTCTACGCTTCATATGTCGTCGGTGAGAACCATTCTCATCTCGACTGAACCCGCTGAATCGATCCGTTGACGTGACCACCGGCTCCTCCCGCGAACTCCCCGTCTGCACCTGCCCCCTCGTCGATTCGGCGACGGGCGCGGAAGCCACCGTCGTCGCGATCGCCTGCGCCGACCGTGACGCCTGCCGCCTGCGGGTGATGGGGGTCTATGAGGGCGCCACCGTCTCCGTGATCGACAAGAAGCACTGCCTACTCGTGGACGTGCGCGGCACCCGCCTCGCGCTCGGCGCGGAACTCGCCGAGGGCATCACGGTCCTCACGCGGGGCATCCCCGCCAGCTGAGGATGATGGCCGTGGGAACCCCGGGCTCCGCCCCGGCGTCGGGAGCGTTACGGGTCGCGATCATCGGCAACCCCAACACCGGCAAGACCACCCTCTTCAACGCGCTCACCGGCCTGCGGCAACGGGTGGGCAACTTCGCCGGCGTCACCGTCGAGCGTGTCGAGGGCGGGTTCCAGATGCCCGACGGCCGGCGCATCACCGTCGTCGATCTGCCGGGCGCCTACTCCCTCGCCGCCACCTCGCCTGATGAGCGCATCGCGCTCGACGTGCTGCGGGGCCACGACGGGCGGGAGCCCCGCCCCGATGTCGTCCTCGTCGTGGTGGATGCGACGCACCTCGGACGGAACCTCTTCCTCGCGAGCCAGGTCTGCGAGCTCGGGCTCCCCGTCGTCGTCGCGCTGAATCAGGTCGACGCCGCCGCCGCGCGCGGCATCACCGTCGATGTGCCCGCGCTGATCCACGAGCTCGGCGTCCCGATCGTCCCGACGGTCGCCTCCCGTGGCGAAGGGCTCGACCCGCTCCGCCGCGCCCTCGTCGCCGCCGCGACCTTGCCCGCGCCGACGCCACGCTTCGCCCTCGACGAGTCGGCGGAGACCACGGCGGCTCGCTACGGATGGATCACCGACGTGATCGCGCGGACCGTCAGGCAACGGGCTAGCGCATCGGGCTCGGCGAGCGACCGGATCGACGCCATCGCCCTGCACCGTCTTGGTGGGCCGATTCTTTTCCTCGTCGTGATGGCGCTCGTCTTCCAGGCGGTCTTCTCCTGGGCCACGCCCGTGCAAGACGCGATCGAGTCGGGCGTCCTCGGCGTCGGACACGCGATCGGGCAGCTCGTCCCCGAGGGGGACCTCCGCTCCCTCGTGGTCGACGGCGTCTTCGCGGGCGTCGGGTCGGTCCTTGTCTTCCTCCCGCAGATCGCGCTCCTCTTCGCCTTCATCAGCGTCCTCGAGCAGAGTGGCTATATGGCACGCGCCGCCTTCTTGATGGATCGGCTGATGCGTCGCGTGGGCCTCAACGGCAAGAGCTTCATCCCGATGCTCAGCGGCTATGCCTGCGCCGTGCCCGGGATCATGGCGACGCGGACGATCGAGGATCCCAAGGATCGACTCGCGACGATCCTGGTCGTCCCCCTGATGAGTTGCTCCGCGCGGCTCCCGGTCTACACGCTGCTGATCGGCGCCTTCGTCCCCGCGATGCCGCTCCTGCCCGGACTTGATCTGCAGGGCGCGACGATGCTGGCGATGTACCTCCTCGGCACAGTCGCCGCGCTCGGCGTCGCCGCGCTCTTCCGCCGCACCCTCCTCCGCGGGCCCGTCCGCCCGATGATCCTCGAGCTGCCCCCGTATCGCTGGCCGTCGCCGCGCTCGATCGCGATCATTGTCTGGCAGCGCTCGGTTCTCTTCCTCCGGCGCGCCGGGACGGTGATCCTCGCGCTCAGCATCGTGCTCTGGGCCCTCGCGACCTTCCCGCGCACCCCGGTCGCCCCCGACGCGCCACCCGCCGTCGCGCAAGAGACGCAGCTCGCCAACTCCGCACTCGGTCGCTTCGGGCGGGCGATCGAACCCGCGGTGGCGCCCCTCGGCTACGATTGGAAGATCGGCGTCTCGATCCTCGCGAGCTTCGCCGCGCGCGAGGTCTTCGTCTCGACGATGGGGACGATCTACGGCGTGGGTGATGCGGGGGAGTCGGCGCTGGCGGATGCGCTCCGCGCGGAGCGACGCCCCGACGGCACGGCGGCCTACACACCGCTGATCGCCGTGAGCCTGATGGTGTTCTATGTGTTCGCGCTGATGTGTATGAGCACGATCGCCGTGACCGTCCGCGAGGCCGGCGGGGGGCGAATCGGCTGGCGGTGGGCGGCGATCCAGTTCGCGTATATGCTGGCGCTCGCCTATGGCGCCGCCTGGCTGGTGCTCGTCGTGGGCCGCGCGATGGGGCTCGGCTGATGCGCGCCGACACCTGGGCCGCGCTGGGCATCGTGCTGGCCGCCGTCGCGTATCTCGTCCGGCGGGCGGTGGTCCGGTCTCGTGCCGCGAAGGCCACCGGCCCCGGCTGCGACCGCTGCGGGCACTAAGGACACGGCGGGGCGCCTGAGCGGTTTGCTGTGGCCGATCGCCCTTCGCTGTTGACGGTGCTGTCCGCTGTTGCTGTTCGCTTCCAGCCTTCAGCCTTCAGCCTATCTCCACCACCGCGACTTCCCGCGCGCCCTTCCGCACCAGCAACCACCGGCCGCGCACCGCATCGCTGACCGCGACATCGGTCGCGTCGGCCGCGCACTTCACGCCGTTCACCGCCACGCCGCCCTGTTGCACGAGCTTCCGCGCCGCCGACCGCGAGAGCGCGAACGCCGTCTCGAGCAGGGCGACGAGATCGATCCGGCCATCGGCCGGCGTCAGCCGCACGCTCGGCATCTCCACGGCGAGCGTCGTGAAGACCGCATCGTCGAGCGCGTGGGCGTCGGCCTTCTTGTCGAACACGGTGGCGGAGACCCGTTCGGCCACCGCCGTCGCGGCCGCACCGTGGACGAGGGTCGTGACCTCGGCGGCGAGGCGACGCTGCGCGCGCCGCTCGTGGGGCGCGGCGGCGTGCGCCGTCTCCAGCGCCTCGATCGTCGCGCGGTCGAGCAGTGTGAAGGAGCGCAGGAGCCGACCGACGTCGGCGTCCTCCGTGTTGATCCAGAACTGATAGAAGCGGTACGGACTCGTCCGCGCGGCATCGAGCCAGACGGCACCCGCCTCCGTCTTTCCGAACTTCCGGCCCTGCGCATCGGTCAGCAGGGGGAAGGTGAGGCCGTGAACGGCGCCACGAGCGGCGCGGCGCACCAGCTCCGTCCCCGCCGTGATGTTCCCCCACTGGTCGCTCCCGCCGATCTGCAGGGTGACGCCGTCCGCCTGGAAGAGCCGGAGGAAGTCGTAGGCCTGCAGCAGCATATACGAGAATTCGGTATAGGAGATCCCCGTCTCGAGCCGCGACTGCACCGAGTCCTTCTGCATCATCCAGTTGATGCTGAAGTGCTTCCCCGTGTCGCGCAGGAAGGGGATGAGGCCGAGCGCGCCGAGCCAGTCGCGGTTGTCGCGGATGTGGACGTGGGGGAGTGCGCTATCGCCCAGGGCGTTGGCCATCACCGACCGGATCTGTCGGCCGATGGCCTCCGCGTTCGCGGCGACCTCCTCGGCGGGGCGGATCGGCCGCTCTTCGGACTTCCCGCTCGGGTCACCGATGAGCGCGGTGCCGCCCCCAACGAGCGCGACCGCTTCGTGGCCGGCGCGGACGAGGCGTACGAGCCCGAGCAGCGGGAGGAGGTTGCCGACGTGCAGGCTGTCGGCCGTGGGGTCGAAGCCGCAGTACCCGCGCACGACGCCCGCCGCGAGCGCCTCCGCGCAGCCCTCCGTCTGCTGGAAGAGGAGGCCGCGCCACGCGAGCTCGTCGAGCAGCGGGAGGGAATCGGGGGCGGAGGACGGCGCCATGGGCGGAAAGCTATCCGTCTCCTCGGGGGACGGGGACTCCCGGCGCGGTTGACAGCGGTCCGCACGCGCGGCGGGCGCGGCGCACGGCGCCCACGCGTTGCCCGCGCCCCCGGGCGCACCCTAGCTTCCGGGACGCGATGCGACGCCTGATCCGCCCCCTCCTGCTGAGCCTCGGCGTCGGCGCCCTAGTCGTCGGGGTGTCGGGGCTCGTCTGGTGGAACGTCTTCCTCTGCCGCGGCGACGTCTGTCCCTCCGTCGCGCAGTTCGATGAGTACGAGCCGGCGCAGCCGGCGCGCCTCTACGCCGTGGACGGCCGTTTCATCGCCGAGGTTGGGCTCGAGCGGCGGTCGCTTGTCCGGCTCGCTGACATCCCGGCGCACGTCGTCCAGGCCTTCGTCCTCACCGAGGACAAGCGGTTCTATCGGCACGATGGCATCGACTATCGCCGCATCTTCGGGGCCGTTTGGTCGAACGTACAGGCGCGAGGGCTCTCGGAGGGGTTCTCGACGATCACGATGCAGCTCGCCCGCAACGTTTTTCCGGAGCAGCTGCCGTCGCGGACCCGCGTCTCCGGCGTCCGGGACAACCTGTTGCGCAAGTTCCGCGAGATGAAAGTGGCCCGGCAGCTGGAGGCGCGTTTCCCGAAGGAACGCATCCTTGAGCTCTACCTCAATCAGATCCCGCTCGGGGCCGGGGCGTATGGCGTGGAATCCGCCGCGCAGCGCTACTTCGGCAAAGCGGTGACGGAACTGAACGTCGCCGAGGCGGCGATGCTCGCCGCGCTCCCCAAGGCGCCGGCGCGGTACAACCCGCGCCGCTTCCCGGACCGGGCGATCCAGCGCCGGAACTCGGTGCTCGAGCTGATGCGACGCGGCGGCGCGTTGGCCGATGCCGACGCGTCGACGGCGAAGGCGTATCCCCTGCGAATCGTCCGGACCGTGCGGGGCGGCGGCGATGTGGCACCGTACTTCGTCGAGTGGGTCCGGCGGATCCTCGCGGAGCGCTATGGTACCCGCGCGACCCGGCAGGGCTTTCGCGTGATCACCTCGCTCGATCTCGATCTGCAGGGCGCCGCGGAGCGGGCGATCGACCGCCAGCTCCGCGCCGTCGAGGCCGGGGTACACGGCCCATACCCGCACCTCACGTATGAGGGATATCTCGCGCGCGCGGCGGGCGGAATCGATGACCCGGCGAGCGCCGACTCGCCGTACCTGCAGGGGGCGTTCGTCGCGATCGATCCGCGCACCGGCGGGATCCGCGCCCTCGTCGGCGGGCGGGACTACGACGATTCGAAGTTCGACCGCGCGACGCAGGCGCTCCGGCAACCCGGGTCGACCTTCAAGCCGTTCGTGTACGCGGCCGCGGTGCAGGCGGGGCGCTCCCCGAGCGCGGTCGTGGACGACTCGCCGATCGAGGTGTCGCAGGCCGATGGGTCGCTCTGGAGCCCGAAGAACTTCGACAACACCTACGAGGGCGAGATGTCGATGCGCCGCGCCCTCTTCATGTCGCGCAATCTCCCTGCCGTGAAGACGGCGATGGAGGTCGGCGAGGGGGCGGTCGCCGACCTCGCGCATACCTTCGGCCTCACCACCGAGATCCCGCCGTACCCGTCAATCGCGCTCGGCACCGCGGAGGTGCAACCGCTCGAGCTGATCGCCGCGTACGCCACCTTCGCGAACCTGGGGTGGCGCGTCGCGCCGAACCCGCTCGTGCGCGTCGAGACCACCGATGGCCGCGTCCTCGAAGAAGCCAAGGCCGAGCGCATCCAGGTGCTGACGCCCGAGGCCGCGTGGCTGATGGTCGATATGATGAAGGACGTCGTCAGTCGCGGGTCGGGAACGGCGATCCGTCGCTTAGGATTCCAGCTCCCCACGGCGGGGAAGACGGGGACGACGAGCAACTACTCCGACGTCTGGTACGTAGGGTACACCTCGGATCTCGTGGCCGGCGTCTGGATGGGGTTCGACCGTCGTCGGCGCATCAAGGACAACGCGCAGGGTGGCCAGCTCGCCGCCCCGGCGTGGGCGGCCTTCATGCGCGAGGTCTACGCCCGTCGCCCGGCCTCGGCGGACTGGGCGCGCCCGATCGGGGTGAGCGCGATCCCGGTCGATGAACGGACGGGGCAGCGCCTCCCGGCGACCTGCCCGGTCGATGGGGATTCGGTCCGCGTGGAGTATTTCCTCGCGGGGACGGAGCCGGCGCCGAGCGGGATCTGCCGGACCCCCTGAGCGGGCGGCTGGCGACCCTCCTACGCCGCGCGTTATCCTTCGCGCGTCCTTCGGGGAGGCCTGAGTGACCGTCGGTTGTCTTGCGTTGAACGCGTCGTACGAACCGCTGACGATGGTCCCGCTCAAGCGGGCCCTGCGCCTCGTCATCGACGGGAAGGCGGAGATCGTCGAAGCCGACGCCTCGCGAGCCGTCCGCGCCGCGCGCCTCTCGGTCCCGCATCCGGTCGTCATCCGGCTCCGCACCTTCGTCCACGTGCCCCGACGCTTCCGTCGACAGGTGACGAACACCTTCCTCTTCGCGCGTGATGGGTATCGGTGCCAGTACTGCGGGCGGCCGAACGACGCGCTGCGACCGCGGGAATCGCTCACGCGCGATCACGTGATCCCGATCTCGCGCGGCGGTCTGAACGTCTGGACGAACGTCGTGACCGCCTGCTCGACGTGCAACACGCGCAAGGCGAACCATCTCGTGTCGGAATGCGGGATGCAGCTCCTCACCGAGCCGGCGGAGCCGCACTTCGTGCATCTCTCCTGGGCGGTGCGTCGGCTCACGCCGACGCAGGCGCGCTACATCCGCCTCTTTTACGGCGAGACGGTGGTGCGAGAGCTCGCCCGGAACGACCGGCTCCGCGCCTCGTAGCGACGGCGGTCCCCGCCGAGCAGGCGTGTCGCGAGCGTCCGCACGCCGCGTCCGAGTGCCGGGGCGGCCGCGCGATCCCCGCGGAGGGCTGGCTCGAGTTCGCCGCGCAACCAGCGATTCACCTCGTCAAGGTCGGTGACCGATAGCGCCTCCACTTCCACGGTGGCGACGAAGTAGTGGGACCGCCCATCGGCCGGCGCCCGGAGCGGGACCTGCACAGGCCGTTCCGCCGCGGTCGCCGCGTCGGTGAGCGCGCGATACGAGCCGAGGGCGACGCGCTGCGCGCCCACGAGCTGGGTCACCTCGTAGCGCTCGTCACCACCGAGGCGTCGCACGACCACATCCCAGGTCGCGGCTCGCTGCAGCGCGTCCACGAGCCGACCTTCGGCCCAGAGCTCGACGCGGAAGCGAAGTCGAGCGGGGAACCCGGCGGTCAGGAGCGCCGAGAGGTTCGGGGCGGTCAGCACCCCCTGCGCGCGCACGGTCGGCCCGTCCTCCGCGAGCCGCTCGATGGCCGGGAGATCGATGATCACGCCGGGCGTCCGCTCCTGCGCGCCGAGCGATGCCCCGAGTGATGTGCCGAGTGCGGGCGCGATCAGGGTGAGGAGCGTCGCGCCGAGCGTGGCCACGAGGCGGAGGCGGTGGACCGCCCGTCGATGCATCAGAAGCGACGACCGACGCGCAGGAGGACGTTCATCGGCTCGCGGCCCGTCGAGACCGCCTTCGCGACGTAGAGCCCGAGGCCGCCGAAGTCGATGCCGAGGCCGAGGGAGGTGCGGAAGGTCCCGAGCGCCGGAATCCCGGCGACCTCGAGTGCCAGATCCCCCGTCCCCGGTCGCATCCATCCGCGACCGGCATCGGCGAAGAGCACCCAGCTCGGCCGTTCGTCGATCCCGATCGACCAGTCATCGCCGCCGATCCGCCAGTCGAAGCCAATCGGCTGCCGCAGCTCCGCCTGCATCAGGAGCATCCGCTCGCACTGGGTCGCGTCGCCGGGCCAGATGCCGATGCCGCCGCAGGTGAAGACGTCGACGGCGTCATTCGGCGCACGTCGGAAATCGTATCCCTCGACCGAGCCCGGGCCGCCGACGCTCACGCGGCGCTGCAGCGGGAGTCGATCCCCGCCGAGCGATCCGCCGGTTACGAGCCGGAGCGACAGCTCCGTCCCGGGCGCGATCCGCGTGCGCCGGCGTGCATCGAGGAATCCACGGGTGTACGCGACGTCCTGTGGGAGGATCGGCGCGAAGGAGAGCATCGACATGATCCGTGGGTCGAGTGCGAGGAGGAGTCGTCCGCGCCCACGTTCGACGTCCGCCTGCACGAACCAGCCGCCGGTGAGCGGCGAGCGCAGCTTCTCGCGGGTGTCGATGCTGAGCCGGATCCCGCGCAGGTCGACGACGCCCACGTCGGCGATCGGATTCGGCCGCCACGCCTCCCGGGCGCGACTCAGTGTCACCGGGTCGCGCGATTCGACGGAGCGCCACCGCTCGCGCCCGACGAAGAGATCGACGCTCCCGTACCCGCCCGCGCGTCCGCCAAGGGTCAGCTCGCCGCCGTGCCGCCCGTAGTAGTCGCGCTGGTCACGATGCGCGATCCACGTGGCGAGTCCCGACTCGGTGTTGGAGATCTGCCATCCCTCGATCGCGTCGATACGGTCGAAGGCGCGCGCGCCGACGGCGATGGCCTTCGCCTCGCCGATGCGGAGCTGGAGCGAGGCATCGTGCCCGAGGGAGCCACGATCCCAGGCGACGGGGCCGGCGGTCCGGACGAGGCCGAGGGCGGCGAGGTCGATGCTCCCCCACGCGGTGCGCCGCCGGAGCTTCGGCCCGGTGAGGACCGGCAACCCTTCGACGCGATTGTAGGTCGACGCCGAGACGTGGAAGAGTTCCGTCGACGTCCCGCGTGGCGCGCGATCGCGCGCATCGGCCGGCAGCCAGTCGCGGAGGCCCATCTCCTCCGCGACGAGCACCCCGTCCTCGAGCTGGTAGCGCAACACTTCCGCCTGCAGGCGTATCTCGCCGCCGACGCGCGCCTCCGGGGCGCGGTCGAGGGAGCCGCCGAGCACCAGGAGATCCCCGTCGATGACGGCGCTCGCGTCGAGCCGCACATCGGCGTTCACCGCGATGAGGGACCCCGCGACGGTACCGGCGATGCGGACGGGGCCGGTGAGCACGGCGACATCCCCCACCGAACGGCCGGCGGCCTCGAGTGCATAGGGGCCATCCACGCGCGTCGTCCCCGGTGCGTTGTAGCGCGTGATCGCCTCGCGCCACGTCGGGGTCTCCCGCGTGCGCCCGCCCTGAGCCCCCGCCGTGTCCGGGAGGACGCCGATGAGCAGAGACAACGCGATCGCGAACGTGACGCGGAGGGAGGGGCTGATGCGGTGGGTCGGGCGCGGCATATCGAGACGGGCTGGTGGGAAACGGAACGGGCGAGCGGGGGACACCTATCCTACGTCGCCGATCCCGAGGCGTTTCATCCGGCGGTAGAGATTCGGTCGGTCGGTCCGGAGGCGTCGCGCCGCTTCGGCCACCACGCCGTTCGCGGCCGCGAGGGCACGGAGGATCAACAATCGCTCGTGTGCGTCGAGCGCGTCGGCGAGCGGGGTATCGAGCTGTTGCGCGGCAGGGAGCAATGGTTCCCCATCTGCCGGCAGCAGGGCATCCACCTCGGCGGCGCCGACCACTTGATCCCCGTGCAGCAGCGCGACCCGCTCGAGCACGTTCGCCAGCTCGCGGACGTTGCCGGGCCACGGATGGCGCGCGAGCCGATCGATCGCCTCGGTGGTCCACCGAGTGGGCGCGGGGCCGCCGCGGCGACGACGCTGCGCCTCGAAGTGCGCCACGAGCGCGGGGAGGTCTGTGGGGCGCTCGCGGAGCGGCGGGAGGGGCAGCGCGACCACGTTGAGCCCGAAGTACAGGTCGGCGTCGAATCGTCCGTCGCGCACGAGTCGCGGGAGGTCCTCTCGCGACGTGGCGATCACACGCACATCCACCTTGATGGCACGCGGCCCGCCGAGGCGTTCGATCTCCCGCGCGTCGAGGAGGCGCCGCATCCGCCGCTGGACGTCGGCTGGCACCGCGGCGACCTCGTCGAGGACGAGCGTGCCGCCGTGCGCGAGCTCCACGTGACCGATCCGCCGGTCGGGATCGCCGGTGATGGCGCCGCGTTCCTGACCGAAGAGCACTGCGGCGAGGCGTTCCGCCGGGATCGCGGCGCAGGGGACGCGAAGGAGCGGCCGTTCCCGGCGCGCGCTCTGCGCGTGAATCGAGGCGGCGGCGAGTTCCTTCCCGGTCCCTGATTCCCCGGTGATGAGGACGCGCGCATCGGAGTGCGTCACGCGTGCGATGGTCGCGCGCACGGTGGTCATCGCCGGCGAGTCGCCGACGAGGTCGGCACCGAGCCCGAGATCGGCGCGGAGCACCGCGCGTTCGTGTCGCACCTGACGGAGCTCCATCGCGTTCGCGACGGCGAGCACCAGGCCTTCGGGGGAGAGTGGCTTCTCGAGGAAGTTCACGGCGCCGAGGCGGGTCGCCTGCACCGCGTCGGCGAGCGCCGCCTTCCCGGACATCATCACGACCGGGAGGTCAGGGAGCTGCGCCCGGATCGCTTCGAGGAGGTCGAGCCCGTCGCGCGGGCCCGGCATCATCAGGTCGAGGAGGAGGACGTCGGGGACCACCTCGAGCGCCTTCGCGAGGCCGCTGGCCGCGTCCGTCGCCTCGTGCACCTCGTACTCTTCTTGAGCGAGGACCGCGCCGACCATCCACCGGAGATTGGCTTCGTCATCGACCACCAGCACGGAGGGCATCGCGCGTCACTCCGGGAGGCGTGGGAGGCGCAGCGTGATCGTCGTCCCCACGCCGGGCGTGCTCGTCGCCTCGACCGCGCCGCGATGCGCCAAGATGGTTTGCTTCACGATCGCGAGGCCGAGCCCGGTGCCTCCCGCGCGACGGGTCACATAGGGCTCCCAGATCCGTGGCAGCTCCGTCGCCGGGATGCCGCAGCCGTCGTCCGCGACATCGATCCGCACCTCGGTCGCCATCTCGGCAATGGTGATGCGCACCGTCCCGTGACCACCGGTGGCGTGTGTGGCGTTGAGGAGCAGGTTCGCGATCGCGCGCTGCAGCGCTTCGTGCTGTCCGTCGACGACGAGCGTCTCGGGGCCCACGTAGCGGAAGGTGACCGCCGGCGGCAGGGTGTGGCGCGCCGCGGAACGGACGAGGGCGACGAGGTCGACCGGCGCCACGGGGGCGTCAGGGAGACGGCCGAACTGCGCGAAGCTCGTCGCCATCGCCTCAAGCCGCGCCGATTCGGCATCTAGGACGTCGATCGCCTCGCGCTGCTCCGGCGTCGCCTGTCGACGAAGGGTCGCCACGGCGTAGCGGATGGGGGTGAGCGGATTCTTCAGCTCGTGTGCGACCTGGCGCGCCGATTCCCGGAAGGCGCCGAGCCGCTCGGCCTCGACCGTCGCCCGGCGGCCCGCCTCGAGCTCTGCGGCCATCCGTCGCATCCCGTCACGCAGCACCCCGAACTCCGGGGCACCGCGCACCGTGACCTCGGCGTCCGATGGGAGCGGGGCGTCGCGCGCGATCCGGTCGGTCCATCCCACGAGCTCGTCGAGCGGACGTGAGAGTTGGCGACTCAGGTGGCCCGCGACGCGCCAGGTGACGATACCGAGCACCACGAGCAGCAACAGCCCGACGATGAGGACCGCGCCGATCACCCGCTGACCGAGGAACGCCGTCCGACGGGCCTGCACCGCGGACGCGTCGAGCAAGGCGGCGTGCGCGTCGAGCGCTGCGGTCGCGTCGGGGGTGCCCGGCTGCGTGCGAGCGGCCTCGATGGCGGCATCTCCCGTGCGCACCACCGCCTCCCACGCGCCGATCCCGCCGACGATCGGCAGGACACGCGCTGCCATCCCGCTCCACGCCAGTGTGAGCAGGAGCGCGGGGACGAGAGCGAGCATCGTCAGGACGACGAGGAGCCGGGTCCTGAAAGGGAGCGGACGTCGTGGCGCCCAGGTGGGTCGAAGTGACACACCCGTAAGCTACGGTCCGTTCCGTACCGGTGCATCGGGTCGAAGTGGCGGCCCACCTGTCATTTACGTTGCCTCTCACTAGGTTTCCTCGCAGAGGTTGCCGCGGACGGCGGCGTGGCGGTCCCCCGGATCGGGGGGCCCGACGCCTGGCCCGTGAGCGGTGCCTCGAGCGGGTGCGCGGCTGCGCCAGCGGCATCTTCCGGGACCTGTGGGTCCGGACGAGCGGCTGCGCGCGATCGCCCCCGCGCCTCATCACTCCCATGGCGCGAGGCGCCAAGGAACAGCATGTCACATCGTCCGCATCACTCGGCGCGCCCTGGGCGCGTCGCGGTGGCTCCCCTCCATCGGGGCCCCCAGGCCGAGACACCCGGCCATCCCCACGCGCCGAACGCGGCGCTCCTCATCGACTTCGACAACGTCACGATGGGGATCCGCTCCGACCTGCAGACGGAGCTCCGGAACCTCCTCAGCAGCTCCATCATCTCGGGGAAGGTCGCCGTCCAGCGCGCGTACGCCGACTGGCGTCGCTATCCACAGTACATCGTTCCGCTCTCCGAGTCGTCGATCGACCTCATCTTCGCGCCGGCCTACGGCAGCTCGAAGAAGAACGCGACCGACATCCGCCTCGCCGTCGACGCGATGGAGCTCGTCTTCACGCGGCCGGAGATCGGGACCTTCATCCTCCTCTCCGGTGACTCCGATTTCTCGTCGCTCGTGCTCAAGCTCAAGGAGTACGGGAAGTACGTGATTGGCGTCGGAATCCGGGAGTCGTCGAGCGACCTGCTCGTCCAGAACTGCGACGAGTACTACTCCTACAACGCGCTCGCCGGCCTCGTGAAGTCGGGCGACGAGGCGGAGCAGAAGAAGTGGGATCCGTGGGAGCTCGTCACCGAGGCGATCACGCGGATGCAGCGCAACGGCGATGTGATGCGCTCCGACCGCCTGAAGCAGGTGATGGTCGAGATCGACCCGTCGTTCGATGAGAAGAATCTCGGGATGGCGAAGTTCTCGCGCTTCTGCCTCGAGGCCTCGCAGAAGGGGCTGCTCCACGTGGTGAAGCTCGAGAACGGGCAGCTCGAGGTCGGCCCGGCCGCGTCGAAGGCGGGCGCTGCCCCGACGGAGCGCGCCGAGCGTCCTGCCGCGGGAGAACCGCGTGAGGAGCGCGAGGGGGGGCGTCGTCGTGGGCGCCGCGGGCGCGGCGGTCGCGGCCGGGATCGCGATCGTGAGCGCACCGGCGAGCCGTCGGAGTCGACGGGCGAGAGCCCGGCGGCTGACACGGTCGCGACTGAGACGCCGGCCGGCAGCGGGGCGCAGAAGCCGTCCCCGAAGGCCCCAGCCGTCGATGCCTCGATCGGCGCCGAGGGACTGCGTCTCACGCGCGACGAGGCGTTCGACCTCGTGCGGCGTGCGGTCGCAGCGGTGGCGCGCGGCGATGCGCCCGTGCTCGCCGAGCGCGTCCGCGCGGAGGCGCGGGCGCTCTTGGCGCGCGACAGCGAGTCGCTCTCCGAGCGGAACTTCACGCGTATCCTGAAGGACGCGCACGATGCCGGGATCCTCGATCTCCGGAAGCGCGGCGAGAGCTTCGAGGTGCTGGCCTCCTCGGGCGGTCCGAGCATCGCCGACCAGCTGGCGAGTGCGGAGGCGGCGGCGACGCCGGTCGCCGCGCCGGCCGCGCCCGCCCCGCGTGGGATGGGGCCGCGCTCCGCGCCGAACACGCGCGGTGGGCGTGCGGCTGCCAAGGCGGCGGTGCCCCCGAGCCTGCTCCTCCTCGGCGTCGTCGATGAGCCGGCACCGGCGACCGCCGCGGCGGAGCCCGTGGCCGACGAGCCGAAGAAGGGACGCGCGAAGGCCAAGAAGGCCGCTGCGCCGTCTGAGAAGCCGGTGACGGCCAAGAAGGCGCCGGCGAAGAAGGCCCCGGCGAAGAAGAAGGCCGCGAAGTAATCGCAGCGGGTCGATGTGGATGTGCTACGGGGCCGCCGGCGGATCGCCGGCGGCCCCGTGTGCGTGCGGGCGTCTGCGTGGGCGTGTGCGTGCGGGCGTCTGCGTGGGCGTCTGCGTGGGCGTCTGCGTGGGCGTCTGCGTGGGCGTCTGCGTGGGCGTCTGCGTGGGCGTCTGCGTGCGGGTCGCTGATGCGCCCGGGATGCGGCGGCCCGCGCGCTCTCAGTGCGCGAGGACCCGCCGCAGCGCGCTACCGGATCACGCCCGTCGCGAGCCCGACCTTCCGGATGCTCCGCACCGCGTGGTCGAGGTCGTCGCGTGTGTGCGCCGCCGAGATCTGGCAGCGGAGCCGCGCCGTGCCCTGCGGCACCACGGGGAAGCCGAAGCCGGTCACGAAGATCCCCTCGGCGAGGAGGAGCTCGCTCATCCGGATCGCATCGGCCGTCTCGCCGATGATGATCGGGACGATCGGTGTCTCGCCATCGAGTGGGGAGAATCCGGCCTCCCGGATAGCAGCGCGGAAGTAGCGCGCGTTCTCGTGCAGGCGCGTCACGCGTTCCGGGTGCTGCTCGATGAACTCCACCGAGGCGAGCGCGCTCGCGGCCACCGTGGGCGGGAGCGCGTTCGAGAAGAGCTGCGGCCGTGAGCGCTGCGTGAGCGTGTCGCAGAGCGCGGCGGGGCCCGCGACGAACCCGCCCGCTGCGCCGCCCAGCGCCTTGCCGAGGGTGCTGGTGATGATGTCCACCTCGCCGACCACGCCGAAATGCTCCGCCGTACCCCGGCCCGTCGCGCCCAGCACGCCGGTGGCGTGCGAGTCGTCCATCACGAGGATGGCGTCGTGGTCGCGGGCGATCTGCAGCAGTTGCGGCAGCTTCGCGACGCTCCCTTCCATCGAGAAGACGCCATCGGTCCAGATGATCCGCCGCCGCGCGCCGGCGTTCGCCTTGAGCTTGGCCACGAGGTCATCGAGGTCGCTGTGGGCATACACGGCGGTGGTGCACTTTGTGATCGCCTTCGCAAGCCGGATCGAGTCGATGATCGATGCGTGGTTCAGGGCATCGGAGATGACGAAGTCCCCGGCCTGGACGATCGAGGCGGTGAGCCCCTCGTTCGCGTTCCAGGCGGAGACGAAGCTCATCGCCGTCTCGGTGCCGACGAAGCGCGCGAGCGCCGTCTCCAGCTCGCGGTGGACCGTGAAGGTCCCGCAGATGAACCGGACGCTCCCGGTCCCAGCGCCGAAGTCACGTAGCCCCTGAATCCCCGCTTCGACCACTGTCGGCTCGTCACAGAGCCCGAGGTAGTTGTTCGAGGAGAGGATCAGGATTTCACCGCGGCCCTCCATCTGGACCCGCGCCGCCTGCGGCGAGGCGAGATGGTTGAGCCGCTTGTAGGTGCCCGCGGCCTTGAGGGCGTCGAGCCCCGCCTGCAATTCGTTCTTGAACGGCTGATTCATTGGTTATCCCTGTTCCCTGACCCCTGTCACCTGTCCCCTGACACCTCGAAGATCACCTTCCCCGCCTCCCCCGACTTGATCGCCGCGATCGCCTCGGCGTGCCGCTCCAGCGGGAAGGTGTGGGTGATCGCCGCGGTCGGATCGAACTGGCCGGCACGCAGGAACTGCGTCATCTCGATCCAAGTGTCGTACATCCGGCGTCCGACCACGCCGTACACGGTGATCCCCTTGAAGATCACCTCGGTGGCGAAGTCCACCTCCATCGGCTTGGCGGGGATCCCGAGCATCTGCACACGCCCGCCCACGCGCACGAGCGCGAACGCCTGGTGGATCGCTGCGGGGACGCCGCTCATCTCGAGGACGACGTCCACGCCCAGCCCGTGCGTCGCGGCGCGCACCGCCTCGGCGGCCTCGGCCGGCGTCACCGCCGCGGTCGCGCCCATCCGGCGTGCCAACGCGAGGCGCGTCGGGTTGACGTCGCTCGCGATGATCGCCGAGGCGCCCGCCGCCTTCGCGATCCCCACGGCGAAGATCCCAATCGGGCCGCACCCCGTCACGAGCACCGTCGCACCGGGCAGCTGCGTCCCGTGGAGTGCGGTGTGGAAGGCGTTCCCCATCGGGTCGTGGATGCCCCCGATGGCAAAGCTCACCGCCGGGTCGAGATGCCAGGCGTTGCTCGCCGGCATCGCGATATAGTCGGCGAAGGCGCCGTCACGATCCACCCCGATGATCTTCGTCTCCGGGCAAACGTGGGCGTTCCCCGTGCGACAGAGGTGGCAGCGTCCGCACACGATGTGCCCTTCGGCCGTCACCCGGTCGCCGACCTGCACGCTGGTGACGAGGCCGCCGACGCGCTCGACAACGCCGGAGAACTCGTGTCCGACGGTGAAGGGGGGACGGCAGCGCCCCTGCGCCCAGGCGTCCCAGTCGTGGATGTGCACGTCCGTGCCGCAGACCCCTGCCGCCCGGACGCGGATCAGGACTTCATCCTCGCGGATGGTGGGGACGGGGACGTCGCGGAGCTCGAACCCTTCGGTGGGACCTGCCTTGACCAGTGCGCGCACCGGGAGACTCGTCGTTCGGGGTGGGGACCATCAACCCCTAATGATCGCCCGACACCGCCACCGGGGAAAGCGCATCCACCCGGACCGCGCACACCTTGAACTCCGGGATCCCGGACGGACCGTCGAGCGCCGGGTTCGTGAGCAGATTCGCCGCCGCCTCGCGGTAGTGCATCGGCAGGAAGACCTGTCGGCGCGCCACGCGCTCGGAGAGCCGGACGTGCACGCGGATGGTGTTCCGGCGTGACGTCACCTGCACTTCGTCCCCGTCGGCCACGCCGAGGTCGGCGGCGTCGACCGGATTGAGCTCGAGGGTCGGCGTGCTTTCCCGCGCGTCGAGCGCGGTGCTGCGACGCGTCATCGTCCCGGTGTGCCAGTGATACATCTGCCGCCCCGTGTTCAGGAAGAACGGGAACTCGGCATCGGGCAGCTCGGCGGGCGGCAGGTAGGCCACCGGATGGAAGCGCGCGAGGCCGTCGGTCGTCGGGAAGTGGTCGGCGAAGAGGAACGCCGTTCCCTCGTGTGTGCCGTCGGGGACGGGATACTGGAGCCCGCCCACCCGCGCCGCGAGGCGGGCGTGCGAGACGCCGCGCCAGTTCGGCGTGACGCGCGCGATCTCGTCGAAGACCTCGGCGGCGGTCGTGTACGGCGCGTGGACGCCGAGGCGACGCGAGAGGTCGAGGACGATGTCGAGGTCGCCGCGTGCCTGTCCCGGTGGGTCGACCGCCTTCCGCGAGAGTTGGATGCGACGCTCCGTGTTCACGAAGGTGCCGTCCTTCTCCGCGAAGCTCGCGCCGGGGAGCACCACATCCGCGCACCGCGCGGACTCCGTGAGGAAGAGGTCCTGCACCGCGAGGAAGTCGAGACCGAGGAACCAGTCCTCGGCGTGCGCGACATCCGGGTCGGAGATGATGGGGTTCTCCCCCATGATGTAGAGGCCGCGCACCGGCGACTCGTGGCCGACGATCTCGGTGACTTTCCGCCCGACCGTCGGGTCGAGCCGCTCGGGCGGGACCTGCCACGCCGCCGCGAAGGCGGCGCGGACCGCCGGATCGTCGACGCGCTGGTAGTCGGTGAAGGCGAAGGGAATCGCCCCCATATCGCTGGAACCCTGGACGTTGTTCTGCCCGCGAATCGGGATCATCGGCGCGCCCCAGCGGCCGATCATCCCGCAGGCGAGCATCAGGTTCAGCAGCGAGGTGACGATGTCGGTCCCCGTATGATGCTGCGTGAGCCCCATTGCCCAGAGCGTCGCGGAGCGCGGGCCACGGGCGTAGGCCTCCGCGGCGCGACGGATCGCATCGGCGGGGACACCGGTGATCGCCGCGGCCATTTCGGGAGTGTAGGGCGCCACCGCGGCGCGGACCGCGTCGAAGTCGCGGGTCCGGGCCGCGATGAAGGCGCGGTCCTCGAGCCCCTTCGCGAGCACGTGATGCAGCATCCCGTTCAGCAGGGCCACGTCGGTCCCGGGGATCATCTGCAGATGGACGTCGGCGCGGGCGGCGAGCTCGATGCGGCGTGGGTCGGCGACGATGAGCGTCGCCCCGCGCTTCAGGGCCCGCTTGAGCGCCGCGCCGAACACCGGATGGCTCTCGGTCGTGTTGGCGCCCAGCAGGAAGATGACCTCGGATTCGTATTCCACCTCGCGCATCGATCCGGACGCAGCCGAGGTGGCGAGCGCGCGTTGCATCGCGCTCACGGAGGAGGCGTGACAGAGACGCGTGCAGTGGTCGACGTTGTTGGTGCCGATGCCCGCGCGGAAGAGCTTCTGGAGGATGTAATTCTCCTCGTTGGCGCACTTGGCGCTCTGGAAGGTCGCGAGGCTCGATGGGCCGTGCGTGTCGCGCAGGCGCGCGAGTTCCTGGGCGGTGAGCTCGAGCGCCTCCTCCCACGTGGCCTCGCGGAACGGAGCGAACCAGTCGGGTGGCGTCGCGATGCGGTCGCGCGGGTCGCCGAGCGCCTCCTCGGCGCCGCCATCGCGCCGACGGAGCGGGTTCGTGCGCGGCCGATGGTCCTTCGCAGCGTGCCCCTCGTCCTCGACGGCGACCCACGGTCCGCCGCGACGCGGCCACGAGGCGATGTCAGGGTGCGACGGATCGAAGCGCCAGACCCCGTCGGTCCCGCGGGTCCACCCACGGCGGATGAGCGGCGTGGTCAGGCGATCGCGATGCAACACGAAGTCGGTGCCGAAGCGTCCCTTCACGCAGGTCGATCCCTGGTTCGGCGTCTCCTCCTCGATCCACGGCGAGCGGACGCGCACCACCTGGCCGGCGTGCACCTCGAGGTCGAGCTGGCAGCCGACGGCACAGTAGGGGCAGACCGAGCGGACCGTCTCCGCGGGTGCCTCGAGCGTGCCGGCGCGCAGCTTCGCCATCGGGAGGATGTCGTGGATGGCGCCGGTCGGGCAGACGCGGACGCACTCGCCGCACCAAGTGCATCCGGCGTGCTCCGGATTCCCGTCGGCCCCGACGATGATCGCCGTGCCCTCGCCGCGCTCCGCGACCTCGAGCACGCCGACCACCTGGATATCCTCGCAGGCTCGCACGCAGCGGGTGCAGAGGATGCAGGTGCTCATGTCGTGCGTGATGATGGGATCGGATGGGCGTTCGTCGCCCGCGCGCAGCGGGAGCGCGCCGGAGCGGGTGCGCGGCACGTCGTAGCGATGGACGAGCGCCTCGAATTCGTTGCGGCCGCCGTTGGCGGGGATCGTCTCCGCGGGGTAGCGCTCGAGGAGGAGCGAGAGGACCGCGCGGCGATTCTCGACGGCAGCGTGCGATTCGGTGTGCACCACCATCCCATCGGCGGCGGGCGTCGCGCACGCGGGGAGCAACTTTTTCTCCCCCTCGACGGAGACGAGACAGATGCGGCAGTTGCCGACTGTCGGGAGCTTTGGATACCAGCAGAGGGTTGGCACCTCGATGCCCGCGCCGCGCGCCGCATCGAGGATCGTTCCGCCTGCCGCGACGTCGCATTCGCGACCGTCGATGATGACCCGCGCCATCGTTGCACTCACGTCCGAGGGGTGCAGAAATGATCGCGGTGGCACGCGACGTTGGCAACGAGTTCGTCGCGAGGTGTTGACAGCGCGGACGAAAAGTCTTATGAAGTGGGTAGGAAATCGTGATTCCAAACCAGCGGACGCGCTTTCCGGACCCACCGATCCACCGGGGGATCGGCCGGGACACACCACTCCTTTCAAGGAGCGAGTACCATGGCTGCCAAGAAGAAGGCTGCGAAGAAGGCGACGAAGAAGGCCGCGAAGAAGAAGTAAGCGGCTGTCGCGTTCACACGGGGGGATCGGCTACGGCCGGTCCCCTTTGTGTTTTTCTGGATGGTGTGATGCGGACAGCTTCCGCGCGCTCGAAGCGCTGCGTGAAAGCGAATCAGTGCGAGAGCTCCTCGTCGAACTCGTGCGGCGAACTACCTCCGCATCAGGCGGCGCGATTCGTCCCGCTCGCCTCGGCGTCTGGCGCGTCGTCCGGCACCGGGCCCCAGACGTACGCTGAGAACCGCGGCGCAGGCTCGGGGGTCAGGCCGGTGGAGATGATGATGCCGATCGGTTCGTCGGACGCCGATAACTGGGTGATCTGGTCCATGTCCGCTTCGTCCTCTGCTCAGGGACGGGCCGGCGGCTCGCCGACCCTTACGCACTTATCATAGAAGATAGGCGTGAGGGCTCTGCGGTCACCGTAGTGGCGCAAGTTGTTCTACTGTAACTATTTAGGCGGCATCCTCCCGATCGGATCAACCGGGGTGTCGCAGGATGACACACGGCGGAACGCCCTCAGGCCACCAACTTCTTCGCCACGAAGGTCGATGTCGCGCCCGGCTCCGGGACGAGCGAGATCTGCCAGCCGGAGTCGTACCGCGACCGGAGCTCCTCCTCGCTCAGCACCGCCTGGCCCGCGATAATCGTCTCGATCAAGTGCACGCCCCCGTCGGTCGTCGCTTCCTGCAGGAGACGGAACACCCGTTCGCGCTCGATCGTCGAGAGCCCAGCGAATGCGGCCGGCGTGCAGATGACCGCGCCGAGTGGGCCATCGGGGGTGAAGCTGACGAGGTCCGCGGCGAACCCGCGCACCTTCTCCGTGAGGCCGTTGTCGCGCGCCATCAGCAACACCCGATTCACCACCGCGACCTCGGGTTCGATCGCCGTCACCTCGCAGCCGTTCGCCGCGAGGTAGAGCGCGGACCCCTCGATTCGCGCGCCGGCCACGAGCACCGATGAGGTCTGCCGAGTCATCGGCAGCGCGTGCGTCAGCGGGGTGTCGGGCCGGAGTCCCCAATGCTCGGGACGCTGGAGCTCGCTCGCGTTCCGTTCGCGCCGGCGTCGCCACGTCACGAAGGTTGGGAGCCGCAGCCGGCGCGCGATGATCTTGTCGACCTCATCGGCGAGCATCACCTCGCGCATCCCGAGCTGCGCGCCCTCGTCGAGCGTGCGCGCCGCCTCTGCCGCGATGCCATACAGGAACTCGCGCGACACCGAGCTCTTGTAGTCCTCGACCTCTCGCTCCACGTAGCGCAGATACTCCTGGCGCAGCGATTGTGGATGCGACGAGAGAGCCATGAGGGGCGCGTCGAGGGAACGTGGGGAGTCTCTGCACAAGCTACGTTCAATCGGCGATGCGACAACCCCTGCGCATCTCGACATCTTTCCACATCAGGCCATCGACTCGGAGGAACGTGATGCCGGAGTTGCCGGAGGTCGAGGCCGCCGCACGGATCGCGCGCCGAGCCGTCGTGGGGCGGGCGATCGCTGCCGTCGACGTGCTGCACCCGAGCATCGCCCGTCGGTGGACCCTCGCCGAGCGGCGGCGGTGCCGCGGACGCCGGATCTCGGCGGTCACGCGTCGTGGGAAGTCACAGCTCCTCCATCTGGATGATGGGTGCATCCTGGTCGTGCATTTCCGGCTCGACGGCGACTGGGTGGTCGACGCAGCCGGGGAGCCGCTCCCGTCGTTCGCACGATTCGCGATCCGGTGCACCGATGGGCGTCGCCTCGTCCTCACCGACCCCCGTGCGCTGAGCACCGTCACCGTGCACACGCCTGCGGCGCCGCCGACGTTCGCCCTCGGGCCCGAGGCGGATGATCCGACGCTCACCGCCGCGGAGCTCGGTGCCCGGCTCGCGGGACGACGGACGGCGATCAAGCAGGCCCTGCTTGACCAGCGCATCCTCGCCGGGCTCGGGAACATCTACGCGGCGGAAGCGCTCTGGCGCGCGCGTCTCGATCCGCGACGACGCGTGGGCACGCTGGAGGCATCAGAGGTCGCTCGACTCCTCCGGGGCATCCGTGCGGCGCTCGCCGACGGTGTGGCACACCTCGGTCGCTACCGGACGGGCACGCGCACCGCCCCGTGGCGCGTCTACGATCGCGCGGGCAGCCCGTGTCGGCGATGTCGCACCCAAATCGCGATCCTCACACAGGGAGGCCGTACGACCTACTGGTGCCCCGGGTGCCAGCACTGACCGGTCCACCGTCACCGATCACGACGTCGCACCGGACTCGCCGCGGTCGCTGGCGTCAGTCCCCCGCCTCGAGGAGCGCGCCCTTCAGATAGCCCGTCTCCGGGATCGTGAGCACCTCGGGGTGGTCGAGCGGCTGGCCGGTGAGCGCGCGCAGCACGATGCGCCGGCCGCTGTCCGCCGCCGCCGCCTCGAGCATCGCGAGGAAGTCGTGGCGTCGCACGTGGTAGCTGCAGCTCGCGGTGTAGAGACACCCGCCCGGCGCGAGGAGGCGCATCGCGCGGAGGTTCAGGTCCTTGTAGCCCCGCAACGCCCCGGCGATCGAGGCCCGATTCTTGGCGAAGGCCGGCGGGTCGAGCACGATCGTCTCGTAGCGCGCGCCGCGGCGTTCCTCGGCCCGGAGGAAGTCGAAGACGTCGGCCTCGACGGCGGTGATGTTCGTCCGTGCGTTCCGTGCGGCGTTCTCGGCGACCCGCTCCAACGCGGCGGCGGAGACATCGACCGCGGTCACCGTCGCGGCACGGGCGGCGAGGTGCAGCGCGAACGAGCCGTGATAGCTGAACAGGTCGAGCGCCGCGCCGCGGGCGATCCCGCCGACGAGCCGGCGCGCCTCGCGCTGGTCGAGGAAGGCGCCCGTCTTCTGCCCGGTGTGCGGGGCTGCGAGGTATCGGACGCCGTGTTCGCGGACCTCGATCGTCTCCGGTACGGCGCCGACGAGTGGTTCCACGACGCGCGCGAGCCCCTCGCGCGCCCGCACGCTCGCGTCGTTCCGCGCGAGGATCCCGTCGATGCCGGGGAGCGCGCGGAGCGCGTCGACGATCTCGGCGCGGTGCGCCTCAAGGCCCGCGGAGAGGAGCTGCACGACGAGCCAGCGGTCGAACCGGTCCACCACGAGCGAGGGGAGACCGTCCCCTTCGCCGTGCACGAGTCGGCACGCGGTCGTCTCGCCGTCAAGCAGCCCATCCCGCCGCGCGACCGCCGCGCCGATCTGTGTGCGCCACCAGTCCACGTCGAGCCGCCCGAGGGTGTCGCGGCTCACGAAGCGCAGTGCGATCTCCGAGGCGGGGCTCCAGAGTGCGGTGCCGAGCGGCCGCCCCTGCGGATCACGCACGGCGACCGCGCCGGCCGGGGCATCGGAGGGCGTGATCAGGTCGGACCGGAAGATCCAGGGATGCCCGCCCTGCCAGCGGCGGCTCCCTCGGGTCGAGATGACGGCGGAGGATGACATCCTCCAACTTAGCCCGTCTCGGCGCCAACTCGGTGCCATCTCGGTAGACGAACCCGGCGTCCGGCGTCATCTTCCGCCGACGTGTCTCCGCTCTCGTCTCCTCTGCGCAGCGTCCGCGGCATCCGCGGCGCCACCACCGTCACCGCTGACCAGCCCGTCCTCATCCGGGCCGCAGTGCGCGAGCTGCTGGAGGCGATCCTCGATGAGAACGACGTCGCGCCCGCGGATGTGATCTCGGCCGTCTTCACCGCGACGCCGGACCTCGTGAGCGAGTTCCCGGCGTATGCGGCCCGGCAGATGGGATGGACCGATATCCCGCTCCTCTGCGCGCAGGAGCTTCCCGTCGTCGATGCGCTGCCGCGGTGCCTGCGTGTGCTGTTGCACGTGGAGACGTCACGGCAACGGGGCGAGATTCGGCACCTCTACCTCCGCGACGCAATCCTGCTCCGGTCCGATTTGCAGGGCGATTGACCGCGTCGGTCGCCGCCCGCGCTCAGCGCGGCGGTGCGGGCGATGGAGTGGGTGAGGGTTCGGTGCGCGCGAGGGAGTCCCGCCGCGCGACCGAGTCTCTGGCGATGGAATCAGCCCGCGCGATCGAATCGCGCCGCGCGACCTCGCGGACCATCACGATCGCCTCGAGGTGTTCCGCGTAGGTCTTTCGGAACTCGTGGTGTCCATCGGGATGCGCGACGAAGAATCGGTACGGCACCGCGGCGGGGAAGAGCGTCGCCTTCAGACTCGCGAGCCCAGGCGCGGCGATTGGGCCGGGCGGGAGCCCGGGGTTCCGATAGGTGTTGTACGGCGAGTCGACCTTCAGGTGGCGCAGGAGCACGCGGCCGGGGCGCTGCCGCAGCGCGTACTGCACGGTGGGATCGGCTTGCAGCGCCATCCCGATGCGCAGGCGGTTGCGGTACACGCCGGCGATGATCGGGCGTTCCGCATCCTTCACCGCCTCCTTCTCGACGATGGAGGCGAGGGTCACCACCTCGTGGCGCGTCTGCTTGAGCGCCGCGAGTCGCGCATCCCAGGCAGGGTCCCAGCGGGACTCGAAGCGACGCACCATCAGCTCCACCGCCTCGCGGGCCGTGACGCCCTTCGGGAAATCGTAGGTATCGGGGAAGAGATACCCTTCGGTGGTCTCGACACGCCGCGGGATGCCGAGGCGGGCCAGGAGCGCTGGATCACGGACCGCCGCCTCCAGCGAGTCGAGCGGGAGTTCGAGAGTCTTCGCGAGGACGGGGAGCGTCTCCCAGAGCGGCCAGCCTTCGGGGATTGTCACGCGGTTCATGATCTCCTCGCCCGTCTGCAGCGCGTGGAGGATCCCGTTCCAGCTCGCCCCGCGACGGATCACGTACATCCCGTAGCGGGTCGAGCGGTCCCGGCCGCGGCGTGCGGCGTAGAACCCGAAGAGGCGCGGGAATCGCACCACCCTGTGGGCGGCGAGGGAGTCGGCTGCCTCACGGAAGCTCGAACCGGGACGGATCGTGAGCACGACCTCCGTGTCGTCGCCGGTGGCGCAGCCCGAGAGGGCGAGCGTCAGGGCGACCAGGAGGACGCGCGCCATCCCGACGCGACGCTCAGCCATCGGCGTGCTCCAAATCGACGGTAGCGGCCCCGGACGCGAGATCGATCGCACGCGCGTCGGCGGAGGCGAAGGTGCGGAGGGCATGCTGCAGCAGGATCGTCGCGGCCATCGCATCCACATCACCCTTCCGGCCCCGCGTGGAGCCTTCCATCACCTGGACCGCCCGGAGCGCGGCGGCCGTCGTGAAGCGCTCGTCAACGAGTTCCGCCGGATGTCCCGTGCGCACCTGCAGCTCGTGCGCGAGGCGTCGCGCCTCACCGGCACGCGGCGTGTCTTCCCCCTGGGCGTCGAGCGGCAGGCCGACCACGAACCCCTCCGCCGCGAGTGCGGCGGCCTGGTCGAGGAGTGCGGTGAGCGGCGGGCGTTTGCCGGGGCGGCGGAGCAGGTGCCCGGCGGGAGACGCGATCATCCCGAGTGGATCGCTCACGGCGAGCCCGATGCGGCGGTCGCCGAGGTCGATCGCGAGCCAGCGGCGGCGCCAGGTCGCCGTCACGCCCCCTCCGCCATACGCGTGAAGAACTCCAGGTTCGACGCCGTCTGTGTGAGCCGACGGAGGATGAACTGCACCGCGTCGTCCGGCGCCATACCCCCGACGAAGTGGCGGAGCAGGAAGATCCGGTTCCGTTCCTTCTCGGAGAGGAGGAGTTCCTCCTTCCGGGTGCCGGAGCGGTTGATCTCGAAGGCGGGGTAGATGCGTCGATTCGCGATGTCGCGGTCGAGGACGATCTCCATATTCCCCGTCCCCTTGAACTCCTCGAAGATCACCTCGTCCATCCGCGACCCCGTCGAGACGAGCGCCGTCGCGACGATGGTGAGGGAGCCGCCGCCGTCGATGCGGCGCGCGGCACCGAAGAACCGCTTGGGCCGCTCGAGCGCCTTCGCATCGACGCCCCCCGAGAGGATCTTCCCCGACATCGGGATGATCGCGTTGTGGGCGCGGGCGAGGCGCGTGATCGAGTCGAGGAGGATGACGACGTCTCGCCCCGCCTCGACGAGCCGCTTCGCTTTCTCAATCACCATTTCCGCCACCTGTACGTGGCGCTTCGGCGTCTCGTCGAAGGTCGAGGCGACCACTTCGGCGCTCGGGCAGGTCGCGATGAAGTCGGTGACCTCCTCCGGGCGCTCGTCGATCAGCAGGACGATGAGCACGACCTCGGGATGATTCTCGGCGATCGCGTTCGCCATCCGCTGGAGCAGTAGCGTCTTCCCCGCGCGCGGCGGCGCCACGATGAGGCCGCGCTGCCCCTTGCCGAGTGGCGCGATGAGGTCGGCGAGGCGCATCGACAGCCCGCCGGACTGCGACTCGAGCCGGAGGCGCTGGTCGGGGTACTTCGGCTTGAGCGCGTCGAATCCGATGCGTGAGGCGATCGTCTCCGGCGGCTGCCCGTTCACCGACTCAAGCCGATGCAGCGCGAGGAACTGGTCGGCGTGGCGTGGTGGTCGCATCGACCCGCGGAGGACATCGCCCGTCCGAAGGGCGAACCGCCGGATCAGCGCCTGACTTACGTAGATGTCGTCCGGGCTCGTGAGATAGCTGTGATCCGGGCTCCGGAGGAACCCGTGTCCCTGCGGGACGAGCTCGAGGGTCCCCTCCGCGATAAGCGGGTCCCCGCGGAGCAGGAGCCCCCGCTGCACTCGGTCGAGGCAGTCGGCGCGCGACATCAGGGACGGCGCGGGAATCCCGAGCGTCTCAGCGAGGGCCTGCAGGTCGGTCGCCGGGAGGCGGCGGAGGGAGGGGGTATCCACGCGGGATGGGCCGTGGGGGTGGCGCTCGTCCGTGGGGGCGCCCGCACGGGGGCACGGAGGCGCGACGACGACAGGTGACGAGGCCCGAGGAGCGGGCATGCGCGAGGCGGGATTCGAACCCACGACCTTCGGCTCCGGAGGCCGACGCTCTATCCAGCTGAGCTACTCGCGCGAATCGGGAAAGCTACTCTCGCGAGGGGGGCCAGGGTAGGGTCGAAGTGGGTCTGCTGGCCGCGACGACGCACTCCCGGCCGCCCGAGTCCCGCGCCCGTCGGCGGTGTCACCGGGAATGAGTCGTCGTCGCTTCGTCGTGACGTGGTGCTCCCGCCATCCTGCTGGCGCGTTCGGGTGGGCCCGGCGACCTTACCGCCGTGATGCCCACCCCTGGCGTCCCACCGACGCGCCCGACTCGCCCCATCCCTTCCACGCCGCGCGCGCGAGTCGCCGCCGGCATTCCGGCGAGCGCCGATGGATGGAGGGAATGGTGGCGGGCACTCGCGGAGCAGTTCGACGAGCTGCAAGTGCTGGATGCGCTCGGGCCGGCAGAGCGACACGACGTGCGGCGCCAGCTCCAGGTGGAGAGCGCCACGTCGGTGATGGCGTTGGGATGGCTCGCCATCCCGGTCTTCATCCTGCTGATGCGGATGGACCTGCTGCGCATCGCTGAAGGCCTTCTGACGGGGCACAGCGTGCAGGCGTGGTCGTACAAAGTCTTGGGCGTGGCGCACCTGATGGTCGGAGCCGCAGCGATCCCCGCCTTCCGTATCGGGCGCCTGCGCCGCCGGACGCCGGACGAGCCCGCGGTGACGCTGCAGGTGATTCACATGACCCTGATTCTCACGGCGGCGATGACGAGTTCGGTGCTGGGACTCCTCTTCCGTGGCTCCACCTACGGCTTCGTCGTGGCGATGCTCACCGGGAACCTGATCTATCACCTGCCGTACCTCGGGCGGTGGGTCTTCAATGCGATGGCGGTGACCATCGCCGGGCTCTTCGCGCTCGGGGTCGACCACCTTCTGCTTCGGAGCGTCCCGCCGTCGCCGCTCGCTGATGTGACGCGGAGCGTCGAGCTCGTCATCATCCTCCTCCTGACGATCATGAGCGGGAGCGTCGTGCGACGGCAGCGCATCCGGTCGATCATCGTCGAGCAGCGCCTCTCGCGGCTCGCACTGGTGGATGGGCTGACGGGGGTCGCGAGTCGCCGCCGAACCGAGGCGGTCCTTGAGGATGAACTCGCTGTCGCCGGTCCGACGCGACCGCTCTCCGTCGTCCTCGTCGACCTCGATGCGTTCAAGCGGGTGAACGACACCTATGGGCACAACGCTGGCGACGACGTACTCCGCGGCGTCGCACGGCTGCTGCAGCAGCGCGGCCGGTTGAGTGACACGGTGGGTCGCTGGGGCGGAGAGGAGTTCGTGCTGGTCTGCCCCGACACCTCAGTCACCGGAGCGCTGGGGCTCGCGGAGCAGCTCCGGGAGCGCATCGCTCGGCAAGCATTTGTCGGCGTCGGCCGCCAGACGGCGAGCTTCGGCGTGGCCGAGGCGGCCCCCGGTGAGGCACCCGCGTCGCTCATCGCCCGCGCCGATGCGGCGATGTATGCGGCGAAGAGCGCGGGGCGGAACCGGGTGTGCGAGGCGGGCGGGCGGAGTGACGCTGAAGGCTGACAGCTAGAAGCGGCAAGCCACCAGCGGTCAGTTCACGGAGCGACTAACCGCGAGACCTCGAACACCCGCCCGTCGGCGATTGTCCACTTCACGCGCGTCGTCGCCGTGATGTCGGTGAGCGGATCCCCCGCGACGATCGCGAGATCCGCGAGCTTTCCGGGCGCGATGATCCCCGCATCGATGCCGAGCTGCGCCGCCGCATCTCGGGTCGCGGTGCGGAGCGCCTCCGCCGGCGTCATCCCCGCGAGCACGTAGCTCAGCAATTCTCCGTGCAGTGTCGCGGCGTTCGGCGTGTCGGTGCCCGCCACGACCCGCGTGCCGGCGCGGAAGAGCCCCATGACCATCTGCCCCCCGGCACCGGCGCCCCCGGCGGCCATCGCTGAGGCGGCGGCTGACGGCGCGGCCCCTGCGCCCGGCGTCTGTCGCATCCACGCGGGGTACAGCGCGAAGCGCGGGTCCGTGGCCAATCCCGACACCCGCGCGTAGAGCTCGCGCAGTCCGCCGCCGCTCAGCGCGAGGGTCGGGGTGATCGGCATCCCGCTCGCGGCGAAGAGCTGCGCGACATCCGCGTACGACCGGTTCAGCGACGCCGCCTTCGGCGAGTAGCCGCGGCGGCTCGTCCCGGTGGTGTGCTCTGTGCCGTCCATCCCGTTCCGTGCCGCCGGGTAGATCTCGTGCGACGCGGCCGGCACCCCCATCGTATGCGCGAACTCGGCGATCCGCCGCTGCTGCGCGTCGGGCATCCGCACGTAACTCTTGAACAGGTCGAAGCCGAGCGCGCGCCCGCGCTCGAGCTCGCGCGTGAGGTGCGCAGGCGACGACACCGCCACCGCCATCTTGTAGTAGACGCGCTGCCACTCCATCAGGTAGCCCGTCACGAAGAGGCGTGGCCCGGGACGCGTCCCCGCCTCGACGGCCTCGCGGTCCTCGATCGCCTCGTACGGCGTACTCCCGGGGCTCCGCACGGAAGTGATCCCGAAGGCGAGATACGCGCGGTTCGCGTTCGCGCCGAAATCCTTCTGCAGGTGGGTGTGGTACTCGATGAGGCCCGGCATCACGGTGAGCCCGGTTGCATCCACCACCGCCATCCCCGCGGGATGCGCGGCGTGCGGCGCCACGCGGACGATCCGATTGCCGTCGAGCAGGATGTCGACGTCGGTGCGTGCCGGCCCGTCGGTCCCGTCGACGAGACGCCCGGCGTGCACGAGGGTGCGGCCCGTCGGGCGCTGCGGCGAGTAGCGGAGCGCGAGCGGCACGTCAACGGCGACGCCGGTGCTGGTCTCGAGCAGACGCAGCCGTTCGTTCGCCTGGTACAGCACGCCACCATCCGCGGTCCAGCTCGGCGCGTGCGCGATCTCGCTCGTCACGCGCCGCGGTGGGCCGAGCGGTGTCCCGTCGGGGGCGATCGGCAGCAGAGCGAGTTGTCCCTCGTAGACGAGCGCCATCGTCGTACCGTCGGGAGAGATGGCTGGGCCGGCGCCGACGCGCGAGTCGATCGAGAGGTGCTCCACCGGGACGTGCCAGACCGGCGGTTCCCCCGTGGTGGCGATCGAGAGGAGTTGGTTCGTCCCCTCACGGAAGCGCGCCGAGTAGCGACGGAGCGCGGTGATGAGCACGCGCCGCCCATTGGGCGACCATGCCGGCGCGCCCGGGCCGAAGAGCTGGGGGTGTAGCGCTGTCACGCGCCCCGTCGCCACCTCCACCATCGCGACGCTCGCGGCGCGCCAGATCCCGTCGACATCGAGGAAGGCGAGCCGCGTCCCATCAGGGGACCACGTCGGCGCCATCGCCGAGGTGGGCTCCGTTGTCAGTCGGCGCATCACGTTGGTGCGCGTATCGAGGATCCAGAGGTCGAGGAGCGCATCGCCGGCCCGGTCACTCGCCCACGCCAGGTAGCGCCCATCGGGTGACCACGAGGGATCGGCGTCGAGCGCCGCATCGCGCGTGACGTTCCGCGGCGTGCCGCCGCGGGGCATCAGGTAGAGGTCGCCGAGCGCGACGAAAGCGATCTGCGAGCCGTCTGGCGAGATGACGGGCCCAACGATCCCACGCGCTGCCTGCGGGGTGCGTCCGTCCACGTCACGTCGGCGTGCCGCGTACGCGGGGCGCACCACCTCGAGCGTGGCGCGGAGCGGGATCTCGCGCGCCGCGCCCCCTGCGAGCGGCTGCCGCCGGATGCGGCCATCGGCCACATAGACGATCTCCTCCGCGCCGAGCCACCCTGTCCGGAACGGGAAGGCGTTCGCCTCGCCCGTGAGCGGCGCGTCGCCGCGCATGAGTCGGCTCATCGTCGCCGTCCCCTCGTGATGCACCAGCGTGCCGCCCGGCCCCCACGAGGGCGCATCCACGCGTCCGCTGCCGGTCGGGAACGTGCGCTCCGCGCCCGTCTCGATCGTGATGGCGTGCACGCCGATCTTCCCGCCGCGTGTCCCCACGAACGCGACTTCGCGGCCATCGGGGGAGAAGGTCGGCATATAATCGTCGCCCGTGTCGCGGGTGAGCTGCCGCAGCGCCCCGCTCTCGAGCTCGAGCACCCAGATGTCGGTGTTCCCCGACCGGTCCGAGCTGAAGGCGACGAAACGCCCGTCGGGTGAATGCGTGGGCTCGCGGTCGTCGTACGGCCCCCAGGTGAGGCGACGCATCGCGCCTCCATCCCGGGCCACCTGCCAGAGATCGAACCCGTCCTCGTCGTAACCCTGGAAGACGACGGTCCGGCCATCGGGCGCCCAGTTGGGCTGGCGTGCATCGTGCTCGATGTCCGTGATCCGCGTCGCGGTGCCCCCTGCTACCGGCAAGGTCCAGATGGCCCCCTGCAGATCGATGGCGAGGGTCCGCCCGTCGGGGGACGCGGCCACACTCATCGACGTCCCCTCGTCGACGATGACGGCGCGGTGGCCACCCTGTCTGGGAAGGGCGGCGGCGAGGGCCAAAAGGATGAGCGCGGTGGCGGCGCGCAGACGGGATGAGGCAGTCATCAGAGCTCCGGAGAAGTGGCGCGCCTCGAAGATGCATCGGATGGCGGGAGGCGCCAGCCGGGAGGCCTCGACGGGGCGGAACCTCCGTCTGTAACTTCTCCTCGTTTGGTTCCCTCTCTTCTGATCGCAGAGGCCCTCGATGGAATTGCGCGACCGGCTGCAGGCCGCCCTTGGCAGCGAATTTACGATCGAACGGGAACTCGGTGGGGGCGGGATGTCCCGCGTCTTCGTCGCCCTCGACGTCCGACTTGGCCGTCGCGTTGTCATCAAAGTGCTCTCGCCCGAGCTGGCAGCGCACCTTTCCACTGGGCGATTCGAGCGGGAGATCCAGCTCGCCGCCTCGCTGCAGCAGGCGAACATCGTCCCGCTCCTGACGGCGGGAATCCTCGATGGCGTGCCCTTCTACATGATGCCGTTCGTCGAAGGGGAATCGCTCCGCGCTCGCCTCGCTCGTGGGCCCCTCTCGGAGGCCGAAGTCATCAGTGTGCTGCGAGACGTCGCCCGAGCGCTCGTCTACGCGCACGGGCGCCGCGTCGTACACCGCGACATCAAACCTGACAACGTCCTCCTCTCGGGCGAGGCCGCCGTCGTGACAGACTTCGGAATCGCCAAGGCGCTGAACGAGGCCCGGACGCGTCCCGATGCCTCGGTGACGGGACTCACCCAGCTCGGGACCGCCATCGGCACGCCGGCCTATATGGCGCCGGAGCAGGCCACGGGTGATCCGGCGACCGATCACCGCGCTGATTTGTACGCGCTTGGCTGTATGGCATACGAGCTGCTGGCCGGCACGCCCCCCTTCCATGGTCGGGCGGTGTACCAGCTCCTCCAGGCCCACCTGAGCGAGGTTCCACCTCCGCTCGAAGCGATTCGTGTCGGGGTGGACCCGGCGCTGGCCGCGCTCGTGATGGCCTGCCTAGCGAAGGATCCAGAAGCCCGGCCGGAGACCGCGAAGGCGTTTCTGCACCAGCTCGATGCGCTCCGGTCGAGCGGTGCCCGCGAGGCGATACCGGCGGTGTTGGCGGCGACGCCCCGCCGGCTCGGGAAGGTGCTCGGTTTGTGGGTCGTCGGTAGCGGTGCTGCCTGGGTCCTCGCGCGTGCGGCCGTCATCGGGATTGGACTGCCGCGCTGGACGGTGACGCTGGTCCTCGCCGTGGCCGCGTTGGCTCTGCCGCTGATGGTCGCCACTTGGTATGTGCAGCGAATGGCGCGGCAGGCTCTGGTGCAGACGCCTGCGCTCACGCCGGGCGGCTCCGTACTGCGTGGGACGATGGCGACCATCGCCATCAAGGCGAGTCCCCATCTCTCCTGGCGTCGGACGCGGCTCGCTGGCATCGCCGCCGCGGTCGCGGTGGTCCTCGCCGTCGGCGGCTATGTCGTACTCCGGCAGCTCGGCGTGGGCCCCGCCGCGTCGCTCCTCTCCGCCGGGCGCATTCAGGCCGATTCACGCATCCTTGTGGGACAGTTCACGACCACGTCGAGCGACTCGTCCCTCGGCAGCGTGGTCGCGCAGGCGATGCGGACGTCACTTGGACAATCCACCGCCATCCGGCTGGTCAGCCCATCCGAGGCGGCGGGTGCGCTTGTGCGGATGACCCTGCCGGGTTCGACGCCACTCACCCTCGCCACGGCCCGTGAACTCGCGGTGCGTGAAGGGATCCCGCTCATTGTGACGGGGCAGGTCGCGACGCTTGGGACGGGCTTCATGGTGACGACGAGCCTCGTCAGCAGCGAAACAGGGGAGCCCCTCGTCGAGCTGCAGCGGGCGGCCGATGGTCCGGGGGCGCTGCTGAGTGCGATTGATGCATTGGCGCTCGACCTCCGGGAGCGGATTGGCGAATCGCTGCGCTCGGTGGCGCGGGCCCCGCGGCTTGAGGAGGCGACCACCGCGTCGCTCGCGGCGCTCCGGGAGTACACGCGTGGGGTCGAACTGGGCGATCTCGGCGGTGATTGGAAGCGCGGACTCGAGCACCTACGCGCCGCCGTCGCGGTCGATTCGACATTCGCGTCGGCCTGGCGGAAGATTGCGGTGTACGAGGGTAATCTGGGGTCGGCGGAGTCGGTGCAGTTCGCGGCGGCGGCGGCGGCGTATCGGTTCCGGGAGCGCACCGTCGGCACGGAACGGCAGCAGATCGAAGCGACTTTTCTCGGCCGGGTGAACACGCGGGCCGCGATCGCCGCGTATCGGCGATCTACCGGGACTTCGCGGAACAATCTCGCGCTCGCGCTCAACACCGCCGGCCGCTTCGCCGAGGCGGAGTCCGTGCTGGTTGCGCAGGAGGTGGAGCGCGCTGAGCGCGGCGGGGCTCGCATCATTCAGGAGCAGCTGAATCTGTTGCACGCACAGCTCGGACAACGGAAGTACTCTGAGGCGACGGCCACCCTTCGGGTCCTCGAGGCAGAGTTTCCGAATACGGATTACCTCGAGCGGTCCCGAGCGTGGGCCGCCATCGCCATTGGTGGTGTGGACTCATTGCCAGCCGTTGCCACGCGTATGCAGGCGGCCTCGCAATCGATGTCTCGGATGACCGGTGTCGGCTATGAGCGCGCCCTGGCCGGTGCCAAGGGAGAGTACCGTCGCTTTGTCGCCCTCGGTCGCACTATGCAGGCTGTCGCGGACAGCGCGGGCAACGCCTCGACCGCTGACCCAGCGATGATTCGGCTGAGCGAGATACTGACGGTCGCGCTTGCATCCAAGGACTTCGCGCGCGGCCTTCGGGCGCTCGATTCACTGGTCGCGGCGAATCCGGAGGATGGACGTCCCGTGCTCGACCGGAACACCGCGCTTTTTGCGCAGGCATATGCGAGGCTCGGGAATGTCGTACGGTCGCGGTCACTCATCGCGTCGAACCTGCAGGCGGCGTCCGCAGAGGAGCGACTCTATCAGTGGGGCATCAGCCGCGTCGTTGAAGCGGAGATCGCCCTCGCCGCGCAAGAGGGGGACGCGGCGCTCTCGGCCCTGCGGGCCAGTGTGGCGGCGGATTCGGGGGCCCTCGCGGCGGCCGCTTTTGGAGACCACTTCGAACGGATGGGACGCGCGTTTGAGATGGCGGGACGCCGGGATAGCGCCATCGTGTATCTGGAGCGCTATCGGTTGGTCGAGGACTTTGTGACGGTGCAGGGGCACCTGGCCCAGCTCTATCCCGATGTGCTCCGTCGGCTTGGCGGGCTCTATGCCCAGCAGGGCGATCGGCCACGCGCACTCGCGGCGTACGAGGCGCTCTTGCGTCTGTGGCGTGATGCCGATCCGGTGCTCGCGCCCGCTATCGCCGACGTCCGTAGTCGTCGCGACGAGCTCTCTGGACGCTGAGGACGGCTGGGCGCGGCGGTGTGATCGTCATCGGCGCATCAACGCCAGCGGAATGGCGTGAAATCGAACGCCGGTGTCGCACCGAGTGCGAGATCTGCCAGCACCTCGCCGATCGCGCTTGCGAACTTGAACCCATGGCCGGAGCAGGGGGACGCGACCCAGACCCGATCGGTGTCAGGGGCTAGGTCGATGAGGAAGTGCTCGTCGGGCGTATTCGAGTAATGGCAGGTGGCGGTTCCGCGGAGGATGCCGTCCGCCCACGGCAGGTGGGCCGCAAGGTGCGCGCGCATCACCGAAACCTCCGCCGCGGTCGCCGGCGCGCGGACGTCGCCGGCGCGGGTCGTGTGCGTCGAGGTCCCGGGCGCGCGATGATGCCACGCGACCTTGACGCCGTCGCCGACGTCAGGGAAGCCGTACCAGATCGTCCCGGGTGCGATCTCTGAGAGGAAGACCGGGAACCGCTCCGGCGCGAATGCGGTCGCCTCCGCCCGCGGAGCGAACCAGAACTGGACCTGCCGTTCCACCGTCAGGGCTGGGACGAGGGCTGGGATCAGCTCGGGTGCGCGGCCGCCGGCGCTGACGATGAGTTGGGCGGCACGCAGCGTGCGCCGAGTCGTGCGCACCGTGACGTGATCGGGATGTGCCGTCCATCCCGTGACGGTCTCGCCGAGATGAAGGGTAGCCCCCGCTTGGGTCGCGAGCCGAAGCGCGGTCGCGATGCAACGTTCTGGATCGAGGATACCCGCACGCGGCTCGAGGATCCCGATCCAGTCGTCCGCAACGCGATGGGCGGGGAAAGCGCGTCGCAACGCATCGGCGTTGAACTGCTCGTGAGGCAGGCGGTGCCGCATCGCGCTCTCGAGCGCACCGGTGACTAGCCGAGAGGTCGGGGCACCGAGGCAGAGCCCGCCGGTGACACGGAGCAGGGACGTACCGGCGTCCCGTTCGAGGGTCTGCCACGCAGCGTAGGCGCGCTGCACGAGAGGGACGTACAACGGATCCTCGAAGTACGCCTCGCGGATGATCCGCGAGCGGCCGTGGCTCGAGCCGAGGTCGTGCGGGGGGTGGCCGCGGTCGATCCCGATGACGTGGACGCCGCGGCGGGCGAGTTCGAGGAGGGTCAGACTCCCCGTTGCCCCGAGGCCGACGATGAGCACTTCGGGGCTTGCGTCCGTGACCATTCGCCGATCGTAGCACCGAACGCTGCTGAACTCAATCACGGCTGGTGCAGCGCTGGCGTGTTGGGGTGGATTCCTGTATCGTGGTCGTGTTTCGGACTCACGCCCAATTCGGGGTACTTTGCTATGCATCTCGCACAGCGCGGCGGGCCAGTGACGGTGGGTCGGGTCTGCTTCGATGGCGCGCGCACCGAGGCGGTACGGACGGCGTTGGCCTCGTCAGAGCCCGGGGTCGGGTGACCCCCTTCCAGAGCCTCGTCGCCGCACACATCGCGACGGGGGCCTGGGGCCTCGTCCTGTTCTGGGTCGCGGTCCTCTCACGCAAAGGCGGTCGCGCGCATCGACGCGCCGGATTCGTCTTCGCCTACAGTATGCTCGTGACCGGGACGATCGCCGCGGCGATGGGCATTGCCACGCTTCGCGACCCACTCGGCACCCATCCGCACCTCGACGACGCGCGACTCGTCTCCGGTATCTTCGGCTGGATGATGGTTTATCTCGCGATCCTGACGATCAGTCTCGCCTGGCACGGGCTCATCGTCGTCCGGAATAAGCGGGAGCACGCACGTAATCGGGCGCCGCGCGAGCTGGCGTTGCAGGGGCTCGTGATCGTCGCGGCGGTCAACTGTGCCGTGCAGGGGTGGCTTCGGGGGCTCCCGCTGATGATGGGAATCAGCATCGTCGGTGTCGCCTCCGGGGTGACGAACCTCGTCTTCGCCTTCCGCACCGCCCCCGTGCGCTGGGCGTATCTCATCGAGCATATGAAGGCGCTCGTCGGGGCCGGCATCTCGGTCTACACCGCCTTCATGACGTTCGGCCTCGTCCGCTTCACACCGCGCACCGGCCCCGCGGAATCGCACGCCGCCCTCAATCCGTTGCTCTGGGCGGTCCCGCTCACGGTCGGGCTCTCGATCATCATCTATCACCGCATCCGCATCGGGCGGTGGGGGCAGCGCGACGCGAGCCCGCGTGTGCAGGTCGCCGAGTGAGCGCGCACGTGGCACGGCGGGCCCGCACGCGCGCCGGTGGGAGCCTCATCGGGTTCGGCGTCTACGGCATCGGGATGGGGCTCGCCCTCCTCCTCGCCCCTGACCCGACCCTCGACCTGCTCCTGACCGCCCGAACCACCGAGCATTGGGTGCGGCTGCTCGGCGCGACGGCGGTGCTACTCGGTGCGTATTACGTCGTGGCCGGGCGCGCGGAGGTCATGGTGCTCATCCACGCGTCACTCTGGGGGCGTATCGGGCTCGCCGCCGCCTTCGTCGGACTCGTCATCGCCGGGGTCGCACCGATCCTGCTGCTCGGCATCGCCGGCAACGAGATGCTCGGGGTGCTCTGGACCACCCTCGCGCTGCGCGCGGATGCACGGGCTAGGGCGCGATGACCTCGTCGTATCGGCCGCCGGCCCCGCACCCGCTCCCCCCGGTCCGCTCCCTCCTCCGGGTGATCTTGCAGGGGGAGGGAGACCTCCTTTCGCTGATCCCCGACCTCGCCTACGAGGAGCGACTCCTCCCCTTAGGGATCACGCGTCGGGGGATCCTCTATGTGAACGATCCGCAGCTCGTCGCGCAGGTGCTCACCGATCCCGCGGGCATCTTCCCGAAGAACGACCTGATGGTGGACGCCGTCGCGCCGCTGATCGGGAATGCGATGTTCGTGTCGAGCGGGGTAACGTGGCGTCGGCAGCGGCGAATGATCGAACCGGCGTTCTCGCATATGCGGCTTGCCCGGGCCTTTGGCCAGATGGACGCCGCCGTCGATGACCACGAGCAATGGCTGGAGCGGAAGCGCGCCACGTGCGCGGCCTTCTCCCTCGATGCCGCGATGGGGCATCTCACCGCCGACGTGATCACGCGGACCATCTTCTCGACGCCGCTCGCCGAGGGCGCTGCCCGCGACGTCTTCGAGGCGTTCGCCGTCTTCGAACGGCAGGTCGCGAGCGTGAACGTGAAGGCGCTCCTCTTCGACAAGCCGTGGCGCCACACGCCGCAGCCACCGCGCGTCCTCGAGGCGTGCCGGCGCATCCGCGCCCTGATCGGGGCGATGGTCGCGCCGCGTTTCGCCCCGGATGCCACGCCGGCGGACGACATCTGTGCCGCGGCGATCGCCGCCGTCGATCCAGAGTCCGGCGCGCCGTTCACCCGGGAGGAGCTCATCGATGAGCTCGGGGTCTTCTTCCTTGCCGGTCACGAGACGAGCGCCAGTGCGCTGACCTGGGTCTTCTTCCTGCTCTCGCAGCGCCCCGATGTGGTGGCGCGCATCCGCGCCGAGGTCGACGGCGCCGTGGGGGATGGGCCGATCACCATCGAGCACGCGAAGCGCTTCCCGTTCATCAAGGCGGTCTTCAAGGAGACGCTGCGGCTCTATCCGCCGATCACCTTCCTCCCGCGCGTCGCGGCCGAGGACACCACGCTCGGTGGCCGCCGGGTGCGTCGCGGGACGATGGTGCTGGTCGCGCCGTGGACGATCCATCGCCATCGCGTGCTCTGGACCGACCCGGAGCGCTTCGATCCCGATCGCTTCCTCGATGGCCGAGAGGACGCGATCACCCCGGGTGCCTATGTGCCGTTCGGGCTCGGGCCGCGCGTCTGCGTGGGGGCGGCCTTCGCGACACTCGAGGCGGCGCTCTTCATCGCCCGACTCACCCGCCGGTTCGACTTCGAGGCGGTGGAGCCTGGGGCGGTGCGCCCCGTCGCGCGGCTGACGACGCGGCCGCGGCGCGAGATCCTGATGAAAGTCCGCGCCCGCGGCGCGACCTGACCCCGGCGTCGAGGCTCAGCGGCCCCAGAGCAGCACGACGTGCCAGGCGTGGAAGGCGAGGGCGGAGAGCAGCGCGAAGGCGAACGCGAGCGGTCGACGCTCCACGCGGCGCACGAAGTACATTGAGACCATCAGGCTCCCGCCGGCGCCGAGGAACGAGAGGAGTTCGATCGGGGCCGGTCCGCGCCCCGTCTGCCGGTGCCAGAGGACGAGCACCGTCGCCTCGACGAACACGACGGCGAGCATGAACCCGATCATCCCGTCCGAGGCGAGGGCGCGGGTCATCCGCCGCATTGTCCGTCGGAAGGGGGAGACGGAGCCCATCGGCTCGGGGCCCGCCTGATCCGGAAGGGGCGGGAGCTCGATCACGGGGCGGGCTCGATCGCCGGGTCGATCGCCGGCGCGCGTCGGGCGAGCCAGAGTGGGATCCCCATCGCGAAGAGCCCGACGACGCCGGCCGAGACCATCCCCCAGCGGAAGCAGATGAGGATGGGGAGGATCCCGTTCGCGGCGAAGAGGATGCTCGGAAAGGCGTGCGGCCCGACGGCGCGCACCCACGTCGACGGCGGGATCACCGCGAGCATCGCGCGCGTGACCAACGTCCCGGTGAGGAGCCAGCCGAGGAAGTTGGCGACGGGGATGCCGTGATACCCGTCGTATCCGAGGAGTCGCACCCAGGCGGAGGCCGCGCTCAGGTCGGGCACGAACCAGAGCCAATGCTCGGTGCGATACATCGCGGGGTCCATCACGAGATCCCACCCGGTCAGGATGAGCCCGGCGACGAAGGCCCACCACCACCGGGTCGTCGCGCCATCGCGCGCCGGGAGGAAGCGCGCGCCCATCCCCAGCGCGGCGACCGCCAGATAGAACCAGGAGGTAGGGATGTTGAACGGGACGAGCCCGCCGAGCATGAAGCCGAGTCGGTCCGTGTAGTCGTACGGGCCAAACGGGATGTCGGTCGCGGCACCGAGCGCCTCAGCGCCGAACGAGAGTGCGAAGCAGAGGGCGAGGGCGCGGACGGCAGGGCGGGTGCCGACCGTGTGCGCGAGGAAAGCGAGCGCCGCAATTGCCCCGAGGACGACGGTCACTTGTCCACCGTACTGGTTGCCGATCCGCATCATCGCGTCGTTCGGGGGCGTGGAGAAGAACGCCGGGACCGGCGGCACGAGAAAGGTCGCGAAGGCCAGACCCGAAAACGCGCTGAGGGCCACGTGGGCCCTCAGCGCGACACCGGCGGTGCGAGGCAGCCGCCGGAACATCGGATCAGAACTGCAGGCGGAGCGTGATCGGGATGATGCGGGTCGAGGTGTTCGTCAGCTCGCCGTTGTCACCCTTTAGCAGCACCACGCGCGCGTCGGCGGAGAGCGCCCCGAAGAGGTGCAGCATGATCCCGCCGTGCACGCCGATGCTCGCCGGCTCCGCCGTGCCATCGAAGCGGAGATTGTACTTGCCCATGCCGGCGTACAGGTTCACCCGCTCCTTCTTGCTGCCGAGGATCGCCGACGCGGCGTAGTTGAGGCTCGTCACCTTGGTGCCGCCTTCGTCGGGGAAGGCGTAGTACGAGCCGTCCACGGCGATGTCGAAGATCGGCAGGATGCCGGTGCGCAGGCCGACGCCGCCACCGGTGCCGGTGTACGTCGAGCCACCATCGTAGGTCCAGGTCTGCTGCCCCCCGAAGATGGCGAGCTGCGCCTGAGCGGCGGCCGGGGCGAGGAACAGGGCGACGAGGGCCAGCAGCGAGAACGAGCGCTTCACGGGACTCTCTCCGGAAAGTATGATCGGGGCGCATCGCACCCCGCACAGAGCATACGACTGGCCGGGGTCGTCGGCAACGTGAGCCAGGTCACATCGTGCTTCTCGAGGGGACCGGCAGTCGCGTGACGCCGCCCGGCGTCAGAGCGCGAGGCGCAGGAAGATCGGGATCATCCGCACCCGGACCTTCGCATCGCTCCCGCTGTCATCGTAGCCGGCGTACTGGGCGTTCACGAATCGCACCTCGAGGGCCATCCGCGCCGCGATGCGATACCCGACGCCGAGATGATAGCCGACGGATCGGTCCGACCCCCGCTGGGCGAGCCCCTCGTTGTCAGCGAAGTCATAGACCCACCAGTACGTCCCGGCCCCACCCAACAGCTGGAGGCGCGACCCGGGCCGCTGCACGATCATCGTCGCACTGAGCGCCACGTACGATTGGTCGAGCTGCGACTCGTAGCCGCTGTCCTTCACGCGGACCGGCGGGAAGCGGTACACGGCGCCGTCGAACGCGAGGTCGAATGGCGCGTTCTCCCGCGCGAGACGGGCGGAGAGGCCGCCGCCGGCGGAGAGTCCGGCGATCGACTCGACGCCGAGGGCGCCGGCGAATGCCGACCAGCGGAGATGCGTCTCGGCAGGGAGCTGAGCGCCCACGCGTCCGCCGAGAAGCGCGAGCAGGAGGGTCGCGAGGCCGATGCGATTCACGGGACGAGGCGGTAGGAGGGATCGCCCCAAACCTGCGGCGACTGGTCGCGGCCGTGGAGGCGACGCGCTTCATAGGGAAGACCGCGCACGGGATCGGTCAGCCACTGTCGCAGCTCGCCCACGGAGAGGCTGCCGTCACGGTCGCCGTCGGCGGCCCCCTGCAGCCCACGGAGGAAGAGATAGGTCAGGAGGCCGTGCCGCTGTTCCGGCTGCCAGCTCGCGAGCTGCTGTCCCTCGGCGGCGGTGATGATCGTCGCACCGCCGCCGGCGGCGAAGCGCACGGACGGATCGGTGACCCGGATACCAATTGGTGAGGCCTGTGCGATGAGCATCTCGCCACTGCCGGTAGCACCGGAGAAGCAGGCATCGAGCACCACGGTGACGTGACGCGCTCCGAGCGCGGCGAGGTTGTCGTAGAGGGCATCCACCGGCAGGGCGGTGAGCGAGAGTCGGTCGGCGTCGCCATCCACCGGCATCAGATACGCGCGATTCGCCGTGGGGTCGGGCGCGCCGTGCCCCGAGTAGAAGACGAAGACCTCGCTGATCCCGGGCTTCACCAGGTCACGGAGCCGTCCGGTCGGCGCCTCGCGGTCGCCGAAGAGCCCCTTGAGGTCCGAGAGCGTGGCGTCCTCCACCATCAGGATGTTGCCGGGCCGGACGCCGAGGACCCGCTCGGCGTGGAGCCGCATCGCAGCGGCATCGTTCGCCGCGTAGGCCACGGCCGGGGCGCGGCGGTAGGTGCGGTTGCCGATGATCACCGCGATGGCATCCGGACGGTCGGCGCGTGAGCGCGGGACGCCACGCATCAGGTCGGTGGGGCCGAGCGCGACCGGCGGCGGCGCGATCGCCGGGCTCGTGCCCACCGCACCGGCGGCGACGAGTGGGGCGGGGGCGCCGGCGATGGTGAGGCCCAGGTCGATAGGTGCGGTGGTCGGGTACCGGCGTGCTGCGAACGCGACGCGGACCGGGACGACCCCCTCCTCGGTCATCATCCGCTCGATGGCGACGATCCGGAACGGCACGGTGGCGGTGGTGCCGGGCGCGAGGATGCCGACCTTGATGCGCCGACGGCGCTCGAAGGTGGTGCCGAGCGCGGAGATGTACCGGACGCGGGCGGCGTCCCCCGTCTGGACGTCCACGGTCACTGCGGCGAGGGGTCGCGCGGAGACGTTGCGGATCTGCAGTCGGATCTCGACCGTCTCATCCGGTGGGATTGTCGCCCCACCGGCACCGTTGAGCACACGGACGCCGGTGATGACGATGGGGTCGGCGGGGTCGCTTGCCCATTGGGCCGCGAGCGGGACCCGCGCGAGCAGGAGGAGGACGCCCGAGAGCACGGCGCGCAAGGAAGCGCGGAGACCGCGGGGCGACGTGGTACGGGTCAGCATACGAGGAGGGTACGGCGCGCGCCGCAGGGCAGCAACGGGTCGCACCCCCGCCACCGCACCCCTGCGCGCGCGACCTCGGTGTCCGGCGCGTGCCATCCTCGCGGCTCGGTCGTCTCAATGGTATGCGCACCTCGAGGAGACGATGCGTCGCGTGACCTGTGCCGCCTGCGGTGCGCCGTCCGTGCTCGGTGCGTCGCGGTGCCCGAAGTGTCTCGCCCCGTTCGGCGGGGAGTCGCCGACCAGCGGCGTCGTGCTCGTCGAGCCGCCCCCGCGTGCCGGTGGAGCGCCCGACGTCCGACGGTGGCTCTCGCTCGTGCTCGGCGCGCTCGGTGTCGTGGGGGTCGGGGCGCTGCTCTGGTCGACGCGGGACCGGGACGACGCGGTGTCTTCGGGGGCGACCGCGCCGGCGCCGGAGCCGGCCGAGGTCGTGCCAACGGCGATCGATACGTCGAGATCGCCGGGGCCGATCGCGCCCGCGCCGGTCGCTGGTGCCGATGTGCGCAGCGGGACGACATCGGGGGCCGTCGTGACAGCGCCCCCCCGCGCCCCCCGCGCAGCGCCCGCCTCGCCGAGTGGTGACGCGGGGACGACTTTCACCTTCGAGACGCTGACCTGGGTACGGCTCCGGACCGCGCCGTCGGTCGAGGCGGAGGTCCTCGCGACGCTCGCGCCCGGGACGCGGGTGGAGGTCTCGGCGATCGGGCGCGGTTGGCTCACGGCCCGGTGGGAGGGGCAGGTCGGGTGGGTGGGTGCGTCACTGCTGACGCGCGTGCGCTAGCGCCGCCCGGCATCGGCGCATTGCCCCGAATCCCGCCGCGCCCGCGACGCACCTGACACGCGGGTCGGAGGCTCCCCGACGCGATGACACAACGACGTCGTCGCGGTACGTAGCTGGTGCAACGGAGACGGGGGCGACCATCTGGTCGCCCCCGTTCGGCGTGAGGGGCACCCGCTCATCGTGTGAGACGTCGGCCCGACGTGTCGGGCATCCCGCGGTCGGCGCGACGGGGGCGCGCTGACGCGCAAACGCTCACGCCACCTCAGGGAACTGCCGCTGTTTCCGCCTCGACGGGAACGCCATCCTGCCCGCGTCGTCGCGAACGGCGCGGCGGCGTCACTTCATCTCCCTCGGAGGCAGTCATGCGGTCCCTCATCCACGCTATCCGGCGCTTCGGCGCGTCGGAGGACGGCGAAGCGCTCGCGGTCGCGGTGCCGGAGGCCGCCCGCGAGCAGCGGCGCCTCTTCACCACCTGGCGATGGGGCGGCTATGTCGCGTGGGCGGTCCCGGGACTGCGCGCCTTCGTCGATCCGCTCACCTTTACCGCCGCCGACGTCGAGGCCTACGGTCGCATCCTGAAGGTCGAGGAGCGATGGGCGGGCACGCTCGATGACTGGGGCGTCGACCTCGCCCTCGTGCCGACCGCCGGCCGCCTCGCGCAGGCCCTCCGATCTCATTCCGGCTGGGTCTGTCGGCGGCTCGATGCCACCGCGACGCTCTGTGAGCGCGCCGATCGCGGGGGCGTGCGGATCATCGACCTCACCGAGGGCACCACCGTCGCCGCTGGTGCCGTCGCGGCACTCGGTGGCATCTTCGGGTATGCGACGCCGCACCTTCATCCTCGCAGGGCTCGGCGCCGGTGGCGCCCTCGTCGTCGGATGGGCGCTCACCCCGCCGCGTCAGCGCCTGCGGGGGACGCATCCCCCTGAGACGCCCGACGGGGCAGTCGCGCTCAACGGCTGGGTCGTGATCGGCGCCGACGGCGTCGTCACCGTCGTCTCACCGAAGGCCGAGATGGGGCAGGGGATCACGACCGCCCTCGCGATGCTTGTCGCCGAAGAGCTGGAGTGCCGCTGGGAGGATGTGCGCGTCGCCCCCAGCCCGATCGATCGCATCTACGGAAACATCGCCGTCGTCGTCGATGGGCTCCCCTTCCATCCCGACGCCGACGGCCCGCTCGTCCGGTCGATGCGATGGCTCACGGCGAAGACGATGCGCGAGCTCGGTGTGATGATGACCGGTGGCTCGTCGAGCGTCCGGGATTGTTGGGAGATCGCGCGCGAGGCAGGGGCCACCGCGCGTGTCGCGCTCCTCGAGGCGGCGGCGGCACGCGCTGGCGTCGCGGTGTCCGAGTGCCGGGCCTCGCAGGGTCGCGTCATCATCGGCGAGCAGAGCTTCGGATACGGGGAGCTGGCGGCCGACGCGGCCACCCGGCGTCCGGGTCGCGTGACGCTCAAGGAACCCGCGGCCTTCACGATCATCGGTCGCGACCTCGCGCGCCTCGATGCCGCCGAGAAGGCGCGCGGCGCGCCGCTCTTCGGGCTCGACGTCCGCATTGATGGGATGAAGTACGCCGCCGTCGTGATGGCTCCGACGTTCGGTGCGGTTCCCACGCAGGTGGACACCGCGCCCGCCCCCGGCGTCCACGCTGTCTTCACCCTCGAGCCGACCGGGTTCGGTGATCCCGCCGCCGTCGTCGCCGTCGCCGACACCTGGTGGCACGCGCGCGAGGCGCTCCGCACGCGAGGCATCACCTGGTCCGAGTCGCCGCACGCTGGCCTCTCGAGCGAGGCGATCCTCGCCGACCTGCGGGAGGCCGCGCGTGAACCCTCTGGGCTGCCGTTCCGGAGCGTCGGTGACACCGAGGAGATCCTCGCGCAGGCGACGCGCGTCATCGAGGCGACCTACGAGGCGCCCTACCTCGCGCACGCCACGATGGAGCCGATGAACGCGACGGTCCGCGTCACCGACGGCACCGCCGAGTGCTGGGTCGGGACGCAGGTTCCCGGCTTCGCCCGGAAGGCCGTCGCACAGGTCCTCGATTTCGACGAGGGGCGCGTCACCATCCACCAGCGGGCCCTCGGCGGCGGCTTCGGCCGCCGCCTCGACGTCGACTTCATCGCGCAGGCCGCCGCTATTGCCAAACGCGTGCCGGGCGTCGCGGTGCAGCTCCTCTGGTCGCGCGAGGACGATATGCGCCACGATGCGTATCGCCCTGCCGCCGTCGGGCACCTCAGCGCCGCCCTCGGGGATGCCGCGCAGCCGATCCGAGCGATCGCCTCGCACTCCGCGAGCCAAGCCCCCTTCAAGTCGTACAGCCGCCGAGTCGGCTTCGCGCTCACCGCGGCCGGTCCGGACAAGACCACCGCCGAGGGCACGTGGGATCAGCCCTATGCGTTCGGCGCGATCCGGTCGACACACGCCGAGCGCGACGTCCCCGTCCCCGTCGGCTCCTGGCGTTCGGTCGGGCATTCACATCAGGCGTTCTTCGTCGAATCGTTCCTCGATGAATGCGCGCTGGCAGCAGGCCGCGATCCGCTGGCGTTCCGGTTGGCGATGCTCGAGGCGCATCCGCGCGCGGCGGCGGTGCTCCGGCTTGCGGCCGAGCGGGCGGGATGGCGCGCCGACGGCACCGTCGTCGATGGCGTCGCGCAGGGGCTCGCCCTGCACTGGAGCTTCGGCTCGCTCGTCGCGCAGGTCGCCGAGGTGGAACGTGGTGGGCCGGATGGGTTCCGTGTGCGACGCATCGTCAGCGCCGTCGACTGCGGCCTCCCGGTGCATCCGGCCGGTGTGCGACAGCAGGTCGAGGGCTCCGTCGTGATGGGGCTCACCGCCGCGCTGCGCGGCGCCGTCACCGTCACCGGCGGTGCGGTCGTGCAGGGCAACTTCCACGAGTATCCACTGCTGCGCATCGACGAGTGCCCGATCATCGAGACGCACCTCGTCGCGAGCGACGCGGTGCCGACCGGCATCGGCGAGCCGGCGCTCCCGCCCGTCGCACCCGCGGTCGCCAACGCGATCGCGCGGCTCACCGGCGTGCGTCTCCGGACCCTGCCGCTTCGTCTTCCCGCTGAGGCGCGTGTATGAACCCCGAGCGCATCGAACTCATCGTCGACGGCACCCCGGCCTCGCTCGACGCGCCGCCGGCGATGCCTCTCCTCTGGGCGCTCCGTCACGGCCTCGGTCACACCGGGCCGAAATTCGGCTGCGGGATGGCGCTCTGCGGTGCGTGCACGGTCTTCGTCGACGGCAAGCCCGTGCGGGCCTGCGTCACGCCAGTGGGGAGCGTGACCGGGCAGGCGGTCACCACCATCGAGGGCCTCGACGACCCCGTCGGCGCTGCGGTGCAGGCCGCGTGGGCAGCGGCGAGCGTCCCGCAGTGTGGCTACTGCCAAGCGGGGCAGGTGATGGGCGCGGTCGCGCTGCTCCGCGCGACCACACGGCCCTCGGACGCGCAGATCGATGACGCGATGCGCGGGCATCTCTGTCGCTGCGGCGCCTATCCGCGTATCCGCGCCGCGATCCACGCGGCGGCGGAGCGGCTCGCGACCGCCGGCGCGGATGACTGAGTCGCCGGACGCTCGCCCGCTCCATCGGCGCGCGCTCCTCGCCGCGGGGCTCGCCGCGGTCCCCGCCCTCGGTGCCGGGCGTCTCCTCGGTGCCGCACCTTCCCCCGCGGGTCGCCCGACGGTGCCGCGTGGACGGGATTACATCGTCGAAGGAGGCGCCGCGCTTCTGCGACGCGAGGGGCGCAGTGTCGTGGTCCCCGAGGTGTCGCTGCGTGTGCGCGACGACCGCATCGTCGGCGTCCGCGAGGGACGCATCGCTGGTACCGTGACCCGGATCGACGCGCGCGGGTGTGTTCTCCTCCCCGGATTCATCTCTGGGCATACGCACGCGGCCTCCGGTACGCCGACGCGGGGGCTGATCGAAGGGGGGCGCTCCTACCAGCGCCCCCTCGAGCTCCTCGAGGCGCTCCCCGACGACGCGCTCGACGCGATCACCGCGTACAACGTCGCCGAGCTTCTGCGGTCGGGGTGCACCACCCACGTGGAGATGAGCCTGAGCCTGCGGCAGGCGCAGAGCTACGTGCGCGTGGCCCGCCGCTGGAACGTGCGCGGGTATCCCGGCGGGATGATCCCCGGCACGGCGCGCCTCTTCCCGATCTGGCGCCGGACCGACGACGCCGTGCTCGAGCGGTCCGTTCCCGAGACGCTCCGCGAGATCGAGGCGAACCTCGCCTTCGCGCTCGAGGTGAACGGGGCGGAGGAGGGCCTCATCCGCCCGATGATGACGCCGCACGCCACCGACACCCACACGCCGGAGACGATGACGGCGATCATCGCGGCGGCGCGGCGTCTGGGGAACGGCATCCACATCCATCTCGCGCAGGGCGTGGGGGAGACGCGCACCACCCAGCGGCTCCGCGGGATGTCACCCGCCGTCTGGATGGCGTCGCTCGGCGCCTTCGACGGACCGCTCTTCGGGGCGCATATGTCAGGGGCGACCGCCGACGACTGGGCGGTGATGGCGCGCCACGGCGGCATCTACGCCCACTGCCCGTCGGGCGGCGGCGCCGGCAACGCCACCGGGATGCAACCCTATCCTGAGGCCCTCGCCGCCGGCGTCCACGTGAATATCGGCATCGACACGCACTCCAACGACTACGTCGAGAACCTCAAGCTCGCCGTCCTCGCTGGCTGCGCCCGCGCGCGGTTGCTCAACGCCGCCACCGGCTCCCGGCTCCCGCAGCCGACGATCGCACAGGCGGTGGCTGGCGCGACCGTGCTCGCCGCGGATGGGTTGCGTCGCCCCGACCTCGGCCGGCTCGAGGTCGGGGCCCTCGCGGACTGGTGTGCTATCGATCTCAGCGGGCCGCTCGTCGGGGCGGGGCGGATGGGGCCGGAACCGCTGCATCACCTGCTCTACGCGCACGGCCTCAGCGTCCGGCACGTCGCCACCCAAGGGCACCTCCAAGTCGTCGATGGCCACCTCGCCGTGGACGACGAGGCGCGTATCGTCAGCGCAGGAGGCACGGCGGTCGCCGAGCTCTGGGCGCAGCTCCGCGCCGAGCGCTGGTTCGACGCGCCGTAGCCGCTCCGGGGTCGGTCACCCCATATTCGCTCGATGCTCCAGCGCCTCGTTCGGAACCTGACCTTCCAGGTCCTCGTCGCCGTCTCCCTCGGCGTCCTCGTCGGTGTCGTCGCCCCGGATGTCGGGAAGGCGCTGAAACCTCTCGGCGACACCTTCATCAATCTCGTGAAGATGGTGATCACCCCGATCATCTTCCTCACGATCGTCCACGGCATCGCGAGTATGGCGGACCTCCGGCGCCTCGGCCGCGTCGGCGGGAAGGCGCTCCTCTATTTCGAGGTCGTCTCGACCCTCGCGCTCGTCATCGGGATGGTGATCGTGAATCTCACCAAACCCGGCGCTGGGCTCGACGTCAGCACCCTCGCCACCGGCGACATCTCGCGCTACACCGCCGCGGCCGGCGACCGCTCCATCGCCGACGTCCTCCTGCACATCGTCCCGAGCAATGTCATCGCCGCCTTCGCCGGCGGGGACCTCTTGCCGGTCGTCTTCTTCTCCGTGCTCTTCGGCGTCGCGCTCACCAGCGTCGGCGAGCCGGGCCGTAGCGTCGTCGAGCTCCTCGAGAAGTTGCAGGTCGTCTTCTTCCGCGTCGTCAGCCTCGTGATGGTCGTCGCGCCCGTCGGGGCGTTCGGGGCGATGGCGTACACTGTCGGCGCCTTCGGTCTGCAGACCCTGCTCCCCCTCGGTCGCCTGATGCTCGATGTCTATGCGACGATGGCGGTTTTCATCTTCGTCGTCCTCGCGACGATCTGCCGGGTGTACGGTTTCCGGCTCTGGCGCTTCCTCCGCTTCATCCGCGAGGAGATCCTCCTCGCCCTCGGCACCTCCAGTTCTGAGTCCGCGCTCCCGCGGATGCTCGAGAAGCTCGAGCGGTACGGCTGCGACCGCTCCATCGTCGGGCTTGTCATCCCCACGGGCTACTCGTTCAACCTCGACGGCACCAGCATCTATCTCTCGATGGCCGCGCTCTTCATCGCGCAGGTCTACGGCGTGGACCTCCCCATCGGGCAGCAGCTCTCCCTCCTCGGCGTGCTGATGCTGACGAGCAAGGGGGCCGCCGGCGTGACCGGCTCCGGCTTCATCGTGCTCGCCAGCACCCTTGCCGCCACCGACATCGTCCCTGTCGAGGGGGTGGCGCTTCTGCTGGGCGTCGATCGCTTTATGAGCGAGGCGCGCACCGTCACCAACCTCATCGGGAACGGCGTCGCCACGCTCGTCATCGCTCGGAGCGAGGGCGCCTTCGACGACGCCAAGCGCGCCTTGGCGGAGGCGGGGTGACGCACGCGGCGGAGGCGCTCCGGCAGAGCCCCGTCTTCCGCGACCTGCGGCCCGAGGTCATCGACCTCATCGCCGCCGCGCTCGAGCCCGAGGTTGTTTACGGGGGGAGCACCCTCTTCCATCAGGGCGACCCCGGCGACGCGGCGTACGTGGTGCTGAGTGGCCGACTACGGATCCTCCGCGAGGGGGAGGCGGGCCCGACCCTCCTGCGCGAGCTCGGACGCGGCGAGGTCGTCGGCGAGTTCGCTCTCCTCACCGGCGAGCCGCGCTCCGCCTCCGTCGTCGCGATCCGGGACGCCGAGCTCGGTCGCCCACCCGACACGTTGACGGGAAAGGTGCAGCGGAAAGTGGAGCCCCAGTGAACCGAGCCTCCCGTACTGGATACTAGGTGGAGACTACCCGAGAGGTTGGTCCACTCTCCTTCAAGACACGGAAAACCCCGCACCGAGCGAACTCGTTGCGGGGCTTCCGTTTACGTACAGTCGGGGCGAGAGGATTCGAACCTCCGACCTCCTGCTCCCGAAGCAGGCGCTCTACCGGGCTAAGCTACGCCCCGATGTTCGGTAAAGACTTCTGTCCCACACCTGCACCCTGCGACCTCAGACCTGACACCTGCCCTGATGCGCCCGGAGAGACTCGAACTCCCAACCTTCTGATCCGTAGTCAGATGCTCTATCCAATTGAGCTACGAGCGCCTTGCTTCCCCCATCGCCCGGGAGGCGATTCCGAGGGAGACCCGAAACATAGGCCCCCTCGGACCGGGAATCAACGCGTCGGCGTCGCCGGCGTCGGGACCGGGAGGGGCTTGTACCGATAGGCCGCCACCCCGGGCTTCGTCGCCGTCAGCTCGAACGGCCCGCGCTGGCCCGCCGCCACGCTCGCGACCTCCGCCGTCATCGTCTCCAGGACCGTCCCCGCCGCGTCGAGGAACTCAACCGTCAGCAAGTACGCCTTCGCGGCCCGCGACAGGTTCTCGATCACGCCCCCGAGCACCGCGCCGTTCTCCCGACGCTCGAAGCGGTTCACCACGACCTTGTGCAGCGACGAGAGCTGCGTCTCGCGCGCCGCCATCGCATCCTGCTGCTTGATCAGGTCCTGCTTCTTCCGCACATCCCGCTCGGCCTGCGCCATCAGCTGGAAAGCGTAGGCGCGCATCAAATAGTTGTCGCCGTTGCTCGGGTCGAGCTCGATGAGCCGATCCGTCAGGGGGAGCATCTTCGCCGCGTCCTTCGCCTCGTAGTACAGGTACGCGAGGAAGTAGGTCGCATCGCGCATGAACGGGTTCCGGGCAAGCGCCCCCGCATACAGCGCAATCGCATCCGGGTTCCGCGACGTCGCGCGGGCTAGGTCG
>VHBO01000002.1 GCA_016871895.1 Gemmatimonadota bacterium
CTCACCGGGTCGGCGGCGCGCAGGTTCGCGACCGTCTGGTCGGAGAGGACCACGCCCCAGCCGAAGGTGTCGTCGGGGCGGTTTCGCTCCTCGACGATGACCTCGGCGTGCGGGTGCCGCCGCTTCAGCAGGAGCGCCGCATACAACCCGGCGGGACCGCCGCCGACCACCAGAACCTTCACGCCCGTCCTCCCGGGGGATGGGAACCTCGGGGAGGCTATCGTCCGGGGGGCCAAATATCCAGCAATCCCCGACCGAGGGTCCGGAACCGGCCCGCTGGCCGGGTTTGCACTACTATTAAGGATGGCAGCCAAACGGCGTCGTGGGCGTGGGGGCGGTGGGGGCGGGAAGGGGAAGCGGCAGCCGACCCTGACCTCGCTGCCGACCGGTCGTGCGGCCTACACCGAGACCCGTCGCTGGCTCCTCGAACAGCACGGCCCGGTCTGTGCCTATTGCGAGCGGAGGGTCGCCGAGCGCACCATCACGCTCGATCACGTGACCCCGCGCCGCGGCCTCACCGCGTATGACCGGCGTGACAACCTCGTGCTCAGCTGCCGGCCCTGCAACGCCACCAAGGCGGACAAGCCGATCCTCGTCTTCCTGCTCAGCAGCCGGACGCGCGTCGTGGCGCTGTACAAGTACGGGCGGCACCTGAGCCAGCAGTTGGTGGAGATGGTGGATGATCTCCTCCCCGAGGGGGAGCGTCCGACGCTCCCGGTGCGCGCGCTCCCGGCGAAGGGTGGGAAGCGCCGTAAGTCGGCGCGTGAGCTCTTCGGCGCGGACGAGGGTCCGTCGCCGTACCTCGACTGACCCCAGCGCGCGGCGGATCGTGACGACCGATCTGGCAGGGCTCCCCACGCCCACGCTCCTGCTCGATCGCTCGCGCCTCGTCCGGAACATCACCCGTATCGCCGAGCGCGCACGGGGACTCGGGGTCCGGCTGCGCCCGCACGTGAAGACCCACAAATGCCTCGAGGTCGCGCGGCTACAGGAGGCCGCCGGTGCGGCGGGGCTGATGGTCTCCACGCTCGCTGAGGCACGGACCTTCGCCGCGCACGGATTCCGTGACCTCGTCTACGGCGTCCCGATCGAGTCCGGGAAGTTCGACGCCGTCCGGTCGCTCGTGGCGCAGGGAGTCCGGCTCGGGGTCCTCGTGGACGCGCTTGAGGTCTCCGCGCCTCTCGGGGCGATGGCGCGGGCCGCCGGTGTCGGGATTGATGTCTGGATCAAGGTGGATACCGGATATGGCCGCTGCGGCGTCGCGGCCGATGGGCCCGCGCTGCCGGCGCTCGCCGAGGCGGTCGGCGGTCATCCGGGGCTCCGGTTCGCCGGGCTCCTCACGCACGCGGGGCACGCGTATCACGCGCGCGGCGCGGCGGCGGTGCGGGCGATCGCGACGGAGGAACGCGACCAGATGCTGACCGCGCGCGCGGCGCTGCGCGCGGTCGGGATCGACACGCCGGTGCTCAGTCTCGGCTCCACGCCCACCCTCACGCACGTCGATCATTTCGACGGCATCGAGGAGGTGCGGGCGGGCAACTACGTGTTCTTCGATGTGGCGCAGGCGACCATCGGGTCGTGCACGCGCGAGGACACCGTGCTCTCCGTTCTGGCCGCCGTGGTGCACCGCGACCAGAGCGCCGGTCGGCTCGTCGTCGATGCCGGCGGCATCGCGCTGAGCAAGGATCGCGGCGCGGTCGATCTGGAGCCCGCCACGGGGTACGGCGAGTTGCTCGACCTCGAGGGCCGAGACCTCGGGCTCCGCCTCGACAGCCTGTCGCAGGAGCACGGGGTGGTGACCGCGGTGGACCCCGCGGCCCGGGCGATGGTCGCGTCCCTCCCCGTCGGCAGCCGGGTCCGCATCCGGGTGAATCATTCGTGCCTGACGGCGGCGCAACACGGCGCGTATGTGGTGCACGACGGCGTGTGCGTCGTCGATCGGTGGGTGAATCACCGTGGCTGGTGAACGGCTGCCAACCCTTTCGGTCGGCGCGCCGTAACGACTCGATGCCTGCACCCGTGCTCGACGCATTCCGTCACTTTCGCTCCCTGGCCTTCGCGCTGGGCCTCCCGCTGTTCGTCTCGAGCATCGCCGCGCAGTCGGTGGCGGGGTCGTCGGTGGGGGAATCGATCTCGGCCGCCCGGGCGGTCCGCACCACGACCGCGATCCAGCTCGACGGTCGTGACGCCGATGCCGTCTGGCGGACCGCCCCGATCACCGACGACTTCCATCAGTTTGCTCCAGCGGAGGCGGCGCCAGCGCGCTTCCGGACCGCCTTCCAGGTCGCCTACGACGACCGGATGCTCTACGTCTTCGTGCGGATGTACGATCCGCACCCCGACTCGCTCGTCGCGCTGCTGAGCCGGCGCGACGTGCGGACGCCGTCCGAGTGGATCAAGGTCGTGATCGACGGCTACCACGATCGGCGGAGTGGGATGCAGTTCATGGTGAATCCGGTCGGGGTGAAGCGGGATGCGGCGATCTACTCCGATGTGGTGGAGGACGGCGCGTGGGATGCCGTCTGGGACGCCGCGGTGCAGATCGACTCGCTCGGCTGGACGGCGGAGTATGCCATTCCGTTCAGTCAGCTGCGGTTCAACCCCGCCGAGGAACTCACGTTCGGCTTCGGGCTGTGGCGTGACGACGCGCGGCACGGCGAGCGGGACAGTTGGCCGGTCTATCGCCCCTCCCGGCAGACCTTCGCATCCCAGCTCGGGGACATCGTCGGCATCCGGGGGATCGGCGCCGCGCGTCGGCTCGAGGTGATGCCCTACGGCGTCACCAAGAACGTCACGCAGCCGTTGGTGGGCGGGGGCTGGGCGCACCCGCAGCAACAGGCCGTCGGGCTCGACCTCAAGGCCGGGCTCGGGCCGGCCATCACGCTCGACGCGACGATCAATCCCGATTTCGGTCAGGTCGAGGCGGATCCGGCGGTGCTGAATCTGAGCGCCTTCGAGGTCCGATTCGAGGAGCGACGGCCGTTCTTCCAGGAGGGGGGCAATCTCTTCCGGTGCGGCGGGCCGTGTGAAGGAATCTTCTATTCCCGGCGACTCGGCCGTGCCCCACAGCTTCGCGCGACCGCGACCGATCCACTCGCCAGCACGATCGATGTCGCCGCGAAGCTGACCGGCCGTCTCGAAGGTGGCGCGCAGTTCGGCCTCGTCGCCGTCTCGTCGGCACGTGAGGTCGGCGCGACGGGTCAGACCATCGAGCCAAGGACGCGCACGCTGGTCGGCCGGTTCGTACAGGATTTCCGCCAAGGGCGCTCGCAGATCGGGACGATGATCACCGGGCTCTCGCGCGACCTCGATGCCGCGACCGAGCCGTATCTCCGGCGTGACGCGTACACGATGCTCTTGCAGGGGTATCATCGCTTCGCGGAGCGGTGGGAGTTCCAAGCCTACACCGGGCGGTCGACCGCCCGCGGAAGCGAGGCGGCGATCGCGCGGACGCAGCTCTCGAGCGTCCACTACCACCAGCGGCCCGGCAGCGATCTCGCGTACGATCCCACGCGCACGAGCCTCGAGGGGGGCGTCGCTTCGCTGCAGCTCCGCCGCTACGCCGGCCGGGTGCGCTGGGAGACGGTCACGCGCTACGCGATGCCGGGGACGGAGCTCAACGACCTCGGGTACGTGGTCCTCATCAACGATGCGATGGTGAAGAACACGATCTCGCTCGTCTCGGTGAAGCCGACGTCGTGGTATCGGCGCGGCAATGTCGTCGTGGGCGGCGAGCAGCACTGGACCACCGGCGGTCTGCCGAGCGGGATGAGCACGACGGTGCACGGCGCGGCGGAGCTGGCGAACTTCTGGTCGAGCTCGTTCACGTGGGTAGCCTCGAACCTCGGCGCCTCCCGCTGCATCACCTGTGCGCGCGGGGGACCGGCGCTCCGGGTGTCGCCGTATCATCGGGTCAGCGTCACCATCGACGGCGATATCCGGAAGGCGCTCAAGCCCAGTCTCGATTTCAGACTCGCGACCGGGGATGAAGGGCGGTCGTGGGCGGCTCAGGTCGCGGCCGGGATGATCGGCCGCCTCGGTGACCGGACGTCGGTGGAGTTCGATGCGAGCTACGAGCGCCGGGCCGACGATACGCAGTATTACGCCAATTACGGGGCGCTCTTCAGCGACACCACGCATTACACCGTCGCCAACCTCGGCCAGACCATTCTGGCGGTGACGGCGCGCGCGAACGTGACTCTCACCCCGGCGCTGAGCCTCCAGCTGTACGCGCAGCCATTCATCGCGAGCGGCGACTTCCGGGACTGGCGAGAGATCGTCGACCCCGCGGCCCACGCCTACGCGGACCGGTACGCGCCGTTCAGCCGGGCGGGGACGAGCCTGCGGGGGTTCAACGCGAAGCAGTTCAACTCGAATGTCGTGTTGCGCTGGGAGTATCGGCTCGGGTCGACGCTGTTCCTCGTCTGGCAGCAGGGGCGTGGGGATGGGCGGAACCCCGGCACCTTCGACGCGGCCCGCGACCTCCGCAGCCTCTTCGCCACGCATCCGGACAACACGCTGCTGGTGAAGGTGTCGTACTGGATGACGCCCTAAGGGCAGGTGTCGGGTGTCAGATGTCAGGTGTCAGGGAGCAGGTCCTGATGTCTGATCCCTGATCCTCTGCTCCGATCTCCTGCCCCTGTCCCCTCTGGTCCGTCGGCCACATCTTCCCGCGTATGGCCCTCATCCCCGACACCACGCGTGACGCCCGCCGCGTGATCCTCGCGTCGTCCCTCGGTACCGTCTTCGAGTGGTACGACTTCTACCTGTACGGCTCGCTCGCGGGGATCATCAGCACCCAGTTCTTCTCCGACGTGAATCCCACCGCCGGGTTCATCTTCGCCCTCCTCGCCTTCGCCGCCGGCTTCGCGGTACGGCCCTTCGGCGCCCTCGTCTTCGGTCGCCTCGGCGACCTCGTCGGGCGGAAGCACACCTTCCTCGTCACCATCCTGATCATGGGCGCCTCGACCTTCGTGGTCGGGGTGCTCCCGTCGTATGCACAGATCGGGATCGCGGCGCCGGTAATCCTCATCCTCCTGCGTCTCCTCCAGGGCCTCGCGCTCGGTGGCGAGTACGGCGGTGCGGCGACGTACGTCGCCGAGCACGCGCCGCCGGGCGAGCGCGGGAGCTACACGTCGTGGATCCAGACGACCGCGACGATGGGGCTCTTCCTCTCCCTCCTCGTGATCACGCTCTGCCGCGTGACGCTCGGCGAGGCGACCTTCGCGGCGTGGGGCTGGCGCATCCCGTTCCTCGTCTCGCTCGTGCTCCTCGGCATCTCGGTCTGGATCCGCCTCGCGCTCGAGGAGTCGCCCGTCTTCAAGGCGATGAAGGCCGAGGGGACCCATTCCAAGGCGCCGCTCCGCGAATCGTTCGGCGAGTGGCGGAACCTCCGGGTCGTCCTCCTCGCGCTCTTCGGCCTCACCGCCGGCCAGGCGGTCGTGTGGTACACGGGGCAGTTCTACACGCTCTTCTTCCTCACGCAGACGCTGAAGGTCGACCTCCAGACCTCGAACGTGCTCGTCGCGGTCTCGCTCCTCCTCGCGACGCCGTTCTTCGTGGTCTTCGGTCGCCTCTCTGACCGCATCGGGCGCAAGCCGATCATCCTCGCCGGCTGCCTGCTGGCGGCACTGACCTACTTCCCCCTCTTCCGCGCGCTCACGCACTTCGCGAATCCCGCGCTGGAGGCCGCGCAGGAGCGGGCGCCGGTCGTGGTGGCCGCCGATCCGGCCGAGTGTTCGGTGCAGTTCAATCCGGTGGGGACGAGCACCTTCACCTCGAGCTGCGACGTCGCGAAGGCGGCGCTCGTGAAGCGCGGTGTGCCGTACGCGAACGAGGCGGCCACCGGGGCCGCGACGATCCGCGTGGGCACGGTCGAGATCCCGTCGTACGACGGGACCGCGGCCGACGCGCGGCAGAAGGCGGGATTCGATGAGGAGCTCGCCGCCGCCCTCGATGCGGCGGCGTACCCGAAGGCCGCTGATCCCGCCGGCATCAACCGTCCGATGGTCGTCCTCGTGCTCTGGATCCTCGTGCTGTACGTGACGCTCGTCTACGGCCCGATCGCGGCGATGCTCGTCGAGATGTTCCCGACGCGGATCCGGTACACGTCGATGTCGTTGCCGTATCACCTCGGGAACGGGTGGTTCGGCGGGTTCCTCCCGACCACCGCCTTCGCGATCGTCGCATCGACCGGCGACATCTACTCCGGGCTCTGGTATCCCGTGATCATCGCCTCGGCGACCTTCGTGATCGGGTGGTTCTTCGTTCGTGAGACGAAGGACGTCGACCTGCACGACGGCTGACCGCTCGACGCGGGCGGGGCAGCGCCCCACTCAGGGAATCGGTGGGCCTCCCCCGCCCGGTCAGCGCAGCGCTGGATCCCGGTAGGTGTCGCGCCCGCCCATCACGGTGAGCACGGGCCGTGCGCGCGTGAAGGTCGCGAGGGTGCCGTCGAGGATGTCGTCGGAGAGCACCACGAGGTCCGCGAGCATTCCTGGCGCGAGCGTCCCGATCTCGCGTTCGTGGAAAGCGGCATAGGCGGCGTCGCGGGTATAGTGCCGGAGGGCCGCCTCCACGTCGATCCGGTGCTGTGGTTCCCACCCACCCGCCGGGGTGCCGTCGGCGAGCTGCCGGAACACGGCCATCTGCATCCCGAGGATCGGACTCATCGGGAAGACGGGGTAGTCGCTGCCGAACGCCTGCACCGCGCCGGCGTCATCGAGCGCTTTGAATGGCATCGCACGGGCGGCGCGTTCGGGGCCGAGGAGCGGCACGTAGTTCTGCAGCGCGGTCGCGTCGGGCGTCGCGAAGACCGCCTGGGTCGACGCGATCACGCCGAGCGCCTTGAAGCGCGGCAGGTCGGCGGGATCGGGGACCTCGAGATGCTCGATCCGATGCCGCCGGTCCCGGGCGGGGGTGCGCTGCGCGACGGCCTCATAAGCGTCGAGCGCCTGACGGATCGCGGCGTCGCCGATGGCGTGGAGCTCCACCTGCAGGCCGGCGCTGTCGTAGCGCGCGATCGTCTCGACGAGGGTGTCGAGCGACCACCGCGGGAGTCCCGTCCCACCACCGATGGCATACGGGGTGAGCATCGCGGCGGAGCGCGCGTCGACGGTGCCGTCGAGCATCCCCTTCGCGATGCCGTATCGGACGAGCGGTCCCCGGTCCCGGTCCCGGTGTGCCGTCCACTCCGACAACGCGGAGTCGCTCGGCAGAGGGATGAAGGGCACCGCGATGCGGAAGCGGGTCAGGAGCGTGCCCTCGGCGAGCGCTCGCGCGAACGCTTCCTCCTCGGCTTCGTTGAGGCCGTTCGCCACCTGGAGCGCGGTAAGCCCGTCGCGGGCCGCCGCGGCCATCGTCGCCTGGAGCGCCGCGTACACCTCATCCGCGCTCGGCGCCGGGATGCGTGCCTTCACGGGCCACGCCGCCGTCTCGCGGAGCAGTCCGGTCGGCGTCCCGTCGCGGGTACGGTCGATCGCTCCACCCACCGGCGCGACCGTCGTGCGGTCGATGCCCGCGAGTCGGAGCGCGACGCGGTTGGCGATCGACTGGTGGCCGTCCCGGTCGACGAGGAGCACCGGACGGTCGGGGAAAGCCGCATCGATCGCCGCGCTCGTCGCCGTGTTCTCGGGGAACATATCGGGGGTCCAGCCGCGCCCCGTGACCCACGCGTCGGGGGGCAACGTCGCCGCGAAGGCCTGCAGGCGCGCGACGAGCGAATCGACGGAGGGCGCGCCGGTGAGGTCGGCGTCGCGACGTGCCGGCAGATGCCAGTGGGCATCGTGGAAGCCCGGGACGACGCGCCGACCGCCGAGGTTCTCGGTCCGTGTGGCCTCGCCGGCCAGCGTCTCGATCTCCGCATCGAACCCGACCGCGATGATGGTGTCGCCGCGGATCGCGAGCGCCGTCGCGGCGGGGCGTGTGGAGTCGCCGGTCCAGACGAGCCCGTTGAGGAGGATCCGGTCGGGCGGCGGCGCGCTCGGGCCACAGGCGGCGGCGAGCAGCAGCGTGGCGAGAGGGAGCAGGGCGAGGGGGCGGCTGGTGGTCGAGCGGCCGGTGTGGGGCAGGTGAGCGAGTGGGCGCATACCCTCTGACCTACGACGTGGCGCCGTGACCCGCAAGCATCACGCTCGCGGTGCACGCCCCCGCGCCCGACATTATCGGGATGAATCCCGCCCTGCGCCGCCCCATCGTCCTGTTCTTCCTCGCCATCGACCTCACCCTCTTCGCGTACCTCGCCCTCTGGCCGGTGCCGATCGATCCGGTGGCGTGGGAGGCGCCGGTGGATGCCGGCTACGTCGGGGCATTCGCGCCCGACTCCGCGCTCGCGGGCGCCGAGCGGGTCCCTCTGGGCGATCACCCGGGGCCCGAGAGCGTGGCGCGTGATGCCGCGGGCCGGATCTACGCGGCGACCCGCGACGGGGCCATCGTCCGGCTCGACGCCGAGGGGCGGAACCCCGTCGTCTGGGCGCGCACCGACGGGCGGCCGCTCGGGCTCGCCTTCGGGGCAGATGGAACGCTCTATGTCGCGGACGGGATCCGCGGGCTCCTCGCCGTCGACACCACCGGGCAGGTGATGGTCCTTGCGACCGAGGCGGAGGGGCGTTCCTTCGGCTTCGCCGATGACCTCGATGTCGCGCCTGATGGCCGCGTCTACTTCAGTGACGCATCGAGCAAGTTCACCGTGGCGGCACGGGCTGATGCGGACGCGAGCACCCTCGACATCATCGAGCACGGGGGCCACGGGCGGCTCCTCGAGTGGGATCCGGTCACGCGGCAGGTGCGGGTCGTCGCCGCCGGGCTACAGTTCGCCAACGGCGTCGCGCTCACCGCCGATGCGCGCGCGGTGCTGCTCACCGAGACCGGGGCGTATCGCATCGTGCGCGTGGAGGTGCAGGGGCCGGCGCGCGGCACGGTGACGCCGCTCCTCGAGAACCTGCCGGGCTTCCCCGACAACATCTCGCGTGACGCCGAGGGCCGGTTCTGGGTGGCGCTCTTCGCGCCGCGGAAGGCGATCCTCGACCGACTCGCCGCGCATCCGGCGCTCCGGCGGGTGATCGTGCGCATCCCCGCCGCGTTGCAGCCGAAGCCCTCGCGCCACGCGCATCTCATCGCCATCGACGAGACGGGGCGGGTGCTCGATGACCGCCAGGATCCCGCCGGTGGGTACGCGCCGATCACCGACGTCCTCGCGACCGACCGCTGGCTCTATCTGGGTAGCCTCTCCGAACCGACGCTCGCCCGCGTCCCGCGCTGACTCAGCTGGGCGCGCGCTCCTCGAGCCACTCGTCGAGGGCGGCGAGGACCGGGGCGGGATCGACGGCGTTGAAGATCTCGTGGTAGAGGCCACCGAAACTCTTCGCGCGGACGACGTGCTGCGGCGCCTGCATCGCGAACTTTGCGCTCCCGGCCGGGTCGACGAGGTGATCCTCCAGTGCCCACATCAGGAGCGTCGGGACCGGCCACTGCCGCGCCTGGGCGATCACTTCGCCGCCGCCCTGCAACACCGCGCGCGCGAGTCGCGGTGTGATCCGGTCGTGCACGAGGGGATCAGCCTTGTAGGCGGCGACGACCGCGGCGCTCTTGGAGACCTTGTCGGGCTGCACGCCATTGTGCACCGCGAGGCCCGGCAGGAGCGCGGAGCCGATGACCAGCTGTACCCGTTGCAGGAGGCTCGTCTTCACGGCGAACGCGGGGGAGGAGAGGATCAGCCCGTCGACGGGACGGTATCGACGCGCCACGAGCTGCGCCGCGATCTGCCCTCCCATACTGTGGCCGAGCAGGAAGAGGCGGTTCTGCGGGTGAGCGCGCCGCGCGGCATCGATGACCAACGTCAGGTCGTCGAGGTGGTCGTCGGCGTGGCGGATCGCCCCGCGGCGCCCCTCGGACTTCCCGTGACCCCGGAGATCGTACGTGACGCAGTCGAAGCCCTGCTTGGTGAGATGCATCGCGAGCTTCACGTAGCGACCGGCGTGCTCCCCGAGCCCGTGCACCACGAGGATCGTGCCGCGTGGCCGGCCCGTGCGCTTCCACCGCCGAAGCATCAGGGCGGTACCGTCGCGCGCGGAGATCTGCTCTGGGGTCGTCGACATGCGCAGGGGGTGGCGGGCGGCGGAGGCGGGTCAGAACTTCCGACTCTCTCCGGGAAACATATGACCGCGATGGAAGCGCCCGCCACGAACGACTCCACGAATCCCACCCCATCGGACGCCCCGCTCCTCGTGTATGACGGGGAGTGTGCCTTCTGTGCGCGGTCGGTGCAGTTCATCCAGCGGTTCGACCGCCGTCGGACGGTCCGCTTCGCCGCGCGTGACGGGGTGCACGGGAGAGCAGTCCGCACGCGGCATCCGGCGCTGGCCGCGGTCGACTCCCTCCTCTGGGTGGAGGGGCACGGCGCTCGAGAGGTGGTCCGGACGTACTCCGACGCCGCGCTCGCGGCGGCGCGCTATCTCGGCGGGATCTGGGGGCTGCTTGGCGTGCTCGGTGAGGTCGTGCCGCGCCCGGTGCGCGATACGGTCTATCGGGTGATCGCACGGAACCGCCACCGACTCGGCGGCGGGGCGGCGGCCTGCATCGTCTTCACCCCGGAGGAACGCGCCCGGACCCTCGACTGAGGGGGCGGGTGTGCATCCTCAAGCCGACAGCGCCGCGTAGTCCTCGGGGGTGTCGATGTCGCGCAGCGCCGCCTCCGGCCAGTCGTGCACGCCGGCCTCGTCGAAGTGCGCCCGCACCACGGCCTTCCCACACCCCTCGCCGGTCCACGCGAGCAGCTCGGGCCAGAGCGCTCGCCGGAAGAGGAGCGGGGGCGCCGGCACGTCGCCATAGCGCGAGACCTGCAACGGCGCCGGACCCGTCGCATCGGCGCGTACGAGTGCGGCGACCATCGGCGCGGTGATGTGCACCATGTCGGCGAGGAGCACCACGGTCGACGCGACCTCCGCCCCCAAGGCCCGGAGCCCGGCGTGCAACGAGGCGCTCGTCGGGGCCGTCGGGTCGGTCACACGCAGGCAACGCACGTCGAGTCCGTCGAGCGCCGCCTCGACCGCCTCGGCGTCGTGCCCGGTGACGACCACGAGCGGGGCGCAGCCTGCCGCGCGCAGCACCTCCGCCGCGCGACGGACCATCGGTACGCCCTCAACGGGGAGCAGCTGCTTTGTGCGCCCCATCCGCGTCGCGGCACCCGCGGCGAGGAGGATCCCCGCGACGACCCGGGGCGCGGCGGTCGCCTCAGCCGACATCGGCGTGGATCGGGGCGACGCGGTCTCGCAACGAGCGGGGGGCGCGCCCACTGCGCACAGCGAGGATCTCGGCGATGACCGCGAGCGCTACCTGCTCGGCGCCATCGGTCCCGATGTCGAGGCCCACCGGACCGAAGAGCCGCGTGCGGTCGAAGGGGCCGGTCGCGTCGAGTCGCGCGACGATGCGGTCCGTCCGCTGCCGGGGGCCGAGGAGGCCGAGGTAGCGCGCCGGGCTCATCCGTAACGCGTCGAGATAGTCGGTGTCGTCGCCGAAGTGGTGGGTCATCACCACCGCCGCGTCATCGGCGTCGAGCGCGAGGTGCGCGCCGAGCGTCTCCGCGGGCGACTCGATCCGACGGATCGGGTCTGGGAAGCGCGCGGCGGTGAGGAGCCCCGGTCGCCGGTCGACGACGGTCACGCGGAACCCTACGAGCTCCCCGAGGCGCGCGAGCGGGATCGCGTCGTCGCCCGCGCTGACGATCACGAGCCGTGGCGCCGGCTGATGCACCTCGATGAACCGCGCGTCCTCGCCGTCGCGCTCGAGCCGTGTGCCGCCGTCACGCAGCGGATCGGCGGTCGCCCCGGTGAGGACCTCGAAGCGGGTGCCTCCATCGGCGGCGATCGTCGTGATCGTCACGAAGGGTGCCTCGGCGGCGAGCGCGGCCTGCATCGCGGCGCGGGTATCCGCGAGCGGTTCGATCAGGAGTTCCACCTCGCCCTCGCAGCCGACGCCGAGGTCCCACGCGGCGATCTCGTCGGCGCCGCCGCAGTAGCTGCGGCGTTCGGCGAGGCCCGAGACGAGCACCTGGCGCGCGACCTCGCGGACATCGCCCTCGAGGCACCCGCCGCTCACGTTCCCCACGTGGGTGTCGTCATCGAACACGACGAGCTTGGCGCCCGGGTGACGGTACGCCGAACCCCGCACACGGATCACCGTGGCGAGCGCCGCGCGCCGACCCGGCGCGCACGCGGTCGCGAGCACGGCATACACCTGCCGCGTCTCGAGCCATCCCTTCACGCGCTCAGCTCCAGCGCAGGTCGTGCCGCGAGAGCGGGAGGGAGCGCACGCGCTTCCCCGTCGCCGCGAAGATCGCATTGCAGAGCGCCGGGATCACCGGCGGGAGCGCCGGCTCCCCCATCCCCGTGGGCGGATAGTCGGTGATGCGGAAGTGCACCTCGACTGGCGGGACCTCGGTGATGCGCAGCAGCTCGAACTCGTCGAAGTTCGACTGCACCACGCGGCCCCCGTCCACGGTGATCTCCTGCCGGAGCGCCTCGCCGATGCCGTCGAGCACCGCGCCCTGCACCTGCGCCATCGCGCCGCTCGGGTTGATGATCTGGCTCCCGACGTCGCCGGCGACCCAGACCTTCACGATCTTCAGCTCGCCCGCCGGGCTCACCGTGGCCTCGACGACCTCGGCGAAGTAGCCGCGATGGCTGTAGTGGAAGCCGACGCCCATCCCGGTGCCGCGCGGGAGGCGTCGCGTTCCCCAGCCCGACTTCTCCGCGACGAGCGCGAGGACGCCGCGCATCCGCTCGGCGACCATCGCCGGGGCCTGCGGGCCCGAGGTGGGCACCGTAGCCGCCTGCGCGAGCAGGTCCATCCGGAAGGCGACGGGATCCTTCCCCGCCGCGAGCGCGAGCTCGTCGAGGAACGAGTGGAAGACGAACGCGATCGCGTTGCTCGTCGGCGCGCGCAGCGGCCCGGTGGGGACGCCGAGCGGCATCGTCGAGACGCCAAGCGAATAGTTCGGGACGAAGGCGGCGGGGAACTCCGACGGTGAGAGCGACGCGGAGTTCGCGAAGCTCTCCCCCTCGCCGAACGTGATGAAGTGGTTCTGCCACGCGACGATCTTGCCCTGCGCATCGAGGCCGGCTTTCAGGCCGTGCCACCCCGCGGGCCGATAGAAGTCGTGCTGGAGGTCGTCCTCGCGCGTCCAGGTGAGCTTCACCGGCACACCAGCTTGCTTCGCGATCGCCGCGGCCTCGACCATATAGTCGTTCGTCAGGCGCCGGCCGAAGCCGCCACCGCCGCGCACCATATGGATGTCGATCGCCGTCGGCGCGATGCCGAGGGTCGTGGCGATGAGCTGTCGGCCCGGCTGCGGATTCTGCGAGGAGGTCCAGAGGGTCATCCGGCCGTCGGCCCACTGCGCGGTGCATCCCTGCGGTTCGAGCGGGGCGTGCGCGAGGAACGGATACGCGTAGCGCGCCTCGACGACCTTCGCGGCACCCGCGAACGCGGCGGTCACATCGCCGTCGATGCGCAGCACGCGCTGTGGAGCACCGGCGAGAAGGGCCTCCGCCCGCGCGGCGTACCCCGTCCACGACTGCGCCGCCGTCGGATGGTCGGCCCACGTCACGCGGAGCCGCCTCCGCGCCGAGCGCGCGTGCCACCAGGTGTCGGCGACGATCGCGACGCCGGGGACGAGCCCCTGCAGGTTCGTCGTCCCCTCGACCACGAAGGCGTGCGTGACGCCGGGGAGGGCGCGGACCTCGTCGAGGTTCGCGCTCGCGACCTTCGCGCCGAAGACCGGCGCCTTCTCGTAGACCGCGTGCTTCATCCCGGGCACGGTGACGTCGATCGAGAAGAGCGGCTGCCCGGTGACGATCTTCGTGTTGTCGACCCCCGGGATCGACTTCCCGATGATCGTGAAGTCCTTCGCGGCCTTGAGCGGCACCGTCGCCGGGTCGGGGACGGGGAGGGCGGCGGCCCGCGTGGCGAGTTCGCCGTAGGTGAGCTTTCGCCGTGACGCGTGGTGGTGCACGGCACCGCCGCCGGTGGTGAGCTCCGTCGCCGGCACGTTCAGCGCCTGCGCCGCCGCCGTGACCAACAGCTGGCGTCCCACCGCGCCGGCCCGGCGCAGCGGTTCCCAGTTCATCGGCGTCGAGGTGCTCCCGCCGGCGAACTGCCGGCCGTAGCGCGCCTCATCGGCCATCGCCTGCTCGACGGTGACACTCGCCCAGGGGACATCCAGCTCCTCGGCCACGAGCATCGGCAGCATCGTGCGCACCCCCTGCCCGACCTCCGGGTTCTTCGCGAGGATCGTGATCGCCCCGGCGGGGGTGATGCGGATGAAGGCGTTCGGGGTGAAGGCGGCGGTCGGCTGCATCGCCCCGAGGGCGGCGACGCCGTCGAGGTCGACCATCGTGGAGAGGAGGAGCCCGCCGCCCGCGAGGGCGGAGACGCGGAGGAACTCGCGACGATCGGTGGTCATCGGCTCACTCCCGTCCGGTGCGCATCGCGGCGGCGCGCTTGATGCCGTCGCGGATGCGGTGATAGGTGGCGCAGCGGCAGAGGTTACCGTACATCGCCGCGTCGATGTCGGCGTCGGTGGGGTTCGGCGTGTTCGCGAGCAATTCCGCCGCCTGCATCAGCTGGCCCGCCTGACAGTACCCGCACTGCGGGACGTCGAGCTCCTGCCACGCCTGCTGTAGCGGATGGGTCCCGTCGGGAGAGAGCCCCTCGATCGTCGTCACGCGTCGTCCCTGGACCGCGCTCGCCGGCACCTGGCAGGAGCGGGTCGCCGAGCCGTTCACGTGGACGGTGCAGGCGCCGCAGAGCGCCGCGCCGCAGCCGTACTTCGTCCCCTTGAGGTCGAGCACGTCACGCAGGATCCAGAGGAGCGGCATATCCGCGGGGACGTCGACGGTCTTGGCGGTGCCGTTGACGGTGAACGTGACCTTCATAGCGATCCTCCGAGGTCCCTCGGGCGAGCCGGGGGCGCGATGGGCGGGGCGATGCGGCGACCGATCGGGCGGGTCGCGCGGTCCCAGCCTCGAATCTCACCCCAACGCGGACGTCGGGCAAACTCGGGGCGCGGGTGACAGGACCGTCTCCTACATTACGCTCGCCGCGTATGCCCGTTCCCCCGCCCGACGTCCCCCTCCTCCCGCGTCCCTGGGGCGCCGCCCTGACCGTCGCGCTGGTCGCGGTGAATCTCGTGGCGAGCCTGCACGCGATCCTCCGGAAGCGCGATGTGCGGGCGGCGACGGGGTGGACCGGTCTCATCTGGCTGGTCCCCGGGGTGGGGGCCCTCCTGTACGCCGCCTTTGGACTCAACCGGATCAAGCGGCGGGCGAGCCTGATGCATCGGGCCCGACGCCGGGCCCCGCTCACCACCACGGGCCAGCTCCGCATCGCGCGTGCGCGCGGACAGGCCCTCGCGGACCCGCAGCTCCACGCGCTCGCGACGCTCGCCGAGGCGGTCGCGGACCGCCCGGCGTTGAGCGGGAACGTGGTGACGCTTCTCCGGGACGGCGACGACGCGTATCCGGCGATGCTCGAGGCGATCGCCGGGGCCCGGCACACCATCGGACTCTCCACCTACATCTTCGGCGACGACGTCGCGGGCCGACCGATCATCGACGCCCTTGCCGCTGCGGTCCGCCGCGGTGTCGAGGTCCGCGTCCTCATCGATGGCATCGGCGCGCGCTACAGCTGGCCGCCGGCGCACCGCGCGCTCCGTGCCGCCGGTGTGCCCACCGCGCTCTTCCTCGCCGGTATCCGGGATGCGGGCCTCGGCCTCTTCAATCTTCGCACGCACCGCAAGATCCTCACCGTCGATGGCGCAGTCGCGTTCACCGGCGGGATGAACATCCGCGCGACGCACCTCCTCGCCTCACGGCCGGCGCATCCGGTGCGTGACCTCCACTTCCGCCTCGCGGGGCCGGTGGTCGCGCAGATCCAGGACGCGTTCGCTGAGGACTGGGCGTTCACCACCGATGAGTTCCTCGAGGGGCCGGGGTGGTATCCGCGGCTGGAGGACGCCGGGGAGAGCGTCGCCCGCGTGATCACCGACGGCCCCGACGGCGATCTCGAGGTCCTGCATACCGTCCTGCTCGGCGCCCTCGCGATGGCGCGCGAGTCGGTGCGCATCGTGACACCGTACTTCCTCCCGGACCAGAGCCTTATCGCCGCGCTCGGCGTCGCGGCCCGCCGCGGCGTGCAGGTGGACATCGTCCTCCCCGCGCGGGGGAACATCCTCCCGGTGCAGTGGGCCGCGGCGGCGCAGCTCTGGCAGGTGCTCCGTCCGGGGTGCCGCGTCTTCTTCACCCCGCCGCCCTTCGACCACAGCAAGGTGATGGTCGTCGACCGCCGGTGGGCGCTCATCGGCTCCACCAACTGGGATCCGCGCAGCCTGCGCCTCAACTTCGAGCTCGATGTCGAGCTCTATTGTCCGCGGTGTGCAGCGATGCTTGATGATCTCGTCACCGACCGTATCGCGAAGGCGCGGCCGACCTCGCTCGCGGCGCTCGACGCGCGTCCGCTGCCGATCAAAGTGCGCGACGGGATCGCACGGCTCTTCTCCCCGTATCTCTAGCGCGCGCGGCGGACGCGCGCGCGCCTCAGTCGGCGGCCGACCAGCAGATGATCACCGCGACGAGGACGCCGAATGCGACCTTCACCGCGGCGGCGACGACGCGACCGATCAGGGCGCCCCACGCGACCCGACCAGCGCGGGCCTCGTCGCCGTGCACCGAGTACTCGGCCGCCAGCGCCCCAGCGAAGGCGCCGACGAAGGAGCCGATCAGGGAGCCGAGCAGCGGGATCGGGACGCCAACGACTGCGCCGATGAGCCCGCCGGCCAGCGCGCCCCACGCCGCCCGCGACGAACCTCCCGTGCGCGTCGTCGCCCGCATCGAGACGATGAACTCGAGCAGCTCCGCCACCGCGGCGAGCGACGTGGCCACGCCGAGCGCCACCCAGGTGAGTCCGGCGTCTGGGGCGAGCCCCTTGTACACCGCCGCGCCGGCGAGGAAGAGCCAGGTCCCCGGGAGACCGAGGGCGGTCAGGGGGAGGGAGATGAGCGCGCCGAGCGCGAGGAGGAGGACGGGGAGCATGTGTGTATCTTGGGGGATGGCCCGCCCCTTCCGCGAGACGCTGGTCCGCGTGATGACCGTCCAGGTCGTCACCTTGCTCGTCCTCTGGTGGCTCCAGCGTCGGTACGGGGCCTGACGATGCGTCCGCTCGATTGGGTGATCGTCATCGGGTATCTCGGCTACATCGTCTGGGACGGGCTCCGGCGGGCACGTGGCACGACCGACATCGAGGGGTACTTCCTCGCGAACCGCAGCCTCCCCTGGTGGGCCGTCGGGCTCTCGGTGATGGCGACGCAGCTGTCGGCGATCACCCTCGTCGGCACGACGGGGCAGGGCGCCACCGACGGCCTCCGCTTCGTGCAGTTCTACTTCGGGCTCCCGCTCGCGATGGTCGTGCTCGGCGTCACGCTCGTGCCGTTTCTGCATCGCGCGAAGGTGTACACCGCGTACGAGTACCTCGAGCGGCGCTTCGACGCGCGGACGCGGACCCTCACGAGCCTTCTCTTTCTGCTCTCCCGCGGGCTCTCCTGCGGCGCGATCATCTCCGCCCCGGCGGTCGTCCTCTCGGCGGTGCTCGGCTGGCCCCTCGCGTGGTGCGTCGCGATGATCGGCGTGCCGACGGTGCTATACACCGTCGTGGGGGGGGTGCAGGCGGTGACGTGGGCGGATGTGAAGCAGATGGTCGTCATCGTCGGCGCTGTGACCGCGATAGCCGTCGTGCTCATCACGCGTATCCCCGTCCCGCTCGACGACGCCCTCGCCGTCGCGGGCGCTGCGGGGCGACTGCGCGTCTTCGACTTCTCGTTCTCGCTCGAGAATCCGTACACGCTCTGGTCGGGCCTCATCGGCGGCACCTTCCTGATGCTCTCGTACTTCGGGACCGACCAGAGCCAGGTGCAGCGCTACCTCGCGGCGCGCTCGGTGGATGAGGCACGTAGCTCGCTCCTGATGAGCGCCTACTGGAAGATCCCGCTTCAGGCGCTGATCCTCCTGCTCGGCGTCCTCGTCTTCCTGTACCACGTGTTCCAGACGGGGCCGCTCTATCACAACCCCGCGCACGAGCGCGCGATGCGGGCGGCGGCGCCGGCGACGTTCGACTCCCTTACGCGCCGCTACGCTGACGTCGCCGTCGCCCGCGCCTCGGCGGCTCGGGCGATGGCCGGTGCTCGCGCCGCCGAGGATCCCGCGGCACTCGCCGAGGCGACGGCGACGTACAAGGGTCAGGAGCGCGAGGCGGACCAGGTGCGCGCTGTCGCGCTCGCCGAGGCGGGGAAGGTCGTCGCCGGTCCGACCCGCGACGTGAACTATGTGATCCCGCGCTTCGTCCTCGATGTGCTCCCGGCGGGGCTCGTGGGACTCTTCCTCGCCGCGGTGCTCGCCGCCGCGATGTCGAGCATCGCGGCGGAGCTCAACTCCCTCTCTACCGCCACAATCGTCGACTTCTATCGCCGTCGGTTCGTGACGGTGGCGGACGAGGCGCACTATCTGCGCGCCTCCAAGTGGGCCACGGCGCTCTGGGGCGCCTTCGCCTGCGTGATCGCCCTCTATGCTGCGACCCTTGGCTCGCTTATCGAAGTCGTGAACCGGTTCGGTTCGTTCTTCTACGGCTCCATCCTCGGCGTCTTCCTCCTCGCGATGCTGCCGCGCGCGCGCGCCCGCGGGGCGTTCGGCGGGCTGATCGCGGGGATGGCGACCGTCGGCGCGGTGAGCGTGCTGCGCCCCGACATCGCCTTCCTCTGGCACAACGTGATCGGCGCCGTCGCCGTCGTCGTCGCCGGTCTCCTGCTGAGCGCTGGTGCCCCGGCGCGCGAGACGCCTCGCTGAGGCGACCCGCGCGCCGGCGACCGCCGGCTACCGCGTGAGCACCACGTAGCCGTTCGCCGGGAGCGTGAGCGTGCCCTCGGCGCCGAGGACGACCGTCGCCCCCGTGAACGCGTCGCGGTAGTCGCCGGGCGCGGCGGGCCCGGTGTAGCGATACGTCGCCGCCGTCGTGCCGAGGTTCACCGCGACGAGCGCGACGCTCGTCCCCTCGGCCCGCGTGAAGGCATACACCGCCGCCGGGCCGGTGCCGGCGAGCTTCGCCTGGTCGCCGCCATCGTCCCCGTTCCAGAGCGCCGGCGTCGCCGACTTGAGTTCGAGCATCGCGCGGTAGAAGGGCGCCGCGGACTGGTCGGTCCACGAGACGGTGTCCTTCTCGAAGAAGCGGAGCCGCTTCGCCAGCCCTGCCTCCTGCCCGGTGTAGACGAGTGGGATCGACCCGCGGAGCGTCGCGGCGAGCACGAACATCGCGCGGTGGTTCGCGCCCATCCGCTCGAACTCCGTCCCCTGCCAGCTGTTCTCGTCGTGGTTGCTGGTGAACATCATCCGCATCGCGTTCGCGGGATACTCGGTCGCGTCCTTCTCGAGCCAGGCGTCGAGGCTCGGGAACGAGTCCTTCCCCTGCGCGAGCCGGTTCATCAGGTGGTGCAGCTCCCACCCGTACGTCGCGTCGAAGGCCGTGTGGTACTTCGGTCCCTCCGCTTCGGCGAGGAGGAAGAGGTCCGCGCGCTCGCGCAGCAGCGCGGCGCGCGCCTGGCGCCAGAAGTCCATCCCGATTCCCCAGGCGACGTCGCAGCGGAACCCGTCGACGCCCATCGCCTGCACCCACCACGCCATATCGGCGATCATCGCCTCGCGCATCGCCGGCTGGTCATACTTCAGATCCGCGACGTCGGTCCAGTCGGTCTCGGTGCCGTCCTCGTTGCGCGGGAAGGAGATTGAGCCGTCGGCGCGCTGCGTGTACCAGTCGGGGTGCGCGGTGATCCAGGTGTGGTCGCGCGAGGTGTGATTCGCGACCCAGTCGAGGATCACCTTCAGCCCCAGCGCGTGCGCGGAGTCGATCACCGCCTTCAGCTCCTCCGCGGTCCCGAACTCGGGATTCGTCGCGCGGCAATCGCTGATCGAGTAGTACGACCCGAGGCCCCCCTTCCGGTCCTTCACACCGATCGGCTGCACCGGCATCAACCAGAGGATATCGACGCCGAGGGAGTCGAGGCGCGCGAGATGCGGGAGGAGCGCGGTGAAGGTGCCCTCCGGCGTGAACTGCCGGATGTTCACCTCGTAGTTGGCCGCGTCGCGCGCCCAGGCGGGGTGAGCGAATCGCGAGAGGGGGAGTGGGAGGAGATGCCCGCGCGAGGCAGACGCGGGAGGTGCGAAGAATATGCGGCGGCGCACGCATATCGGGTGCAGGCGATGCAAGTGTATGCTGGACGCGGGTGAGACCGTGCGTCGGCGCGTAGGATGTGGCTATGACTGCCATCCGACTCATCGGCGTCCCTATGGACCTCGGCGCCTCGCGCCGCGGGGTCGATATGGGGCCCTCCGCCGTCCGATACACCGACCTCCGCGACCGGCTCGTCGCTCTCGGGCACGACGTCGAGGACGCGGGGAACGTCCCCGTCCCCTTCCGTGAGGATGCCGCGAAGGGGGCGCAGCGCGGGGCCCGCTATCTCGGTGCCATCACCGAGGTCTGCACCGCCGTCGCCGCGGCCACGCGTGACGCGCTCGCCGCGGGGCGCACGCCGGTGGTGCTCGGCGGGGATCACGCCCTCGCGGCGGGGTCCGTCGCTGGGGCCGCCGCACATCTCGCCCAGCGTGGCCGCCGCCTCGGGCTCCTGTGGATCGATGCGCACGGTGACCTCAACACGCCGGGCACGTCGCGGTCGGGGAACGTGCACGGGATGCCCCTTGCCGCGCTGCTCGGGCACGGGGACCGCGCGCTGGCCGGGATCGCGGGAGCCGCGCCGGCGCTGCGCGCGCGGGATCTGGCGCTCGTCGGCCAGCGCGACCTCGATGTGGCCGAACGGCATCACATCACCAAGTGGGGGCTCGCGACGTACACGATGCGCGCGCTCGATGAACGTGGCGTGCGGACCGTGCTCGAGGAGGCGATCGCCACCGCCACGCGCGAGACGGATGCGATTTGGGTCTCGTTCGATATGGACGTGATCGACCCCGCCGAGGCGCCCGGTGTCGGGACTGCGGTCCCCGGCGGGATGACGTATCGCGAGGCGCATCTCGCGATGGAGATGCTGGCCGACACGGGGAAGCTCGTCGGGCTCGATGTCGTCGAGGTGAACCCCGTGCTCGACGAACACAACCGCACGGCCGAGATCGCGGCGGAGCTGATCCTCAGCGCCCTCGGCAAACGGATCCTCTGAGGACGGACGATGCCCACCACCCGCTATCAGGCCCCCGACTTCTCCGCGCCCCATCTCGTGGCGGCGCCCCCCGCGCGCACGGCAGCCGTCACGCAGGACGGGGTCCTTCCCGACGGCTTCTTCGCGACGACGAATCTCCCGACGTACGTGAAGGGGACGGACGGACGCTGGACGCTCCCGCGCGAGCCGCGGATGGATGGCGTGCTCGTGCGGGACGCCGACGGCGTCTGGTGGGTGCGGGAGGGGCGGCGCGTGCGCCGCGGCGATCTGGTCGTCGTCGGCGCAGCGGAGGATGGGCGCGAGGGGGTGCTCGTCCACGCGCACGGCTTCGTCGCGGAGGCCGGCCCCGGCGGGGATTTCCACTTCATGTCGAGCCAGGTCTCGCGCGAGAAGCCGATCGACTACGCCGCGATCGCGCGGATGCTCGTCGAGGAGAAGCGGCGCGGCGGCTACGTGCTCTGGGTGGCGGGCCCTGCGCTCGTGCATTCACGTGCCCGCGACAACCTCGTCTGGTTCATCCGGAACGGCTATGTGCAGGCGCTGCTCGCGGGGAACGCCGTCGCGGTGCACGACATCGAGGCGGCGATCGTCGGGACGACGCTCGGGATGACGAGTCAGGGGGAGCCGACGCCCGGCGGCCACGCCGCGCATATGCGGGCCATCAATGCCGTGCGTCGGGCGGGATCGATCGCCGCGGCGGTGCGGGGCGGCCTCATCACCGGCGGGATCATGCACGCCTGCGTCGTCGAGGAGGTGCCGTACGTGCTCGGGGGCTCCATCCGCGACGACGGCCCGCTGCCCGACGTGTTCACCGATGTGGTGGAGGCGCAGACGGCGACGCGCGCGCACACGGTGCAGGCGACGATGGCGGTGATGATCGCGACCGCGCTGCATTCCATCGCGGTCGGCAATATGCTCCCGGCGTACTACGAGGATCCGCATCGCGGGCTCTGTGAGCTCCCGACCGTCTGCGTCGATGCGAGCGAGTTCCTCGTGGGGAAGCTCAAGGACCGCGGGACCCACCAAGCGGTGGGGGTCGTGACGAATGCGCAGGACTTCATGAGCATCCTACGCGCGGCCGTGGAGCGGGAGGTCGCGGGGTGAATCCGGGTGCCGCGGCGGCGGTCAGCCCGGCGGTCACCCTATCCGCACGCCGCGCTGCGCCCACCCCGCCGCGTCACCATCGACCGGCTGCGCGGTGTCGACCACGACCTTCCCGCCCTCGAGACGCACAGCGTATCGGTCGAGACTCCGCGGCGACTTCCCTTGGATGCGCGTCCCTTCCGGCCGGAAGGTGCTCTTGTGCTTGGGGCAGAAGAAGCGCTCCTGCGCCGGCTGCCACTGGACCATCGTCCCCTTGTGCGGGCATTCGAGGTCGGCGGCGTAGAGCATCCCCTGATGTCGGATGAGGATGACGCGGTTCGTGCGGTCGATCGTCGCGCCGTCCGCGGCGGGGATGTCGTAGGTCACCGTGGCGCCGACGGCGAGGCCGGTGGCGAGGGTGCGGGCCATCGCCTCGAGGGGCGCTGCGTCACCGGCGATGGCGGTCAGCGCCGCGACGGCGAGGAGGCCGTCCCGGAGGAAGCCGCGGCGGTCGCGGTCCGCGCCCTGCGCTGACGTGTGCTCGGTGCAGGCGCCGGTGCAGGGGGCGTGACGCTCGGTGGAGTGACGCTTGGACATCGCAGGGTCCTCGGTTCAGGTGTGACATCCCAAACGTCCTGCCATTCATCCCCCGGCACAAGCCGGAGGTTCCCCGCCGGACTGGGTCGGTCGGTGTTACACTTGCGGGCGTGACCGCTGACGCCTCGCTCGACCTGTCGCCGCCGCGTCGCGCGGCCCTCGCGTTCATCTTCGTCTCCCTGATCCTCGACATCGTCGCATTCGGGATCGTGATCCCGGTGCTGCCGCAGCTCATCAAGGGGTTCGTCGGCGGGGATACGCAGCAGGCCGCGCACTGGTACGGGATCTTCGGCACCACTTGGGCGGCGATGCAGTTCCTCTGTTCGCCCCTGCTCGGCGCGCTCTCCGACCGCTTCGGCCGTCGGCCGGTGCTCCTCCTCTCGATCGCCGGGCTCGGCCTCGATTACCTGTTGATGGCGCTCGCCCCCTCCCTCACCTGGCTCTTCATCGGCCGGGTGCTTTCGGGGATGACGGCGGCGGGGTTCGCCACCGCGACGGCGTACATCGCTGACGTCACGCCGCCGGAACGCCGCGCCGCCTCCTTCGGTCTTGTCGGCGCCGCCTGGGGATTCGGCTTCATCATCGGCCCTGCCCTTGGCGGCATCCTCGGCGCGACGAACCCGCGGCTCCCCTTCTTCGTCGCCGGCGGCATCGCGCTCCTCAATGCGTGCTACGGCCTCTTCGTGCTCCCGGAGTCGCTGCCGCCTGAGCGGCGGGCCCCGTTCCGCTGGTCGCGCGCGAATCCACTCGGGTCGCTCACGCTGCTGCGGGCGCATCGCGAGCTCCTCGGTCTTGCCTCCGCGAGCCTCCTGTATGCGATCGGACACACCGTCTTCTCGAGCGTCTTCGTCCTCTGGGCGGGCTACACGCTCGCGTGGGATGCGCGCCGCGTGGGGTACGCGCTCGCGATGGTCGGGGTGCTCAATGTCGTGGTGCAGGGGGGTATCGTCCGTCCCCTCGTGCAGCGGCTCGGCGAACGGCGCGCGATCGCCATCGGCGCCACAGCGGGGGCGGCGGGGTTCTTCCTCTACGGAGTCGCCTCGAACGAGCTCGCCTTCTGGCTCGGCGCGCTCGTCTACTGTCCGGCGGGGCTCTTCAATCCCTCGCTCCTCGGTCTGATCTCGCGGCGCGTCGGCCCGTCGGAGCAGGGGCAGGTGCAGGGGGCGAACAGTAGCCTCACCGGGATCGCCGGGATGATCGGCCCCGCGCTCTTCACCGCCTCGTTCTCCTTCGCCATCGCCCCCGGCGGCACGATGCATCTGCCGGGGTTGCCGTTCCTCCTCGCCGCGGCGCTCTTCGGTGCCGCGGGACTCACGGCGTGGCGCGCCTCACGACCCGCCGCGCCCGCATGATCGTTCTCGTCTGATCGCTCTCGCCGGACTATCCTCGCACCGATTCTGCCTGACCGGAGCCTGCCCCGTATGCCGATCCCTTCGTCGACCCCTTCGTCGATTCGTCGTTGCGCACGCGCCGCGCTGGCGCTGACCGCCGTGACTTCGTTTGCCGCGGTGCCGCTCCCCGCGCAGGGCGCGCCGCGCTGGCAGGAGATCGGGCGGACCGTGACCGGCAACGCCGTCTTCGTCGATCCGCGAACGATCGTCCGCGACGGGGACCGCGTCTCCGCGACGGTGCGTAGCACCTATGGCACGCCGTCGATGACGCCGAAGGGGCTCATCACCGCCTCACGGGCGGATGCCACCTTCGATTGCACGCGGAAGGCGGTGCTGGTGCGTGAGACGACGATCTATCTCGACGAGAAGAAGGGGACGATCTACGAGCGGCGCGTCCCGCAGAACCCCGGCTACGGGCCGGTCTTCCGGAGCAACTTCTCGGGAGTCGCGCTGGAATACCTCTGCGCACCGCGCCCCTGAGCGGCGACGTCGGCCCGCCGCACGTTGCCGGCACGCGCGGGAGGTCCGTGACGGCGCGCCGGGATCACTCCCCCAGCGCGGGGTGTCGCCAGCTGTAGAGCAGGCCGAGGAGCCCGAACTGCGCGAGCGTCCCCGGGGCGAGTGACGGCGCTTCGCCCCGGATCACCGTCAGCCAGAGATCGAGGCCCAGCAGCGAGGGGTCGAAGTCGTGTTCCGTCGCGTAGTTCCCGGTGAGGTGGAAGTAGATCCCCACCGGTGCCGCAAGGATGAGCAGGACCATCACCACGCGGAGCGCGCGGAGACTGGCAGCGCCACCGTCCCACGCGTGCCAGCCACCGACCACCAGCGTCACGCCGAGCAGGGCGAATGGCACGAACTGCTGCGGATCCTCATAGTGCTCGAGGAGGACCAGCTCGCCGATCAGCCCCGCCGCGCCGAAGAGGAGCAACGCGAGCATCCCGCGACGGAGGAGGGCGACGACGTCGAGGGTGGTCACGGGCACCTCGGGGGTGGGGGTCAGCGCATCGCCTCAGAAGGTCCTGATGGTGATGCTGCCGTTCACGGTCGAGGCGCGCAAGTCGGGGCCGCCAGCGCCGATTCGTGCCTTCACCTTCCGACGGCTCAGTTCGCCGTCGAGGAGCACGGGGAGCGCCGAGGTGATCTTGCCGTTGACGACGCTGAGGTCCACGTCGGCATTCGCCGTGGTGGGGAGCTCGAGCGTGATCGACCCGTTGACCGTCGAGAACTCGACGTCGGTCGTCGCGCTCGGTGTGGTGCGCGCGGTGATGCTCCCGTTCACCGTCGAGCCGGAGACCGCGCCGGTCGTGTTCCGCGCAGTGATGCTCCCGTTCACGGTCGAGATCTCGACGTCGCCGCCGAGGCCGGTGACGGTGACGCCGCCGTTGACGGTGTGGGCATCGACGCGGGCCCCGACGGGGACCTTGATCGTGAGCTTGACGGAGACGTCGCTGTTCCGGATCCGGTTGCGGCCCGAGACGATCCCGTCGGGCTCACAGCGCGCCGCCGGCCCCCAGAGCGCGCAGATGGTGAGGTCGCCGCCGCTGCCGGCCTGGCGCGCTTCGATCCGCACATCCTCGGGGTTCCCACGGCGCCACTTCTTCTCCGCGACGACCTCGACCGTCGTCCCCGTCCCGGGCTCCACCTCCACGGCGCCGTTCACGTTGTGGATGTGGACCGCTCGCCCCGCGGCGACGGTGCCGCTCCATCGCCAGCTCGTCGTCTGGGCGTGCAGTGGGGTCACGACGAGGAGCGCGGCGGCGAGGCAGAGAGCAGGACGGAACGGGGCGGGGCGGCGCATCGGGACTCCTGGCACGGTAGGGAACGCGGGGACACCCGTCATACGACGGGATGGTGTGCCGGGTTTCGTCGGCCTCAGGGCGTCGGTTCCTGCGGGAGAACCACGAGGGTAGCGATGAGTCTGGGCGCACCGCGGGCGGGGGATGCCGCCGGGGACGGGGCGTCGTCCGCGAAGCAATCGGCGATCGCCCGGAGAAAGGGGGCCTCCTCCCGTGTCCGAAGCGCGGCGTGAAGGCGGTCCGCACGGCCTGCCTCAAGGCGTCCGGCGGCACGTGCGAGCCACCGCGCGTGCCGTTCGAGCGCGGGCGCCCTCGTCACGATGGCATCGAGCCGACGGCGGAGACGTGTGAGGTCCGGCGGCGGGACCTCGGACTCGACCGCCTCGGATCGCCACGCCGATCGCGCGAGATATCGTGCGACCGCGCGGCGTACCTCTGCGATCGCGGCGGTCGGTGAGATCGCTTTCCCATCGAAACGCCCCACCGACCCGACCCACCGTCGCAGTCGACGCGGATCCTCCGTCGCCCGCCATCTCCTGTCCGCGCCACGACGGACCCCGATCAAACGTTCCCCTTCAGTCGTCCGCGCGAGGGCGATCCCGCGCAGGTCCTTCCCCGTCCGCACCGCCGTCTGCCCAGAGCATTGGGTGAGCGTGACCAACTGGGCCCGCACCACCGCGGCGTCGCTGGCATCCACCACCGCAGCTCGGCGGCGACTCCCCGCGATGGCGAGGCTGGCCTCCCACGCCCCGTCGGTCAGCCCGAGCCGCTCGCGCGTGACACGGTCGAGGCGGCGCGCCGCCGGGAAGCCGAGCGGGGGGAGGAGGGTCGCGAGCGGGGCGGATCCCGCGAGTCCGTCGAGGAGCGTGGCCGCGGCGTGGGCGGTGAGCATGCGCGGAGGGTGTGGCCCTCCGTCGCACGCGTCGGTATCACGCCATCGTGAGTCGCGTCACCAGACCGCGAAGTTCCGCGAATCCGGCCAGCCAATGATCGGGCGCCGTCGGTGCGAGTTGCTCGCGCGAGAAGGGGCCCCAGAGCGCGGCGGCCGTCTGCACGCCGGCGGCACGCCCCGCGCGCATATCGTGCGTGGAATCGCCGACGAAGAGGGCGCGGGTCGTCGGGATCCCGCCGAGCGCCTCGAGCGCGTGCCACACCGGCTCCGGTTCCGGCTTGTGTCGGGTGGTCGCATCCATCCCGACGACGGCGGTGAAGCAGGACTCGATGTCGTGCAGCCGGAGCGCACGCCGGGCGCCCACCTCGAGCTTCGACGTGACGATCCCGAGTGGATGGCCCGCCGCATGGAGGGCGCGTACCGTCGCGACGGCGTCCGGATATGCGTGCGTCATCGCGTTGTGGTGTGCGAGCTGGTACTCGCGATACCGGGCCTTCAGGAATGCCACGTCGGCGTCGCCGTCGGCCCACCGCGCGAGCATCGCGTCGAGCGGCGTCCCGATGGCGGCGATCCACTCGTCGCGCGGCGGGCGGCGCGTGCGGTCGCCGTAGGCGAACTCCATCGACTGCACGAGGAGTTCGATCGAGTCGACGAGCGTCCCGTCAAGGTCGAACAGGACCGCGAACGGCGTCACGCCCGCTCGCCGCGCGCGAGGATCACCGAGGCGGTGAGATGGCCCGTGACGTTCGTCGTCGTGCGGAACATATCGGGGATCGTGTCGGCACCGAGGAGGATCCCGATCCCTTCGACGGGGATGCCGGCCGCGGTGAGGATCGGCACCATCACGACGATCGACCCGCCCGGGATCCCGGGGACGGAGAACGAGGTCACGACCGCCGTGAGGGCGATCGTCACGAGCTGTGCCGCGCCGAGGTCGACGCCGTAGAGGCGCGCGATGAAGCAGACGCCGACCGTCTGGCCGACGCCGGCACCAGCGCGGAAGAGGGTCGAGGCGAGCGGGACGAGCACGCTCCCGATCGCCGGGGGCAGACGGAGCGTCTCACGCACGCTCTCGAGCATCGCGGGGAGCGCGGCGAGCGAGGAGCGCGAGCTGAAGGCGATCGACTGGGCGGGGAGCGCCGCGCGCGCGAAGGTCGCGAGCGGGAGGCGACCGAGCGTCGCGGCCGCGGGGTAGAGCACACCGGCCACATACAGCACGCAGAGGCCCGAGACAATCACGATGTAGCCGCCGAGCGCGGCGAGGGCGCCGAGCCCGAGCTTCGCCGCGACACCCACCGTGAGCGCGAAGACGCCGATCGGCGCGAACCGGAGGATTGCGCGCACGAGCAGGAGCGACGCGTCCATCAGTCCTTCGAAGAAGGCGATGACGGCACCGCGGCGCGCCGGGGCGACCCCCATCAGCGCGGCAGCGAAGGCGAGTGTCGCGACGATGAGCGGGAGCATCGCGCCGTCGGCCATCGCCTTGAACGGGTTCGCGGGGACGAGGCTCACCAGCCACTCGCCGGCACTCGGCAGCGCCGCCGCCCCGCTCGCCGCATCGGGCGCGCCCGCCTGCAGCGCGGCGATGGCCGCGGGATCGATCGGGATCCGCGCGAGGAGGGGCGGGCCGAGCGTCACCCCGACCACCGCCGCCGCGGCGACTGCGACGACGAAGAGGAGGAGCGCGCGAGCGCCGAGCCGGCCGATGGTGCGTTGGTCGGGCGCGGAGGCGACGCCGACGACGAGGCTCGAGACGACGAGCGGGATGACGGTCATCCGGATCGCGTTCACGAAGAGGAGCCCGACGGGTTCGAGCGCGCCGAGGAGCCGGACCGCCGCGGGGGCGTCAGCGCCGGCGAGCGGGAGCCCCACCGCGAAGCCGGCGACCAGCGCGAGGAGGACCTGCGAGGTGAGCGACATAGGGGAAAGATGGCGTCGCGGGGGCGAGGGGGGTACATATGAGTGGGGGCAGGTACCAGGTACCAGGTGTGAGGCGTCAGGGGTCAGGGGTCAGGTGCCAGGTGCCAGAGTCTAGGTCGCCACGGCTGCTGACTGATTCGACCCAGTGCTCACCTGAATCCTGACCCCTCATCCCTCATCCCTCATTCCTGCTCCCTCCCAATGAAGACCGCCTCCGACCTCATCGCCGACGCCAAGAGCCGCATCCGCCAGGTCAGCGTCGCCGAGCTCCAACAGGCGCTCGCCGGCGCCGCAGCGCCGCTCGTCATCGATTGCCGTGAACCGCAGGAGACCAACCTCGGCCGCATTCCTAGCGCGCTCGTGATCCCGCGCGGCGTCCTCGAGTCGAAGATCGAGGCCGTCGCCCCGCGCGATACCGACATCGTCCTCTACTGCGCCAGCGGGAACCGCTCGGCCCTCGCCGCCGACACGATGCAGCAGATGGGGTACACGCGGGTCGCGTCGATGGCGGGTGGCTTCGGCGGGTGGGCCGCGGCGGGCGGGCCGGTCGAGTCCTGACGGCGGTGGACGCGGGCGCGCATCCGTTCGTCGCCCGCGTCACGCGCGCCCTCGCGGCGCGCCCGGGTGTCCCCGCCGAGCGGGACGGGACCTTTCGTGAAGCCGCCGTGGCGCTCGTCCTCCGGCCGCTCGCGCACGACGACGCCGAGTTGCTGCTCATCCGGCGCGCCGAACGCGCCGACGATCCGTGGAGCGGGCAGATTGGGCTCCCAGGTGGTGGGGTCGATCCCAACGACCACTCGCTCGAGCAGACCGCCATCCGTGAGACGCACGAGGAGGTCGGGCTCGACCTCGGGGCGCACGGACGCGTGCTCGGAGCGCTCGACGATCTCCGGCCGCGCACCCCGCATCTCCCGTCGATCATCGTCCGGCCGTTCGTGACCCTGTACACCGGGAATCCCGCGGTCACCATCAGCGACGAGGTCGCGGAGGCGCGATGGGTGCCGCTCTCGGCGCTCCGGGATCCCAGGGCGCGGGGGCAGACCACCGTGCGCGCCCGAGGCTTCACCCTGCAGGTCGAGGCGGTGCAGTTCGAAGATTTCACCATCTGGGGGATGACCGAGCGCATCCTCACGGGGTTCGAGGGAGTCATCCGATGAACGATCACGCCGAGGGCACGAGTGACCCGTTGGAGGCGACTCACATCAGCGACGAGCTGACATCGTGGCGTCCGCTCGTGCGCGCGCTCGCCATCACCGCAGTCCTCACGGCGCTCGCCTGGGTGGCCGACGCCTGGGCCTACGCGCGGTGGTACGACCCGAAGGTCTACGATCGCGATTGGGGCCGCCTGCTCCGCGTGATGGGGTTCCTCGGTACCTGGCTCGCCCTCGCGGTCGCGATCGCGTTGCAGGAGGGGGCCGAGCCCGCGCGCCGTGCGCTCGCGAAGCGGCGCGCGTCGCTCCTTTTCTGGTCAGCGGCGCTCGGCGGACTCGTCGCGGAGGTGGGGAAGCTCACGATCCGGCGCGAACGTCCCGAGCCGCACGATGGGGTGCACGTCTTCCGTGACTGGGGAGAGCGCACCTGGAGCACCGCCGGACTGGCGATGCCGAGCTCGCACACGCTCGTGGCGTTCGCGGGCGCGGCGATGCTCGCCCGGCTCTACCCGCGGGTGCGATGGGTGGGGTATGCGCTCGCCGCAGGATGTGCGCTCACGCGGGTGATGGCGCGCGCGCACTTCCTGAGCGATGTGGTGCTGGCGGCGGGACTCGGGTGGGTGGTGGCGTGGGGGATGGATAGGCTCACATCGCGATCGGCTTCTTCGGCGCCGCCTTCGGATCCACCAACGGCCGCCGCTCGCGCAGGTGCTCCTCCATCTTGAGGCGCGGCACGCCCTCCTGCATCCACTGGGGCGCCGGCTTCCCCTGCAGGAAGTGATCGAACCACTCCTGCATCCGCATCGCGTAATCCTTCTGGTTGGCGGGGCGGGCGAGCCCGTGGTTCTCCCCGACGTACTCGAGCAGCACGACCTCCTTTCCGAGCTCGCGCAGCGTGTTGTAGTGCGTGATCCCCTGATTGAAGTCCACGGCGCCGTCACGGTCGTTGTGGAGGATCATGAAGGGGATGTTCACGTTCTGCGCGAACCGGTTCGGTGAGTTGCGCAGGTAGGCGTCGGGATTCCGCGCGTAGCTCGAGCGGAAACGTCCCTGGCTCGAGATGAAGATCCCCTGGTTGGTGTTCCCGCTGTTCCAGTACACGGAGCTGAACATCGACACCATATCCGTAAGCGGGGCGCCGGCGATCGCCGTCTTGAAGAGGTTCGTCTGCGTGGTGATGAAGCTCGTCTGGTAGCCGCCCCAGCTGTGCCCCTGCAGCGCGACGTTCGTCGAATCGACGATCCCCGCCGCGATCGCGGCCTTCACCGCCGGCACCACGCACCAGACCGCTGACCGACCCGGCTCGTCCAGCTGGTACCGGATGTCGGGCATGAAGTACGCGTAGCCCCGCGACGTGTAGACGCTCGGGTTCGCGTAGCGCGTCGCATTGGGCTGCGCGTAGGCGTGGAGCCCCTGACTCAGCAATTCGTAGATGTACGTCAGCGTGGGGTAGCGCTTCCCCTCCTCGTACCCCGCCGGGAGGAAGAGCGCGCCCTGCATTGGGATGTCGCTGTTCTCGCACTTGTAGTCGATGAGCCGCGCCCCGGCGCTCCACGCGATCTCCGCCTGCTGCGGGTTCGCGTCGGTGAGCCGCCGCTCGTTCGAGAGCCCGGCGTCGGCCACGTACCAATCCGGGAAGCGCACGAAGGTCTGCCGCGTGAATGCCCACACCTCGGCGTCGCGCGCGCGACGGAAGTCGATCTTCGCATCCTCCCACGCCAGCACCCGCGCCCCGCCACGCTGCGCGTCTACCTGCACGAGCCCTTCCTTCTTGGTGCGCTCGCCGTACGTCTCGACGAAGAGCGGCTTCGTGAGGTCGATCCCTCGCTCCTTCGGGTCCGCACCGACGCGCATCTGGTAGCGGATCCCCTGCGCCTTACCGTTTCCCGTGACGTTCAGCGCGGGACCGCCGGCGACGCCGACGCGCCAGATATCCCAGTTGTCCCGCACGAAGAGCTGGCGCGAGTCGCGCGACCAGCCGAAGGGCGGCGCCACCGGCGGCTTCACGACGTTGTGATCGTCCTCGTCGTCCCAGAAGGTGGCGGCGACGCCCTCGGTCATGCGACGCGACTGCTTGGTGGCGAATTCGAAGACGTTCCACTGGCCGTCGTCGTACCACGCGGCCCGCTGGCCATCCGGCGCGAGGAGTGACCGGTACGGACCGCCGGGGTTCTGCAGCCCCTTCGCAATCAGCGTCCGCTCCCCCGTGGTCGCATCGATGGCGTAGAGATCGCGCAGCGCGCGGCCGTCGACGCTCGCCTGCCGCTCGTACGGCGTGTAGTCGGCGCCGAGCGCCCAGCGGTCGTTGTCGGCGACGACGACGTCGCGGACGGTCGCATCGGAGAGCCGGACGACCTTCGGGGCGGCCACGTGCCACGCCGCGAGATGGCTGAGGGTGCGGTCCTGCGATTCGGTGACCTGTTGCGCGCTCTGGAGCCGCGGATCCTTCCAGTGCCAGAGGATCAGTGACGGCGTGTCTTCGTCCTGTCGCGCCGGGGCGATCTGCCCGCCGGCGCCGGCGCCCGGGGCCGGCGCGCTCGCCCCACCGCCTACCGGCGGCGCCGTCGAGGCCGGCGGGGCGGGCCGCGGCTCCCGCAACCCAAAGTAGATCGTCCCCTGAGCGTCGCTCCACTTGGGCGTGCGGTCGGCGCTCACCATCAGCCCCGTCGGCATCCCTGCGCTCCGGTCATCGATGCGCACCGTCACCGGTGCCCGTGCGGCGAGTCGTGACCAGCCGAGGACTGTCGACGCGGTGTCGCGCGCGACGGAATCAGCGACGGAGCGGATCACGGCGAGCGCATCACCCGTGTCGGCCCACGCGAGCCGACGATACTGCGCCTTCGCCCCGTCGAGCGCGCGCACGACGCCCGTCACGAGCTCGCGGAGCTGCACGCCGTTCCCGAGCTGGTCGCGCTGGTCCACGGTCCACGCGAGATACCGGCCGGCGGCGTCGAATGCGAACTCCCCCACACCGACGAGCGTCACGGGCGCGCCCTCCGTGAGATCCACGAGCAGCACCGTCGAGCCGCTCGCCGCGGGCGCGCCGTTGCCCCCCGCGGGTGCGTCAGGGGCCATCAGCTGCACCGCGATCACGTCGGAGCGGTCCCCGGCGAACCGGAAGCTTCGCCCCCGCTCGAACTCCCGCTTCGCGCCCGTCGTGAGGTCGATGACGCCGACCTTCGTCACGGGCGTCTTCCGGTCGCGCCGCGCCTTCCGCGCCTCTTCAGCCGTCGGATACACCGTGTACGCCGCCCATCGGTTGTTCCCGGAGATGGCGACGCCGCCCGCACCGCCGAAGCCCGCCGGGGGCTCGCCGATCGCGACTCGTGTCTCCGTCGCCCCGGCGGCGGTCCCACGCACCACGAACTCGGCGTCCCCCTCGTTCGGAGCGAGCACGTAGGCCATCCAGCGTCCGTCGTTCGAGAGCGTCGGGTTACGGATCCCGCGCCAGGAGAGGAGATCCTCCATCGAGAGGGAGCGCTTGGTCGCCGGTGACTGTGCCTCCGCCGCAACCGGCAGGACGATCAGCGCCGTGGCGAGGAGGGACGCTCGCATCCACGGCGGGCGAAACGAACGGAGGCGCGCCCAGCTGGGGCGCGACGCGGCAGCGGGACGAGAGGCGGGCGGTGTGGCGGGCATCGGAGTCTCGGGTGGGGGAAGCACTCGCCTCGAATCTGCGCGCTAGCTTTCCTCTGTGCCACGCGCCGCCGCCCCCCTCACCCGCCAGGCCGAGGATTACCTCAAGGCGATCCACGTGCTCGAGCGCGAGGGGGCGGCCGCCGGTACCAATGACATCGCGGCCCGCCTCGGCATCGCCGCGGCGAGTGCGAGCGGGATGCTCCGCCGGCTCGCACGACTCGGCCTCGTGACCGTCGAGCGCTACAAGGGCGCCCGTCTCACCCCCGCTGGCAAACGGGAGGCACTCCTCCTCATCCGGCGGCATCGCGTGATCGAGACGTATCTCGTGCGGCGCCTCGGGTTCGTCGGCGACGAGGTGCACGAGGAGGCGGAGCGCCTCGAACACGCCGCCAGCGACGCGCTCATCGAGCGGATGGCCGACGCCCTCGGGCATCCGACCCGCGATCCGCACGGCGCACCGATCCCGGCCGCACGGGCCGCCACCCGAGCGGCTACCCGAAAGGGCGCGCGGTAGCACCGCGGGTCGTTCCGCGCGTCATCGCGACGGGAACTTCCAGCCCCAGCGCGGCATACGTCCCGAAGTCGCACCTCTCCTGATGCCCCCCGCCCCCCGACCGCTGCTCGCCGGCCTGCTCGCCGGCGTCCTGCTCCTGCCGACCTTTCGGCCGGCGTCAGTCAGCGCGCAGGTGTCGACGCCAGCGGCGCCCCGGACCATCGCGATCGACGAACGGCTCGCCGCTGCCGCGGGTCTCGCCGTGGGTGACACCGTCCGGCTTGCCGCGACAGCGGGCTCACCCGGCGACCTCGTCCGGATCGCGGCGATCACGCGGCGCGGGGCGGACCCGAGCGAGGTCGCACGCAACGAGTTCAAGGTCCGGCTCCATCTCGACCACTTGCAGAGCCTCACGGGGAGCGGTGACCGTGTCGGTCGGTTCGCGGTGCGGTCGCGTGGGGCGCCGTCGGGCGACGCCGCGGCACCGGATCGGGTCGCCGCGGCCATCAACCAGTCGGCGTTCGGCTTCCGCGCCTATCCGGCATCGGCGGTCGCGGTCGAGACCTCTTCCACCTTTCGCGTGGTGAACCGCTTCCATCGCGCCATCGGCGTGATCACGATCGTCGCGAGCGCGATCTTCCTCCTCTGCATCACCCTGCTCAAGGTCGATGAGCGCCGCCGCGACGTCGGTGCGCTCCGCCTCATCGGATGCGCTCGCGCGACGGTGCTCCGCGCGATCGTCCTCGAGGCGACGCTCGTGGCCCTCATCGGCAGCATCCTCGGCGCCGCGCTCGGCTGGGCCGCCTCGGCCATCGTGAACTGGTACTACCAGGGCGTGTATCAGACCCCGCTCCGCTTCACGCTCGTGACGCCCGGCATCGTTGGGTTCGCGGTCGCACTCTCACTCGTGCTCGGCGTGGTGAGTGGGATCCTCGCTGGGCGGCGGCTTGTCCGCACCGCCCCCCTGGAGCTCGTCGGTCGATGATCGCGCGACTCGCCATCGCTGCACTCACTCGTCGCCGGGCGCGCACCGCTCTCACGGTCGCCGGCGTCGCTGTCGCGGCCGCGATGCTCCTCGATATGGTGATGCTCGGGTCGGGGATGCGTGAGAGCTTCCGGGGGTTCATCGATCAGCAGGGATTCCAGCTGCGGCTGACTCCGCGTGGCACGATGCCGTTCGACTCCGAGGCCACCGTCGGCGGCGCCACGGCGCTCGTCGCGACGCTTCGCGCCGATCCGGACATCGTCCGCGTCGGTCCTGTCCTCGGGGGAAAGCACTTCGTCGCCGTCGATACCGGTGTCGTCGCGGGATTCCTGCTCGGCATCGATCCCGCGGCGCAGGGGGATTATCGCCTCGAGGCGGGGCATGACCTCGCCGCCGCCGACGAGATCGTCGTGAGCACGGCTTGGCTCGCCGCGACCGGCCGTGCCCTCGGCGACACGGTCCGCGTCGCGGGGGGATACGACCCACAGCTCCGGCGCGCCACGGGGGAACGCACGCTCCGTATCGTCGGCCAGGGTCGCTTCCAGATGCTCGCCGCCTCCGACCGCGCGGCTGCCGTCCCGCTCGCCACCGCACAGGCGATGGGTGGCGCCGATCGCGCCGACCGTGTCTCCGTCCTCCTCGTCGAGACCCGCGGGGCGGCGGACGCTGAGGCGGTCGCCGCGCGCATCGAGGCGAGCGAGGCACGCCTCACCGCGCTCTCCACCGAGGCCGCGCTCAAGTTCGTCGACGAACGACTCGGCTACTTCCGGCAGCTCGCCTTCATCCTCGCCTCCGTGTCGCTCGCGGTCGGCTTCCTCCTCGTCACCACCCTCGTGACCGTCTCCGTCAACGAGCGCATCGGCGAGATCGCCGTGATGCGCGCCATCGGCGTGGCCCGCGCGCGCATCGTCTCGCAGATCGTGCTCGAGGGCGTGGCGCTCTCCCTCGCCGGCGCGACGCTCGGACTCGGGCTCGGCCTCGTGACCGCGCGCTGGCTCAACGGCATCCTCGCCACCTTCCCCGGCCTCCCGGCCGCGTTCGACTTCTTCCGCTTCGAGCCCGGTGCGGCGTTCCGAGCGCTCGGCCTCCTCGTCTGCTGCGGCATCGCGGCTGGCGTTTGGCCCGCTTGGCGCGCCGCCACGCTTCCCATCGCCACGACCCTGCGCGAGGAGGCCGTCGCGTGACCGTCACCCCCGTCCTCAGCGCCCAGTCGATCCGGCGCGCCTATCCGCTCGCCGGCCGCTCCGTCGAGGCGGTGCGTGGTCTCTCCCTCGACGTGATGGCCGGTGAATGGGTCGCGGTCGTCGGGCCGAGCGGCTGCGGCAAGTCCACGCTGCTCAACCTCCTCGGCGCCATCGACCGCCCGACGGCGGGCCGCATCGTCATCGCCGGCCGGGATGTATCCGCGCTTGGCGACGCCGAGGCCACTCGCTTCCGGCTCACCGGGGTCGGCTTCGTCTTCCAGCGGTTCTACCTGATGCCCACGCTCACGGCGGCCGAGAACGTCGAGCTGCCGATGGCTGAGGCCCGGATGCCGCGCGCCGCGCGTTCGGCGCGCGCCCGCGAACTCCTCGCGTATGTGGGACTCGACGGGCGGGCCGAGCATCGTCCCTTCCAGCTCTCCGGTGGGGAGCAGCAGCGCGTGGCGATCGCCCGCGCGCTCGCGAATCGCCCGGCGCTCCTCCTCGCGGATGAGCCCACCGGTGAGCTCGACGCGCGCACCGGGGCGGAGATGATCGCGCTGCTCGACCGGCTCAATCACGACGGCACCACGATCGTCACCGTCACGCACGATGAAGAGCTTGCGCAGGCGGCGCGTCGCGTCGTGCATATGCGGGACGGCGTCATCGTGGACGATGTCGTGCGGCGACCCCTCGAGGCGACCGCGTGATCTGGACCCTCGCGCTCCGCGGCCTCCTCGACCGCCCGTGGCGCTCCGCGTTTCTGCTCGGCGGTTTCGGGCTCGGCGTCGGCGTGATGATCACCCTGCTCGCGATCGGGGAGGCGATGGTCGCCCAGTCGTTGGACGAGAAGCTCGTCGGTGGCGGGGATGTCACGGTGCTGCCGGAGGGGCTCGATCTCGAGGTGATGAAGACGGGCGGGGTCGGCGGGATGTTCGTCTCGATCGCGAACGCGCGCTTCGTACATCGCCAGCTGCTCGCTTCGCCGCGGCTGGCGCCGCAGGTGACCGCGGTCGCGCCGCAGACGGATGGCGTGCTGCTGTATGTCCGCCACGCCGGAGTCGAGCACGCGGTCCGGGCGCTCGGTGAGCTCCCCTCCGCCACCGAGGCGGTCGGTGCCGCGCCGACGATCGTCGCGGGCGCGTGGACCGACGACGACGCAGATCAACGGTGGCTCGCGCCCACGCAAGTGGAGCTGCGGCACGAGATCGATCGCTTCCATTTCACGCCGTCGGTGGTCCCGGTCGAGGAGCGGCGCACGTGGGGTGAGTGGCACTACTTCAACGTGCTCTCCGACGATGGGAAGCGATGGGCCTTCCTCACGCTCGCGGTGGGCGGTGATGTCCCACGTGGTGAGTGGGGCGGCCAGGTGCTTCTCACCGTGCACGAGCAGGGGAGGGGAGAGCGGCGTTTCGTGCGCCTCGTCCCCCCATCGCGCATCCGGCTCGACACCGCGCGTGCCGACCTCGCGCTCGGGGAAGATCGCGTCGAGGTGCTCCCCGATGGCCGCTATCGTGTGACCGCGGAGGCCGTGGAGCCCGGCACCGGTGCCCGCGCGACGCTAGCCCTGACCGTCACGCCGGCGCCGGGGGCGTATTTCCCCGGCGCGAGCATCGGGGGCGAGTCACTCGTGAGCGGCTACGCCGTCCCAGCACTCCGCGCCACCGCCAATGGAGAGCTGTGTGTCGCCGGACGTTGCGAGCGCTTCCGCGCAGCGCAGGCGTATCACGATCACAACTGGGGCGTTTGGCGTGACGTCCAGTGGGAGTGGGGCTCGGCGCGCGCCGGCGCGTACACGCTGCTCTACGGGCGGGTGCATCGCGGTGGGGTGGACGATGTGCGCGAGCCGCTCTTCGTGTATCTCGTCGACTCGCTCGGGTTCCGCGCGATCTTCCGGCCCGCGACGATCCGCTACGAGGACGGCGGCACCCGGGTCGTCGACGGGCGCACGATCCGCATCCCGACGCGCGCGGTGATGGAGGATGTGCGAGGTGCGGACACGCTGCGCATCGGCCTAGAGATCGAGGACGCGATGGCCTCGGATGTGCGACGGTCGCCTGCCGCGCGCGGCGATGCGGCACGGCCGCTTCTCGTGCAGATGAAGGGAATCGCGCGGCTCGGCGGGCGGCTCGGCGGTGTGCCCCTGGTAGGTGACGGGCGCGGGTTTTTCGAGACGTACCGCTAGGCGCGCTCCGCAGCGCGCCAGCGGCGTTCGGCCGCATCCACCGCGTTCGTCACCCGCGTGATGCTGATCAGGATGGCCGGACCGAGGACGATGCTGAAGAGGAGCAGGCCCAAGTGCGCGAGCGCGTCGGTCTTCCCGTGCGCTGCACGCCACATTATCACCTGGATCGACGCCATCAGGAGCATCACCAGCAGCGACGTCAGGTCGAGCGTCCATTGCATCGCGGCGATCACCGGACCGCGGTAGGACGCCGGCAGGCGCAGGAAGCGTTCCTTGTCCGGGAAGTTGAAGAGGTGGGGCTTGCTCGGGAGCATCTGGATCAGCGTCAGCAGGAGCAGGTGCACGCCGAGCGCGATGAAGGGGAGACCGAACCAGCTCTGGATCGACTTCGTGCGCATCCCCGTCACCGCACCGCCGACGTCGAAGTTCGTCGGGATCTGTGAGGGGAGATCGGGATACGTACCCACCGCGAAGGCGAGCAGGAGGGCGAACACCCCGAACGGCAGAATCCGAAGGATCGGCATCGGCCGCGCGGCTATGGTTGGAGCGCGAGGGCGCGGAGGCCCTGATGCAGGTACGTCACGCGTCCGGTCGCGTCACGCACCAGCAGAAGTTCGGTCGGATCTCCGGTCGGCACGAGGACCCGGAGGCGGTCCTCGCCCACAAGGAGAGCTGGGAGTGTCGCTGGCCCCTGAGAGAACCGGAGCGTATCTGAGCCGGCCGTGATGCTGACGCGCGTCGCCCCCTGCGCGTAGGTCCCGGCTACGCGCGCACGCTCCTCGGCGGTCCCAGTGCGCGGCGCGACCACCGGCGGAGGCGTCGCCCGCGGGAGGCCCACGACCCGCTCCCGCACGAAGGCGTCGATCTCCGGCATCGGGTTGCCACTCCGGTTGTCGAGCACGATGACCGCGATCCGCCGATCGGGCCACATCGTGACGACTGCGTCAAAGCCGACGATGGCGCCGGCGTGTCCCCACTGCCGAGCACCGTTACGGGTCCCGACGATCAGACCGTACCCGTAGCGTACGGTCGAGTCACCGGGGATCGCCTGGTGCCCCGTGCTCAGTTGCGCGACCGTCGAGGCCGCGAGCACCCGACGACCGTCGAGCTCTCCGCCCTGCATCATCGCGGTGGCGAATCGCGCGAGCTCCCCGGCCGTGGAGAAGAGGAACCCCGCCGCCCACTGCGCGGTATTCTCGGTGTAGGGTCGCACGAGTGTGGCGGCACTCCCGGGTGCGCCCAGATGCCCCTGCGAGAAGTCGGTGGTCATCGCCTCGAGGGGCCGGAACGTCGAGCGCGCCATTCCCGTCGGTCGGAGGACGAGTCGCTCCGCGAGGGCGGCGAACCGGGCACCCCCCGCCCGCTCGGCCACATATCCGGCCATCGAGTAGGCAGGATTCGAGTAGGAGAGCACGCGCCCTGGCTCGGTGAAACGCAGGGTGTCGCCGACCTCTCGCATCACCTCGCCGAGCGCGCCCTCGCCCATCCGCCCGTACGGGATCGCATTGTCGATCCACCCCGCGGTGTGCGTGAGAAGCTGATGCGACGTCGCCTCGCCCACCTGTCGCTGGGCGAGCTCGGGCACGTACCGGCGGATGGGCGCCCGGAGGTCGAGTGCGCCGGTCGCGGCGAGTTCGCCGAGGGTCGCAGCGGTGATCATCTTCGTGACCGACCCCACGCGGAAGAGCGTGCGCGTGGTGACCGGGCGCTTCGACTCCACATCCGCGAGCCCGAGGCCGCGCTCGTAGACGAGTGCACCATCGACGACGACCGCAACCTGGACGCCAGGCGTCTGTGTGCGGGTGAGCGCGGCGGTCACGACGCTGTCGAGGGCAGGCGCCCACGCGCGCGAGGGCGCCGATTGGCCCGGCAGCGGCGACGTGACCGGGAGCGTTCCGACCAGCAGCGCGGCGAGGAGGCGTCGGGACCGACGCGGTGCGAGGTGGGTGTGTGCCATCGGTTCAGCGAACGGAGGTGAATGTCGTGGAGAGCCAGTCGGCAAGGGTGCCGAGCACCTCACCATCGATGCGCGGGTTCGTGAGGCGGGCATAGCGTCCCGGGAACCCATCGGGGTCGCGCAGGAAGAGATGATTCCGATCGGGGAAGGTCACGCGGGTCACTCGCGCGTTGCCGGCGCCGCGTAACGTGGCCTCGAGTCGCTCAGCCTCCACCGGCCGCACCTGTTGGTCGGTCGCGCCCTGCAGGATCAGGACCGGCTGCCGGACGCGTCGGGCCGTCGGGAGTGGGTCGTAGGTGAGGAAGTAGCGAAGCCAAGGGGAGCCGGCGGCGCTGGAGTCCACCTGCGCGCGCGTCGCGCGGAGCGCCGAGTCCTTCGCGCCGGCGGGGATCGTGGTGTCGCCACGCACGAGATTCGCGGTCTGGTAGTCGATGATCTCGCGTCCGGAGAAGGCGGGACCCGCCATCAGGACGATCGCTGCGAGTCGTGGGTCGCTCGCGGCGATCATCGGAGCGATCATCCCCCCTTCGCTGTGCCCGACGAGCGCGATGCGCGCCGGGTCGATGTCGGCGCGCCCTCGGAGGTACGCGACCGCCGCGCGGATGTCATCGGCGAAGTCGGCGCTCGTCCCATTCACGTCGCCACCGGATCCGCCGGCGCCGCGGTCGTCGAGTCGGAGCACGGCGATGCCACGGCGGCCGAGGGTGTCCGCGATCTGACGGAAGGGCCGCACGCCCCCGGCGAAGGGGATGTACTCGTCGCGGTCCTGCATCCCGGAGCCGGTGATGGTGACGACCGCGGGCACGCGACCGGCGCTCGGCGGACGCGTGAGTGTGCCGGCGAGAGTATGGCCCGCCGGTGTCTTCACAGAGACTTCTTCTGCGGTGTATGGTGCGCCCGCCGGGGCCGAGTAGTCAGGGCGGCCATACGGGACGCGGGCCGCTTCGGCGCCGGTGACCACGATGATGCGGACCTCCTGCGCCGGGATCCGACCACCGCTGATGTTCCCGGCCGCATCCACGGCGGCCTCGATCACACTGGGGCCGATGCGGAGTCGCACGCTGTCGGCGCCGACGAGTTCGATGGTGCCGTCGAGGGTGGCTGCGCCCGCCAGTGCGAAGAGGGGACGCGTGAGCGAGCGGACCCCACGCGCTCGAGCCGTCCGCACCATCTGCTCCATCGCGATGAAATCGTTGTTCATCAGCGGTAGCGCACCAGCGCGGGTCGCCAGATGCAGTGGGCGCGTGACGCCACCTGCGCGGATCTCGAGGTGCGCGCTGTCGCCGCGGAAGGTGATGGCGCCGGACTGCATCGGTGCCGCATCGGCCGCGGCCGCCGGGCCGAATACATCGAACTCCGCCGCGGGGATCGACTGGTCCGGCGCAATCGTGTACCGGAGCGAAATCCGCGGCATCCCGTTGCCGACGATGACGCCGGTGGCGCCGGTCGCGGTGCGCTGCACCCGCTCCACGAGGAGAGTGTCGGTGCCCTTAAGCAGCAGGATCACCGCCTGTCGCGGTGCGGTGGTCTGCGCGGGGGTGGGGCGCGGGGCGAGGGGCAGGAGCACGGCGAGCATCGCCGCCAGCTTCATGGTGAGGCGTCGGGTCGCGGATCGGGGCATCGGCATCACGTCTCGGAGGAGGGGCGACCGGTCCGCGCCTTCGGGGTGCGGCCGGTCTTCGCGAGGGCATCGCGCAGGAGGAACTCGATCTGTCCGTTGACCGAGCGTAGCTCGTCGTCCGCCCAGCGTTGCAGGGCGTCGAGCAGCGCGCGGTCGACGCGCAGGAGGAAGGCCTTCTTCTCGGCCACGCCGCGCCTAGTAGATCGAGCCGGCGTTCACCACGGGCTGCGACGAGCGCTCCGAGCAGAGCACCACGAGGAGGTTGCTCACCATCGCGGCCTTCCGTTCTTCATCTAACTGCACGATCGCCTTTTCGCTGAGCATCCCGAGCGCCATCTCGACCATCCCGACCGCGCCCTCGACGATCTTCTGACGCGCCGCGATGATCGCGCTCGCCTGCTGCCGCTGCAGCATCGCGGCCGCAATCTCCGGCGAGTAGGCGAGGTGCGAGATCCGAGCCTCGACGACCTCGACCCCCGCCTTCCGGAGCCGGTCCGCGAGGGCCTGCTCGAGCGCGTGCGAGACCTCTTCGGTGTGCGTCGAAAGTGAGTGCTCGCCGGCGGCGTGCGAATCGTACGGGTACTGCGTCGCCACCGTCCGGAGCGCTGATTCCGCCTGCACCTCGACGTACCGCACGTAGTCATCGACCTCGAAGAGCGCCTCGGCGGAATCCACGACCTTCCAGACGACGATCGCGCCGATCTCGATCGGGTTCGAGTGGTTGTCGTTCACTTTTAGCTTGGCCGTCTCGAAGTTCCGCACGCGGAGCGAGATGGTCTGCTTCGTCACGAACGGGTTGGCCCACCAGAAGCCATCCTGGCTGACGGTGCCCTGGTAGGTGCCGAAGAGGACGAGCGCCTTCGCCTCGTTGGGCTGGACGATGAAGAAGCCGCCGAGGCTGACGAGCGCGGTGATGAACGCGATCGCGCCGATCAGGCCGAGGAGGTTGGCCCCGACGATGAAGCGGGAGGCGGTGAACCAAGCCAGTGCGGCGCTACTGGCGAGGAGGGCGACGAGCATCGGCAGGCCGGGAGCGGCTTTGTAGGAGGCTTGACGGGGCATATGGGGGACTCCGGAGCGGTCGTAGGGGATGTCAAAGTGATATCATTCTGGAAGCATCGAGGCAAGGGGGATGGGAGAGAGGCTGAATGCTGGAAGCTGACGGCTGGAAGCAGAAAGCGAGAAGGCCGGCGCTGTTGCTTTCGGCCTTTCGCCTCCCGCCTGCAGCTTTGAGCCTCCAGCTTACCGCTTCAGCACCACCTGAATCACCCCATTCGAATGCCCCGTGCCCCAGCGCGTGGTCGCATCGGTCGCGCCGATGTAGCGAATCTCTCGCACCGTGGCGCGCATCACGGTCCCGAGGGCTTCCACGTCGCCAAGCCGGACCTCTTCGACATAGGCCACCACGCCGAAGACGGTCCCGGCCCCCACGCTGCCTCCGGTCAGGTTCCGCGGCCGTAGCATCATCGGGCGAAGTCGCTCCACCAACTGATATGCGTTCTGGATGTCGGGCGCCGCCGCCTCGATCTCGGCGGAGTTGATCAGGTTCGAGGAGCCGCGTGCCACGCGGGTCGGGGTGGCAGCCCGTGCCGTCGTCCCGGCGGCCGTCGCCGCTGTTGTTGCCGTCGCGGCGGGCGCCGGACTCCCAGCCGCCGCGGCCCCGGACGAGCCACCGCCGCACGCGGCGACGAGGGCGGCGATGAATAGGAACAGAGCGGAACGGCGCATCGGAACCTCGACAGGCGGAAATGAAGGCAAACAGAAGGCAGCGGAGGTAGGGAGAGCGTCGCACCCCTGACCGTACTCCGCAAGCGAGCCGCGTTCAGCTTCCAGCATCCAGCATCCAGCCGCCCCTCCTTGCGCCCTCCCCCCGCCACCCACACCATCCTCTTGCTGCGCGCCGAATCACCTGCGCCCCGATCCCCCTCCCTCCGACCGGACCCTGCCGTGTCCCGTACCCTGCGCGTCCTCTCCCTCCTCGCTGCCCTCACGCCCGCCCTCGTGCCGAGCGGCCTCGCCGCCCAGCGCGGGGCCGCACCCGCCGCCGCGACCCGCGCGGCGGTCGACACCACCGCCCTCGCCCGTCTCGCGTTCCGCAACGTCGGGCCGGCGAACATGATGGGCCGCTCGACCGACATCGAGGGGGTGCCGGGCAATCCGAACCTCGTCTACGTCGGTACCGCTGCGGGCGGCGTCTGGAAGACCACGAACGCCGGGACCACCTGGAGCCCGCTCTTCGACCGGCAGTCGACGCTCGCGGTCGGCGACCTCGCGCTCGAGCCTGGGAATCCACAGGTGATCTACGTCGGCACCGGCGAAGGGAATGTCCGCAACTCGGTCTCCTTCGGACGCGGTGTCTTCAAGTCGACCGACGGTGGCACCTCCTGGACGAACGTCGGCCTCACCGATACGCGGCACATCGCGCGCGTGATGGTCCACCCCACCGAGCGGCAGACGGTGTACGTCTGCGCGGTCGGGCATATGGCGGGCCCGAACACGGAGCGCGGCGTCTTCGTCTCGCGCGACGGCGGCGCCTCCTGGACCAAGACCCTCTACACCGACGATCGCCACGGCTGCGCCGACCTCGACATCGACCCGGTCAACCCGAACATCGTCTACGCGGCGATGTGGCAGTTCGATCGCAAGCAGTGGACGTTCCGCTCGGGCTCCGAGCAGGGCGGCATCTACAAGTCGATCGACGGCGGCCGTACCTGGAAGAAGCTCGGCGGCGGGCTCCCGGCGCTCATCGGCCGCATCGGTCTGAAGGTCGCCCCGTCGAGCCCGAACACGGTCTACGCGATCCTCGAGTCCCGAAAGGACGGATACGTCTGGCGCAGCGATGACCACGGTGAGACGTGGCGCCGCGTCTCCGACGACGCCAAGACGATCTGCCGAGGCTACTACTACTCCGACCTCCGCGTCGATCCGGTCGACGAGAACCGCGTCTACGCGATCGCCTGCAACCTCTCGGTCTCGATCGATGGCGGCCGCACCTTCCGCTCGATCTCGCAGCGCATCCACGGCGACCATCACGGCCTCTGGATCGACCCGACCGACCCGGCGCGCGTCTGGCAGGTGAACGACGGTGGCATCGCGGTCTCGCACGACCGCGCCGAGACCTGGCGCTTCCCGAACCAGTTCGTGCTCGCGCAGTTCTACCAGCTGCACGCGGACAACCGGGAGCCCTTCTACTTCCTTGGCGGCGGCCTGCAGGACAACGGCAACTGGGTCGGCCCGAGCCGCACGCGCGACCCGCTCGGCATCCTCGTCGACGATTGGAACCTCGTCTCGTACGGCGACGGCTACTATCAGGTCACGCATCCGGACGATCCCGACTACTTCGTCACCGATGCGCAGGGCGGGATGATCTTCCGCACGCGGATGCAGACCCGCGAGCAGGAGGACATCTCCCCGCAGCCGCGGCGCAACGACGGCGGTCCGGTGAACCAGCTCCAGTACCGCTTCAACTGGAACGCGCCGGTGGTCGCCTCGCCTCACGACGGGAAGACGCTCTACTTCGGTGCGCAGGTCCTCTTCAAGTCGACCGACTTCGGCGGCACCTGGAACGCGATCTCGGGTGACCTCACGAAGAACGACACCACCCGGCACGGCTGGGCGGGCGGCCCCGCGATGACCGAGGCGACGACCGCCGAGTTCTACAACACGATCTACAGCGTGGCGGAATCGCCGGCGCAGGCGGGCGTCATCTGGGTCGGCACCGACGATGGCAACGTGCAGCTCACGCGGGACGGCGGCCGCAGCTGGACCCGCGTCGATGCGCGCATTCCGGGCGTCGGGCCGGAGGCGGTGGTGAGTCATATTGAGGCGAGCCGTCGCGCCGCCTGCACCGCGTACGTGACCTTCGAGCGGAAGTTCATGGACGACCTCAAGCCGTACGCCTTCCGCACCACCGACTGTGGCACCACCTGGACGAGCATCGCGGGGAACCTCCCCGAGGGCGCCTACCTGCAGGTGCTGCGCGAGGATCCGAAGAACCCCGAGGTGCTCTACGCGGGGACGGAGATCGGGCTCTACGTGAGCGTCACCGGCGGCGGCGACTGGTTCCGCCTCGGTGGGAACCTCCCGGCTGTCCCGGTGCACGAGGTGCTCGTGCACGGACGCGAGAACGACCTCATCGTCGCGACGCACGGCCGCGGCGCGTGGATCCTCGACGATGCGTCGGTGATCCAGGAGCTCGCGGCCGCGGCGGCGAAGCCGGCGCATCTCTTCGCGATGCGCACGGCGACCCGGTTCGCGACCAAGCAGAATAAGGGCTCGCTCGGCGACGATCTCTTCCGCGGCCCGAACCCCGCGTACGGCGCGATCATCCGCTATCACCTGAAGGCGGCGCCGGCGGCCGGGACGGCGTCGAAGCTCGAGATCCTTGATAACGCCGGGCGGGTCATCCGCACCTACCCGCGCATCCCGACCGCGGTGGGAATCAACACCACCGCGTGGGACCTCGCGCACGAGGCGGCACGCCCGCGACGCGCGGCGGCCGCTCCTGCGGCCGGTGACGACGACGGCGAGGAAGGGTTCTTCGGTGGCGGTGGTGGCCCGCGCGCGCTGCCGGGCCGCTATACCGTGCGTCTCACCATCGGCACGCAGGTGCTCGAACAGCCGGTGACGGTGCGCGTCGACCCGACCGCGCGCACCACCCCCGAGGGACTCCGTGCGCAGTTCGACCTCGCGATGCAGTTGCGGGACCTCGTCTCGCAGGCGAATGACACCCTTCGCGCGCTCGACGCGCGGAGGGGGGAGCTCGAGGCGCGTCGTCGCGCGGCGCAGGCGATCCCGAACCAGGAGGGTGCGGCCGTCGTGCGGACGCTGACGACGGAGCTCGCCGAGGTCGACACGCTGATCACCACGCTCACCAAGCCGGCGAACTATCCCTACTGGAGCGAGGGGCCGCGCGTCACCGAGCGGCTCAGCGGTCTGCAGCGGAACGTCGACTCGGGGAACTTCCCGCCGACGACACCGCAGCAGGCGCTCTCCCGCGAACTCGCGATCGAGCTAAAGCAGGCGCTCGATCGGGTGCAGAAGTACCTCGGTCGCTACACGACGATGTGATCAGCCGGGCTCGTGCCCGTCCTGCACCGGCGCGAGGATCCCGATCGAGATGAAGACGAGCACGACGAGCACGAGGATGCCCACGCCCTGCCCCTGGGCGGCGGGCATCCCGCGCTCGATCGTCAGCTTCGCGACGATTGCCCAGATGAGCGGGCCGGTGATCGCGCTGAAGCGCCCCACCATCCCATACAGGCCGCAGAACTCGCCGATCCGGTCAGGCGGGGTGAGCCGTAGCATATACGGCCGGTCGGCGGCCCAGATGCCGCCCATCCCGATCCCGGCGAGTGCGCCGATCACGAAGAGCGAATCGACCGGGAGCGTGAAGAGCCCGATCGCCGCCGCGCAGCCGAAGGTGATCACCCAGAGCCAGAGCACCATCGATAGCGTGCGCTTCGGCCCGATCCGATCGACGAGCCACCCCCACGCGAAGCCTCCCGCCACCGCGGCGCTGATCGCGGCGAGCATGATCAGCTGCGCCTTCCCCTCGCCGGCCTTCTGCTCGAGCCCCGACGCGATGGCGACGTTCACGGTGTACAGCGTCATGATGCTGATCACGGTGTTGATCGCGTCGGTGTAGAAGACGCGGCCGACGAGGAATCGCAGCAGCCCCGGATACCGTCCGCCGTCTCGGAGCGTCGCGAGCGTCTCCGCGGTCGATTCGCGCACCACACGCCAGCCGAAGACCGGTCGCGGGTTCGGGTTCCCGCGCTCCTTCACGAAGACGAAACAGGGGAGCGCACAGAGGAGGAAGGCGCCGGCGATCGCCGTGAACAGGAAGGGCTTGTCGTCGGTGCCGAAGATGAGCCCGATCGCCACCGCGAAGTACGACCCGAGGTAGCCGATGGCGACGCCGAGCCCCGAGATGCGCCCGCGATTCTCGGGGGTGCTCACCTCGATCAGGAGGGCGTCGTAGAATTGCAACCCCGCCTGGTACGTGGCATTCGCGAGAACGAACGCGACCATCGTGAAGAGGTAGCCACCCCGGCCGATGAGCGCGGTCAGGAGGACGCAGAGCACCGTCGACCAGATCAGGAAGGGCATCCGACGCGCGGCGCGGTCGGTCATCGCGCCGAGCAGCGGGGAAATGACGAAGATGATCCCCATCGAGATCGCGGTGACGACGCCGTACACAGCATCGGCCCGCTCGGCGCCGACCTGCTCGCGCACCCAGAGCGAGAAGTAGAGCGAGACGACCCCCATCGAGAAGATCGTGTTCGCTAGGTCGTACAGGACCCAGCTCGCGACGGCACGGCGGGGGATCGCCCGCGCGGGGGCGGGGGCGGCCAGCGGGGAAGTGGTCATCCCGGGAAGGTGGGGCGCGCTCCGCGCCGTCGCCACCCGGCGCGATATTCCGGGGATGTCACGGCTCCGACTCGGCGCGCAGGGCTGGAACTACCCCGACTGGGTGGGGCCGTTCTACCCGCGGGGCACCCCGGTGCGCGAGTTCCTCGCGACCTATGCGCGCGCCTTCGATACGGTGGAGGTGGATAGCACCTTCTACGCCGTCCCCGCGGTCGCGACGGTGCGAGGGTGGCGGGAGCGCACGCCGGAGGATTTCACCTTCGCGCTCAAGCTTCCGCAGGAGATCACGCACGCGCGACGCTTCGTTGACGCGGCGGAGGTCGCCGCGCGATTCCTCGACGCGGCACGCGAGCTCGGTCCCAAACTCGGCCCCGTGCTCATCCAGTGCGGCTCCGACCTCGGCCCCGAAGCGGCGCCCGACCTGACGCGCTTCCTCGATGCGCTCCCCGCCGATGTGCGCTTTGCGATCGAGTTCCGCGACCGTGCGTGGATCACCGAGGCGACGCACGCGATGCTCGCCGAACGGAACGTGGCGCTCGCGCTCGTGGCGGCGCGCTGGGTCCCCGAGAAGTGGATGCGCCAGCTCGCGGCGCGCCCCACCGCGACGCACGCGTACGTGCGCTGGATGGGGCCCGATCGCGCGCTCACCGACTACTCTCGCCTGCAGGTGGACCGGCGCGCGGAGCTCGAAGCGTGGGCGGCCGTGCTGCCGTCGCTCGCCGCATCGGTGCCCGTGTATGGGTACGTGAACAACCATTTCGCGGGGCACAGTCCCGCCTCGCTCCGGATGCTGCAGACGATGCTGGGCCAGGTCCCGCAGGACCCGGCCCAGCTCGACGATCAGTTCGGGTTGTTCTGACGCGCCGGGGCTGCGGCGGTGCGCACCCGCGGCGCCGAACGTCGATCAGCGCGACCGCCGCCGCAACTTCAGCGCGACGCCACCGTGTGCGGCACAGGCGGCGGTGGTGGTGTCGACACGGATCATCGTGCCGTCGCGGCATATCTGTGTGGCGTCGGCGGGGGGCTCGCCGGTGGGGATGGTGGCCGCGGGTGCGGCGCGGACCGCCGTCGGGCGCGCCGGTGTCGCGGGGCGCGGCGGCTCGGGGGCCTTCACCGTCGCGGGCGTCGTCGGGCGCGCCGGGATGCGCAGCATCGGGTACCGGAGCAGCACGCCGCCCTTGCCGTCGCAGGCGCTCGCCGGCGCGTTCGCCGCGGGATGCGAGCCATCACGGCACTTGAGGGTGGCGCCGTTCGGGCCGGCGCCGCGCCGCACGGCCGGGGCGCGGTACGACGAGTCGTTGTTGCCGGAGGCCGTCATCGTCGCCTCCTGCGCGGCGACGGGGGCCGCCACGGCAATCGCCGCCAGGCAATGGAGAACGAAACGGGAAGTGGGCATCGTGGGTCGTCCGGTCAGGGCGTGCGGACTGTGAGGGCCGCTTGGAAGGTCGCGAAGTTCAGGGTCGTGACGGTCAGTGTGGCCGGGCCAGCGCTCACGCCCTTGAGCCAGAGAGCGACCGACGTCATCCCGGGCTGGAGCGTCACACTGTTCGTACTCCCGCCCCCGAGCAGGGTCAGGAAGATCGGGCGCGTCCGGTCGGTCACCGTGCCGTCGCCGATCTGCCCGTACTGGTTGGCGCCCCAGCAGGCGGCCTCGTTGTTCGCTCCGATCCCGCAGGAGTGCGAACCCCCCGCCGCCGCCTTCAGGACGTCACCGTCGCCGCCGATGAGGACCGGGGTGCGACGCGCGGTGAGGGTGCTGTCCCCCACCTGACCGTTCGAGTTCAGGCCCCAGCAGTACATGTTCCCCGACGCGACGCCGCAGGTGTGGGAGCCGCCGGCGGCGATGGAGCTCCAGTTCAGGCCGCCGGCGACCGCCGTCGGCGTCGGTAGGCTGCTGCTGAAGCTCCCCGACCCGAGCGCGCCGTTGCTGTTCGCCCCCCAGCAGGTCGCACCGCCGCCCGTGAGGATCCCGCAGGTGTGGCCGCCGCCCGCTGAGATCGCCGTGTAGGCACCGCTGCCGTTCACCGCGGTCGGCACCGAGCGATTGAGCGTCGTCCCATCACCGAGCTTGCCGGACTGGTTATTGCCCCAGCAGTGGAGCGTGCCGTTCGTGCTGTCGATCGCGCAGGCGTGGTCGTTCCCCGCACTCACCGCGGAGAAGCGGCGCCTGCCTTGGCTCGTGAGGACCGGCACGTTGACGTCCGTCAGGACGCCGTTGCCGAGCTGGCCGGCGTTGTTCCGGCGACAGCCCCGGGACGCTCACCTCGACCACCTGCGGCCCCGAGAGCCCCGCCGTCCAGGCGGCGGCCGCGATGCCGCTCGCGTTCGTCACGAGCGGCGTCGGTGAGACGCTGCCGTTCCCCGAGATGATCGTGAACGTGACGGGGACGCCGCCGAGGCCGACGCCGAAGCGGTCCTTCACCCCGAGTCGGATCGAGTCGGGGAAGACGCTCCCGCCCGGGGTGACGCGGCCGTCGCCGGTGAGCAGCTCGAGCGTGGCGGGTCGTGGGGGCGCGAGGCTGAAGGTGTCGGAGGTCGCGGTGAGGTTCGGCGAGAGCAGGGTGGCGACGAGTCGGTAGCCGCTTCCCCCCTTGTCGATCGTGACGTCCCGGAACCACCCGGTGGAGCTCCCCGAGTCCACCGACACCGTAGTGGTCCCCCGCAACTGCGCTCCCGGCGGACCGCCGATGAGCGCAAGGGTCATCGTGCCGCGGTAGTTCGGGAGCAGTTCGTTGAAGCGGTTGTAGATGCCCACACTCACCGGGCCGATGCTGTCTCCTGCCGGCACGCCGCGCCGCGGTGGCACACCGAAGGCGAGGAACGACGGGCCTGTCGAGAGCTGCGTCCCGGCGAAGGTCACGGAGAGGGTCGACTGCCCATCGACCGCGGCGACGACGCTTCCGGTCATCGCGGTATCCCCCGCGGTCCAGGTGGTCTGCGCGAGCCCCGCCGCATCGGTCGTGTCGAGCGCGGCCCCGACGCTCCCGCGGCCGGTCGCGACGGCGAAGCGGACGGGGACGTTGGCGACGGGGAGACCGTCGACGGCGGTCACGCGCGCCACGAGGGGCTGCGCAAAGGTCCCACCCTGCCGGACCTCCTGGTTGTTCCCCGTGGCGATGGCGATGGCCGACGCGGTGGGCGTGATGCTGACGCGCGCGGTATCCCGCTGCCCGGTGAGCGTCTGCGCGATCACGAGCGCCGTCCCGCGCGCGCCGACGAGCGTCGCGACGCCGCCGCCGAGGGTCACGCGCACGAGGGTGGTGTCGCTGGAGGTGAAGGCCACCGGGGTATTCGGCAGCACCGCGCCCTGCGCGTCGCGCGCGGCGGCGGTCAGGGTGACGCTCTGCCCGCGGATCCCGACGACGGAGTCCGGCGTGAGGGTGAGGGAGGCGGCGTCCTTGCCGGGGCCCACGTAGGTGAGGGGGATCGTCAGCGGCGCCGGCGATGTGGTGGCACTCGTCGGACGAGCCTGCACCGACACCGGGCCGCCGACGAAGACGGTATCTCCCGACGCGGTCACGAAACGCATCGCGGCCCCGAGCGACTCGCCTTCCGCTGGCGCGGTCGGGCTCAACTTCACGGTGAAGGCGAGGGCGACGCTGTCCGCATCCGCCGGGAAGTCCACCATCCGATCAATCGCCGTGTCGCCGTTCGCGCGTAGGAGAACGACCCGCACCCGGGTGAAGGTGACGATCGAACGCATCGAGAGCGGCTGGCCGGCCCCGTCGACCCGCATCGCGCCGAACTCCGGATTGAGCGCCACCACTGCACGCCGTGTCCCGCCCGGACCGAGGAGCTCGCGCCCACAACTCCCCACAGCGAGGAGGAGGGCGACCAGCGCGAACAGCGGGCGCGCGAGGCGCGGGCGCAGGGGCATGTCAGGGATTCCGGGGCGTCAGGAGGCACGGCGTGTCGGGGGTCGGCCGGCACGCCTGTAAGGCGAAACCAGTAGGATGGGTGTCCATTAGACTTCGTGCAACGGCGCAGGTCGCTCTCGGCCTGTGATGCCCGTCACAAGACCCGCCCCCTGCCGCCCGTGCGCGTTCGCCCCCTCCTCGGTCTCCTCATCCCGCTCGCCTGTGCCGCGCTCTTCGTCCGGCTCGGTCTCTGGCAGCTGAGCCGACATCAGGAACGAGCGGGATTCAACGCGATCCTAGCGGCTCGGTTGGGGCAACCGGCCTCGGTGCTCGACGGCATCGCTCTCGCCGATTCCACGAGCGTCCGAGGGCGTCGGGTCACGGTCTCGGGTCGGTTCCGGTACGATCTGGAGCAAGTCGTCGCGGGCCGTGTGAGCGAAGGGTCACCCGGTGTGCACCTGCTCACCCCTCTCGAACGCCCCGGTTCGGATACGCTGTTGGTGGTGCTCCGAGGGTGGGTCTACTCACCCGACGCGAAGTCGGTGGTGACGGCGGAGTGGCACGAGCGGGACTCGGTCACCGTGTCAGGCTACCTGATCCCCATCTCGGAGGACGGGGTCGCGCCGGCGGGTGTGTTGCGGCCGGGCGAGCCAATGCGGCGGGTGTCACTCCGCGCGCTCCGCGCACGCATCTCCGCGCCGATCTACGCCGCTCAGCTCGTGATGACATCGGATTCGCTTCGTCGGGCCGATTCCGTGCCGCGCCGGTTGCCACCCCCGACGATCGATGCGGGCCCCCACTGGTCGTACATGTGGCAGTGGTTCGCCTTCGCGGTCGTGGCGGTCGTCGGGGGCGTGGGCCTCTTCCGGCGAAGTCGCCCCCAGCTGGGCTCAGGGTCGCGATCGGGCACCTGACAAGGGGAGGAGCCGGTCCCGTGGGATCCGCGTGCCGGCGCTGTCCGCGGCCACCTCGAGCGTCGCGAGGAGGGGTGTGGACCCGAGCGGCCGGGTGGGCCGGACCCGCAGCGTCAGCACGGTGTCGTGGCGGAATCCGCCGACGGTGTAGCCGGCGAAGCGGACCACGCCCGACGCAGAATCGGCAGCGTTGAGCAACCGCGTCGCATCGCCGCCGCGCGGCGTGGTCAGCTGCACGAGGCGCAGGCTCCCCGGTGCGAACCGGAGCGTGCCCTGATAGGACCCGAGCGTGACCCCGGTCGGGGTCACACGCACGGCGACCGGAAGACTGCCGTCCGCAGAGGCGGCGCCGACCTCGACCACCGCCTGCACGCGCACGGTCGTCTGCAGCAGGAACGTCCCCGCGAGGATGAGGGTGGTGCGGGCGAGCGCGGTCGGCATCGATGCCTCAGTGAATGATGAGGCGGCCCTTGATGTCGCGGATGCCGTCCGAGCTCCGCACGCGGCCCGGCGCGACCGCCGTCCCACTCACGTCGCCGACCACGGCGAGGGACGCGGCAAGGTGCGCGGCGTCGACGGGTCCGGTCGGACGCACGCTGAACCGGAACGCCTCGTCGGTGCTGAATCGGTCGAAGGTGAACGCGGAGAAGCGGAGGCGCCCCTGTGCCGGCTCCGCGTTGACGAGGAACATCTCGCCGTCCGCGCCCGTGGGCGTGCGAGTCGAGAGCAACTCGAACGCGCCCGGCGCGAACGTCACGTCGCCCTGATAAGACGCCATGGAATCGAGGCGGGCGACGACACGGACGACATACGTCAACGTCCCCTCGGTGGGCCCTGGGATCTGCTGTAGCATCACCTGCGCCTCCCCCTGCGGGACGAGCGGGCTGAGGTCCACGGTTGCCTCAGTGGGCGAGGTGTCTCGGCAGGCGAGCACCGCGAGGAGCGGCAGGGTGCCGATCGTACGGCGGAGGAGCCGGCGAGGCGCGACGGTCGACATGTGCGGACTCCGGGTCGAGGGTGACCGGGAAGGACAACGAAAGACTGGCCGACTCCGGCGGGAACTCCACCACGCGGTTCAGGACCGTATCCCCGTTCGCCCGCCCCAGGACGATGCGGACGCGTGTGAAGCTGATGATCGAGCCCACGCTCAGCGGCTGTTCGTGCCCGTCCAGACGGAGCGACGGAAAGGACGGATTGAGCCGCACCGCCCCGGCGCGTCGGCCGCCGGGACCCAACAGGTCACGACCGCAGGCCACCGCGCCAGTGATCGTGGCGATAACAAGGAGGACGATCCGGAGGTTGCGCGGCACGCTAGTTGGAGATGGGGAACACGGGAAGGTCACCCGCGATACACGCGACCGGAAGGCGGGGTGAGACCGGCGCGCCGTCGCGCCGCCTCACGCCACCCGTTCGCGCCGGACCTGAAGGAGCGCCACCGCGGCGACGATCGCCACGCCGCCGGCGAGCGTCGCCCACGTCAACGGCTGGCCGAGCACGACCGCTGCGAGCACCGCCGTCAGGAACGGCTCCACCGACGAGACGATCGCGGTGCGCACGGGCCCGAGCCGGACGAGGCCCTGTAGGAAGAAGACGCCCGGGAGCACGGTGCTCCCGAGGGTCAGCAGCGCGATGAGCCCCCACGCCGATGGCGTGACCTGCGCCGTGAAGCTGCGGTCGGCGACGCTGGCGACGAGGAAGGCGAGCGCGGAGCCGATCTTCGCGTACGCTGAGGTCGGGGCGACGGGGTGGTCCTTCTGCAGCACGCGCATCATCGGGATGTACGCGCCATAGACGATCGCCGCGCCGAGGGCGAGCGCGACGCCGCGCGGGTCGATGCCCCCCGCACTCGGGCGACCGACCATCACGGCGATCCCACCGAATGAGCAGGCGAGGGCGAGCGCGCGCCGTCCGTCGATCCGCTCCGCGCCGCGCACCGCCTGCGCGACGGCGACCCACGCGGGGTACGTGTAGAAGAGGAAGGCGAGCGTCGCGGCGGGGATGTACGCGAGTGAGGCGAGCGCGAGGTAGACGAGCAGCGCTTGCCCGAAGCCGCCGAGCGCGACGAAGCGGAGCATCTCGCGGGGCGGGATCCGCCGATAGCCGCGCGCCCCGACCCAGAGGGTGAGCGCGACGGCCGCGAGGACGTAGCGCCACGTCAGGACGGTCGTGAGGGAGAGGCCCGTCGCGACGGCGGCGGAGGTGAGGATGCTCACCGACGCGAACCCGGTGGCGGCGAGGAGGGTGTAGACGAGGCCGGCGCCGGTGGCCGCGTCGGGCGCGTTCCCCTCGGCGGGCCCCGCGGGGCGTCCGGCGGTCGGGGCGGGGCGGACGGGCATCATTCCGGGGGCGGGGCGTCGGTCTCGACCACGGGATGGGCCGAGCGCTGGAGAAGGACGATGGCGGCCATGATGAGCGTGCCGCCGAGGATCGTGCGCGGGCCGATCGGCTGGCCGAGGACGAGCGCCGCGAGGAGCGCGGTCCAGAACGGCTCGACCGTCGAGAGGATCGCCGCGCGCACGGCGCCGAGGACCGCGAGGCCACGGAGGAAGAGCAGGAAGGCGGTCACGGTGCCGATCACCGCCGCACCGACCGCGACGCCCCAGATCGCCGGCGTCATCCCGCGCACGAGGGTCCCCGTGGCGAGCGCCCACGCGACGAAGACGATCGCCGCGCCGCCGATCACGTAGGTGGAGGCGACGGCGGCCTCGTGCGGGCCACGCGCGCGGTGGAGCACGGGGATGTAGGCGGCGTAGACGACCGCGCTCGAGAGCGCGAGCAGGAGCCCGGGGAGCGGGAGCGCGGACCGCCACGGCACGCCGACCATCGTCGTGATCCCCACGAGTGCGAGGCCGAGCGCCGCGAGCCGCCCACGGGTGAGCGGCTCCTCGCCGTGTGTCGCCATCAACACCGCGACCCACGCCGGATACGTGTAGAACAGGAAGCCAAGCTGGCCGGCGTCGATCCACCGGAGCGCGGAGAAGGAGAGCGAGGTGACGGCGACCTGTCCGAGCCCGCCGAGGATCAGGAGGCGCCGGATGTCGCGCCCCGGGATGCGGAGTCGCGCGGGACCGCCGGCGACGAGCATCAGGAGCGGCGTCGCGAGGAGGTAGCGCCATGCCATCAGCCCCTGCAGCGCGACGCCGGCGCGGTTCGCGAGCGTCACGCCGACGGCGAGGGAGCCGAAGGCACAGGCGGAGATGAGTACCGCCCCCGCCGCGCGCCGCGTCTCGCTCACAGCAGGGTCCCGCGCAGGAGCAGGAGCGAGACGGTGAAGTAGAGCACCACCCCGGTGACGTCGACGAGCGTCGCGACGAGCGGTGCGGAGGCACTCGCGGGGTCGAACCCCGCCTTCTTCAGTACAAACGGAAGCATCGCGCCGGTCAGGGTCCCGAAGAGCACGACGCCGACGACGGTGGTGCCGATCGTCGCGGCGAGCCGCACGTAGTGGTCGCCGAACGGATAGAAGCCCATCCACTGCCAGAGAACCACGCGGGAGAGCCCGACGAGGCCGAGGATCGCGCCGAGGAGGAGGCCGATGAGCAGTTCGCGTCGCATCACGCGGAGCCAGTCGCGCATCCCGAGCTCCTGAAGCGCGAGTGCGCGGATGATCAGCGAGGTCGCCTGCGAGCCGGAGTTGCCGCCGGAGCTGATGACGAGCGGGATGAAGAGCGCGAGCACCGTCGCGGCGTCGATCTCCGACTGGAAGTACGCCATCGCCGCCGCGGTGAACATTTGCCCGATGAAGAGCACGAGGAGCCAGGGGAGCCGCTTCCGCATCAGCTCCGCGACGGAGCTCTGCAGGTACGGATCCTCGAGGGCGGCGAGACCACCGAACTTCTGCACGTCCTCGGTCTGCTCCTCCTGGATCACGTCGATGACGTCGTCGACGGTGACGACGCCGAGGAGGCGCCGGTCGCCGTCCACCACCGGTACCGCGACGAGGTCGTAGTCGGAGGTGAGCTGCGCCACCTCCTCACGGTCCGCCGTGGCGGGGACGGTGACGACCTCGGTCCACGCGACCTCGGCGAGCCGCGTCCCCTCGGGCGCCGCGAGGAGCTCGCGGAGCGAGAGCACGCCGGTGAGGACGCCGCGCGTGTCGACGGTGTAGACGGTCCCCATCGCCTCGCGCCGCCCCGCCCGCGCCATCCCGCGGACCGCGCCGAGCGCGGCCTCGACCGTCGCGGTCTCGTCGACGGAGACGAACTCCGTCGTCATCAGGCCGCCGGCCGTGTCGGGGGCGTACTCGAGGAGGCGCTCCGTCTCGCGCCGTGCCGACTCGGGAAGCTCGTCGAGGATCTCGTCGGCGGTCTCGTCGTCGAGCTCCTCGAGCGCGTCGGTGCGCTCGTCCGGCGTCATCCGCGCGAGGAGCGCCGCCGCCTCCTCGGGGTCCATCGCCTCGAGGACCTCGGTGCGCCGCTCCTCGTCGAGGTACTCGAGCACCGTCGCCGCGCGGCCCGCCGGGAGCGCCGTCAGGAATCGCGGCAGGAGCGCCGGAGGGAGGAGCTCGCCGATGTCGGCGAGGTCGGCGGGATGCAGCTCCTCCGTCTCGACCGCGACCGCGGCGGCATCCGTCTCGAGGAGCTCCTGGATGTCGGGGGCGACAAGCGCCGCGACCGACTGCTCCTTCTCGCGCTGATCTGGGGTCACGGGGCGCCTCCCCGGGGTTACGGAACGGGTCGCGCGCGCGCGACGACGACGAATGCGTTCGAAGCTAACGGGGCGCGCCGTCCGGCGACACCGCGAGGGTCGCGCGCGTCAGAGGGTCGGCAGCTGCCGCGGGAGGATCTTCACGTCGGTCACGGTGCACCCGACGGCCGCGATCGCGGTACGCAGCGCCGCCGCCGTGGTCGTGGGGTCGGCTCCCACCGCGCAGGTGACCTCCGCCGCACCGAGCTCGACCTCGGCGGCCTCGATCCCGGGCACGCCGCCGAGCGCGGTCATCACCGCGTGCCGCGCGTGCACGGCGAGCATCCCGTCGATCGTGAGGGCGAGTCGCATCGCGCGGCAATCTAGTAGCTTCTCCCCTATGCCCACCGTCGCCTTCCTCGGCCTCGGCGCCATCGGCACACCGATGGCCCGCCACCTCGCGGCCGCCGACCTCGGGCTCCGCATCTGGAATCGCACCGCGGCTAAGGCCGCGGCCTTCAGCGCCGAGCACCGCGCCATCCACGCGCTCACCCCGGCCGCCGCCGCCGACGGCGCCGATGTCGTGATCACCTGCCTCCCCGTCTCCGCCGACGTCGAGTCGCTCTGCGACGGCCCCGATGGCCTCCTCGCGACGCTGCGCTCCGGGAGCGTCCTCGTCGACTGCACTTCGGGCGACCCCGCGACCTCGCGGCGGCTCGCCGCGCGCTGCGCGGCGCAGGCCGTCGCCTTCCTCGATGCCCCCGTTTCCGGCGGCGTCGCCGGCGCCGAGCAGGCCGCCCTGACGGTGATGGTCGGCGGCGACGCCGCGGTGCTCGAGCGGGTGCGTCCCGTGCTCGCCGTCTTCGGGAAAAAGATCGTCCACTGCGGTGGCGTCGGTGCGGGGGATGCGGTGAAGGCAGTGAACAACGCGCTCCTCGCGCTGCATCTCTGGTCGACCGCCGAGGGGCTCGCGGCACTCACGCAGGCCGGGGTCCGTCCCGAGGTCGCGCTCGATGTGATCAACACGTCGAGCGGTCGCTCGAACGCCTCGATGAACCTCTTTCCTGAGCGGGTCCTCACCCGCGCCTTCCCGCGCACCTTCCGGCTCGCGCTTCTCGACAAGGACGTCGGGATCGCGGCGGGCGTCGCGCGTGAACAGAAGGTCGCCGCGCCGATGCTGCAGCTGACCGCCGAACTCTTCCGCGCGGCTCACGTAGCACTCGGGGAGGAGGCGGACCACGTGGAGGTCGTGAAGTGGGTCGAACGCCTGACCGGGACGGTGATCGAATGAGCACGACGGAGACGACGGCGGCGGTGATGACGGTCGAGGCGATCCGCGCGCGGTTCCCCGCGCTCACGCGCCGGCACGCGGGGCATCCGGTGGCGTACTTCGACGGCCCGGGGGGCACGCAGGTGCCGCAGTCGGTGGTTGATGCGATGGCCGACTACTTGCTGCATCACAACGCCAACACGCACTGGGCCTACCCCACAAGTGCGGAGACCGACGCCCTGCTCCTTGCCGCACGCGAGGCGGCCGCGGACTTCCTGAACGCCGCGCCGGCGGAGGTCGCCTTCGCCAACAATATGACGACCGGGACCTTCCACCTCGCGCGGGCGCTCGGCCGCGGCTGGGGCCCCGGTGACGAGGTCGTGATCACCGATCTCGATCACCACGCAAACGTTGCGCCCTGGCGCGCCCTCGAGCGCGAACGCGGGATCACTATCCGCCGCGTCGCGGTGGATCTCGCCACGGGAGAGCTCGACCTCGAGTCGCTCCGCGACGCGCTGACCCCGCGCACGCGGCTCCTCGCCATCGGCGCCGGCTCCAACGCCCTCGGCACCATCAACGACGTGCGGGCCGCCGCGGCGCTCGCCCACGGCGTCGGCGCGCTCGTCTTCGTCGATGCGGTCCACTACGCGCCCCACGCCCTCGTCGACGTCCGCGCGATGGACTGCGACCTCCTCGGGTGTAGCGCCTACAAGTTCTACGGCCCCCATACCGGGGTGCTCTACGTGCGGGAGTCGCTCCTCGGCACCCTCGACGTCCCGAAGCTCCTCCCCGCGCCCGACGTCGGGAGCGAGCGTCTCGAGACCGGGACGCAGAACCACGAGGGGATCGTCGGGACCGGCGCGGCCGTCGAGTTCCTCGCCTCGCTCGCCGACGGGCCGACGCGTCGCGCGCGGCTCGAGCGCGCCTTCGCCGGGCTCCACGCGCGGGGGATGGCGCAGCTGCATCGACTCTGGGAGGGCCTCGGCGCGATCGACGGCGTGACGCGCTACGGCCCGCCCCCCGGACGGCCGCGGACCCCGACCATCGCCTTCACCGTCGCCGGCCACACGAGCGAGGCGGTGACGCGCGCGCTGGTCGAGCGCGGGGTCTTCACGAGCCACGGCGACTTCTACGCGTCGACAGTCGTGGAGCTGTTGGGGCGCGCCGAGGATGGGCTCGTGCGCGCGGGGGCGGCGTGTTACACGACGGGCGACGAGATCGAGCGGTTGATCGCTGGGGTTACCGAGGTCGCGCGGGGGTAGGGAACGCGGGTCAGCGTGTGCGCGCCCGCTCCTCCAGGAGGTCGAGCAGCGTCGCGCCGAGGTGCACGCCCGTCTGCTCCAGCATCTCCTTGAACATCCCCGCGCTGGTGACGTTGATCTCCGTCAGGTGGTCACCGATGAGGTCGAGCCCGACGAGGTCGAGTCCCCGGGCCGCGAGGATGGGTCCGAGCGCCGCCGCGATCGCCGCGTCTCGTGCGGAGAGGGCGCGTGCGGTCGGGACGCCGCCGACGGCGAGATTCGCGCGGACCTCGTTGCCCGCAGCCTTCCGCGCCAGTACGTAGGGCGCCGGTACCCCGCCGATCAGGAGGAGCCGCTTGTCCCCTTCCGCGATTGCGGGGAGGAATCGCTGGGCCATCAGCGTCCGGCGCGCGGTCGGGTGGGCGCTACGCTGTCGGCGCCGCGTCCCGGAACGGCACGTCGATCTCCAATCCGTCCTTCGCGAGGATCAGCTCTCCGGTGAACGCCTCGCGCGCTTCGCGGCCGAGGTCGCTCGGGTCGCGGGAGTAGCGCGCGGAGAAGTGCGTCAGCACGAGCCGCTTCGCCCCCGCCATCTGCGCCACCGTTCCCGCTTCGCGCGCGGTCGAGTGCATCGTCTCGCGCGCGCGCTGCTGTTCCTCGTCGCCGAAGGTCGCCTCGTGCACGAGGAGGTCCGCGCCCTCGGCGGCCTGGATCGTCGCCGCGCAGGGGCGCGTGTCGCCGGTGATTACGACCGTGCGCCCCGGGCGCGTCGGGCCGACCAGCGTCTCGGGGGCGATGATGCGGCCGTCAGGGAGGGTCACCGACTCCCCTTTGTGGATGCGTCCCCAGAGTGGACCTTCGGGGATCCCGAGCTCACGCGCGAGGTCCGGGTCGAAGCGGCCGAGCCGGTCCTGCTCGACGAGGGCGTAGCCCACCGCAGCACCCTGGCGGTGCTCCACCGTGAACGGTTTGATGACATAGCCCGAGCGGAGGATCGGCGTCCCCGGTTCGACGTCGGTCACCGTGAGCGGGTAGGTGAGCCGTTCGTTGCCGAGCCCCTCCGCGCGCTTGAAGAGGGCCTGCGCCCCGCGGGGGCCCCAGAGGCGGAGGGGCTCCTCGCGCGCCTGCAGCGCGAAGGTCTTGAGGAGGCCGAGCGCGCCGAGGAAGTGATCGGTGTGGAAGTGCGTGAAGAAGATGTCGCTGAGGGTGAACCCCACCCCCCAGCGCATCATCTGCCGCTGCGTCCCTTCGCCGCAGTCGAAGAGCATCGTCTCGCCGTCGCGGGTGAGCGCAATCGACGACATCCCGCGCTCGACCGTGGGGCGCGAGGCGGAGGTCCCGAGGAAGCGAAGGGAGAGCGACATTGCGGGGAAAGTTACTGGGGCCGGGGCCGGCCTGCCGCGTTATGATATGAGGATGATCGCCACGCCTCGTCACCCATCGCGCCCGGGCCTTCGTACGTCGGATCTCGCCGTCGTGTGCTCGCTCGGCTTCGCCCTCTTCGCCCTCTTCGCCTCCGTCGCCGGCGCCCAGCCCGGGATGTCGGGCGGCGTCCGCATCGAGCCGGGTCAGGAGTGCCCGCCGGGGATGACCGAGGTCCGCCCCGGCACCTGCCAGGCGCCGACGCTCCCACCGCCCTCGATCCTCGACTATCGCCCACGGTCGACGCTCGTGACGACCGAGCATCTCGTGCCGAAGGCGAAGTTCCCGGCCATCGACTACCACGGGCATCCGACCACGCAGCTCAGCTCCGCGGAGGGACTCACCCAGCTCGCCGACGACCTCGATCGCATCGGCGTCCGTGTGATCGTCGCGGCGAACAACGTGCGCGGCGAGGAGCTCCGTCGGCAGCTCGCGACGGCGCAGGCGCATCCGCGGATGCGCGACCGCATCCGCTTCCTCACCGGGATCGACTTCACCGGCGTCGGCGCGCCCGGATGGGCCGAGCGTGAGATCGCCGCCCTCGAGGCGGCCGCGGCGGCGGGCGCCGTCGGCATCGGGGAGATCGGGAAAGGGCTCGGCCTTACCTCACGGAAGGCGGATGGCACGCGCCTCCGCATCGACGATCCCGCGCTCGACCCCGTCTGGCAGGCGGCGGCGCGGCTTCGGTTCCCCGTCTTCATCCACACGGCGGACCCGCAGGAGTTCTGGCGGCCGATCGACAACACCAACGAGCGGTGGCTCGAGCTCGCGCTCTTCCCGTCGCGGCGGTATCCGGCGGAGCTGTTCCCGAGCTTCGAGCAGCTGATGGCCGAGCGCGATGCGATGCTCCGCCGGAACCGCGGGACGACTTTCGTCGTCGCGCATATGGGGTGGCACGCGAACGACCTCCCGCGGCTCGCGAAGATGATGGACGAGATGCCGAACATCCTCGTCGAGGTCGGGGCGGTGCTCTACGATATCGGGCGCCAGCCGCGCGCCGCGCACGAATTCTTCGTGCGCTACCAGGACCGCATTCTCTTCGGGAAGGACTCGTTCCAGCCGGCGGAATATCCGTATTACTGGCGCGTCTTCGAGACCCGCGACGATTACTTCGATTACTACCGCGACTACCACGCCACCTGGAAGCTCTACGGGATCGACCTCCCCGACGCCGTCCTCCAGAAGGTGTACTTCCGGAACGCGCTCCGGATCACGCCGGGGATCCCGCCACAGGGGTGGCCGCGCTAGGGGCGGAGCGGTCGCGCCTCGCCGGTGCGCAAGGCGTCAGAGCGCCGGCGTCAGAATTCGATCCGTCTGTGCGTCGGTCCCGAGCTGGAAGACGTGGGCGCCCACGTCGGTGAACCCCACCTTCCCGTAGAAGGCGATCGCGCGCGGGTTCCGCTCCCAGACGCCGAGCCAGAGGGTGCGCGCGCCACGCGCGCGCGCGGTGGTCATCACCTCCGCCATCAGCGCCGCCGCCACGCCCCGGCCGTGCCACCCGTGGTCCACATAGAAGCGCAGCAGTTCGATCGGCGCCGCTCCGGACACGCACGCCGGCGCCGGCCCCGCACGGAGCTGCGCGAAGGCGACCAGCGTGTCATCCACCTCGGCGAGCACCGTCGCCATCCGCGGGTCTGCGATCTCCGCCCCCTGTTGCGCCGGGCCGTACGCCTCAGCGAGATGGAGCGCCATATCGCTCGCGGTGTTGTCAGAGGCGAACGTGGTCGCGAAGGTGCGCGCCGCGAACGCGGCGAGCGCCTCGGCGTCCGCTGCCGCCGCGAACCGGATCCGCACCGCGGACGCCTCCGCGCTCACGGGGTGTCTCCTGCGACGATCGCCGCCCACCGCGCCGCGTCGATGTTCGCGCCGCTCACGATCACCGCGACGGGGAACGCCGACGGCCGGACTCGCCCGTTGCGGAGCGCCGCCACCCCCACCGCCCCCGATCCCTCCACGCGCACGCCGTGCGTCTGCTGGAGCCAGCGGATCGCCTCGGCGATCTCCGCCTCCGCCACCGTGACGATGCCGTCGAGCGCGGCCTGGCCCTGCGCGAGCATCTCCTCGTCCACGAGCCCCGCGAGCCCGTCGGCGAGCGTCGGGAGGTCGGGAATCTCCGTCGCCTGACCGGACGCGAGCGCCAGTGACATCGCGTTCGTGCGCACACTCTGCGCCCCGACAATCCGCACCGTTGGCGCGGCCTCGTGCAGGTACCCGCCCACCCCGCCGGCGAGCCCGCCTCCACCGACGCAGACGAGGAGCGTCGCCACGTCGGGGCGCGCGGTCATCACCTCAAGCGCGACGGTCCCCGCGCCGGCGAGCAGCGTGCGCCCGGTGCACGGACTCACGAAGGTCGCGCCGGTCTCCCGCGCGAACGCTCGTGCTGCGCGTTCGGCGTCGTCGTACGTCGGCTCCGTGGCGACGACCGTCGCGCCGCGCGCGGCGATCGTCTCGCGCTTCACCGCGGGCGCGCTCGCTGGTATGAAGACCGTCGCGGGGACGCCGAGCCGCTCCGCCGCCATCGCGATCCCGATGCCGTGATTCCCCGCCGAGGAGGCGACCACACCCCGCGCGCGGGCCGCGTCATCGAGCGCGAGCATCGCGTGCAGCGCACCGCGCACCTTGAACGACCCGCCGTCCTGCAGACACTCGAGCTTGAGCAGCACCTCGCCGCCCGCGCGCGCCGAGAGCTCCGGCGAGGCGATGAGTGGCGTCTCACGCACGCGCCCGCTGAGCAACGCGGCGGCGGCGCGCACCTCGTCGGCGGTGGGGAGGATCGACGCGCGGGTCATCGGAGCGGAATCTACATTTGAGGATGGCCTTCGACCCCGCCGCCACCTTCCTCGCGCGCTCCCGCTACTACCTCGGCCTCGAGTACCCCGGGAAGATCCGGCTCGCGCTCACCGCGATGCCCGAGGACCGGCTCTGGTACCGGCCCAACGCGTCGTCCAACAGCGCCGGGAACCTCGTCCTTCACCTCGCTGGCAACGTGCGACAGTGGATCGTGAGCGGTGTCGGCGGCGAGCCGGACGTCCGGACTCGTGACGCCGAGTTCGCCGCGCGCGACGGTGACGGGCGCGACGGACTCCTCGGGCATCTCGAACGCGCCTGCGCCGATGCCGTCGCCGTGCTCGACCGCCTCGACTCCGCCGCCCTCGGCGAGGCCCGCCACATCCAGGGGCGCGAGACCAACGTGATGGCGGCGATCTATCACGTGGTCGAGCACTTCTCGACGCACACGGGGCAGCTCATCCTCCTCGCGAAGGCGAGCGCACCTGAGGGCGCTATCCGCTTCTACGATGACACCGGCGGGCTCGCGCGTCCGCTCTTCCTCCCGCCGGGCGTCAGTGACCCGCCCTGACTTGACCGATCTCACCTCCGCCCTGCGACCGATGCGTCCCTGCCGCCCGTCCTTCGTCTCGTCGTGCCTCGCGCTCCTCCTGCTGCTCGGATGCCGCGCTCCCGACGGTCGCGAACGCGTCGATCTGCTCATCCGCGGCGGGACGGTCGTCACGATGGATTCCGGTCGGCGCGTGCTCGACGATGGCGCGGTGGCGGTCCGCGGGTCTCGCATCGTCGCGGTCGGTCCGACCGCCGAGGTCGAGGCGCGCTATGTCGCGGACGAGACCCTCGAGGCCGCGCGGCAGATCGTGATGCCGGGCCTCATCGATGGCCACGGGCACGCGGGCCACGGGCTCGTGAAGTCGCTCGGGATGGATACTGACGCGTTCTATCCTGCGACCGAGGCGATCTACGCGCGCGGCTCGACGGTGGATTTCTGGCGCGCCGAGGCGTTCCTGACGGGGGCGGAGCGCGTGCGGTTCGGGGTGACGACGTCCCTCAGCTTCCTCGGCGGGGGCGATATGGTGATGCGCACCGACGACGCGAAGTATGGCGACGCCTACCTCCGGGCGATGGAGCAGGTGGGCCTGCGGTTCATCCTCGCCGTCGGGCCGCGGCGTCCCCCCTTCCCGCAGCGGTACGTGGAGTGGGTCGGCGATTCGGCCCGACCGGTGGAGGTGAGCTTCGACCGGCAGCTCGCGGTCTCGGAAGAACTGATCCGTGCGTGGCACCGGAAGGGGGATGGGCGCCTGCAGCTTGCGATGGCCTTCCCGACCCACCATCCCGAGCAGACCCCGCTCCACGGCGCCGCGCTGGATTCGCTCGTCGCGCAGGCGCGCGCCACCCGCGCGCTCTCGAAGACCCACGGCCTCCTCTTCACGCAGGACGGCCACTCCAAGTACAGCGTGACGTTCGCCGACGAGGTCTTCGGCATCTTGGGTCCTGATGTTCTGCTCTCGCACGCCACCGGGATGACCGACGAGGAGATCGCGATCGTCGCGCGGACGGGGACCAAGGTCGTCCACAACCCGAGCGCCAACGCCGCGATGCGCGAACGGTTCCGGCTCGTCGAACTCCTTGATGCGGGGGTCACCGTGATGCTCGGCTCCGATGGCGTCGCGCCCGACCGGAGCTACGATATGTTCCGGCACGTCTTCCAGGCGATGCGCTATCACCGCGCGGCGTGGCAGGACACGAAGGTCCTTCCCGCGGGGAAGGCACTCGAGATGGTGACCGTCGACGCCGCCCGTGCGCTCGGGATGGCGGACGAGATCGGATCGCTCGAGGTCGGCAAGCGCGCGGATATCATCCTCGTCGATGCCGCGCGCCCGCATATGATGCCGGCGCAGATGCCGCTGTATCGGCTCGCCTACTTCGCGAATGGGAACGACGTCACCACCACCATCGTCGACGGCCGCGTCCTGATGCGGGACCGCGTGCTCCAGACCGTCGACGAACGCCGCGTGGTGGATGACGCGCAGCGGGAGGCCGACCTCGCGATCCGACGGACCGGCCTCGACTCGCTCCTGATGACGCCCGACGGATTCTGGGGGCGGAGTCGGCTCCCCTAGGGCGCGCCGTGCCGCCCCGCGCCACTCAGCGCGGGAACATCCGGATGTAGGCCTCGGCGTCGAACTTCTCGCGCGCGCGCGCGAGGCTCATCGGGCGGATCACGCCGAAGACCGGCTTGTCGAACCAGGGCCGGTCGAACTTCCCGAAGCACCACTGGATGCCGCCGTAGCTCGATGGGTCGCGCCCGTCGAGCGCCCACTTGTTGTTGAGGTGGATCAGGTGCTCGAGCGCGTGCTTGTAGCGCGCCGTCCAGAGCAACGTCGACTTGCCCCAGAGCATCCGGACCACGTTGTGCATATGGCCCGTGCGCACCATCTCGCGCTGCGCCGCGTTCCAGAGCTCGTCGTGCGTCTCGGCGCGTTCGAGCTGCTCCAGCGAGTAGATCGCCTCGCGCGGGTCGTCGGTGTGCGCCGCCATCGTGCGGTGCACCCAGTCCGGGAGCCCCTTCAGCTTCCCGAACTCCGGGTTCCGGAGGCAGAAGTTGAGCGCGAGCTCGCGCCAGGTGACGAGCTCGTCCTGGAACTTCGCCGCCGACTCCGCGTACCCCGCGGCGCGCACGGTGCGCAGCACCTCGGCCGCCGAGATCTGGCCGAAGTGCAGGTAGGGGGAGAGGCGCGAGGAGCCGGCCGTGTCGGACGGCTCGTTGCGGCGCTCGGCGTAGTCGGCGAGCGCGTCGTCGCAGAAGGCGTGGAGCCGCGCGCGCGCGCCGTCGAGCCCGCTCGCGAAGGGGACCGGTGGGACCGTGTGGTCGATCTCGCATCGTGCGACCTCCGCCGCCACGTCGAGGCGGTCGAGATCGAGCCGGTCTACCTCGAGGGAGCGCCAGATGGCGTCGGGGAGCGCACGCGCCGCGGGGCGGTCCTCGACCGGTTCGAGCGCGAGGTCGAGGAGCTTGGCGATCTTCGGGCGGATGGTCCGGGCTGCGTACTCCTCCTTCACGAACGCCCCCGAGGGGACGATCCCGTGCGACTCCACCGCGTCCACGCGGCAGGGGGCGCGTTCGGCGAAGCGCGCTGTGCGCTCGGCGATGCCGGCGGTGGGGAAGCGGTCGGTGACCACGAGCGCCGCGCGGGCGGCGAGCCGGTCCACCACGCGGCGGTCGTCGTCACGGCGGCGGCGCAGCACGAACTGATACGAGAGCCCGAGTGCGGCGGCGCGGGCGTGGAGCGCGCGCGCATTCTCGAGGATCACCGTGTGGATTCGGTCGCTCGCGTGCTCGTAGGTCGGGTCGAGCCCCTGGTGGATCAGGAGGGGCTTGTTGAGGCGGTCGGCGTGCAGGACGGCCTGCCGGAGCGCCCAGTTCTCCTCGAACCGGTGGGTGCTTTGCATCCAGTAGAGGACGTACTCCCCTTCCGGCTGCGTGCGGACCTCGTTCAGGGTGACCGCGCGGAGCGCGAGTTGGTCCCGGACGAAGTCGGACTCGAGGGGGTGGGGGCGCGCCTGGCTCATCCTCGGCTAAGACCGCGGGGGTGGCGCCCGGTTCCCGCGGCCACTATGCTTCTCGCATCGGCGGCCCCGCCCAGACCCACCGGACGGGGCCGTTGTCGTGACGGGAACCTTGACCGTTCGTCCGGGTATGTGTAGGCAGGGCGAGGGGTTACGCGGTGGACCGGCACGTTGCGGGGCTGTAGCTCAGCTGGGAGAGCGCTGCAATCGCACTGCAGAGGTCAGGGGTTCGATCCCCCTCAGCTCCATAGAGTTCTTCGAGTCGTCGCTGGTCCGCTCGACACAACTGAAGCCCGCCGCCGTTCGGTAGGACGGAGAGTTCCAATGACGGCGCGCGTGGCAGTGTCCGAGTGAGTCCAGCATCCCCAGGCGCCGCGCACCTTCGGGTTCGCGGCGTTTCGCGTGTTCCGGGGTCTCGCGCGCCTACCAGTGCTCCCGCGCCCGCAACCCCGTGATGTGCGCCGTGTGATGGCGCCCGTGCCAGGCGTACATCGCGAGCAGCACGTCGAGGATCTGCGGCCCAGTCACCGGATGCACGTAGGGGCGTGCGAAGTCGTCGGGGGTCATCGCCTCGAAGAGGGTGACGAGCCGCGCGTGCGCCCCGTCGAGCATCTGCAGCGAGGGTTCGATCGGCAGCCGCGCGTCCACCAGTTCTGCGAACCCCTTCTCCTGGTAGGGGCGGATGGTCGGGTTCTCCTCGGTGAGCGCAATCTTGAGCCGCGTGAGTGCGTTGGTGTGGGAGTCGGCGAGGTGGTGGACCACCTGCCGGACCGTCCAGCCACCCGGACGGTATGGGGTGTCGAGCTGTGGATCGGTGAGGCCGTGGACGGCGCCGCGGAGTTCGCTCGCGAGGTCGCGGATCCGGGCAATTCGCTCGGTCCGCTCCGCAGCCGTGGCGTTCGTGGGGCGCTCGAAGCGGCCCAGTGGGTAGGCAAGGTCGATGGTCATCCGCAAAAGCTAGCTTCGGAAGGGTTGCCCGGCGGGAGGGGTGGGTCTAGACTTCGGATTCCCACGGAGTTGCACGTCCGTCGGGTCGCTGCCCCTTGGTGTAACTGGCAACACGCCTGACTCTGGATCAGGAGAGTCCTGGTTCGATCCCAGGAGGGGCAATCCGCAGGGCCCGTTCATCTGACGTGATGAGCGGGCCCTGCGTGTTTCGACGGGGCTTTCCCCCCTATCTTCCCACCATGCTCGCCACCCTCGCCCTCGCGATGACCCTCGCCGGGCCCGCCGACTCCCTCCGGTTCCCGACGGTCACCTCCGAGAACCTGGAGGGGCGCACCCTCACCCTCCCGGCTGACTTCTCCGGCGACCGGAACGTCGTCTTCGTCGCCTTCCTGATGCAGCAGCAGAAGGACGTCGATACCTGGAGCCCTTGGCTGCGCCAGACGTTGCCCCAGCATCCGGGCTCGGATTTCTACGAGATCCCTACCATCCAGCGGATGGTCGCGCCGATGCGGTGGGTGATCAACCGTGGGATGCGCGGTGGAATCCCCGATCGCGCGGTGCGCGAGCGCACCGTCACGCTCTACATCGATAAAGCGCCCTTCAAGGCGGCGCTCGGCATCACGTCCGAGTCGGCGATCCACGTGCTCCTCGTCGATCGCGCCGGGCGTATCCTCTGGAGGACCACCGGCCCGTTCACCGCCGGGAAGGCGGCGGAACTCGACCGCGCCCTCGCCGCCCCATGACGGCTTCCCTCCACCCACGCGGTCACCATTGACGTCGCCGACGCGCGACCCGGGCCTCTCGCGCCCACTTTCGCTCGGCGGGGCCGTTCGACCCGTTGGGGTCGGCGAGGGGGACTTCCCGGGCGACCTCGCCGCCGACCCCGCGCCTCCCCTCGGGCGTGGGTGGCCCCGCGGCATCGATGACGATGCGGTCCTCGACACCCTCGCCCCCGATGAGGCGCGTGCGGTTCGTGAGCGGGTCGGCCGGGAGATGGCGACTGCCGTCTCGACGCTCGCTTGGCTCACGATCCCCGTGAGCCTGCTCCTCGCGTATCTCGACCTCGTGCGCTGGCGGTCGGGGTACTTCGATCCTGCGCGTGACCCCCTCGCCCCGTGGTGGGTCGCGACCGTGGTCGCGCACGTCGCCTTCGCCTGCTCGGTGGTTCCAGCGGTACTGATCTGGTGGCTACGGCGCCAGCACGGCGCGCGGTCGTTCCGACAGCTGCAGACGCTTCACGTGACACTGATGAGCATCGGGGTGCTCGGGATGGCGCTCCTCGCCGTCCGGACGCGCCCCACCTCGCACGATCTCACCGTGGCCGTGGTGATGGGGAACCTCCTCTACCATCTGCCACGTCGTGGTCGTCGGCTCTTCAACGCCGTCGTCGTCGCCGTGGGGGTAGCGATGGTCTGCCAGACCGCGCGGCGCGCCGGGGACGCGGTGGAGCCGGCGGTGCGCCTCGTCGAGGTCGGCGGAATCGGGGTGCTCGCGCTCCTCGGCGGGTATGTGGTGCGGCGGCAGCGCATCCGGGCGCTGCTGATGGAGCATCGGCTGGGGCGTCTCGCGCTCGTCGACGGGCTGACCTCTGTCGCGACGCGTCGTCGGGTGGAGGAACTCGCGGCGATCGCGTTGGCGGCGGCGACGCCGACGTCGCCGCTCTCGGTGATTCTCATCGACATCGATGAGTTCAAGTCGATTAACGACACGCACGGGCACAACGTTGGTGACGAGGTGCTGCGTGGGGTCGCGCGAATCCTCCAGCAGCGCGGGCGGTTGAGCGACGTCGTGGGGCGGTGGGGCGGGGAGGAGTTCGTGATCCTCTGCCCCGACACACCGGTGACCGGAGCGCTGGGGCTCGCGGAGCAGCTTCGCGCGCGAATCGCGCGGCAGGAGTTCGCGGGGGTGGGGCGTCGGAGTGCGAGTTTCGGTGTGGCTGCGGCGGCGCCGGGGGAGTCGTTGCTCGCTGTCGTGGCGCGGGCAGATGCTGCACTCTACGAGGCGAAGCGGGCCGGGCGGAACCGGGTGCGAGAGGCGTCGCCGGCGACGTGAGCGGGTCGCGCGATTGACGCCGGAATGAGAGACACCTCCGTGCCACATCGCAAACGGGATGGAACGTGGTGTGACCCGTGTCAGGCTTGCAGAACGCGGCACGCCTCCATCCAGCATTGCACGCGCGTGCCGCCTGCACGACCGCACTACGGTCGTTTATCGATCGTCGTCACCTCGATCACCCCGAATTCGTGCCCAGGGCCATACATCTGCACCCCACGGTTCTGGTCCAGATACCGTAGCTCCATCAGCTTCGCCGCGGGGATCATTCGCAACACCTCCAGGTCGGGTTGCCGGATCCCGTCCACGTACAAGATGATCTCGGTCGCCCCGCCTCCGGATCCGCCGAAGACGTTCGACGACGCCACATCCCCCACCGGCGGCCGCAACCACTGCGGCCGGAGCAGCCGGACGGCGTCCTGCGCGGTCACCATCGCGGACCCGGCCTCGTCCAGCTCGATCCGCGTCAGCTTGTTTCGGTCCCCACGCCGCCGCGTGGCCTGCCCCTCGGCCGATGCGGCCGTCACTCCCAGCAACACCGCGAGTAGGACCATCCGCCACCCCGGGCCACGGGCGAGTCGCCGCCCGTATCGGCGCGCGCGCCCGTGCCGCGCCTCTCTCCCTTCGGTCCGCATCACCCCCTCCCCGATCAGCCGCCCGAGCCGATCTGCTTGGTGTACTTGATCGTCAACGACCGCGCGACGGGCTCCCGCCACCGCGTGAAGCTGTCCGCCTGCTCCCCATCATTAAAGACGATGAACAGTCCCGTCCCCGCGGTGTTCAACCAGGCGAACCGGAGGTTGGCCGTGAAGATCTCCGCCTGATTGTTGTACTGGGTGAGCGTCTGCACGAAGACGCGCGGCGTGAAGAAGTACGCGAACTTCACCCCGATCAGCTGCCGGATGAACGCCCCCTGCGGCAGGTCCACATCCTGATAGTCGAGTGTCAGCGCGGAGGAGATCGACGAGCCCCGACGCGCGGTGAAGGTCACGTTCCCCCCCGACCGGGTCCCGTTGTAGAACTCCCCGGACTCGAGACGCGCCAGGAACGAGAGCGGCGCGCTCGGGTCGGTCCCCCAGTCGATCCCAGGGAGCGCGAACCGGTACTGCCCCGCCGGGAGCACGACCCCGGGGGCGATGGTGAAGGGCGCCTGCAGCCCCTCTGTATAGATGTTGATCTCGGGCCCGAACCGGCCACCGGTGTTGAACTCGGCCTCGGTCAGGTCGATGTGCGCCCACGACGACTGCAGAAAGCCATCGGTCCCCACGTACCGCCGGAGCGAGATGTGCGGGTTCCACTGCCGCACCCGCGTCCACTTGGGGCTGCGGACGAGCCGCATCAGCATCAGCTCGTCGAACCGGTACCCGGCGGGGCGCCCCATAAAACCGACCTCGGGGTTGAACGCCTCCCCCACCTGCAGCACACGCGCCGAGTGGTTCCAGTCGCGCGTCTGGAACGCGACGCGGCTGCTCCACGACCAGGGATCCCCCGCGCGCCCCGGGGTCTCGGACCGCCCGACCCAGGCATCTGCCGTCCAGTCCTGCCCGATCCCGACCCGCGCATCCCCGCCGATCACCCGGTTGTAGTTCCCGCCATCCGATGTGCTCTGCCGCTGCACGGCGATCACCCCGACGCGCGAGCGCGCCGAGATCTCCTTCAATACCCGCGCCACGGAGTACGAATTCCCCGCGGTCGCGCCGACATCATCGGTGACCATCTGCAGGGCGCCGACGGTGAGCCCGCCGATCCGCCCGGTGAGGCGCCCGCCGCCGAGGATCGGCTGCGGCTGCCCGGTCGCGGCGTCGATCCCGATGCGCCGCGTGAAGAAGAGGTCCACGGCCTGCGGCGTGCCCGCCGAGAAGACGCCGGCGTTCTCGAGGAAGAAGGGACGCTTCTCGGGGAAGAAGAGGGGGAAGCGCGTGAGGTTGGTGCGCTGCTCGTCGACCTCGACCTGCGCGAAGTCGGTGTTGTACGTGAGGTCGAGCGTGAGGCTCGGCGTGATCCCGTACTTGGCGTCGACGCCGATCTCCGCCGCCCCGCGGTACGCGCTCTGCGTCGCGAAGTTCCGTGACGTGCTCCCGAGGGTGTACGGGGTGACGGTCGCGATCCGCTGCGCGGGGACGCTGAGCCCCTCGAGTGTCCCCGCCTGTGAGAGGCGGTTGATGCTGAACTGCCGCGAGACGCGACTCCAGAGCGCCTCTTCATTCCGGCGGCGGATGCCGCGCATGATGTTGAGCCCCCACGTCTGCACATCCCCGCCGCCGTAGCGGATGGTCGAGAAGGGGATGCGGAACTCGGCGTACCACCCGAGCGAGTCCTGCGAGGTGCGGACCGTCCAGCTCGCATCCCAGTTGACGTTGATGCCGCCGAGGGCGCCCGCCTGCGCGCGGTTCTGCCCGCCAGCGAAGACGCCGCCCCCTTCGCCCTCACGGATGATCTGTTCGTCGTGCTCGATCCCCGACGGCGTGGTGCCGAAGAGGAAGCCGTTCTGCCGATCGTGGTAGGTGTCGAGGATGAAGGCGAAGTAGTCGCTGTTGGTCAGCGTGACGTCGCGGATCTTCTCGCTCGGCACGATGAGCTGCGGCTCCCGGTCGTAGAGCCAGGCGCCCACATAGAGCGCCTCGCCGTCGGTGAGGATCCGCACCTCGGTGCGTTCGGTGACGGGGGTGCCTTCGCGGGGCTCGCGCTGGACGAAGTCGGTGAAGAGCGTTCCCTCGCGCCAGACGGGGTCGTCGAGTCGCCCGTCGAGGGTCGGTGCGGTGCGGACGACGGTGGCACGCCCGGTGCGGCCCGCGCCGCCGGTCGTGGTGACGTTCATCGACTGCGCGGAGAGCCCGGCGGCGCCGGCGAGCGTGAGGAACACCCCCAGCGCGACGGCGCGGCGGGAGGGACGGGACGGGGCAGCGACAGCGGTGGGAGCGGGCACGAGCGGTGGGGCGCGGGTGGATGAACAGGGAGCGAACCGGGAAAGTGCGGTGTCCTGGGGAAATACGCGACCCGAGACTGAATGCTGAAGGCGAAGCGGGCCTTCCCCGACTCCTCCACGCCCCCAGGGGTCACACCTTGCCCCTATGCGCCCTCTCACCCTCCTCCTGCTCGCCGGCGGACTCGCTGCCTGCGGCCCCTCCATCCGCTACGAGCGTGCCCCGGATCGGGTCATCCCCGCCGACGCGCGGTGGGCCTGGAGCCCCCCCGACTCCGACGGCTACCCGGTGACCGCAGGCGGGACCGCGGTCCCGGACACCATCGACCGGGCGATCGCCGACGCCATCGAAAACGAACTCGTCGCGCGCCGCTTCCAGCGCACGACGCCGGAACTCGCCGAGTTCCGGGTGCACTATCATCTCGCCCGTCGTGCGCGGGTGGATACCCTCCCACCTCGCGACGACACCTACTGCCCATCGGGATGCGCGCGGCGGTGGGACCCGTGGTGGTGGTACGGCACGCCCGAGGAGATCGAGTCCCGCACCGTCCGCTGGGACGAGGGGACGCTCGTGATCGATGCGGTCACGCCGGACGGGAAGGTCGTCCTCTGGCGCGGGGTGATGTCCGCCGAGGTGAGCGAGCGGACGACGCGGGAGGCGGGTCCGGCGATCCGCGATGGGGTGAAGCGGGTGATGCGGGGGTTTCCGTAAAGGCAGAAGGCGTCGTAGGTTCTGGCGGTCACCCCGCTGGTCCTTCCCCCCTGCGTCGAGGTTTCGGATGTCCGTTCCGACCCCGCCCGCCGCGCGCCGCTGTTCCCGATGGTCCGGCGTCGCCCTCCTCCTCGTCTCGACCGCGCTGACCGCCGGCGCCCAGCTCCCCGCCGGGGTCCGCGCCGGTGAGTGGCAGGATCTCCTCGCCGGTGGTGCCGCCCGGCACTGGCGGGAATACCGCCAAGCGACGCTCCCCGCCGGCTGGCAGTACGATGCTGCCACCAACACGCTGACCCGGCAGAGCGGGAAGGACATCGTCACTCGCGGCGAGTACGGCGACTTCGAGCTCGAACTCGAATGGAAGGTCGGCCTGAAGGGGAACAGCGGGGTCTTCTACCGCGCGACCGAGTCGACTGACGTCATCTATGAGAACGCGACGGAGATGCAGGTCCTCGACAACGCGGGCCACCGCGACGGCGGGAGCCCGCTCACCTCCGCCGGCGCCAATTACGCCCTCTACGCCCCGGTCCGCGACGTTTCGCGGCCGGCCGGCGAGTGGAACCGCGTCCGCATCGTCGCCGTCGGCCCGCACGTGGAGCACTGGCTCAATGGCGTGAAGGTCGTCGAGTACGAGGCGTGGAGCCCCGAGTGGACCGCCAAGGTGCAGGCCTCGAAGTTCAACCAGTGGCCGCCCTACGGCCTCGCACGGCGCGGGCACATCGGCCTGCAGGACCACGGTGACGTGGTCTCGTTCCGCCACATCCGCATCCGAGAGCTGACGCGATGAAGGCCAAGCTCGGTGCGATGATGTTCCTCCAGTACTTCATCTGGGGGGTCTGGTTCGTCACGATGGGGACCTACCTCGGGCAGACACTCGGCTTCGACGACCAGCAGATCGGCCTCGCCTACGGCGCCACCGCGATCGCGGCGCTTGTCTCCCCCTTCTTCATCGGCGCGGTCGCCGACCGCTACGTGCACAGCGAGAAGCTCCTCGCGGCGCTCCACCTGGCCGGCGCGGCGGTGATGTGGATGGTCTCGCGGCAGGCGTCATTCGACACCTTCTATCCGCTGTTGATCGTCTACGCGCTCTGCTTCATGCCGACGCTCTCCCTCACCAACGCGATCTCGTTCTACCACGTGAAGGACGCGACCAAGGAGTTCCCGCTCATCCGCGTCCTCGGCACCATCGGATGGATCGCGGCGGGGATCCTCGTCGGCAAGGTGCTGCAGGCGGACAAGACGGCGCTCCCGATGCAACTCGCCGCCGGCGCCAGCGCGGTGATGGGCCTCTTCGCCCTCGCCCTCCCGCCGACGCCGCCGACCGCGGCGGGACGCGCCTTCTCGGTGCGGGACGCCCTCGGGCTCGACGCCCTGCAGCTCCTGAGGCACCGCGACTTCCTCGTCTTCACGCTGGGAAGCTTCCTCCTCTGCATCCCGCTCCAGTTCTACTACACCTTCACGAACCCGTTCCTCAATGAGATCGGGGCGCCGGAGCCGGCGTTCATCCAGACCTTCGGGCAGATGAGCGAGATCGGCTTCATGGTCGTCCTCCCCGTCCTGATGTCGCGGTTCGGGATCAAGGGGATCATGCTCGGCGGGATGGCGGCGTGGGCGCTGCGCTACTTCGCCTTCGGCGCCGGCGATGCGGGCGCGGGGATGTGGCTCATCTACGCCGGGATCCTGCTGCACGGCGTCTGCTACGACTTCTTCTTCGTCGGCGGGCAGATCTACACCGACCAGCGTGCCGGCGCCGCGATCCGCGGCGCGGCACAGGGTTTCATCAACTTCGTCACCAACGGCCTCGGCTACTTCGTCGGCGCCTTCGTCTCGGGGCGCGTCGTGAACCAGTACGCGAGCGTCGACCCCGCCACCGGGATGACGGTCCACGACTGGGCCCGCATCTGGCCGATCCCCGCCTACGGCGCCCTCGCCGTCCTCCTGTTGTTCGCGCTCACCTTCTCGGCCAAGGACGCGTCCGCGTCCGCGGCCCGCTGACCCGGAGCCTCTGATGACCCCCCTCGATCGTCGTCGTTTCGTCGGCGGGATGGCCGCCGCCGGTGCCGTGGCCGCGATGCCGCGCGCCCTCCACGCCCTGGCCGATGTGCCGGTGCAACCCAACCAGAAGCTCCGCGTCGCCTGCATCGGCGTCGGCGGGATGGGCTTCAACGACGTACGCGGGATGGCCGACGAGCAGCTCGTCGCCTTCGCCGACGTCGACTGGCGCTCCGCGGAGCGCGCCTTCCGCACCTGGCCGACGGTCCGGCGCTACAAGGATTTCCGCGAGATGCTGGAGAAAGAGGCCAACAACATCGACGCGGTGACCGTCTCGACCCCTGACCACGTGCACGGGGCGGCGGCGATGATGGCGCTCAAGATGGGGAAGCACGTTTACTGTCAGAAGCCGCTCGCCCGCACCATCGGTGAGGTGCGTGCGCTCAAGGCCGAGGCGGCGCGCCGTCCGCGGCAGGCGACACAGATGGGGAATCAGGGCCACACCGCCGAGGGAATCCGGCTCATCCGCGAGTGGGTGGAGGCGGGGCTCATCGGGCCGGTGCGGCGCGTGGAGTATTGGACCAACCGGCCAATCTGGCCGCAGGCGGTGAACCGCAGCACGCAGGCGCACAACGTGCCGGAGACGATGGACTGGAACCTCTGGCTCGGCCCCGCCGCGATGCGACCGTACAACCCGTCGTACGCCCCGTTCAACTGGCGCGGGTGGCTCGACTTCGGTACCGGCGCGATGGGCGATATGGCCTGCCACCTGATGGACGCGGCCTATTGGACCCTCGGGCTCAAGTATCCGTCGAAGATCATCCCGGAGAGCACGCTCCTCTACAGCGAGAGCTTCCCGGCGGCGGAGCGGATCACGTACGAGTTCCCGGCGATCGGGAATCGGCCCGCGGTGACGCTCGTCTGGCGTGACGGCTCGATCTTCCCGCCGGCGCCTGAGGGGTGGCCCGCGGATCAGGATTGGCCGTTCGACCGCGAGGGGGGACAGGTCTGGATCGGCGATAAGGGGATGATCCTCGCCGGCACGTACGGCGAGAACCCGCGCCTCCTCGACCCGAAGGTCGCCACCGAGGTCGCGGCGCGTCCGGTGCCGCCGAAGTACGCGCGCACGCGCGGCGTCTATCAGGAGTTCATCACCGCCTGCAAGACGGGTGGGCAGGGTGGGAGTGACTTCGCCGGCTACGCGGGCCCGATGACGGAGATGATCCTGATCGGCGTGCTCGCGGTCCGGATGGGGCGCACCCTCGAGATGAACCCCGACACCGGTGCGATCATGAACGCGACGCCGCCGAGCGAGTGGGTGAATCCGACGTTCCGGAGTGGGTGGTCGCTCTGATCGTCGAAGCGTATGTGGATCAGCTCGAGACGGCCCGCGCCGCAACGACGAACGGCGCGGGGCGGCTCGAGCTCTGCGGGCCGGGGGAGGGGGGGCTCACGCCGTCCCAAGAGCTCCTCGCCTCGGTGCTGGGGGCGGTCACGATCCCCGTGCACGTGATGATCCGGCCGCGCATCGGGGACTTTGTGTACACCGACGCGGAATTCGAGCAGATGCGCGCCGAGGTCGCGGTGGCGAAGGCGGCGGGCGCGGCGGGAATCGTCTTCGGCATTTCGCACCCGGACGGCACATTGGACGTCCCCCGGATGGCGCGGCTGATTGCCGAGGCGCGCCCGCTGCGTATCGGCATCCATCGGGCGTTTGACGGCACCCCCGACCCCTACGTCGCGCTCGACCAGCTCATCGCGCTCGGCGCCGATGTGATCCTTGCCGCCGGCCACGCGCCGACGGCGGAGGAAGGGATGTCCTGCCTGGCGCGGCTCCACGTGCAGGCCGCGGGGCGCACGGTCATCATGCCGGGCGGGAGCGTGCGCGCCCACAACGTGCGGCGCATCATACACGAGACGGGCGTGCACGAAGTGCACGCCCGTGCGTCGGATCCCGAGGTATTCGCCGAGCTGGTACGCGCCACACAGGGCGCGTGAGACCGCTGTCCACGACGACGCGGCCCGACAGGGCGGGAGCGGTCGTCCTCACCTGACGGGGGCGCGGCGTGCCGCGCCCCCGTCGTCGCTCACGGCTTCCAGGTTCCCTTCGCCACGGCGGGCACGAACTTGTCGATCCCCTTCCCGGGGTACGCCACCGTGCGGCCGGACTCGGCGCTCTGGTACGCCGTCATCAGCATCTTCACGACTTCGACACCATCGTCGAAGGTGAGCATCGGCCGCTCCTTCCCGAGGAAGGCGCGCACGAAGTGGCGGTCCTCGCCGGTGTAGCCGTAGGCGAGGTACTCCTCCGGGACGACCGGCATCACCCCCTGCTCAGCGTTCTGCTTCTCCACGAGATCCTCCCCCGCGCGGCCGGTCACCTCGCGCGAGAAGAAGAGCTGCAGCCCGCTGTCGAGGGAGTTCCACTTCATCGAGTACTCGGGCCCGAGGAGCTCCGCCGAGAGGCGTAGCCCCGCGCCGACGAAGCTCCAGCTCGTCGTCGCCTCACCGATGACGGTCTGCCCATCGGGCGTCTCGAACTCGATCATCACACTCGCGAAGTCTTCGCTTGGCCGCTTGGTGTAGTCGGCCTGCATCGTCGCCTTGAGCTTCTTGGCGTAGGCCGGGCGCGACCACTTGAGCGAGGCGATGTGCCCGGTGATGCGCACCGGCTTCACGGTGCTGAGCGGCTTGCCGGGCTCGGTGAGCAGGTGCCGCACGAGGAGCGCCGAATGGCACATCATATCGTTGAGGACGCCGCCGCCCTGGAGGGCGCCGTTCCAGAACCAGGGCATATGCGGGCCCGAGTGCTCCTCACCCGCGCGCGCGAGGTAGGGCCTGCCGGTGGTCGCCGCGCCGCGCGCCCAGAGGAGCTTCTTTCCCGCTTCGACGTGCGGCGCGAAGAGCTGGTTCTCGAGGTAGCCGGTCATCAGGCCGACGCTCTTCGCGAGCCGGGCGACCTCCTTGGCCTCGGCGACGTTCCGCGCGAGCGGCTTCTCGCAGGCGATCCCGCGCAGGGTGCCGCGGCCCTTCTTGATGGCGCGGACGATCTCCTCGACGTTCTCGATTCGCGCCTGGTTCGGGCCGCAGAGCCAGAGGGCGTCGATGGCGGGGTCGGCGACCATATCGCCGATGCTCTTGTAGGCCTTGGCCGCACCGACGTCGAGCGAGCGGGCGAGCTGCGCCGCGGAGGCGGCGTTCTTGGGGTTCGGGGACCAGACACCGAGGACATCCGCGTCCCGGACGCCCTGCCAGGCCTGGATGTGGAATCGGGTGTTGAAGCCGGAACCGATGAAGGCGACGCCGAGGCGCATGGGGGGATGAAGGCTGGAGGCTGGAGGCCGGAAGCTAGAAGCTGGAAGCTGGAAGCTGGAAGCTGGAAGCTGGAAGCTGGAAGCTGAATGGATGACGCAGAAAAGTGCAGCCAATCACCGCCAGCGGCGAGGGCAGCCTCCCCTTACCCCGGGGCGACCGCCCTGTCGTGGCCGTTCAGCGTCCCGCTCCCGGTATCGAGCTTTCAGCTTTCAGCATTGAGCATTGAGCATTGAGCCCCGATCCGTCAGCCTAGAAGAAGAAGAAGGAGAACCGTCCCCCGCTCGACCCGAGCGAGCTGAAGCGCTGGTTCACGATGGTGTTGTAGATCGATCCGAAGGTGTACCGGATCCCGATATTCGTCGTGATTCGGAAGCCGGTCTGCAGCGCCTGCCGCTGCAGGAGGATCTCCTCCTCGGTGTTCCCAGCGACCGGGAGGTAGATCTGGTCGCGGACGCGGGCGGCGGACCCGTTGATGTTCAGCGAGAAGCCGCGGCCGAGCCGAAGGTCAGCGTTGCTGGTGAAGGTCAGCGCGTGGCGGTCGAAGTCGTGGAGGTAATTCAGCCAGTCGAGGGAGAGGTTGAGCGTCCCCCACTGCTGTCGTGAGACGAACGAGGCGGTGAGCTGCTGCGAGAAGCGGAGCTCCGACGTCTCGCCGAAGACGGTCTCGCGCTGGTAGTCGTAGTAGTTCGGGCCGACGTTGTAGAGGAAGGTCAGCTGGCGCCGGGTCTGTTCCGTCCACGGGAAGACGTTGTACTCGACGGCGGGCTGGAGACGGATCGCCGCATCCTGATTCAGGAAGTCCGAGTATCCCGCGCCGACCTTGAGCCCCGCCGACCAGTGGTCGGAGAGCGAGCGCACCGTCAGCGAGTTGATGTTGTATGTCCGCTGCTCGTTGGTGACCGTGAACGCCGGGCGCGTCGCGGTGGCAGGGATGTTGAAGCGCGAGGAGTTGACGTTGCCGCTGACGGAGAAGTTGAGCTTCCATTCGGCGGTGCTGCGATTGGCGGAGAACGAGAGGGAACCGTTCACCTGCTGCTGCCGGTCCTCGGCGCGCACGAACGTGTTCAGGTTGGTGGAGTACGTCCAGAGATTCCACGGATCCCGCAGGTTCGCCGCACCGACCTGCGGCTGGCGCTGGGCGCCGAAGGGCGCGGCATACGCGACCTGCATCCGCGTGGCGATCGGCGAGCGCGCGACGTACCGGGTGAGCCCGAGCTTGGAGATCCGGGCGAGCTCCCGTCGCACCTTGTCGTCGGCGTCGTTCGGCAGGGTGTTGAGGGTGAGGGTATCCGCCATCCCCTGAAAGCGCTTGAGGCCGATGAAGGTGACGGTGTACTCGCTCCCGCCGCCGCCGTTCGTGAGTGCCTGTGCGAGGATCTGCACGTCGGCATCGAAGCGATCGCGCATCCAGTTCACGAAGTTGATCTCCGTGACGAAGAAGTCGCGGTCACAGCCGCGCGCGCGCCCTTGGCAGTCGAGGAAGACGCGGATGGCCTGCGACTGCAGCGTGACGGAGTCAGGGCCCGCGGCGGCCATCCCGCCGGGACCGGCCGCCCCACCGGCGCCGGTGGCGACCCCCGGGGGCGGCCCGCTCGGCCGGCCGGGCGCCTGAGCACCCAGCACCGTGGCGAAGGTCACGGGCGTGACGAGTGTGGTGAGCGTCGCGATGGCGACGAGAAGGGGGCGGGCAGGGCGGCGTGTGACGGGCATCGGCGGGTCGGGAGAGGGCGACGCGGGCAGACACCCCGCAGCCTTTATCAACGCCGGACCTTGGGAAGTGGTGCCATCGAGGCGTTATCGGCCGCGGACTCCCTCTCACCACCGTGCGGGGCTTTCAGCTTTCAGCTTTCAGCCTCAAGCCTTTCGCGTTTACCGCCCCAGCCGCTCCACCAGCCGCCGGGTGAAATCCACCAACCCCTCGTACGCCGCCACCGGCACCCGCTCATCCGTCGCGTGCGCAGTCCCGATCAGCTCCTCCGTCACGAAGAGTCCGATCACCCCGAACACCGGCACCCCGATGTTCCGCAGGTACACGCCGTCGGTCGCACCCATCTCCATATACGGGATCACCGGGACGGCGCCCACCTGCTCGCGGACCGTCTCCTCGAGGACGCGTAACAGCGTCGGCGTCAGCACCGACGGCGGGCTCGGCGTGGCCGGCGTGCGGACACTCACCTCGACGCCGTAAGGCGCGACGAGTCGGCGCAGCGTCGCCACGACGGAATCAGCCGGCTCGCCGGGGACGATGCGGCAGTTCACATTCGCCTCGGCCGCCGAGGGGATCGCGTTCGGCGCCGTCCCCCCGCGGAGGAGGGTGGAGATGCAGGTGGTGCGGAGGATCGCATTCCCCTGCGGGCTGCGCGAGACGATCGCTGCGGCGGCCGCATCGCGTGGGTTCCGTGCCAGCGCGCCCATCGCCGTCCCGAGCGCCCCCCCGGCGAGCGATGCCCGTCGGCGGAGATATTCGCGCGAGACGGGGGTGAGGCGCATCGGAAAGCGATGACGTCCCACGCGGTCGAGCGCACCGGCAAGCCGATCGATCGGTGACGCCCCATCGGGCAGGGAGCTGTGTCCGCCGGGGCCACGCGCCGTGAGCGTGACGTCGAGGTAGACCTTCTCCGCCGCTTGCACGTTGAACGCGACCGGGCGCCCGTTCACGACCTCGCCCGAGCCGCCGTCGGCGTTGATGACGAACTCCGCGCGGACGAGCTCCGGTCGGTTCGCGACGAGCCACTGCACCCCGTTGTCGCCACCCCCTTCTTCGCCGGCGGTGAGCGCGAGGAGGAGATCGCGCTCAGGGGTCACCGGCCGTCGCACGAGGTCGAGGAACGCGGCGGCGAGCGCCGCGGCTGGCCCCTTATCGTCCTGCACGCCGCGGCCGTAGAGCATCCCGTCGCGCTCGGTGAGCACCCAGGGATTCGTCTGCCACGCGGCGGAGTCGACCTCGACCACATCGAGATGCGCGAGGAAGAGGCGCGGGGCCGCGGTCCGGTCGCGCCCGCGGAGTCGCACGACGAGGTTGCGGTTCCGCTCCCCCGCGCCGAGGACCATCACATCAGCTGCGGGTACGCCGGCGGCACGGAAGCGTGCGGCGAGCGCCTCGGCGAGCGGCGTGGTGTTGCCGTCGGCGGTGGTGCGCGCGGCGATCATCTGCGCGAGGATCGTACGCGCCTCGGCCCGGACGGTCGGGGCATCGGCGATTCGGGCGGGGGCGGGTTGTGCGCCGAGGACGGCGGCGGCGCTCACGAGCACGAGCGTGGCGACCGATCCGATGACACGTGCGGCGCAGTGTCTCCGCCCCTTCTCTCGGAGGCGCCGTTCGACGCGCAGGCGCCCCGGGGCCTCGCCGTCGGCTTTCAGCTTCCAGCCTCCATCCTTCAGCACCCTTACAACCCCAACTTCCGCATCACCTCCGGCGGCGTCCCCTTCCACTCCGCCACCGGCCGGTTCCCGATGTAGCCGAGGTCGGCGATCCCGATGCGGCTTGAGTAGAAGCCGCTCGCCGTGAGGTTCCGGAGGTTGTTGAAGAACTCCACCCCCGCCTTCACGTCCGCCGCCGCCCGCTTGGGGAAGGCGATCGCGTCGAGGATCTCCCGCCGCTGCGCCTCGCTCGCACTGACGAACGATGTCCCGAAGCGCTTCCGGCTCTCGGCGTGCATCCAGCCCAAGCCGTTGCGCATCCAGGTGCGCATCGAGGCGTACTCGCCGAGCATGAAGTCCATGAACTCGGGGACGCCAGCGTCGGTCGCGCTCCCGGAGCGTGCGTCACGTGGGATGAGGTAGTCGACGAGCATCCGCACGAGGCGCCACTCATCGGGCGTGAACTGCTTCGGCACATACGGACGCGGCCGTGCCGGCTGTGCCGTGCCCGCCTGGGTGGCGCCCTGCGGGTCGAGCGCGGCGTGCACGTGGTCGGCGGCGCGCTCGAGCGCGTCGGGGGCGATGGCGATCCCCGCCGGGACGGCGAGGAGGTGCTGGAGCGCATCGCGCCGGTTCATCTCGCTCATCAGAGGGCCCCCGCGCGGCGCTGCCGCGTGATGTAGTCGCTGACGCGCATCGAGAGCGCCAGGATCGTCCAGGTGGGGTTCTTGTCGGCCTGCGAGACGAATGACCCGCCGTCGGCGACGAAGAGATTGTCGCAGTCCCACGCCTGGCACTGCGCGTTGAGTGCGGAGTCGCGCTCCGAGGCCCCCATCCGCACGCAGCCGAGCTCGTGGATGATCGCCCCGCCGTTCGCGATGCCATATCCCTGTTCGCGCGTCGGCATCGGGCTCCAGACCTCGCCCCCCATCTCGCCGATGAGGGCGCGGAAGGTCTCCTGCATATGCTTCACCTGCTTGTACTCGGTGTCGCGCCACTCCCAGTGGAAGCGGAGTACGGGGATCCCCCACTTGTCCTTCACCTCGGGGTCGAGCTCGCAGTACGACTTCTCGTTGGGGATCATCTCACCGCGGCCCGAGAAGCCGACCGTCGCGCCCCAATAGCGCCGGTACTGTGCCTTGAGGTCGGCGCCGTAGCCGCCCCCCTCGGGATAGCTCTGGATCCCGCCCATGAAGCCGTACGACGGCATCCCGAGCCCGCCCCACACCTCGATGTGATAGCCGCGCGGGAAGTCGAGCTTGGCGTTGTCGAGCCACCACGGCATGTAGATGTGGCCGCCCCCCACGCCGTCGGCGTTGTGCGGCGGCACATCGACGAGTCGCGGGATGAACCCCGCGACGTCGGTGCCGGTGGTGTCGGTGAGGTACTTCCCGACGACGCCGCTCGCGTTCGCGAGGCCGTTCGGATGCCGCGTCGACTTCGAGTTGAGCAGGATGCGCGCCGATTCGCAGGCGCTCGCCGCGAGCACGACGATCCGCGCGCGCACCTCGCGGTCCTCGGCGGTCCGCTTGTCGATGTATGAGACGCCGGTGGCGCGGCCGTCGGGGCCGGTCATCACCTCGCGCACCATCGCGTCGGTGAGGAGGGTGAGTCGGCCGGTGCGCATCGCCGGGAAGATCAGGACGTTCGGCGACGAGAAGTTCGAGTTCGTCATACAACCGCGGTTGCACTGCCCGCAGTAGTGGCAGGGCGCGCGGCCGTTGAGCGGCTTGGTGATGACCGAGAGACGGGCCGGGATACAGGTGATCCCCATCCGGTCGCTGGTTCGCTTCACGAGATGCTCGTAGTAGCGGGGCGCCGGCGCGGGATGGAAGAGCCCATCGGGATGGTTCGGGAGGTTCTCGACGCTCCCGAAAATCCCGATGAGCCGGTCGACCTCGTCGTACCACGGCTTGAGCTCGTCGTAGGAGATCGGCCAGTCGTCACCGAGTCCGTCGATCGATTTCCGCTTGAAGTCGTCGGGGCCGAAGCGGAGCGAGATGCGCCCCCAGTGATTCGTGCGCCCACCGAGCATCCGGCCGCGCCACCAATCGAACTTCGTCCCCTCGGCCTTCGTGTACGGCTCGCCCGGGATGCTCCAGCCGCCGATGCAGGCGTCCCACTCGCCGAAGGGCCGGTCGGAGGTCGACGCGCCACGTCGCGGTGAGTCGTACGGCATCTTGAGCATCGCCGAGTCCTTCGTGTTGTCCCACATCCCGCCGGCCTCGAGGAGCACCACGCGGGCGCCCGCCTTGGTCAGCTGGTAGGCGGCCATACCGCCGCCGGCACCGGAGCCGACGATGGCGACGTCATAGAGGTCGTTGCGGGGCTGGGACATCGATCCTCGGGGGGGAGGGGACGGGAACGACGGGCAGACTCGGCAGGAGAATCTACCACCCGCGCACGGCATCGGCCCGACTGTGCCGGCGGGGCGTCGTGGGCACCCTTCGGCTCACCCTCTCACCGGAGCCCCATATGGCCCTGACCAAGACCCCGACCTCCCCCATCTCCCGCGACATCACCCGGATGCGGAACCGTATCCAGCGGTTCCTCGAGGAGCCGTTCGGCTTCGACCTCCCGTTCCCCTCCGTCGAGGAGCGGCGGTGGGAGCGGACGATGTGGTCTCCGGCGGTCGAAGCCACCGAGACGCCGTCCGACTACATCGTCACCGCCGAGCTCCCTGGCATCGAGCCGACCGAGGTCGATGTGGAGATGGCGAACGGGATGCTCACCCTCAAGGGAAAGAAGGCGGAGGAGCGCCGCGAGGAGGATAAGGACCGCTCGTGGCATCTCTGGGAGCGGAGCTACGGCAGCTTCGAGCGCAGCTTCCGGTTCCCGAACGACGTCAACGAGTCGAAGGTGCACGCCGAGTTCGCGAACGGCGTGCTCACGGTGAAGGTCCCGAAGAGCGAGATCAGCCACCCGGCAGGGCGGAAGATCCCCGTGATGAAGAAATAGCGGGGCCTACAGCCCGAGCGTCCGCAGGTGCGCGCGTCCGGCGGCCGCCGTGGCCCAGGCATCCGCCGGACTGTCGTGCTCCACATAGACGTTCGTGACGCGCCCCGCACGCGCGGCCGCGAGCACGGCGCGCCAGTCCATCACGCCGGCCCCCACATCGCGCTGCTCGTGCGCCGGTCCGCCGGCGGAGTCCTTGAGATGGAGCATCGTGATGCGCGTCGCGTGCCGACGGAGCAGGGCGACGGGATCCTTCCCCGCCTTGAACGCCCAGTAGCAGTCCAGCTCGAAGTCGACCACCGCCGGGTCGGTCTCCGCGAGGAAGAGCTCGACGCGATCGCTCCCGGCGATGGGATGGAACTCGAAGTCGTGGTTGTGATAGCTCGTGCGGATCCCCGCGCTCCGGCCCGCGCGGCCGGCGTCGCTGATCACGGCCGCGGTGCGCTTCCAGGCGTCGAGCGTACCGTTCTCGGCGGTCGTCGTCGACGCGACGATCAGTGTGCCGTGGCCCATCGCGGCCGCCGCCTCGAGCGTGCGACCGAGGCGATCGGGCTGCAGCGCATCGAGCGCGTAGTGCGCGGAGGGGGCACGGAGGCCGTTGGCCTGGAGCGCCGCCCGGAGCTGCGCCGGGGTGCGGCCCCACTCGCCCCACCACTCGATCTCGGTGAAGCCGAGTTCCGCGATGCGCGCGAGCGTGCGCTCCGGGTCCTGTCGCATCTGGTTGCGCAGCATATAGAGCTGCACCCCGACCCCCTGGAGCGGGGCGGCACCCGCGGCGTCACCGCGGTCGAAGGCCTGCGTCATACGCGAGGCGAGGGACGGGCCGAGCGCCATCGCGCCCGAGGCCAAGAGGAAGTCGCGGCGGGAGGGCATAGGGGGAAGATGCAGGTGTCAGGTATCAGGGGGCAGGGGTCAGGGGGCAGGGGTCAGGTTACCAGCGCGGTCACGCTGACCTCTGATCCCTGACCCCTGACACCTCATTCCTGTCCCCTGCCTTCATCATACTTCCCCGGATCCCTCGCCATCTCCGCGCGGTACAACCGCCGCAGCGCCGTTATATCGCGCTCCATTTCGCCCGTGACCGTGAAGAGCGGATGGAAGACGATCGTCTTCCGCGGGAAGTCGAACCCGACCGGGAAGATGGGGATCTGCGCCCGCTCAGCGATCCGATAGAACCCGGACTTCCAACGCGTCGTCCGACTCCGCGTCCCCTCGGGGGAGAGCACGATCAGCGTCGCGGGGTGGGTCTGCACGTGGCGGACGGTCTCCCCGACCACATCGCCGGCGGCGGCGCGGTCGACGGGGACGCCACCGAGGAATCGCATCAGCACGCCGAGCGGGAACCGGAAGAGCGTGTGCTTCCCGAGGAAGGTCCCGCGGATACCGAGCGCGTACATCGCCATCACCCCGGTCGGGAAATCCCAGTTCGACGTGTGCGGCGCGACGATCAGCACGCAATGAGGGACGTCGGGGAATGCCCCCTCGAACCGCCAGCCGGTGAGGCGCATCAGCGTGGTGGCGAGCCAGGTGCTGAACGCGTTGCCGCGACGCGGGACCTGCGCGCCGATCGCGGGAACGTTCACGCGCCCGCCGTGGGCCGGGGTGGCAGGGGTCATCACGCCGGCTCCCGACGCCAGCGCGCGTCGAGGGCACGCAGGATGCGCGCACTTACGAGCCCGAGCACGACGAGCGTGATCCCGACCGAGGCGAAGATCATCGCCCAGCGCGGGGCGCCGGCCGGATCCCGCAGCGTCTCGACGAGGAGGCCACCGACCACCGGCCCGGCGAGGAAGCCGAACGAGCCCGCCACCTGGAACGCGCCGAAGAGTCCGTCACCCGCGCCGCGCCGCGCGAACTCGCTCACGAGCACGAGGCTCGGCGAGAACATCAGCGCGCTCAGCGTCCCCGAGAGCACCATCGCCACCGGGAGCCAGGGGAGCGGGAGGAGCCCGTACGTCGCGTAGACGAGCCCGAAGCCGACGTTGCCGATGATGATCAGGCGGAACCAGCCGAAGCGGTCGGCGAGTCGCCCGGCCGGCCAGTTGAGCAGCGCGAAGGGGAGCAGGAAGAGGCCCATCAGCATTCCGCGCTCGCGCACCCCGACCCCGTGCTGCTCCGCGAGGAAGATGGTGAAGGAGGAGGAGAAGACGCCGATGAGGAACCGGTCAGCGAAGCCGTAAGCGAGGGGCATCCAGCTCGCGAGGTCTGAGCGATCCCAGCGGTAGCGGCTCGCCGGCGGCGCGTCCTCTGGCACTCGACCCGCCGCCGCGAGGGCGGCAGCAGTGCTCGGCACCCCGATGGCCGCGAGCGCGGCGACGCCGAGGAGGACCATCCCGACCGGATAGACGAGGAGCGGGTCACGGGCGGCGAGGATCCCGCCCGTCGGCAGCCCGACGCCGACGCCGAACATCAGGGCGGTCGCGACGAGGCCGAGGGAGGCCCCGCGCCGCGCGCCGCCGGCTCGGTTCGCCGCAATCATCAAGAAGGTGAGGGCCGGGAGATGCGCGAGGCCGTCGAGGGCGCGCCAGGCGAAGAGCGCCCCGAGGGACTCGGCGCGCCACATCCCGAGGAAGGCGAGGGCGTCGAAGGCGAGGAGGGCGATGACCCACCCGCGGGTCGTGCCGAGCCGTCGGTGCCAGCGCATCGCGAGGGGGACCGCGACGATCCCCGCCAACTGATTGAGGGCGACGAAGAGGTGCGCGTGGAACCGGGTCCCCCCGTGACGGTCGACGACCAGCTCCGTCAGCGCCGGGACGAGCAGCGTCAGCGGGACCAGGGTCAGGAAGGTCGCGATGGCGATCGGGGCCAGAGCGGCCGGCCGTGGGGGGACGGGCATGGGAGGAATGTAGTGGGCACGAATCAGGGAACAGGTATCAGGTACCAGGTACCCGGGGTCAGGTAGGGCGGCCAGCGGTCGAGTTGCCGCCGATGGGGACGGCGTGGCAGGTTGTACGCGAAGCTCCGGGCGTCAGCTGGTTCTCCTCTGGCCCCTCATCCCTGACCCCTGACCCCTCCTCATGCGCTCCCTCCTCCCGATCGTCCTCCTCCTGACCGCCTGCCAGACGTCGCGTTCCACTTCCGCGACCATCACCGGCACCCCGGAGTTGCGGCCCGCCCCCGCGCCGGCGGCGACGACCATCCCGGCGACCCCGGCGGCTGCGGCACCCGCCGCGGTCCAGCCCGCCGGGAAGTGGCTCATCACTCTCTCGGCGCAGGGGAGCCCGATGGATGTGCAGGTCGAGCTGATCCGCCTCGAAGACGGGTCGTGGACGGGCACCGTGACGAGCGCGGCCTTTCCGCCCTTTCCGGTCTCCAAGGCCGTCCTAACAGGGAACAAGATGGTCGCGACCCTCGCGATCCCCACCGGCGACACGGCGACGATGACCCTCGAGTTCGACGGGGACACCGTCACCGGCGAGTGGGCGATGCCGGGCGACGGCTCGCGCCTCAGCGGGAAGCGCCGCTAAGCTGAGCCACGGGGTGCCGCGCCGGCCGGTGGGCCGGGTGCGGCACCTCAGCGCGCGGAGAGCCCCTCACCGGGCGCCGTCTCCCCCTCCTCGCCGGGATTCAGGAAGAGGTCGGTCTCGACGGCGTGCTGGGTGTCGTGGAGCACCCGGTAGCGACCATTGAGCGCCATCAGCTGCGCGTGGTTCCCGCGCTCGACGATCCGCCCCTCCTCGAGCACGAGGATCTGGTCGGCGCTGCGGATGGTCGACAGGCGATGCGCGATCACGAAGGTCGTGCGCCCCTGCCGGAGGGTCTGGAGCGCCTCGCGGATCTGGCGCTCGCTCTCACTGTCGAGGCTCGAGGTCGCCTCGTCGAGGATCAGGATATGCGGGTCGGCGAGGATGGCGCGCGCGATCGCTACGCGCTGGCGCTGGCCGCCGGAGAGCCGCACCCCGCGCTCCCCCACCACGGTGTCGTAGCCGTCCGGGAACCCCGCGACGAACTCGTCACAGCGCGCGATCCGCGCGGCCTCGCGCACCTCTGCCATCGTCGCCCCCGGCTTGGAGAAGGCGATGTTGTCAGCGACGGTGCCGTCGAACAGGAAGTTGTCCTGGAGGACGACGCCCAGTGTGGCGCGGTAGTCGCGCAGCTTGAGCGCAGCGAGGTCCTGCCCGCTGATCGTCACGCGCCCCGCCCCGGGCCGGTTGAAGGCGAGGATCAGCGAGATCAGCGTCGACTTCCCCGATCCGCTCGACCCGACGAGCGCCGTCGTCGTGCCGGCCGGCGCGGTGAACGAGATGTCGCGGAGCACGGGGACCCCGTCGCGGTACTCGAAGGAGACGTGATCGAAGACGACGTCGCCGTCGAGCTCGCGTAGCACCTCGCGCTGGGCATCGTCATCGTCCTCGGTCGGGGTCGTCATGATCTCGTGGATCCGGTCGAGCCCCGCGAAGGCCTCGGTGATCTGCGTCCCGATCGACGCCATCTGTACGACGGGGAACGAGACCAGCCCCACGAAGAAGATGTACGACACGAGTTCGCCGATCGTCATCGTCTTGTCGGCGACGGCGCGCCCGCCGACGACGAGGATGAGCACCCCCACGGCGCCGATGATCACCGTCGAGATGGCCCCGATGGCGCTCGTCCCCGTGATCGTCGAGGCGATGTTGCGGAAGAGTCGGTGGGCCCCGCGCGTGAAGACGATCTCCTCGCGCTTCTCCGCGGTGTAGACCTTCACCACGCGCGCGCCCCCCATCGCCTGCCCGAGCCGGCCCGAGACCTCAGCCTGGATCTTCGAGCGATCGCGGAAGATCGGTCGGAGCTTCTGGAAGGCGTACGCCATCACCCCGCCGAAGATCGCCAGGAAGCCGAGCGTGCAGGCGGTGAGGAACCAGTTCAGATAAAAGAGGTACGCGAGCGCGATCACCGCGGTGAGGACCCCGCCCACCAGCTGCACGATCCCGGTGCCGATGATGTTCCGGATCCCCTCGGCGTCATTCATCACGCGGTTGATGAGGACGCCGCTCTGCGTGGAATCGAAGAAGCTGATCGGGAGGCGGAGCAGTCGCGCCTGCACCCGACGGCGCAGGTTGGTGATCGCCCGCTGCGCGGCCACCGAGATGACCTGCGAGAGGGCGAAGGAGGTGCCGGCCTGCACGAGGGTCGCGGCGCCGGCGGCGATGGCGAGGCGAGTCACGAGGGCCCAATCCTGTCCGAGCATCCCCTCGTCGATGATCCACTTCACACTGCCGGGGAGGACGAGCCCTGCGGCGCGGTTCACGAGCATCAGGACGAGGCCGACGAACAGCGTCGAGCGATGCTGCCACATCAGGGCCCGGGTCTCCGCCCAGGCGATGCCGTAGTCGGTCTTGCGCTTGGGCGGGACGGCGGGAGCGGTCATTGCGGGGCGGAGGGCCGGGAGGGGCGGTCAGCGGGTCGACTGGAACATAAACGAAGCGGGGTGGGCCATTCGGCCCACCCCGCTTCGCCTGCGGTCCGAGGACCGATCAGAAGGTGTACGAGAGCCGCGTCGTCACGAGGCGCCCGACCTCCGGGACGCCGATGAAGGAGTTCACGCGGTTGTCGAGCAGGTTCTGGGCGTTGACGGCCCAGCGGGTGTTCTGGAGCCACGGCACCGCCACCGAGAAGCCGGCGTCGATGAAGAGGTTCTCCGGCACCGTCTGGTAGGGGATCGGGGTGCTCTGATTGTACGAGTTGTACACGCCCGAGTTCACCGGGAAGCCGCCGGTGTAGCGGGTGCGGAGCTCACCGGTGACGCCCTTCGCGACGTTGTCGTAGCGGAGGGTGACGGTGCCACGGTTCTTCGCGGCGTTGGCGGTGAGCGGGTTCGCCGGCGTCGCGTTGACCGCGTTCGTCCAGACGTTCCGGTTCAGGTTGGAGTAGGTCGCCGAGATCGAGTAGACGTCGTTGAAGAGGTAATCGACGGCGACGTCGATGCCGCGGACGTCGATCTGCCCGATCGCGTTCTGGTACGTGAAGACCAGGTAGTTCTTGTCGTAGAGCGGGCTGTCGAAGTTCAGCAGGCCGCCCGGGATCTGGGCGAGCGAGGTGACCCAGTTCGTCACGACGGTGCTCACCGCGGCCGCCGGGACGCCGTTGGCGACGAGGGTCGGCCCCATCGCGGCGCCGAGGTAGGAGCCGAGGGTGGTCGGGTCGAGGAAGACCGCGTCATCGAGGTTCACGATCTGGATGGCCGGATCCGCCGGGCGGATCTGGTACCAGAAGTCGACGGCGACGCGGAGGTTGTTCTTGAAGACGCCCTTGTAGCCGAGCTCCCAGGTGTTCGAGAAGTTCGCGGAGAGCGCGGCGAGGTTGGCCGGGTTGGTCCACGGCACGATTGGGTTGCCCGGGGCGCCGAGGTTCCGGAGCACACCCTTGACCTGCGTGGAGGTCGGGGCGAGGGCACGGAGCGCGGTAGCGACGTTGGCCACCTGCGCGGCCGGGAGGCCGAGGGCGGCGAGGCCGCCGGCGAGCGAGCCGGCATACGCGGCCATGATTCCCGGCACCATCACGTGACCCGAGGCCGAGACCGGGGCCGCACCACCGAAGGGCGAGCGCATGCAGAGGCCGCCGTTCACGGTGGCGTCGCAGCTCCGGTCATAGTTCCACCCGCGCTTGGACGGGTTGCCGAAGATCTGGGCGTCGACGTTGCCGAGTGCCGGGCCGAGGTTCACGCGCTGGCCCGAGAACTGGTCGAGGGCGAAGGCGAACGAGGCCGGCGACCCGAAGGCGCGGTTGTAGGTGAAGCGGAAGTTCTGCGTCGGCGTGGCCTTGTAGACCAAGGCCGCGCGCGGCGAGAACTGCTGGCCCTCGAGGCGCGAGTTCTGGTCGCCGCGGGCCGCGAGGGTGAAGTCGAGGCGGTCGGTGAGGGGGTGCGTCATCTGGAGGTAGGCGCCCACCTCGGTGATGGCGTCATCCTCTTCGTTGCGCCCCATGATCGTGCCCTCGGTCACGGGGTTGGTCGCGATGTAGTCCGCGCCGGCCGTGAACTTCGTCGCGCCGAGGTTGAAGCCCTGCTGCAGCTGCCCGACGAGCACGGTCGAGTTGTCGACGACCGGGAGGCCCGTGCGGAGGTAGAAGGTGCCGTTGTCGTCCGTCGCGCTCGCGTTGCCGGCGTTCGACGCGTTGTAGAACACCTGCGCGAAGAACTTCTTGTGCCGGAAGCGCTGCTGGATGTTGGTGTAGCTCCAGTTCTTCACCTGCGCGGCGCCGAAGGTGCCGGTGATCTCAAGGGCGCTGCCGACGTTCGAGTAGCCGACCGTCGTGATCGCCTCGGTCTCCGCGCTCGGGCGCCAGTCGAGGCGCGCCTCGCCGGAGTACTTCTCGAGGTCGTAGTTGCGGAACTTGTTCTGGCCGAGGCGCGAGGCCGGGACGCGGGGATCGAGCGTCCCGGTCGGGCCGACGCCCCAGAGGCCGTAGTACGCGCGGGCCTGCGGGTTCGCGTTCGGGCCGAGGTCGACTTCGTTCGGGTCGACGTAGGTGAAGTCGCGGGCGGTGAAGTACTCACCCGACACCTTGAAGCCGATGGTGTTGCTGATCGTGCCGGCGTGGCGCATGCCGACGCGGGCGAACGAGCGCTCGCCGCCGTCCAGGGTGATCGAGGTCCCCTGCGAGTTGAACGGCGACTTCGTGATCACGTGGAGCACGCCGGCGCCGGAGTTCGGGCCGTAGAGCGCCGAAGCCGGACCCTGCAGCACTTCGATGCGGTCGATGTCGTCGCCGGTCCCCGTGAAGAGGAAGGGGACGTTGACGCGGAGCGACGGGACACCCGCGAAGCGGTAGTCCTGCAGCATCAGCATCGAGGTCGAGAAGGCGTTGTTGAAGCCGCGCGAGACGATGTTCGCCTGCACGATGCCGCCGTTCGAGATCGAGAGGCCCGGGGCCGCCTTGATGTGGTCGGTCACGGTGGCCGAGGGACGCTCGGCGATCCGGTCCGCGGTGACGACGGAGATGGCGTTCGGGGAGTCGAGGATCTTCTCCGGCTCGGCGCCACGGGTCGCGGTGGTGACGACCTGGTTCAGCTGCGCGGCGAGCTCCGACATCTCGGCGTTCACCGTCGCGGTGCCGCCGGCGGTCACCCGCACGCCGTCCACACGCTTCGCGGAGAAGCCGATGCGGGTGATGACGACGGCATAGGTTCCGGCCGGCACGTTGCCGATCCGATAGTTGCCGTCCTCGCCGGACTGGCCGACGGCGATCCGGGCGGTGCCGGCCACGACCGCGACCTGGGCGCCGGCGACCGGATTGGCCGTCCCAGACTGCGTGACGCGTCCCGCGACCGAGCCGGCCTGGGCCTGTGCTGCCGTCGCCGAAGCGACGAGCCCGAGCAGGGCCAGGGCCGAGCTGAGGAAACGAATGCGCATACGGAGAACACCTCGGGGTGCTTGGGGTATGATCGGCCGCCCTGTCGGACGGCACGGTCCGAACTCCCCCTACACGCGCGCGGGAGTTCGACCCTCAAATGTCCCCCGGGCGCTCCCGCCAGTCAATATCCGAGACGGGGGTGGGGAAGGCGCGCCCTGACGACCGGGCGCGCGCCACGTCACCGCACGCCCGTCACCTTGTGCGTCTGGACCGAGAGCCGCCAGCGGGGATCGGCGAGACAGTAGGCGACCGCCGCCTCGGTGTTGGCCGCCAACCGGGGCCCATCCATCGGCTGCAGGAGGAAGTGCGAGAACCCGAGCCCGGTGAACCGTTCTGGTGGAGCTAACTCCTGTGGATACACCAACTTGAGCTCATCTCCGCCGGTCACCACGAGCGGGGCATCGGCCTTCGGACTGACACAGACCCAGTCGATCCCGGCCGGGACGGGCTGGGTCCCGTTGGTCTCCACCGCCACCTCGAACCCCCGCGCGTGGAGGGCGGCCACCGCCGGCGCATCCAGCTGGAGGAGCGGCTCCCCGCCGGTGCACACCACATAGGGCCGTCCACCGGCCCCGGTCGGCCAACGCGAGGCCACCGCCTCCGCGAGCGTCTCCGGGGTCGCGAACTTCCCGCCGTCCGGCCCGACCCCCACGAAGTCCGTGTCGCAGAAGGTGCAGGTGGCCGTGGTCCGATCCGCTTCGCGGCCGCTCCAGAGATTGCACCCGCTGAAGCGGCAGAAGACCGCCGGCCGACCCGCCTGCACGCCCTCGCCTTGCAGCGTGTAGAAGATCTCCTTGACCGTGTACATCTACGCTACCCCCGCCTCAGCGAAGCCCTTCGCCCGCAACGCGCAGGCGTCGCAGCGATCGCAGGCGGTGCCGTCGGGAGACGGGTCGTAGCAGGAGAGCGTCTGCGCGTAGTCCACGCCGAGCGTGAGCCCCGTGCGGATGATGTCGGCTTTGGAGCAATCGATGAGCGGCGTCAGGATCCGCGTCCGGCTCGTCCCCTCGACGCCGGCCTTCGTCGCCAGGTTGGCCATCGCCTCGTAGGCGGCGATGTACGCGGGCCGGCAGTCGGGGTAGCCGCTGTAGTCGAGCGCGTTCACGCCGATGAGCAGGTCGGTGGCGCCGAGGACCTCGGCCCACGCGAGCGCGAATGAGAGGAAGATCGTGTTGCGCGCGGGCACGTACGTGACCGGGATCCCCTCGGCCATCGCCGCCGCGTCCCGATCCTTCGGGACCTCGACGTCCGCCGTGAGCGCCGACCCGCCGAACTGCCGGAGGTTGATGTCCGCTACGACGTGCCGTGCCACACGGTACCGCTCGGCGATCGCCCGCGCGCGATCGATCTCGACGCCGTGCCGCTGCCCGTACCGGAAGGTGAGCGCGTTCACGGCGTAGCCGGCCTCGGTGGCGAGGGCGAGCACGGTGGTGGAGTCGAGCCCCCCGCTGAGCAGGAGGACGGCCGGCGTGCCGACGGGCACGGGGGCCAGGGTCGCCAGCGCCATCAGCGCGTGGCGGCCGCGGGCTGCTGCTGCGTGAGGCAGTGCAGCGTGCCGAGGCCCCAGACGAGGTCGACCGCGTGGATTCCCACGACCTGCCGGTCCGGGAAGCACTCGGCGAGGGTGTTGAGCGCGATGCGGTCGTTCGCGTCGTTGAAGGTCGGGACGATCACGACGCCGTTGGCGATGTAGAAGTTGGCGTAGCTCGCCGGGAGCCGCGTGCCGTCCATCACGACGGGGCGCGGGTAGGGGAGCGTGATGGTGCGGATCGGGGCGCCGGTCGCGTCGGTCGCGCCCTGCAGGCGGCGCAGGTTGTCTGCCGAGCGCGCGTGGTTCTCGTCGGTGGGGTCGGGCTCGTGCGCGAGCACCACCACCCCCGGCGCCACGAATCGCGCGATGTCATCGACGTGCCCGTGCGTGTCGTCGCCGACGCACCCCTCACCGAGCCACAGGGTCTTGGTGATCCCGAGCGTCTCCGCGAAACACCGCTCGTAATCGGCGCGGGTGAAGCCGGGGTTCCGGACCTGCACGTCGGAGAGGAGCCACTCCTCGGTGACGAGCATCGTGCCGCGGCCGTCGGTCTCGATGCCGCCCCCCTCGAGGATCACGCGCCCGCGGCCGTCGTGGCGCGCCGGCTGCGCACACGGGAGCCCAGTGCGGTCCGCGATGAACGTGCCGATCCGCTCGTCGGCGGCGTGATTGTCGTACTTGGCCCACGCGTTGAAGCCCCAGTGCCGCCATTCCATCGAGCCATCGGCACGGTGGATGCCGGTGGGGCCGGAGTCACGGAGCCAGACGCGGTCGGTGGGACAGCGGTGCAGATGCACACGCGTCTCGGGGACCTCGTGCATCGTGAGGCAGTGCTGCGCCTCCGCCTCCGTGGCCTCGTCGTGGACGAGGATGTGCACGGGCTCGTGTGCCGCGAGCGCGCGGGCGATCTCGGCGTAGACCCAGGGGATGGGGCCGAACTTCCCTGGCCAATCGGGCTCGTGGTGGGGCCAGGCGATCCAGGTGGCGTCGTGCCGCTCCCACTCCGCCGGCCAGCGTACCGCCGGGGTTCCCGCGCCCGACGCGGTCGCCGACGCGGTCACGACCCCAGCCACCGGCTGAGGATCGGCTCGTAGGCGTCGACGCGGCGGTCGCGGAGGAAGGGCCAGTTGCGCCGCGTGTACTCGATCAGGGACGGGTCGCAGGTGGCGATCAATGTCGTCTCCCCGGTCTCGGCCTGCGCCACATAGCGGCCGTACGGGTCGCAGATGAACGAGTGGCCGAAGAACTCGAGCCCGTCGGTGCCGGCCTCGGGCTCGAAGCCGGTACGATTCGGTGCCGCGACATACACGCCGTTCGCAATCGCGTGTGCGCGCTGCGCGGTGCGCCAGGCGTCGACCTGCGCCGCGCCCCACTCCGCCTTCTCCGCGGGATGCCAGCCGATCGCGGTGGGATAGATCAGGAGGTCGGCGCCGAGGAGCGCGGTGATGCGCGCCGCCTCGGGGTACCACTGGTCCCAGCAGATGAGCACGCCGATCGTCGCGTGTCGCGTCTTCCACACCATGAAGCCGCCGGCCTCGCCGTCGGGCCCAGGGGCGCCGGCGGGCTGCACCGGTCGGTCCGACTCCCCGGGGGCGAAGTAGTACTTCTCCTCGAAGAGCGGGTCGTGCGGGATGTGCATCTTCCGATACACGCCGAGCAGCGCACCATCGGCGTCGATTACGGCGGCGCTGTTCCGGTAGACCCCCGCGGCCTGCCGTTCATAGAACGGGACCACGAGGACGACGGCGAGCTCCTGCGCCACCGCCTGCAGGCGCGCGATCGTCGGGCCATCGACCGGCTCGGCAAAATCGAAGCGTGACGCGTCGAGTCGCTTGCAGAAGTAGGGGGCGTTGAAGAGTTCCTTCAGGCAGATCACCTGCGCGCCCTTCGCGTGGGCGGCGCGGATGCGCGCCTCGGTCGCGACGAGGGTCTCGGCGGCGGTGGCCTCGACGCCGTCCTGGATGACGGCGAGGGTGAACGGGGCGCGAGCGGTCATCCGCGAAATCTCACGGGGTCAGGAGCGGATCGCCACCACGAGATCCATCACATTGGTGCCCGTCACGCGCGCGGGCAGCAGCGCCCCGGCGGCGGCGAGCACGGGATGGGCGTCGCATCGGCGGAGGGCGTCCCGGCGCGTCGTCGGCGTGAGGGGCGTGCCCTCGTCGACGATCGCCCCCGCCGCGTCGGTGGGTCCATCACGTCCGTCGGTGCCCGCCGCCAACAACGTCACCGGGACCTTCCACTCGGCGAACTCCTCTGCCGCTGCGAGGGCGAGGTGTTGGCAGCGTCCACCGAGGCCGTGCGGCTCGGGGAGCCGGACGGACGTCTCCCCGCCCCAGAGGAGGACCGTCCCCGGAGCCGCCCGCCGGGCGAGGTGCGCCACCAGATGGCCCGCCGACGCGGCGTCGCCGTGCAACGGCGCGGGTGCGGCGATGACGTCCCAGCCTCGCTCGCGCGCGGCGGCCGCCGCGCCGGCCAGCGCGAGCGCGTTGCCGCGGACCACCGGCTCCGCCACGGCGCTGAAGGCGGGATCGTCGGGCTTCGGGGTCTCACGGGCGGCGTCGGCGCGCATCGCGCCGAGGGTCGAGGCGATCGAGAGCGGGAGCCGCGTCGCGATCCCCGCCTCACGGAGCACGCGTTCGATCTGCGCCGCGGTGAGCGGGTCGGGGGAGATGGGGCCCGAGCCGATCATCGCCGGATCCTCGTTGGGGACGTCGGCGAGGAGGATGGGGATGACCTGCGCGTGTCGGAGCGCGACGCCGAGTCGCCCGGCGCCCCAGCGGGAGAAGCGCTTCCGCACCGCGTTGATGCGGCCGATGGGGACGCCGGCCCCGAGGAGGAGCGCGTGCAGCGCGGCGAGGTCGACGGCGCGGATGCCTTCGATCGGCGCGCCGATGAGCGCGGAGGTGCCGCCGGAGATCAGGACGAGGACGACGTCGTCCGGGGCGATGCGCTGCGTGAGACGGTCGAGCGCCGCGGCCGCCGCGAGGGAACGGGGCCCCGGGACGGGGTGATCGCCGGCGAGGTGATGCATCGGCTCGACGCGATCACCGACGTTGGGATCGGCCCCGATCACGAGCCCGCCCGCGAGTGGGCGTCGCTCGTCCGCGCACCAGTCGCGTGCGGCCTCCGCCATCGCCGGCGCCGCTTTGCCGACGGCGATGATCCAGTGGGGTCGGGTCGCGAGGGTCTCGAGGGTCGCGGCGTGCGCCGCGAGTCCCTCGAGGACGACCTGCGCGGGGTCAGCGGCGGCGACGGCCGCTTCGTAGAGCGCGAGCGCGAGGGCTCGGCGCTCCGCGCGGTCCGTCACCGCCCGGAGGCCCGCCGCACCGCCGTTCCGAGTTCCGTGTACGCTTCGGCGGAGAGCTCGCGGAACGGTCGCATGATGTGCGCGATCCGCCCGTCCGGCCCGACGACGAAGACGACGCGCCGGTAGAGGTTGAGCGCGGGGAACTTCACGTCGTACGCCGAGGCGAGGGAGCCGGCGGTGTCGCTGACGAAGGTGACGGGGAAGTTCTTCTCCGCTGCCCACGACTGCTGGTCTGCGGTGCCGTCGGTGCTGATCGCGAGAACGGTGACGCCGGAGCCGTTGTTGAAGAGCGTGGCGTACTGATCACGGTACGCCTCCATTTGCGCCGTTCAGCCACCGGTCCTCACCTTCGGGAAGAAGGCGAGGACGACGGTCTGGCCGCGCAGGGCGCGGAGGTTCACGGGGGTGGGGCGGATCCCGTTCTTCGTGGAGGCCGGCAGCGTGAAGTCGGGGGCGAGATCACCGACCTTGGGGCCACCGTCGGTCGCGCCCTGTGCACGCACCGCCGCCGGCAAGGCGAGGAGCGCGAGGGCGCTGACGAGGGAGAGTGGACGTCGCATAGGCGGAAGTGTGGGGCGGGGCAGGACGCCTCGCAATCGGTGAACCCCGGGGGCCGGTGATTCGTGCCCGGCCGGCGCGTGGCCCGTCGGCCGGGTCGTTCGTGGCAGGCCGCTCGGCGATGGGCGCCGGCGCGCAGGTCAGTCCGCGACGAGTCGGAGCGCCGCCGGCACGGATGCGACCTCGACCGTCGCCGACGTGGCCTGCCGGAGTTCCCCGTCCGCCTCGATGAGCGGCGGCGCAGGGAAGGTCAGGGTGACGCGTGCGGCGCGCTGATGCGTCACCGCCGAGTGGGTGAGGTGCGTCCCGCGCAGCGCCCGCAGCAGCACCCGGAGGCGCGCGAGGCTGGAAAGATCCTCAACGACGACGACATCGAGGGCCGCATCGTCGATGCGGGCGTCGGGGGCGATCCGGAACGCGCCGCCGAAGTGTGCGCCGTTCGCCGCGACCGCGAGGAGGCGCCGCCGCATCGGTGCACTCTTCACGCCGATCAGGAGCCCCTCGTAGCGGAAGAGCTCCGAGAGCGCCGCTGCCACATAGCGCGGGGCGACGGGAAGGGGCCGGAGGCGTTCGGCGGCGGCGTTGCAGGCGACGTCGAACCCCATCCCCGCGACGTTGAGGAACCAGATGTCATCGACACGACCCATATCGACGCGGCGTTCCGTGACCCCGCCGTCGGCGAGGCGTTCCGCGAGGGTGCGCGCGTCACGGGGGTGCGTGCCGAGGTTCTTCGCGAAGTCGTTCCCTGTGCCAGCGGCGAGGATCGCGAGGCGCGCCGGGCTCCCCGCGCGGGCGAGCGGGACGGCGCAGTTGGACCAGGTGCCGTCCCCTCCGGCGACCACGAGCGTCTCGATGCCGTCGGCGATCGCCTCGGCGACCAACCGCGCCTCGTCGCCGGCGTGACGCGTGGCACGGACATCGGTGAAACCACACCGGGCGAACGCGGCACGGATGCCGACGATCGCCCGGGCGCCGCGTCCGGAGCCGGACGCGGGATTGTACAGGACGCGGACGGCCTTAGCGCCCACCCGCCAGCTGGCGCAGCACGTATGGGAGGATGCCGCCGTGCCGGTAGTAGTTGAGCTCCTCCGGTGTGTCGATCCGGCTTCGCACCTGGAAGGTGACGGTCCCCTTCGCGCCGACTGCGCGGACGGTGAGGGTCGCCCGCGGCGCCATCGTGTCCGACATCCCCTCGATGGTCAGGGTCTCGAACCCGGTGAGGCCGAGTTCCTGCCGCGTCTGGCCGTTGGTGAACTCCAAGGGGAGGACCCCCATCCCGACGAGGTTCGAGCGATGGATGCGCTCGAAGCTCTCGGCGATGACGGCGCGCACACCGAGGAGTGCGGTCCCCTTCGCCGCCCAGTCGCGCGACGAGCCGGTGCCGTACTCCTTCCCGGCGACGATCACGAGCGGGGTGCCCGCGGCCTGATACGCCGTCGACGCTTCATAGAAGGAGGTCGGCTCCGCGCCTTCGGCGGTGCGCGTCCACCAGCCCTCCATCCCCGGTGTGAGCTCGTTCTTGAGGCGGATGTTCGCGAAGGTGCCGCGCATCATCACCTCGTGATTACCGCGGCGTGCGCCGTACGAGTTGAAATCCTTTTTCTCGACGCCGAGGGACTTGAGCCACTGCCCCGCCGGCGACTTCTCGGCGATCGAGCCCGCCGGGGAGATGTGGTCGGTGGTGATCGAGTCGCCGAACATCCCGAGGATCCGGGCGTCCGCAATCGGGGTGACGCCCGGGGGCATCATCGTCATCCCGGTGAAGTAGGGCGGGTGCTTCACATAGGTGGAGGCATCATCCCAGGCGTAGCGGTCGCCCGTCGGGACCTGGATCGCCTGCCAGTCAGCATCGCCGCCGAAGACATCGCCGTACTCGCGCTCGAACTGCTCGCGCTGCACGGCCCCGAGGACGGTATCGGCGACCTCCTGCGGGGTCGGCCAGATGTCGCGCAGGAAGACGGGGCCCTTCGCGCCGATGCCGAGGGGTTCCGTGGTGAAATCGATGTCCATCCGGCCGGCAAGCGCGTACGCCACGACGAGCGGCGGTGAGGCGAGGTAGTTGAAGCGCGTCTGCGGGTTCACGCGCCCCTCGAAGTTCCGATTCCCGGAGAGGACCGCCGCGACGGTGAGCTTCCCGTCGTCGATCGCCTGGCTGATCGACTCCGGGAGCGGCCCAGAGTTACCGATGCAGGTCGTGCAGCCGTAGCCGACGATCTGGAAGCCGAGCGCGTCGAGTGCCGGCTGGACGCCGGCCTTCGCGAAGTAGTCGCGCACGACCTTGGAGCCGGGGGCGAGCGAGGTCTTCACCCAGGGCCGGCTCGTGAGCCCGGCGGCGACCGCCTTCTGCGCGAGGAGGCCGGCCGCGAGCATCACGCTCGGGTTCGAGGTGTTGGTGCAGCTCGTGATCGCCGCGATCACGACGGCGCCGTCGCGGAGCTCGAAGGTCTGGCCCCGGTGTGACGTCGTGACGGCGGCGGGGGTGAGGTCGACGGCGGTCACGGTGCCGCCCTTCGCGCTCGCGGCGGCGGCCACGCGCTCCCGCTCTGCGCGGAAGGCGTCGCCGTAATTCGCCTTGACCTCGGTGAGCGCGGCGCGGTCCTGCGGGCGCTTCGGGCCGGCGAGCGACGGGACGACCGTCGAGAGGTCGAGCGTCAGCGTGTCGGTGAAGACGGGGTCGGGGGTCTCGGTGGTGCGGAAGAGCCCCTGCGCGCGGCAGTACGCCTCGACGAGCTGCACGTGATGTTCGCTCCGCCCGGAGAGGCGGAGGTACTTGAGCGTCTCGGCGTCGACGGGGAAGAAGCCCATCGTCGCGCCGTACTCGGGCGCCATATTCGCGATGGTCGCGCGGTCGGCGAGCGAGAGCCCGTCGAGGCCAGAGCCGTAGTACTCCACGAACTTGCCAACGACCTTCTTCTTGCGGAGCATCTCGGTGCAGGTGAGCACGAGGTCGGTCGCCGTGGCGCCTGCCGGGAGCGTGCCGACGAGCTTGAAGCCGATCACCTCGGGGATCAGCATCGAGACGGGCTGACCGAGCATCGCCGCCTCGGCTTCGATCCCACCGACGCCCCAGCCGAGGACGCCGAGGCCGTTGATCATCGTGGTGTGCGAGTCGGTGCCCACGAGGGAGTCGCAGTAGACCGCGTTGCGGCCGTTCTCCTCACCGACGAAGGCGACCTGGCCGAGGTACTCGAGGTTCACCTGGTGGCAGATGCCAGTGCCCGGCGGGACGACGCGGAAGTTGCGGAGCGCGGTGCCGCCCCAGCGGAGGAACTGGTAGCGCTCACGGTTCCGCTCGTACTCGAGCTGCGTGTTGAGGAGCATCGCCGCCTCGGTGCCGTACTCGTCCACCTGCACCGAGTGGTCGATCACGAGGTCGACGGGCTGCAGCGGGTTGATCTTCGCGGGGTCGCCGCCGAGCGCGGCGATCGCGTCGCGCATCGCGGCGAGGTCGACGACGCAGGGCACGCCGGTGAAGTCCTGAAGGAGCACACGCGCCGTGCGGAAGGCGATCTCTTGGTCGACCGAGGCCTTCACGTCCCAGCGGGCCATCGTCTCGACGTCGGCCTTCTTCACGAAGGCGCCGTCCTCGTTCCGCAGGAGGTTCTCGAGGAGGACCTTCAGCGAGAAGGGGAGGGTGGCGAGGGTGTTCCCGTCGAGCCCGCGGAGGGCATCGAGTCGATAGTAGGTGTAGGGCGTGCCGTCGACGGTGAGGGTGTCGCGGCTCTGGAACGAATTGTGCGAGGTCATTGGGGGGAAAGGCGGCGAAATGAGGCGGCATCCCCGTCAGCGCGGCGTCGACGGGCGACGTTAACTTCTGCGAGATGAAGCTAACACGTGGTGCGGTCTCCTGGCTCTGCGGGCTCGCGCTCCTCGACGTCGGATCGGTGGGCGCGCAGGCGCGGACGCTCACCCTCGACGACGCGGTGCGTCGCGCGTACCGCGCACTGACGCGCTGGGAGACGGCGCGCGCGGCGCGGCTCGCGGCCGCGGATGCCGCGATCGAGGCGGCGTGGGAGGCCGGGCGGTGAGCGTCGTCGCGTACGCCGCCGAGGTCGCCGCCGCGCGCGCGGCGGGTCGGCCGATCGTCGCGCTCGAGAGTTCGGTGCTCGCGCAGGGGCTCCCCATCCCCGCGAACCGCGAGGCAGACCGACGGATGCGCGACGCCGTGGTCGCGGGGGGCGCGGTCCCCGCCGTCACCGCGGTGGTCCGCGGCGTCCCCACCCTCGGCCTCACCGGCGAGCCGCTCGAGCGCTTTCTCGCGCGCGATGGGGTCGCCAAGGTCTCGGCGCGCGACCTCCCCGTGGTGATGGTGCAGGGACGCGACGGCGCGACCACCGTCGCCGGAGCGCTCACCCTCGCCGCATCGGCCGGCATCGATGTGTTCGCGACGGGCGGGATCGGTGGGGTCCATCGCGAGGCGCCGTTCGACGAGTCAGCAGATCTCGCGGAACTCGCACGGAGCTCCGTGGTCACCGTCTGCGCGGGGGCGAAGTCGATCCTCGATCTCCCTGCGACCCTCGAGCGGCTCGAGACGCTCGGCGTCACCGTGGTGGGGTACGGCACGGACGAGTTCCCGGGCTTCTTCACGGCGCGCACCGGGCTTCGCGTCCCCGCGTGGGTGGAAACTCCCGGGGCGGTCGCCCAGATGCTGCGGGCGGTGCGCGCGCTCGGACGACCGGGGGGGATCCTCGTGGTTCAGCCGCCGCCGGCCGCCGCCGCCCTCGAGCCCGCGCTGGTGGACGACGCCGTCCGCGAGGCGCTTCGCGCCGCCGCGGCCGACGGGGTCCGTGGTCCTGCGGTGACCCCCTACCTCCTCGCGGCCGTCGAGCGGGCGACCGGGGGCCGCTCCCTCGCGGCGAACCTCGCCCTGCTCGAGGCGAACGCGGGGCTCGCGGCGCGGATCGCCGTGGCGCTCGCGACGACCGCCTGAAGGACACCGGCCCGACGGCCATCGCGCCCGGTGCCTGTGCAGCCGGTCGCGTTAGGCGCGCCCCGGCTGTCGCGCGCCGCACGGCGATGATAGGTTCCCGACAACCCCTCTCGCGCCGGAGGTCGGATCCCCTATGCCCTCTCCGTTTCTGAGTTCCGAGGAGTACGACGAGCGCGCGCATCAGCTCTACAACGAAGGGGAGTACGAGGCCGCGCTCACGACGCTGCGCGAGGGCCTCGGCCTCTATCCGAACGCCGTGGAGCTGCACGTCGGTGTCGGGTACGCTCGCCTCGCCCGTGACGAGTACGCCTGGGCGCGCCGTGCCTTCGAAGAGGCCCTCCTCCTCGACGCCGAGCACGAGGATGCGCTCGCCGGCCTCGGAGAGACGCTGCTGAAGTTCGGGCAGACGCCGCAGGCGCTGAAGGCGTTCCGTCGCATCCTCGACCTCGGGTACGGGGACGACGTCGAGTTGATGCTGCAGGTGGGGCGCACCTGTTTCCGCGAGGGGCTCGCCGCCGAGGCGAAGGAGTTCTTCGAGGTCGCGCTCCGACAGGCGCCCGACCACGCCGAGGCCGTCGCGATGGTCGGGTACGCCGAGCATCGCCTCGGCCAGGACGAGGCGGCGGTGGAGACGCTGAAGCGGGCGCTGCAGCTCGACCCCGCGCTCGCCGAGGCGCGCATCTACCTCGGCAATCTCCTGTACGACCGCGAGGAGTTCGAGGCGGCGCTCTTCCATCTCGAGCAGACGAAGCCCGACGAGCACTGGGATGAGCTCGGGATCTGGCGCCTCCTCGAGTTGAAGAAGTCGCACTGCCGGATGCAGGACGGCGATCCGGCGTTCCGCCCGTGGGAGGCCCGACTTGAGGAGCTCGCCCCGCCCGCGGACTCGATCGACGAGCTCCTCGCCGAGCTGGAGGCGCGGGCGGTGGAGCGCGAGGAGGTCGAGGCGCGGCAGCAGCTCGAGCTCTTCGGCGCGCTCCTCGCCGGTGCGGCGGAGGCGAAGCAGGCGCCGCCCGAGGCGCATCGCGTCGTCGCCCGCGACGGTCGCCGCTACGAGGGGTCGTGGGAGGAGATCGTCGCGGCGATGCGCGACGCGGCGGGAGGCGCGCGGCCGCTCGACGAGTTCATGCAGGCGGAGGCCCGGCGCGGCTTCGCCCTTACCGGGCACCTGATCCCCACGAAGGACGCCGAGAGCTTCCTGCGGGCCAGCGCCGACGCGGGCCTGCTCCGCATCGTCTCCTGAGCGCGCTCGACTCGACCCTCCCGCCGGCCTCCGTTCATCGTGCACGGCTGCCGAACGGCCTGACCGTCCTTTCGCGCCGCGATACGTCGGCGTCCGTCGTCGCGATCGTCACCTGGGTGCGCGCCGGCTACTTCGATGAGCCCGACGACCAGGTCGGGATCGCGCACGTCCTCGAGCATATGTACTTCAAGGGGACGCCGACGCGGGCGGCGGGGGAGATCGCGCGCGCGACGAAGGCCGCTGGCGGGTATCTGAACGCCGCGACGATCTACGATCACACGCACTACTACACCGTGCTCCCCGCCGCGGGCTTCGCGTCGGGGCTCGCGGTGCAGGCCGACGCCTTCGCGAACTCGGTCATCGACGCCGACGAGCTCGCGCGCGAGCTCGAGGTGATCATCGAGGAGACGAAGCGGAAGGCGGATACCCCCGCCGCGCTCGCGGTCGAGACGCTCTTCGAGGTGTTGCACGACCGGCATCGCATCCGGCGGTGGCGGATGGGGCGCGAGGCGGGACTCCGCGCGCTCACGCGTGACCAACTGCTCGCCTTCTATCGCCGACTCTATCGGCCGGCGAACACGGTGCTCGCCATCGTCGGGGACGTCGATCCCGACGAGGCGATCGCCCTCGCGGCGCGGCACTACGGGGCACTCCCCGGCGCCGACGTCGGCCGCTCGCTCAGTCCGGCGGAGGTCGCTCCGCCGGGCGTGCGCGTCCGCGAGTGGGAGGGGGACATCGCGCAGGCGGAGCTCGTCTTCGGCTGGCGCACGCCCCCGCTGCTCGATCCCGCCGCGCCCGCGCTTGACGTGCTCGCGACGGTGCTCGCCGGCGGACGCGCGTCGCGGCTCTCCCGCGCCGTCCGCGACCGCCGCTTGGCGGCGAGCGTCTCCGCCTACAACTACACGCCGACCGAACTCGGCGTCTTCGTCGTGCACGCGGGCCCCTCGGGGGCGCGGATGGCGGACGCGGCTGCCGCGATCTGGGATCAGGTGCGGCGGGTGCGCGCGGGCGAGGTCACTGCGGCGGAGATCGACCGCGCGCGGCGCGTGGTGGAGGCGCAGGCGTTGCGGCGATTCGAGTCGCCGGAGGGGCAGGCGAACTTCCTCGGGGCGTGGGAGCTACAGGGGGACTGGCAGCGGGGCGTGGCGTATCACGACGCGCTCCTCGCCGTCGACGCCGCACAGGTGACCGCGACCGCGCGCCGGTGGCTCGACCCCGAGCAGGTGTCGATCGTCGCGTACCGGCCGCGCGGCACGGCGCCGCTCGGCGCGGATCCCGCGGCGGTGCGCGCGTGGCTCGAGGCGGCACGCCCCGCGCCGCTCGAACCGACGGCCCCGCCCCTCGCGGCCCCGGCGCTCGTCGGGCGCAGCGCGCTGCTTGAACGCGTCGTCGACGGCGTCCACGTCTTCCGCACCGCCGAGGATGTGCCGATCCTCGTCCGCCGGCGTCCTGGGGCCGCACTCGTGCATCTCGGTTGCTTCCTGAGCGGCGGCGTGGTCGAGGAGCGCGATGATGAGGGCGGGCTCGCCTCCCTCGCGGGACGCGCGATGCTGCGTGGGACGGCACGGCGCACTGCGGCGCGGCTCGCGGAGGACGCCGAACAGGCTGGCGGGTCACCCGCTGCGCGTGTCGGGGCGGAGGCGATGCAGTGGACGATCGGCGTCCCTGCACGGGCCACCGCCGACGCGGTCGAGCTCCTCGCCGACATCGTCCTCGCGCCGACCTTCCCCGCCGACGGCGTGGAGGCGGAACGGGCCGCGATGATCGCGGCGATGGGGGCGCTCCGCGACGATATGTACCGTCAGCCGATGCGACTCGCCGCCGAGGCCGCGTGGCCAAGCCATCCTTACGGCCGCCCCACCCTCGGCACGGAGGCGTCGCTCGCGCGACACACCCCCGAGGCGCTCGCCGCCTGGCACGTGGCACGGGTCGCTGGGGCGTCGGCGGTCCTCGTCGCCGTCGGGGATGTGGAGCCGCAGGTGATGGCTGACCTGATCGCCGCGCGCTTCGCCTCGCTGCGCGGCGCGCCCACGGCGTTGGTGCACCCGGCCCCGTGGCCGCTCGCCTCGACGGAGCGGGTCGAGGCGCGCGAGAAGGCGCAGTCCGCGATCGCGCTCCTCTTCCCCGGCCCCGCCCGCGACGATGTCACGCGATACGATCTCGCGATGCTCGCCGGCGTCGCGAGCGGACTCGGCGGCCGGCTCTTCGAGGAGCTGCGCTCACGGCGTTCGCTCGCCTATACCGTCCTCACCCGGCCCTTCGTACGCCGGCGCGGCGGGGCGTTCGCGGCGTATATCGCGACGTCGGCGGAGAAGGAGGCCGAGGCACGGGCGGGGCTGCTCGAGCAGGTGATGCTGCTGACTGAGGCCCCGGTCTCCGACGAGGAACTGACCCGGGCGCGACAGGCCGCGCTCGGTGCGTGGCAGATGCGACAGGCGTCGGGAGCCTCCGTGCTCGGCGACCTCGCGGACGCGTGGTTGCACGGCACGCTCGGGGAACTGACCGACTACCCGTCGACCCTGGCGGCGGTGACGCCGGCGCGCATCCTCGACGCCGCGCGTCGTTGGCTCGACCCCGCGCGACGCGTCGAAGGGATCGTCCGCGGCCGCGTCGGCTGACCGCGCGCGCTCCGCTTCACGCGGAGCGCGCGGGACCGGCCTCAGCGCGTGACCGGCCTCAGCGCGGGCGGGTCGCCGCCGCGGGCGCGAGGCGCGCGCCGCCCGGGGCGCCCACGACCGTCGTGAGCGAGCGGTGCCCGTCCGCCCCCACGGCGCGGACGCCGACCCAGACATCGTCGAGCTGCTCGTCGAGGAGGTATGAGGTCTCCGTCCCTGTATCGACGATGCGCGTGTACGTCGGGTCGGTCGTCCGTCGCACGAGGAGTTCGTAGCGCGACGCCCCCGGCACGGCGGACCAGCGGATCTGGAAGGCCTGGCCGCCGGAGGCGCGGTCGCGAGCATACGCCGTCTGCGCCGGACGGTCGGGGGCCGCGGCGAGTGCGGCGACCGAGGCCAGGTTCAAACGCGCCACGTCGGCGACGTAGGCGAAGTCCACGTCCGCGAGGGAGTCGGTGGGGAGGTGCTGTCGCTTGTAGTTCTCCAGCCGCTCGCTGAAGCGGAGGCCGGGGATCCCGCGCTCGACGAAGGGACGATGGTCACCGCCGCGGCCCAGCCGGTCGAGGCGGAGCACCGGGAGTACTTCGAATCGAGGTTGGTACCGCGCCCCGACGGCCCAGACGTAGCGGGCGAGCTCCCCGCCGCCGACGGCGAGGGAGTCGATGGCGAAGACCCGGACCGAGCGGTCGTTCCGGCGCCCGTCGTCAGCGACGACGTTGCCGATGATGTCGTCGGTGAAGGCGGCGACGACGCGCCGGCCCTCACGCGCGAGTCGCTCGGCGAACTGCGTCGACCCCAGAAGGCCTTGCTCCTCCCCCGTGTAGAGGACGAAGGCGATCGTCGCGTCGAAGCCCCCCGGGAACCGTCGTGCCATCACGCGGGCCAGCTCCATCACCGCCGCCGTCCCCGATCCATCGTCGTCCGCGCCGGGGGCGTCGCTCACGGCATCCATCGCGTTCGTGGAGCAGATGCAGGAGTCGTAGTGCGCGCCCATCACCACCACACGGCTCGTGTCGCGGCCCGGGAGCCAGGCGACGACGTTCCAGAGCGCCACGGTCGGCCGGTCGGGGCTTCGCCCGACGACGGCGCGTCCGGTGTCGTACTCGACGCGCAGGCAGCCGCCGCAGGCGGCGCTCGCCGCGGTCAGCTCCGCGTGGATCCACCGCCGCGCCGCTCCGACGCCCCGGGTCGGCGACACGGTGTCGCTCATCGTGTGGCGTGTGCCGAACGCCACGAGGGTGGAGTCGATGCGTCGCAGCGCTGCCGGCGAGAGGTCGCGCATCGCCTCGACGATCCGGCCGTCGCGGACGAGCCCGAGGGTGCTCGGTCGGCCGCGCTGGGCCCCGACGAGCGCTGGGACGAGGAGGAGCAGGAGGACGCGAAGAGTCATGCGCATAGGGCAAGGGCGACGAGGAGATGAGGGGTCGGCGGACGGCGGGGGTGGTCGCGGCGGCGATCGGTGGCCACCACCGCCGCGCCGTGATTGAGGCGATCGACTCCCGATTCTAGCTTCCCGGGATGTCCACCGCCTCCATCTCCCGCACGGCCGCGCTCGCCGCGGTGGTCGCCAAGCTGCTCGCCCTGTCCGCCGGCGTGTCGCTCGCGTCACCGCTCGTGTCGCCGCTCGGGGCGCAGGCCCCGGTGCGTGCGATGCCGCAGCGCGAAGCACGGCTCGATGCCGTCGTGACACCGGGGGGCGGCGTGCTCGCGGGGGTGGGGGTGAACCGACGCTTCGGTTGGTACGCCCGCGGCGGCGCCACGCTGAGCGTCGGCCCGGTGCGCAACGGTGAGGGATGGGCGGCGATGCAGCGCCTCGAGCTGGTCTCGCGATTCCTCTTCGACCCCTTCGGCGAACACCGCCGTGGGGTCTATGGTGGGGCAGGGGTCGCGGTCCGTCATCTGGCCGGGGATGTCACCCGGCCGGAGTTGGTGTTGGTGGCGGGGGTGGAAGGGCCGCGCGTCGGCAATGCGCCAATTCCCAGCGTGGAGGTCGCGCTCGGCGGTGGGCTGCGGATCGGGATCGTCTGGCGGAAGCGACGTCCTGTCGGGCGCTGACCCCAACTCGAAGCGCCCCACCTCGCACGCCGGTCTCGGGTGGAATGCAGAAGGGCCCCGCGGATCCGCGGGGCCCTTCGAGCATCGCTGTGACCGCTGACCGAGGTCAGGCGCTCATCGGCTCCGGGCGCTTGGCCGGAGTGGCGAAGCGCTCACCCAGGGTGCGGAGGTCGGCGATGTCGCGCGCGCCGAGCTCGTGGTACCGGTCCGCCATGTACTTCATCGTCTCATCGAACCACTCGCGCACATGCTCGGGGTCGGCCCCGACCACACCACAACGCATCACGTGCTGGAACAGCTCGTCGCGCGCCTGATCGAACGGCGACGGGGCGGCGGGCGTCGAGCCACCGCGGGGTTTCTGTCGGCTCATCTCATCCGGATTGAAGTCAGCGAGATCGGCGGGCGCCACGCGGGCGCCGCATCCGTGAGGGAAAGATAACCCGGCTTCGGGCGAACTCCTACCCCACACCGGGGGCGCGATGCCAGATTTCGCGCGTCGCTCCCCCACCCTGCTGCGCTGAGGTCTTTCGTGGCCCCGACCGTGCGTTCGTCCAACAAGTCCTTCGGTACCCTCCTCGTCGCCGTCGCCGTCATCGGCGTCGTCGTCCTCGGCTACGTGGTGTCGCGCCCTGCGAAGGTCATCACCCTCGATCCCGCCTCCGCGGCCGGTCTCACCGCCGCCGGGATCGTGATCGGCAGCCCCGACGCCCCCGTCGAGGTCACCGAGTACGCTGACTTCGAGTGCCCGGCCTGCGGCAACTTCGCCGTGCTCCAGGAGCCCGACGTGCGGGTGCGGCTCGTCGAGACGGGGCAGATGCGCTTCCGCTTCGTCGACTTCCCGCTCGCGATGCACGCCAACGCGGTCGCCGCGCACAATGCGGCGCACTGCGCCAATGAGCAGGGGAAGTTCTGGGAGATGCACGACGCGATCTTCGCGAACCAGGGGAACTGGAACACGCAGGCGACGCGGGACCCGCGGAAGGTGCTGCGGGAGGTCGCGCGCGGCGTCGGGCTCGACGACGCGAAGTGGGTCGACTGCTTCGACTCCGGGCGGATGCTCCCGCAGATCGCGGCGAACCGCGCCGAGGCGGAGCGGCTCCGCGTGAGTTCGACGCCGTCGTTCCGGATCGGCGACCGGATCAGCGCCGGCGCGCTGACCTTCGATCAGATGAAGGAGGCGGTCCAGCAGGAGACCGCCCGGCTCGCCGGGGACAGCGCCGCGCGCTGAGCCGCTCGGGAGGCGTCGGCCCGCGGGTCGACGCCCCCCTCACCCCTCCTGATCGGCGTACTGGTCCTTCAGTGCGGCGACGACCGAGGGGTCCGCGAGGGTGGTGGTGTCGCCGAGCGCCCGCCCTTCTGCGATGTCGCGCAGCAGGCGCCGCATGATCTTCCCGGAGCGCGTCTTCGGGAGGTCGGCGGAGAAGAGCAGGTCGTCAGGGCGTGCGAGCGCGCCGATCTTCGTCGCCACGAAGCTCCGGAGGTCGTCGCGCAGCGCGGAGGTCGGCGTGTGCCCGTCGCGCAGCGTCACGAAGGCGCAGATCGCCTGGCCCTTCACCTCGTGGGCCTTCCCGACCACCGCGGCCTCCGCGACGGCGGGATGCTCCACCAGCGCCGACTCGACCTCCATCGTGCCGATGCGGTGCCCCGCGACGTTCAGCACGTCGTCCACTCGGCCGAGCACCCAGAAGTAGCCGTCCTCGTCACGCTTGGCGCCGTCGCCGGGGAAGTAGAGGTCGGGGCGGTCCGGCCACTTCGAGAAGTACGTCTGCACGTAGCGGGCGTCATCGCCCCAGATGGTGCGGAGCATCGACGGCCAGGGGCGCGTGAGCGCGAGCAGGCCGCCGCCGACGGGGATCTCTCCCGCCGCGGCGTCGAGGAGCGCGGCGCGATAGCCGGGCAGGGGCTCCGTGGCGCTCCCGGGCTTCGTCGTCGTGACGCCCGGGAGCGGGGAGAGCACGATCGAGCCGGTCTCCGTCTGCCACCAGGTGTCGACGATCGGGCAGCGCCCCCCGCCGATGACTTCGTGGTACCACATCCACGCTTCGGGGTTGATCGGCTCGCCGACCGAGCCGAGGAGGCGCAGCCGGGAGAGGTCGTGCCGACGCGGGTGCTCGTCGCCCCACTTCATGAAGGCGCGGATGGCGGTCGGCGCGGTGTAGAGGATCGTCACACCGTGCCGGGCGCACAGGTCCCAGAAGCGATCACGCTCCGGCCAATCGGGCGCTCCCTCGTACATCACGCAGGTCGCGCCGTTCGCGAGCGGGCCGTACACCAGGTAGGTGTGGCCGGTGATCCACCCCACGTCGGCGGTGCACCAGAACACGTCGTCCTCGCGGAGGTCGAAGACCATCCGCGTGGAGCTGGCGGCGCCCACGAGGTAGCCGCCGGTGGTGTGGACGATCCCCTTCGGCTTCCCGGTCGTGCCGGAGGTGTAGAGGATGAAGAGCACGTCCTCCGCATCCATCGCGGCGGGCGCGCAGACATCGGAGGCCTTTCGCATCAGCTCGTGATACCAATGGTCACGACCCTCGACCATCTCCACGTGCGCGTCGCCGATCGGTCCCGTGCTCCGCCGCTGCACGACCACCACGTGCCGGACGGAGGGACACTCGGCGAGCGCTTTATCGGTGTTCCGCTTGAGCGGGACGACCTGCCCGCGCCGATAGCCGCCGTCGGCGGTGATCACCACCGAGGCTGCGGCATCGTTCATCCGGTCGCGGAGTGATTCAGGCGAGAAACCCCCGAACACCACGGAATGGATCGCGCCGATGCGCGCGCAGGCGAGCATTGCGATCGCCGCCTCGGGGATGAGCGGGAGGTAGATCCCGACCCGGTCCCCCTTTCGCACGCCAAGCCCGAGGAGGACGTTCGCGAAGGTCCGGACCTCGCGCGCGAGCTCCCAATAGGTGAGGGTGCGCCGGTCCCCCGGCTCCCCCTCCCAGACGATCGCGGCCTTGTTGCCGCGTCCGGCGGCGAGATGCCGGTCGAGACAGTTCTCGCTGACGTTGAGCTGGCCACCCGTGAACCACCGGGCGTGGGGCGGTGTCCACTCGAGGGCGGTGTCCCACGGGCGCTGCCATAGCAGCGTCGACGCCTGGTCGGCCCAATAGGCGACGTCGTCGGCCGCGGCGGCGGCGTGCAGGGTGCGGTCGCGGACCTGCGCGTCGGCGGTGAAGTCGGCCGGCGGCGGGAAGCGGCGGCTCTCGCTGAGGAGGACGTCGATGTCGGTCATCGCACGATGCTACCACGCTCACCGAGCCCGCCGCAACGCGTTAGAATCCGGCGATGTCATTCGCGCCCGTCGTCTCGGCCACCGGCTTGCGGCGTACCTTCGGCGCCCAGCGCGCCGTGGATGGCGTCGACCTCGCCCTCGGGGCGGGGGAATGCCTCGCGCTCTTCGGGCCGAACGGGGCGGGGAAGACGACGCTGCTCCGGCTCCTCGCGGGGCTCGCCCGTCCGACCGCTGGCCACGCCCGCATCGGTGATGTCGCGCTCCCTGAGGCGGCGGCACGGGCGCGGGTGGGGCTCATCTCGCATAAGACGATGCTGTACGAGGCGCTGACCGCGCGCGAGAACGTCCGGTTCGCCGCCGATCTCCACGGCCTCGCTGATCCCACGCACGCGACGGCGGCGGTCCTCGAGGCGCTCGCGGTGGCGGGTCGCGCGGATGTGCCGGTGCGCGCGCTCTCCCGCGGGATGCGCCAGCGCGTGGCGGTCGCCCGCGCCGTGGTGCACGCCCCCGATGTGATCCTTTGCGATGAGCCCTACACCGGGCTTGATGAGGTCGGTGCGGCGGCGCTCACCGCCCTGCTGCGCGCACGCCAGGCCGCCGGCGCCGCACTCGTGCTCGTCACCCATCATCTGCAGGAGGGGCTCGCCCTCGCCACGCAGGTCGCGGTGATGCGTGGGGGGCGGTTCGTGCACACCGCGCCGGGGCGCGCGGTGGATCCGGCCACCTTCGCCGCCACCTATCGGAGCCTCGTCGCGTGAGCGCCCCAGGCCTCGTCGCCACCGCGCTCCGCATCGCGCGGAAGGATCTCGCGATCGAGTTCCGGACGCGCAGCGCCTTCCTGTCCGCGCTCGTCCTCTCCCTCCTCGCGATCGTCATCTTCTACTTCGCGTGGGACCCCACCGCGGTCGGGCCGGCGGTGCTCGCCCCCGGCGTGCTCTGGGTGACCTTCACCTTCTCGGGACTCCTCGGGCTCCATCGGTCGTTCGGGGTCGAGGCCGAGGACGGGGCGATGGATGCCCTCCTCGTCGCGCCGGTGCCGCGCGAGGCGATCTTCCTCGGGAAGGCGCTCGCGAACCTCGCCTTCGTTCTGGGCGTTCAAGCGGTATCCCTCCCGGCGCTCGCGCTCTTCTACAACCTGCCGGTCGGGTCGGCCGCCGTGCCGCTGGCGGCGGTGCTGGTCCTCGCGGCCGTCGGCCTGGTGGCAATCGGGACGCTCTTCGCGGGCGTCGCGGCCAACACCCGGCTCGCCGAACTGCTCCTCCCGGTGCTCGCGCTCCCGTTCTTCGTCCCCGTCGTGATGCCGGCGGCGCAGGCTACCGCCCGGCTCCTCGCGGGGCGGCCCCTCGCGGAGACGATGGACTGGCTCCGTGTCCTGATCGCGTTCGACCTCGTCTTCTGTTGGGCCTGTATGGTCGTCTTCCCCCACACACTCGATGACTGATTCACCGTCCACCGCCGCATCGTCCCGTCGCCTCGACCCTGTCGCCATCCTCGCGGCACTCGCGGTGGTCGCCGCGTACGCACGGGCCATCTGGTTCACGCCGCCCGAGCGCGTCCAAGGGTTCGCGCAGAAGATCCTCTACGTCCACGCCCCCGCGGCGTGGGTCGCCTTCCTCGCCTTCGGCCTCACCGCCCTCGCCGGGGCGGGATGGCTCTTCCTCAAGGACGAGCGCCTCGACCGCTTCGCTGAGAGCTCGGCGGAAGTGGGCGTCGTCTTCACCACCGCGGTGCTCGTCACCGGCCCGCTCTGGGGCCGGCCGATCTGGGGCACCTGGTGGACCTGGGACGCGCGCCTCACGCTGACGCTCTTCCTCTGGTTCGTCTATGTGGGGTATCTCGTGTTGCGCGGCGCTATCGACGGTCGTGAGTCGCGCGCCCGCGCCTCGGCCGTGCTCGGGATCCTCGGGGCGCTGCTCATCCCGTTCATCCACCTCAGCGTCTATCTCTTCCGCACGCTGCACCCGATGCCGGTGGTGGCGCGCCCCGAAGGGCCGACGATGCCGCCGGTGATGCTCAAGACCTTCTTCCTCTGCTTCTTCGCTTTCACTCTGCTCTACGTCGCCCTCGTGCGCGCCCGGGTGGCCTATGCCGCCGACCGGGACGCCGTCGAAGATGCGGCGCGGGGCTGACCGCGCGAGCGCCGACCGATGCCTGACAACGCGATCTACTACCGCCTCGCCTACGCCGCGACGCTCCTCCTCTACGCGGGATACGCGCTCTCGCTCGCCTGGCGTCGCGCCCGGCTCGCGCGTCGGCGCGCGGGGCACGCGTGATCCATCCGTGGAGGGATCTCACCCCGGGCCCAAATCCCCCGGAGATCGTCACCGCGGTCATCGAGATCCCGCAGGGGGCACGGAACAAGTACGAGTTGGACAAGGAGTCGGGACTCTTCCGTCTCGACCGCGTCCTCTACTCCGCGGTGCATTACCCCGGCGATTACGGGCTCATCCCGCGCACGCTCCACGAAGACAACGATCCGCTCGACGTCTTGGTGATGATCAAGGAGCCGACCTTCACCGGGTGCCTCATCGACGTGCGGCCGATCGGCGTGCTGACGATGCTCGACAAGGGGGAGCCCGACGACAAGATCCTCGCGGTCCCCTGCGACGATCCCGCCCACGGCGAGTACTTCGACATCGCCGACATCCCGCAGCACACCCTGCGCGAGATCGAGCACTTCTTCGCGGTCTACAAGGACCTCGAGGGGAAGCGGGTCGAACTGCGCGGGTGGGAGAAGTCCGATGTGGCGATGCGGATCATCCGGGAGAGCATCGACCGCTACGCGGCGCACTACCTCTCGGAAGGCCCCTGAGCGTCAGCCCGCGGTCGGCGTGAGCCGCCGGTATCCCCCGCGGAAATAGAGGAGCGGCGCCTCCTCCCCCAGCGTCGCCTCGTGCACTTCGCCGACGACAATGAGGTGGTCTCCGCCCGGATACGTCGCGGTGACGCGGCACTCGAGCCGCGCGAGCACACCGTCGAGCAGCGGCACCCCGTCGATGCCCCGCGCGATCGGGAGCTCAGCGAAGCGGTCCGCCTCGCTCGATGCGAAGCGGCGTGAGAGCGCCGTCTGCGACTCGGCGAGGATGTGGACCGCGAAGGCCGCGCCGGTCGTGAGGGCCGACGCCGCCGACGCATCGACGTCCACGCAGGCGAGCACGAGCGGGGGCGTGAGGGAGACGGAGCTGAAGGCGGTGGCCGTCATCCCGAGGTCGGTGCCGTCGGCCGCGCGGGTGCTGAGGACGGTGACGCCGGAGGCGAATCGGCCGAGGGCCGCGCGGAAGGTCGTGGGGTCGATCGGGGCCATCGTGGTCATATGGGTCGGAAGAGCGCAACACCGGCGGCGAGGGTCGCACCGCCCGCCGTCGCACCGAGGTTCACGAGATCGTTGGTCATCCAACGCCACCCGGCGGCGTGTTCGGTGAATGAGTCGCAGTGGCGCGTCCGTTCCCCGATCGTGCCGCACCGGGGGCACCGCCGTCGGCCCTGCACGGTCGCACCGAGTGCGCTGTCCAGCAGGGCACCGAGGAATCCGGCGGTGGCGACGAAGCACAGACCGGCCAGGCCGGCGGAGGGGACGAGCCAGGGCGCAGCGAGTGCGGTCACGAAGCCACCGGCGAGCGCCGCCGCGGTCCCGGCGACGGTCACGCCGCCGGAGAGCCCCGGCGGGAGCGGCACGCCGGAGAAGAGGTGGCGTGGCGTGCCGCCGTGTCGGGTCCCGACCTCGGTCGCCCAGGTGTCGGCGGCCGCGGTCGCGAGGGCGCCGAGCGCGGCCAGTCGGAGCGCGGGGTGTGCGCCGACGGTCAGCAGCGCGGCGAAGAGGCCGCCGTTCGCGAGCACCTGCTGCGCCGTGCGTCGCCCGCCGTCGGGGAGGATGTCACCGGTGCGGTGCGCCTTCTCCGCGCGCCCCCATCGACTGAGTGCGGCCGCGAGGACGAAATAGATCACGAGGACGGCACCCCATCCCCAGCCCGCCCGGACCGCGAGTGCCCCGACGACGACGGCGGCCCCCTGACCGGAGATCGAGAGGCTCCCGGCGCGGCCGGCCGCGAGCGCGATCGCGGCGGCGATCGCCGTGCCCCACCAGAGGCGGTCGATCACTGGGGGCGTGCCGTCCGGTCGGTCTCGAGGAGCGCGGTCATCCGCGCACGGAGCGTCTCGGGGGCGCGGAGGGCGTCGCCGATGGCGCGGAGCCGCTCGCGGTACGCGGCGAAGGTGCGGAGCCACGCGGCGCAGGCCGCGCAGTCGCGCGCGTGCGTCACGTCGGTGCGGCGCTGCGCGGACCTCGGGTCGGCCAGCGCGGCGTCGGCCGCGAGCCGGAAGGTCTGACAGGCCGCGGGGGGATCCTGCGGAATGGGCATCGCGTCTGCGGAAGGGGGGGGATCCGACGCGCGGGACCGCTGAGACGGATTGCCTCGGTCACGGGGCCCACGATCGGTCCTTCCGTCATCTCCAACGCACGGCGGTCCGGTTTCGTGCCGTCCCGTCGGGGGCCCGGGACGGTTAGCTTGCCCGCCAGTCCCTCTCCACCGATTTCCCAGTTATGGCTGACCTCGTCGATCCTGCCGTGCCGCTGATGCTCCTCGAGGCCGTCCGGGCCGTCGATACCCCCGACGACGACTTCGAGATCGAGTTCGTCGAGGAACTCCGGTCCAAGCGGCTCGGCCTCAGCGTCACCGTCCGGAACCAGATCCGCCGGTACGAGGAGGCGGTGCGCCGAGGGCAGGGGGTCAGCTTCGATGAGGCGAGCGGGATCGCCCGCCTCATCGGCCGGCGCCCCGACGCGGAGGCGGTCTTCCGCGAGGCCGGGCGCCGACTCGCGCGGGTCGCCTACGGTCGCATCAGCGCCCCGGCCCGTTGGTTCCTGCGGCTGATGCCCGGCCTCCTCGCCCGTCCGCTCGCCCTCCGCCAAGTCCGACGGATGGCGCTCCGCTACCTCGGCGACGGTGTGCGCCGGGTGGGCGCGACGATCTCCGCCGAGGCGAGCCGGTCCATCAGCTTCGACGTGGCCCCGCGGAGCGGCGGCTGTGCCTTCCACGAATCGGTGCTCCGGGAGTTCATCCAGCAGTGCCTCGGCGCCGTCGGTGCCGTCGAGCACGTCCGCTGTCGCGGCCGTCAGGAGGGCGCGTGCGAATGGCGCGCCGAATGGCGCGCGATCCGGTGATCCCGATCCGCTGATCCACGAATCCTCCCGCCCGAGATGACCCGATGATCCTCTCCCCCGAGACCCTCCCGGCGATCCAGGGCGCGCTCCGCGACGCGGGGCTCGACGGTTGGCTCCTCTACGATTTCCGTGGCGCGAATCCCGTCGCCGCCTCCCTCCTCGGCTTCGAAGGGATGGTGACGCGCCGCGTCTTCGCGTGGATCCCGGCCACCGGCGATCCCGTCGCCGTGACCCACGCCATCGAGCAGGGGCCGTGGCGCCATTGGCCGGCGGCGTGGGAGAAGATCGTCTACAGCGCCTGGGGGGAGTTCGAAGCGACGCTCCCCCCGCTCGTCGGTGGTCGTCGCATCGCGATGGAGTACTCGCCGGGTGATGCCGTCCCTGTGGTCGATCGCGTGCCGGCCGGTGTCCTCGACCTCGTCCGGGCGAGCGGCGCCGAGGTCGTGACGAGCGCCGAACTGGTGACGCGCTTCTTCGCCGTCTGGAGCGACGCGGAGATTGCTTCGCACCATCGCAACGCGGAGGCGCTCCGCGAGGTCGCGCACGCGGCCTTCGCACGGATCGGCGCGGCGGTGCGCGCGGGCATCCCGATCCACGAGCACGAGGTGGCCGCCTGGATCCGCGAGGAGTTCGGTCGTCGCGGCCTCGAGGTCGATCACGGTCCGATCGTCGCCGCGACGGAGCACGCCGCCGACCCGCACTACGAGCCGTCCGCCGAATGGCCGCGGGCGTTCCGGGCGGGCGATGTCGTGCTGATCGACCTCTTCGCGACGACGGCGGGCGCACCGGGGATGTGGGCCGACCAGACCTGGATGGCGAGCGTGGGCGCGCCGAGTGCGCGAGCGATGGCGGTCTGGACGGCGATCCGCGACGCGCGCGACGCCGCGATCGCCACGCTCCGGAAACGGCTCACCGCAGGGACGCCGGTGCGCGGGGGCGAGGCCGATGAGGCCGCGCGGGCGGTCATCGTCGGGCGCGGGTTCGGGGCGGCCTTCACGCATCGCACCGGGCACTCAATCGACGCCCGCGGTCTGCACGGGATGGGACCGAACATCGACAACCTCGAGACGCGCGAGACGCGGACTCTCCTCCCTGGCGTCGGCTTCTCCATCGAGCCCGGGATCTACCTGCGCGGTGAGATCGGGATGCGGACCGAGGTGAACGCGTACGTGAATCGCGATGGGGCGCTCGTCGTGACGCCCGCGCAGATCCAACACGACCTCATCCTGCTCTGAGGCACCCGGCGCGGCGCGGCGCCGGCACGGACGCCCGCCCCGTCGATCAGGCGCCGCCGAGCGGGACGAAGCGGTCGAGGACCATTGCCGCGAAGAGGAGGGCGAGGTAGAGCAGGGAGTAGCCGTAGACCCACCACGCTGGCTTTGCGAAGTCGACCGCGCGACGCACGCGCCAGACGCCGTGGAGGAGGACGCCGCCGAGCACGAGCGCGAGCGCTAGGTAGACCGGACCGAAGGCGCCGAACGCGACCGGCAGGATCGTCAGCGCGACGAGGAGGATGGTGTACCACCACATCTGCTCCTTCGTCTCCGCCTCCCCCCAGACGAGCGGGGCCATTGGGACCTTCGCATTCCCGTAGTCCCGCTGCTTGTTGAGTGCGAGCGCCCAGAAGTGCGGCGGCGTCCAGTAGAACACGATGAGGAAGAGGAACCAGGCGGTCAGGTCGAGCCGGTTCGTCACCGCGGCCCACCCGACGAGCGGCGGGAAGGCGCCGGCCGCGCCGCCGATCACGATGTTCTGCGGCGAACTCCGCTTGAGCCACCGCGTGTAGATGAAGACGTAGAAGTAGAAGCCGGCGAGGGCGAGCGCGGCGGTGAGGACGTTCACGAAGGTCGCGAGCATCCAGGTCGCTGCGGAGGCGATGCCGACGCCGAACGCGATCACCGCGGTCGCGTGCATCCGGCCGCTCGGGATGGGGCGGAGCCGCGTCCGCGTCATCACGTCGTCGATGTCGCGATCGAGGTACATGTTGACCGCGTTCGCCCCACCGGCCATCAGGTAGCCGCCGAGCATCACGAGGAACACGGTGGCGAATCGCGGCGTGCCGGCCACGTACATCGGCGCGACGGTCGTGACGAGCAGGAGCGAGATGATCCGCGGCTTGGTGAGCGAGACGAGGTCGCTCCAGAGGGTGCGCGGCGCCTCGGTGGCGGGGGCGGTCACGAGCGGACCTCGCCGGGCGCGGCGGGGAGGTCGACCTCGATCACCGGCGGCCGGACCGCGGCACGCCAGGCGAGGACGAGGGTGAGGACGAGCGCCACGGCGGGGACGAGCGCGAAGCCCCACTCGCGCGCGGAGCGGGCCGACGCGGCGGCGAGCACGCGGCGCGTCGACTGCAGGATGCGGAGCTGCGCGACGAGGGCGGCGAGGATCGCGGCCCAGAAGAGGACGGTGACGACGAGCTGGAGCATCGATGAAGTATCACCGATGGCCCTCCCCCGAGGGAGCCCCGCGTCGTACCTTCGCGGGATGACCTCCCCCTCGACCCCCGGCCTCGAGCGTCGCCTCGGCCTCTGGAGCGCCATCGCCGTCGTCATCGGCGTGACCATCGGCTCCGGGATCTTCCGGTCCCCCGCCGGAATCGCCGACAAGCTCCCCGGTCCGCTGCCGATGCTCTCGGCGTGGATCGTTGGCGGGATCCTCGCCATCTGCGGCGCGCTGACGTTGGCCGAGATTGCGAGCGCGCTCCCTGCGACCGGCGGGATCTACGTGTTCCTGCGCGAAGGGTGGGGGCGCGCCACCGCCTTCGTCTTCGGGTGGGGACAGTTCGCGATGATCCGCGCCGCCTCCCTCGGCGCGATCTCGATCACCTGCGCCGAGTACTTCTGGCGCGTGCGCACCGGGGCATCGCCGACGGATGCCGACGCGATGACCGTCCGGTACCTCGCCGCCGGCGCGATCCTCATCACCGGTGTCTTCAACGTCGTCGGGGTCCGCGTCGGCTCGGCGTTCACTAACCTGACCGTGCTCGCCAAGTACGGGGGGCTGCTCTTCATCGTGCTGGTGGCCTTCGCGATGGGGCTCCCCGCGACGGGGGGGCATTACCTGCCGGCCGCGCCGGCGGGGAGCTTCCAGTGGTCGGCGTTCGGGCTGGCGATGGTGAGCACCCTCTGGGCCTTCGACGGCTGGGCGGATGTCGCCTACAACGGTGGGGAGGTGCGGGACCCGCAGCGGAACCTGCCGCGCGCGCTGATCGGCGGCACCCTGCTGGTCATCGCCATCTATCTGCTCGCCAACCTCGCCTACCTCGCGGTGCTGCCGATCGAGGAGATCCGGGTCTCGAAGCTCGTCGCGGCGGACGTGGCGCAGCGGGTGATCGGGCCGGCGGGGGTGGGATTCGTCGCGGTCACGGTGATGGTCTCCACCTTCGGGTCGCTCAACACCGTGCTGCTGACGAGCCCGCGGATCTTCTTCGCGATGGCGGAGGACGGGCTCTTTTTCCGGTCCGTCGCGGCAGTCCACCCCCGGTTCGGGACGCCGTGGGTGGCGATCCTGATGACGGCGATGCTCGGCGCCGTCTTCGTCCTGCTGCGGAGCTTCGAGCAGCTCGCGGATGCCTTCGTGACCGCGTTCCTGCCGTTCTACTTCCTTGCGGTGGCGGCGATCTTCCGGTTGCGGGGCCGTCCCGACTACCGGCCGACCTTCCGCTGTCCGGGGTATCCGGTGGTGCCGCTGCTGTTCATGGCGTCAGTGCTGTATCTCCTGGGGAACGCCGTGGTGCAGGAATCGAGTCGGTGGTCGACCCTGGCGGTCTTCGGGGTCTGTTTGGCCGGCATCCCGCTGTATTACCTCACGGTGGGACGACGTCGGGGGTGAGCGGGTGCCTCGGGCGACCGGGCCTCGTGTCACGAGGGGGTCGCGGTCCAGCCTCGGAGCGCTCAAGGCGTTGGACTCCCGACTGGCTGGCGGCTACATTAAAAATGCTGGACCCCCTAGTCGAAACCCCTAGTGAGGACCTCCCATGTTCCGTAGTCTCCGCTCACTGACCTTGGTCGGGGCAATCGCCCTGCTCGGGTCGCTCTGGTCCACCGACGCGGCAGCGCAGGTGACCACGGGCTCCATGCGCGGGTCGGTCGCCGATTCGTCGGGCAACGCCCTCGAGGGCGTGCGCGTCACCGCGACCCACCGTCCGTCCGGGACCGTGTACCAGGGGACGACCCGTGCCGATGGCCGGTTCATCCTCCCCGGCCTCCGCGTCGGCGGCCCTTACACCGTCGAGGCGACCCGCATCGGCTTCGCGAAGCAGTCGCGCGACGGGCTCTCGGTGGGCCTTGGCGTGTCGACCGACGTCCAGTTCAAGCTTGGCGCGATCGCGACGCAGCTCTCGTCGGTCACCGTGACCTCGACGGGCGGCGAGATCAGCGCCACCCGCACCGGGGCGGCGACCACCGTCCCGCAGGTCGCGCTCCAGCAGCTGCCGACCATCTCGCGCCGCATCGACGACTTCACGCGGCTCACCCCGCAGGCGAGCGGCTCGTCGTTCGCGGGCGTCGACAACCGTCTGAACAACATCATGGTTGACGGTGCGTACTTCAACAACTCGTTCGGTCTCGGCGGCCAGCCCGGTGACCGCACCGGTGTCGCGCCGATTTCGATCGACGCGATCGAGGCGATCCAGGTCAGCATCGCGCCGTTCGACGTCCGGCAGGGCAACTTCGTCGGCGCGGCGGTCAATACCGTCACGAAGTCGGGGACCAACGACCTCTCGGGGTCGCTCTACTACATCGCCCGTGACCAGGACCTCGTGGGCACGCGGCTCGGCGGGGCGAAGTTCAACCCCGGCGTCTTCCAGTTCAGCCAGATCGGTGGCCGCCTCGGCGGCGCCATCATCCCGAACAAGCTCTTCTACTTCGTCTCGTACGAGACCGACGGCCTCACCGAGCCGGGCACCACGTTCCGCGCGGCCGAGCCGGGCGAGGCGTCGGCGGGGCAGGTGACCCGCGTCCGCCGCACGGCGCTGGACTCGCTGAGCACATTCCTGCAGGACCGGTTCGGCTACGCGACCGGCCCCTACCAGGGCTACGACCACGAGACGCCGTCGACCCGCCTCACCGCGAAGCTCGACTACGCTCTGAGCGACCGGAACAAGTTCTCGCTCCGCTATACCGTCCTCGACTCGAAGACGGATGTCCTCCTCTCGAGCTCGTCGTCCCTCGGCTTCGGCGGCAGCCGGCGGTCGAGCCTGACGGCGCTCAACTTCCAGAACTCGAACTATCAGATTCTGGAGAACCGGCGGTCGATCGTGGGCGAGTGGAACTCGGTCATCAACGACCGGATGTCGAACAACATGATCATCGGCTACGACTACAGCGATGAGAGCCGCGCCTCCCGCGGCGAGGTGTTCCCCTTCGTCGACATCCTCGACGCGGGCACCGTCTACACCTCGTTCGGCTTCGAGCTCTTCACGCCGAACAACGAGCTCCGCTACAAGAGCTTCCAGTTCCAGGACAACTTCACGATCTACGGCAACCGCCACGACCAGACCTTCGGCGTGAGCGTCGAGAAGTACACCTCTGAGAACGTCTTCTTCCCGGGGTCGCAGAGCGTGTACGTGTATAACTCGCTCGCGGATTGGTACACCGACGCGAATGACTACGTCGCGAACCCGACCCGCACGACGTCGCCGGTCAGCCTCCGACGCTTCCAGGTCCGGTATGCGAACCAGCCCGGGATGGAGAAGCCGATCCAGCCGCTCGAGGTGGTCTTCGCGGGTGTCTACGCGCAGGACGAGTGGCGCGCCTCGCGCAACCTCACGATGACCTTCGGCCTCCGCGTCGAGGTACCGAAGTTCGGCGAGACGGGGTTCACGAACGCCCAGGCGAACAGCTACATCTTCCGTGACGAGACCGGGGCGGCGGTGCAGTACGAGACCCAGAAGCTCCCGGACCCGAATCTTCTCTACTCGCCGCGCTTCGGCTTCAACTGGGACGTCGACGGCAACGGCGTGACGCAGATCCGCGGCGGTAGCGGCATCTTCACCGGTCGTCCCGCCTACGTCTGGATCTCGAACCAGATCGGCAACAACGGTGTGCTCACCGGCTTCCAGCAGTTCGACAACGTGACCACCCGTCCCTTCAACCCGGATCCGAACGCGTACAAGCCGACCGGCATCACGGGGGCGCCGGCGGCGTCGTACGAGCTCGCGCTCACCGACCCGAACTTCAAGTTCCCGCAGATCTGGCGCACCAATCTCGCCGTCGACCGGAAGCTCCCGTACGGGATGGTCGGCACCGTGGAGTGGATGATGGGCCAGGACGTCAACGGCGTGTACTACATCGACGCCAACCTGTCGAACCCGGATGGCAACTTCACCGGTCCGGATCGCCGTCCGCGCTGGTCCGTCGACGATTGCCCGACCGTCTCCGGCACGCAGCAGCGCATCAATTGCAACGTCACGAGCGCGGTCGTCCTGAAGAACCAGGATGTCGGCCGCTCCTACAACTTCGCGGCGTCGCTCGAGAAGGCGTTCGCGAACGGGCTCTTCGCGAAGGCCGCGTACGCCTACGGCATCTCGCGGAACACCGTTGACGCCGGCTCGATCGCCTTCGGCTCGTGGAACGGCAACCCGCATGCCACGAACCCGAACAATCCGGGGGTCGGCTACTCTGGGACGACGCAGGGCCACCGCGGCTTCCTGACGATGGCCTACACCCGCCAGTTCTTCCCGATCGGCGCCACCGGCATCTCGTTCTTCCTCGAGAGCCGGACCGGCGGCAACGGGTCGTACACCTACTCGGGTGACATGAACGGCGACGGCGGCACCGGGAACGATCTCATTTACATCCCGAAGGACGCCACCGAGACGCTCTTCCTCCCGATCACCTCGGGCTCGACGACCCTGTTCACCGCGCAGCAGCAGAGCGAGGCGTTCGAGAAGTTCATCCAGCAGGATCGCTATCTCCGGAACCGCCGTGGGCAGTACGCCGAGCGTGGCGGGGTGCTCCTCCCGATGTTCACCCGGATGGACGTGAGTATCACCCAGGACATCGGCCGGACGATCGCCGGGAAGCCGAACAAGCTTCAGCTCCGTATGGACATCCTGAACTTCACCAACCTGATCAACTCGGATTGGGGTCGCTTCCGGACGTTCACCTCCTCCCAGCCCCTCGTCCCGGCCGGCGTCAACGCCGCGGGGCAGCCGCAGTACCGCTTCCGCACCATCGGGAGCAGCCTGTTGAGCCAGAGCTGGCAGAAGACCTTCAGCACCGCCGACGTGTGGCGGATGCAGATCGGGGCGCGTTACATCTTCAACTGATCGATCGCCCCACGACGTGACGACGCCCCGGGGAGCCAAGGCTCCCCGGGGCGTCGTGCATCGTGGGCGGCGCTCAGAACACCGAGAACTTGATGTACTTCCTCGGGTTGCGCTGGAAATCCGCCGTCAGCGAGTCGAGGCGCTGCAGGAGTGCCCGCGTGTCGCGGTACATCCCAGGGTCGTTCAGGAGGAGACCGGCGCTCCCCTGACCGGCTTCGAGCTTCTTGAGCACCGCGTCGAGATTCGCCGCCGTCGCCCGCAGGTCGGCGCCCAGCACCGCCATATTCGTCGACAGGTCGCCGACCGCCCGGATGGTCGAGTCGACCTGCGCCGAGTCCACCGCGCCCGCCACGCGACGCACCGCCTGCTGGGTCCGTGTCAGTTCCCGGGACTGTTCGGTCGCCACACGGTCGAGGGTCTCGATCAGGTCGTGCGCAGAGGCGACCGTGGCACGGAGCTCGGCGAGCCCCTTCGCGTCCACCAACTCGCTCCGGAGCGCCGCGGTGAGGGCGCCGATGTCGCGGCTGATCGTGTCGACCTTTCCGAGAATCTCGCCGATACCCACGGAGGGTGGGCCAGCCGGGATGGTATCGCCGGGCGCGAAGTGCTCATCGGTGACCCGAGACGGATGGAGGGTCACCATCATATCGCCGAAGACCCCGTTCGGGGCCACCTTCGAGGTCGTGCCGATCGGTACGTCGTACCGGTTATAGATGCGCATCCCGACGACGAGCTTCCCGTCGCGGCGGATATCGGTGGTGGAGACATAGCCCACCGACACCCCGGAGAGCATCACCGGCTGCCCCTGCCGGAGGCCGGAGCCCCAGTCATACACGCTGTAGACCTCGTAGCCGGGCAGCAGCCCGCCCCGCGCGAGGTAGAGGGAGCCGACGACGCCGAGCCCGACGGCGGCCGTCGCCACGATACCCACGAGGACTTCATCACGTCGCTTCATGCCTGAAGATAGGGTGCGAGGAGGACCGCGGTGGTCGCGTCGAGGATCAGGATCGCGATCGAGGTGATGACGACCGCCCGGGCGGTGCTCTTCCCGACGCCCTCCGCCCCCCCGAAGGTCTTGTACCCCTCGAAGGTGCAGAGGAAGGCGATCGCGCCACCGAACAGGGTCGCCTTGATGAGGCTGTACGTCACCTGGAACTGATCGTAGCCGAGTCGGACGCCCTCGAGGAACTGCGCGAGCTGGACGTCGGCGACCAGCACCGAGGAGAGCATCCCAGCGAGGACCCCCGCCACGTCGGCGAAGACGGTCAGGATCGGGAGCATCACGATGCCGGCGATGAGGCGCGGGACCACGAGGTAGGCGACGGGGTCGAAGGCGAGGGTCTCGAGTGCATCGATCTGCTCCGTCACCCGCATCGTCGCGATCTCGGCGGTCATCTTCGCGCCGACGCGACCGGCCAGTACGAGTCCTGTGAGGAGCGGGCCCGTCTCAAGGATGACGATCTGGCGCGTCGAAAGCCCGACGATCGAGAGCTGGATCCCAGGGAAGAGCTGATAGCGGATCTGAATGGCGATGACGCCACCGATGAAGGCGGCCACCATGATGGTCAACGGGAGCGAGTCGACCCCGATGGCCCGCATCTGGTGGAAGACCTCACGGCGCCAGGTCCGCCCCTCGCGTAACGCGCGACGGATCTCCCCCACGAAGAGGACGCGCGCTCCGATGCCCCCGAGGAGCGCCAGCGCGCGCCGGCCCATCCAGCGAAAGAAGCGGAGCCCCCCCGCCTGGACGACGGGGAAGGTCTCGGTCGGGCGTTCGGTCAGGTCAGGTGCGGACACGGGAGAGGAGGATCGAGCCGATGACGCCGAACACGGCGCCCGGGATCCACGCGGCGAGCTCGGGCTGGACGAGCCCCCCGGCACCGATGGCCTGGGTCAGCTGGAGCAGCATCAGGAAGATAATCGTGATGGCGAGGCTGATGCCGATGCCGTAGGCGGTCCCCCCGCGCTGGGTGCTCGTCGCGAGCGGGGCCCCGATCAGCATGATGATCACGCAGGTCACCGGGATCGCGATCTTGAGCATTCGCTCCACCCGGAGCTTCCGGACATCGGTCCCGGAGCGCTCCATCGCCGCGATGAAGCGCCCGAGGTCACGGAACCCCATCTCCGCCGGCGCCTTCGGGTTCGCCATCAGTCCGCTCGGTGGCTCCTGGAAGGCCACGTCCCGCAGCGAATCGAACGCGAAGGTGAGATTCGAGAGGGAGTCGGGGAGGACGTGCATCACGCCGTCGCGGAGCAGCCACCCTTCGGTGGGGCGCCACTCACCAGCCGTGGCCGCGATCACGTAGGTGGGGTAAACGGGACCCGTGCCGCGGCGCTCGATTTCCAGCTGTTGCACGCGCGCCTCCGCCACATCCGCGTACCCGATCCGATACGTGCGTCCGGTCTCTGACGCGTAGGCGAAGTTCGCGCGCTCATTCGTGTTCCGGAACGCCTTCTCCTGGAGCAGTTCGAGGCGCCGGGCGTTGAGTGGCGGCACGACCTCCGCGAGGACGAGCCCGAACCCCGTGGCCCCCAGCGCGCCGAGCGCGATCGGCGCGATGAAGCGGTGGAAGCTGATGCCGGAGGCCTTCGCGGCGGTGATCTCGCTGTGGCGCGTGAAGCCGCCGATGGTGAAGACCGTCGCGAAGAGCACGGCGGCCGGAAGGACGAGGAACATCGTGTCCGGGATCCCGAGCAGGTACGCGAGCGCGATGTCCCGCACCGGGAGCTGCCGCAGGAGATACGTGTCGAGCTTCTCGCTGATGTCGATGACGATCACGAGGATCGGGAAGCCCAACGCCGTCGCGACGAGGACCTTCACGAATTCCCGGAGAACGTACCGGTCGAGCGGTCGCAGGACGCGGGTCACGCCGGCCTCCGGTGCCGCGCGCGCCACCGATGCCACCGCTCGGCGAATTCGCTGCCGCGCGAGGTCGACCCCTCGGTGCCGAGCCGCAGGGTGAGGACGAGCCCCACGAGGCCGAGGCCGATGTTGGCGGCCCACATCGCGATGGCGGGGTCAAGGAGGGCGCGGTCTGCCAGCGCCTCCCCCATCAGGAGGCCGGCGTAGTAGATGGCGAAGACGCCGAGGCTCACGCCGATGGTGAGGCCGACGCCGCCGCGCGGGAAGCGGAGGGCGATTGGGGCGCCAAGGAGCACGAAGATGAAGCAGGCGGACGCGATCGCGAACTTCTTCTCGATCTCTACCCGGTACTGGTCGATCGTGTTCTGGGCGACGGTCAGCTCGAACTGCATCCCCTCGAGCATCACATCCGAGATCATCGAGGCCGGTTGGCCCGCCACCGGCTGGGGGGGCTGGCCGGTCGGTGCGGCGCTGTCACTCGGCACGCGCTGCGCCGCCACCGCGGCCGCCGCGGGGGGCGGGGTGAGCCAGCGCTGCAGCCGCCGCACCGCGTCGCAGTACACCCCGCCGACGCCGCGAGGGATGCGCGGGACGTGGTCGGCGGCGAGGCTGTCGCCGAGGGTCCGCTGCACGCGCACCCAGGCACTGTCGCGCTGCACCGAGGCCTCGTCCACCCGAGCGCGCAACTCGCAGACCGAGAGCTCGCGGTCGGAGCGATACCCCGCCCGTTCCGAGCCGCGGTCGAGCCCGCCGGAGACGCCCCGGACCAGGATGATGTCCTCGCGGAAGAAGCTGCGTTGCAGCCGGGCGGGTCGTTCCGCGTCGACTTCGGTGGTCGTCCCATCGAAGAGGGTGAGGATGAGGTCTTCGCCGGAGGTCGAGAGCGCCACCACGCCGCTATCCGCCTCGATGCTCCGACGGTGCGCGGGATCGCCGAGGTCGTAGATGGTCACGTCGTGCATCTGGTTGGTCCCCGAGGCGATCCGCGCCGCGCGCAGGAAGAGCGTCCGGGGGACCACCTCGTTGATCACCTGCTCCTGTAGCGCGAGGGTCGGCTTCACCCGGGCGATGTCCGACTGGAGCGTCGCGAGCCGATGGTTCGCCCGTGGGAGCACCTGGTCGTTGAAGACCACCATCGCGACGGTGAGGGCGAGGGACGCGAGCATCACGGGGACCATCAGGCGCTGCATACTCACGCCGCTCGCCTTGAACGCGGTGATCTCGTTCTCTGACGCCAACCGCGAGAAGGCGTGCAGCGTCGCGACGAGCACCGCCATCGGCAGCGTCATCGCGAGGGTGAAGGGTACCGAGAGCACAAGGAACTCGGTGATCACCTGCCAGGGGAGCCCCTTCCCGACGAGGTCACCGAGCCGCTTCGCGACGAAATTGAGCAGGAGCAGCGAGGTGAGCGCCGACACCGCGAAGGCGAGGGGGCCGAGATGCTCCTTCAGGATGTATCGGGAGACGATCTTCACTCGGCGGCGGGTCAATGCACGTGGGAAGGGGCCAACCTCGTATATTCCACTCACTTGCGCGCGTCGGGCAAGGTGCACCTCGCCCCTACGCGCCCCTCTTCCACCCGGAGGCCCCCGTGCGGTTCCGTCCCCTGATAGCGTCCGTCCTCCTCATCGGCCTTCTCGGCTGTGGACGAGGCGGTGGTGATGCCGAGGCCCGGCCGGCTGAGGCGGTGCGGCCCGCGTTCGACGGCCAGGCGGCGCTCGAGGCGGTCCGGGCCCAGGTCGCCTTCGGGCCCCGGGTCCCGGGGACGGCGGCGCATCGCGCCGCCGGCGACTGGCTTGTGGCGCAGCTCCGCGCGAGCGCGGACACGGTGGTGGTGCAGGCGTGGACGCACCGGACGGCGGGCGGCGTCTCCCTGCCGATGCGGAACATCCTCGCCCGCTTCCGGCCTACGGCGGCCGAGCGGGTGCTCTACGTGGCACACTGGGACTCGAGGCCACACGCCGATGCGGTCGGGTCGGTACAGCCGACGGCGCCCGTCCCAGGCGCGAACGACGGGGGGTCTGGGGTCGCGATCCTCCTTGAGGTCGCGCGGCAACTGCGTGGCGCGCCACCGGCAATCGGTGTGGACCTGCTGTTGGTGGATGGCGAGGACTATGGCGACTTCGACACCGACACCGACGTCCTGATCGGGTCGCGCTACTTCGCCGAGCACCTCCCGGCGCCGGGGTACGCGCCGCTCTTCGGGGTGCTCTGGGATATGGTGGGTGACAGTCTCCCCGTCTTCGAGCAGGAGGCCAACTCGGTCCGTGGGGCGCCAGAGGTGGTGCAACGCGTCTGGGCGACGGCGCAGCGTCTCGGGCACGGCGCTGCCTTCACCAATCGGGCGGGGTTGAGCATCACCGACGACCACGTGCCGCTGCTCTCGAAGGGGCTGCGGGTGATCGATGTGATCGATCTCGACTATCCGTGGCATCACACCATCGATGACACCGTCGACAAGGTCTCGGCGCGGACGCTGCAGCTCGTCGGCGAGGTGGCGATGGCGGTGCTCCGAGAGCTCGAGCGCTGAGGCGGGAGGTTGGCGATGACGGCCGCGGTGCGCGGATGTCCTCGTGCGCGCGGTCCGAGGGCATCGTCCCGTGGTGCCGACGCCCGCCGAACGACAGGCGTTCCTGTATCTCGCGCTCGTGACGGCGGTGGGCACCGCCGTCCGGGCCTGGGACGGTCGTGCCGCAGGGCCGACGCCGAGCGAGGCGCAGGCGCTGGCGTCGCAGCTCGCGGCGGTCGATTCGGCCCTCGCGCGGCGCGCCGGTCCATCGGTCTCGCGACCCGCCGCCGCGCCCACCGGCGAACGGGCGAGGGCGGGCGTGACGGCACGCCGGTCCGTCCCGTCGCGTGCGGCGCCATCGCCGAGCACCTCGCCGCCGCTGGTCGGACCGATCGACGTGGATCGGGCGGACTCGGCGACCTTGGAGCGTCTGCCGGGGATCGGTCCGGCGCTGGCGGCGCGGATCATCGCCGATCGGGGCGCCCACGGTCCATTCGGATCGGGCGTGGGGTTGCAGCGCGTCCGGGGGATCGGGCCGGCGTTGTGGCGGCGACTGGAGGGGCTCGTGACCTTCTCCGGGGTGCCGCGTCCCGACGCTGGAGTCTCTTCATCGCGCGGGCGGTGGCGCTCGCCTTGACACAACTATAAAGGCACCCTCAGCTTCCCCGAACGTATGTCCATCACCGCCGCCTCCGGGGGCCGCTCCCGCTACCCCGCCGCGCCGCTGACGCGACGCCCACCCCCGTACCGCTATGCCGATCTTCACGTACACCGCCCGCACCGTGCAGGGTGAGATTCGCTCTGCCACCCTTGAGGCGGCCTCGCGCGACGAGGTGGTGGCGCAACTCCGGCGGCAGAAGCTGACCGTCATCAAGGTCGAGCAGCCCCCCAAGGTCAAACTCTCCGGGTCGATCCCGATGCGTGACATCGTGATCTTCACGCGGCAGTTCTCGACGATGATCAACTCGGGGCTGCCGCTCGTGCAGTCCCTCGACATCCTGTCGAAGCAGTCGGAGAACCCCACACTACAGGCGGTGACGCGGCAGGTGGTCTTCGACGTCGAGTCGGGATACACCGTGGCCGACGCCCTCGCCAAGCACCCGAACGCCTTCACCGAGCTGTACGTGAACATGGTGGCGGCCGGCGAGGCGGGCGGCATCCTCGACACGATCCTGATGCGCCTCGCGACCTTCATGGAGAAGAACGACGCGCTCGTCCGGAAGGTGAAGGGGGCGATGCTCTACCCCGGCGTCATCATGAGCGTCGCGGGCGGCGCGATCGCCATCCTGCTCATCGTCGTCATCCCGACCTTCCAGAACATGTTTAGTTCGGTCGGCCTCGCGCTCCCGCTCCCGACCCGCATCGTCATCGCGCTGTCGGCGTTCCTGAAGGGGTACTGGTGGGCGTTGCTCGTCGCCGGGTTCGTCGGCGTCCAGGCCTTCCGGCGCTACTATGCGACGTCGCGGGGGCAGCTCGTCATCGACGGACTCCTCCTCCGCGCGCCGATCCTCGGTGACGTCCTGCGCAAGTCCGCCGTCTCGCGGTTCACGCGTACGCTTGGCACCCTGCTGAGCTCCGGCGTGAGCATCCTCGACGGCCTCGAGATCACGGCGAAGACTGCGGGGAACCGCGTCGTCTCCGACGCGATCCTCGCCTCACGCTCCTCGATCGCTGGCGGCGACACCATCTCGGCCCCGCTGCAGAAGAGCAAGGTCTTCCCGCCGATGGTGATCTCGATGATCGCGGTCGGCGAGCAGACGGGTGGCCTCGACGAGATGCTCGCAAAGATCGCCGACTTCTACGATGAAGAGGTCGACGCGGCGGTCAGCGGGCTCCTGTCTCTCCTCGAGCCTGTGATGATCGTCTTCCTTGGCGTCGTCGTCGGCGGGATGGTCGTGGCGATGTATCTCCCGATCTTCGATATGATCAACACCGTCGGCGCGTAGGCGCCGACGGTCACCGCGTGCCGCGGCCCCCGAGGGCCGCGCGTGCGGCGGCGAGTCGTCCGGCGCCCGTCCCGCTCACCAGCGCGGGACGGGCGCCGATCGTATCGAGGGCCTCGAGGAAGGCACGGAACAGCTCGTGGCGGGCGCCGGGTCGGTCACGCACCCCATCGCCGAGCCACGGGAGGTCGGGAAGGCAGAGGAGGTATCGATCCGCGCGCCGCGCACGCGCCTCGTCGACGATCCACCCCGGACAGTCGCCGTAGTAATGCCGGGTGTAGACCACCGTGCTGACCAGGTCGGTGTCGTGGACGAGACAGGGCGCCGCTGTCGCGCGGGCCGCGTCATCGAGTGCGATCGCGAGCGTCGCGATCGGCTCCACCGTCGCCGCCGAGAGTGGCGCGAGCGACGCCTCGGCGACGAGCCGCGCGGCCTCCGGTGTCCAGGGCGCGCCGAGGGCCGCCGCGAGCCCGCGGGCGAGAGTCGTCTTCCCCGTGCACTCGGGGCCGATGAGGACTACGCGGTGCGGTGCTGCCACGACGTGAGCCAGCGGCGGTACCCGGCGACGGCGAGGCCGAGGAAGACGGCGTAGAGGCCGGCGGTGAGCCAGAGCCCCTTCGCCGCGAACATCCCCACGTAGACGACGTCGGCGACGACCCAGACGAGCCAGTTCTCGACGAGCTTCCGCGTCATCATCCACTGCGCGCAGAGGCTCGTGACGGCGAGGGCGGAGTCGAGGTAGGGGAGGGCGGCGTCGGTGGTGCGCGCGAGGAGGGTGCCGAGGGCGATCGTGCCGATCAGGCCGAGGGCGCCCAGCGTCCAGGCGTGGCGGCGCGTCGCGCGGGTCACGGGGAGTTCGGTGCGGTCCGTGCCCCCGAAGCGCCACTCGTACCACCCATACAGTGAGAGCACGAGATAGACGACCTGCAGCCCCATATCGGCGTAGAGCCGCGCCTCCCGGAAGACGAGGAAGTAGAGCGAGACGTTGACGATCGCGCTGGGCCAGCTGAGCAGGTGCTCACGCGTGCTGAGCCAGACGCTCGCGATGCCGAAGAGGACGGCGACGCTCTCAAGGGGATTCATTGAGGGGAGGGTACCTGCGCGTGGCGCGATCCCACAAGGCGCCGGTTTGGCGCCGGCGGCCTGGGCACGCTATCGCCGGTCGGTGAGCCATCGGTGGGGACCGGCGGGCGCCCACTCCCGCCCCCTCCGGGCGCCGGGTACCTTTCCGGCTCACCCGTACCGGATCACATGGCCAAAGAAGAAGCGATCGAACTCGAAGGCACCGTCAGCGAAGTGCTCCCCAGCGCGACGTTCCGCGTCCTCCTCTCGAACGGACACGACGTGCTCGCGACGATGGCGGGGAAGATGCGGCGCTTCCGCATCCGGGTGCTTCAGGGCGATCGCGTGACGGTCGAGGTGTCGCCGTACGACCTCAGTCGCGGCCGCATCACCTTCCGTCACAAGACCTGACGCGGGCTCGACGCGCTGCGGCGCGTCGAGCGCATGCGTCCCTAGTGCTCCGCGGCGGCCGCCGGCGCGTCGGGCTTCAGATACGTCGCCTTGTGGATCGTGTAGGCCGTGACGTTCGCGACGATGGCGAGCACGATGATCACGGTGGCGAAGCCCCAGCCGAGCTTGTTCGGATCGTGCGGTGCGGTGCTGCCCGACATACCTGAGTCTCCGGAAGATGGTGCGGTGATGGCGGAACGCTAATCAGCGCCCGCCCGTTCCCGCCACCCGCCGAGCCCCCTCACCGCTCGCGGAATCGGTCCAGCGTCCGCCGGTCCTTCTTCGTGGGGCGACCCTTCTCCGGGTCGAGCGCTGGCGCCGCCGCGGTGAGCTGCCAGTGCAGTCGCTCCCGGGCCTCTCGCGAGGCCGTCGTCTCCTCATAGAGCGTCGCCGCCACCGATGCTGGGCCACGACGCTCTGCGGTCCCCATCACCCGGAGCACGTGTTCGTACGGGCCGAGGCGGAGCCGGATCTCGTCGCCGGGGCGGACCGGCTTCGCCGGCTTCACGCGGTCGCCGTTGACCTGCACCTTGCCGCCATCGACCGCCTCCGTGGCGAGGGAGCGCGTCTTGAAGAACCGTGCCGCCCAGAGCCACTTGTCGAGGCGGACGGGGGTCGTCGACGGCGCGCGGTCGGAGGGATCGGCAGACATCGGTGTATGATACGTCGACCCGAACCCGGAGAAACCCGCGTGTCCCCGTCCGACGCCCGTCCTGTGATGCCTCGTCCCGCTCGCTCCGCTCGCTCCGCTCGACCCGCGCGGAGCGGTGCCGTTCGAGTCGCCCTGCTCGGCATCGTCCTGGCGGTCGCGATGCCGAGCGCTGCGGGAGGGCAGCCGTCGGCGGAGGCCCTGATCGCGCGGCACGACTCGCTCGTCGGCGGCCGCGCCGCCTTCGATCGGCTGACTTCGATGCGGCTGACCGGGACCTTCGGCGTGCCGATGGTCGGCCTCGAGGCGCCACTCGAGATCGTGAAGGTGCGTCCGAATCGTTTCATCCTCCGGGCGACGCTCGGGCCGATGGGGGAGCTCCTCACCGGCCACGACGGGACCACCGCCTGGTCGATCCAGCCGGGACAGGGACCGCGCGTCCTGCAGGGCCCCGAGGCGGCGATGATGGCATCGCAAGCGGACTTCTTCGCCGACCTGCACGACCTCGGCCAGTTCGCCTCGCTGACGGTGCTGCCGACGGAGCGCTTCGAGGGGCGGGAGGTGCATCCGGTGCGACTGGTCCGCCGGACCGGCGAGGTCCTGACCGAGTATTTCGACGCCGTGACCGGGCTGAGCGCCGGGGTCCGCACCAGCGTCGAGGGGCCGCAGGGGGCGATGGAGGTCGTCGCCGTGCTCGCCGATTACCAGCGGTTCGGGTCCCTCCTCCTGCCAACCACGCGGCGACAGCAGACCGCGATGCTCGAGACGGTCCTGCGGATCTCGGCCGTCGAGTTCGACCGAGCGGATGCGGCCGCCACCCAGCCGCCGGAGAGCATCCGGGCGCTGATTCCGCCGGCCCCCTGACTCGCGGCGCCGGCCCGTCACCGATGCCCGCGGTGACAGGCAGGACGGCGGCCCGTCCGGTGGCCGCGTCCGATGAACAAAATCAGGGTCTCCGGCGTTTCCCTGAGGAGAAATCCTGACGATTTTTCTCCCGATACTCAGCACCCCTGCGCCGACTCGATGTTCACGACGCACGTCACGCACATCCTCGACCGCCTGGCAGCGCACGCCGGGCTTTCGCTCGACGCCGCCGCGCGCCGCGATGCGGTCCGCCGGCTTGGCCGCACCGACGGGACGATGGAGGCCTCGACCGACCTGCTCGTGGACGCCGCGCGTCGCGTGCAGCTCGCGGTGCTCCTTCGATCGGTCCGGCCCAATGAGCTCGCGGAGGCCCTGCGGGATCTCGAGTGTCCGGTCGCTCTCATCGTGCCGACGACCACCGGGGAGGTCGTCTTCGCGATCGTCGAGCCGGGGGCCGAGGGTCCGGTCGTGCGGCGTGTCGGCCCGGATGGCGTCGGGGAAGCCGAGGCTGCCGCGCCCGACGCCTTCCTGCGTGCGTTGGCGGGTCCCGACGCGCTCGTGGCGATGGTGATCCCCGTGCCGACGCCGGTGACCACCGTCGCGTCCACGCATCGGCGCCCCGTCGATCGGCTCCTCGAGCTTCTCCTGCTCGAGAAGGGCAACATCGTTCTCGTCTACGCGTACGCGACGCTCGTCGGTCTGTTGAGTCTCACCCTCCCGCTCGGCGTGCAGGCCATCATCGGGCTCGTCTCGGGCGGTCTCTTCCTGCAGCCCGTGGTCCTGCTGATCGGCTTCGTGGTCTTCGGGACCCTCGCCACCGGGGTGTTGCAGGTCTTCCAGCTCCGGGCGGTGGAGCGGATTCAACAGCGGCTCTTCGCGCGGATCGCGCTCGAATTCGCCATCCGCATCCCGCGGGTCCGCACCGAAGCGGCGTGGGCGACGGACCTGCCGGAGCGGATGAACCGCTTCTTCGAGGTCGTTACGATCCAGAAGAGCCTCGGCAAGCTCCTGACGGGGACCACGACCGCGTTGCTCCAGGTCATCTTCGGCCTGCTGCTGCTGACCTTCTACCATCCGTACTTCACGCTCTTCGGCCTGGGCTTGGTGGGATTGCTCTGGTTGATCGTGCGGCTCACCGGCCCGCGCGGGCTCGCGACGAGTCAGATGGAGAGCGCGTACAAGTACCGGACCGCGCATTGGCTCGAGGAGGTGGCGCGCTCGGTCGTCGCGTTCAAGGCCGCAGGGCGTGCGACCCCCGCGCTCGAGCGGATGGACGGACAGGTCGCGGGCTACCTGCACTACCGCGAACGACACTTCCGGGTGCTCGTGATCCAGGCGATGGCGGCGATCGGCTTCAAGACGCTCGTCACCGGTGCGCTCCTGATCCTCGGCAGCGTCCTCGTCATCGACCGTCAGATCACACTCGGGCAGTTCGTCGCGGCAGAGCTCGTGATCGTGACGGTCCTCGCGGGGATCGAGAAGCTCGTCAGCTCGCTGGCCGAGGTGTACGACGTGCTCACGTCGGTCGACAAGCTCGGCGCCGTGACCGACCTGCCGCTCGAGCCGACGCAGGGTCTCCCGCTTCCTTCGGGGGCGGCGGGGGCGTCGCTCGAGGTCGAAGGCCTCGGCTATACCTATCCGGAGGCCGATCGTCCGGCGCTGGCCAACATCGCCTTCCGCCTCGCGCCCGGGGCGCGGGTCGCCATCACCGGCCCCGATGGGTCCGGTGAGACGACGCTGCTGGCGGCCCTCGCCGGGCTCTTGGACCGGACCGAGGGGACGGTCTTGATCGATGGGCTCACCCTCCGCGACCTCGAGCCGGCGTCGGTGCGCGATCGTCTCGGGCTCGTGCTCGGTGGTGCCGGGCTGTTCGAGGGGACCATCGAAGAGAACATCAGTCTCGGGCGATCGAACGTCGATGCCGCGGCGGTCGTGGCTGCGCTCGAGCGGGTGGGCGCGCACGCGCAGGTCCAGCGGCTCCCCGACGGGCTGCGCACCCTCGTGGAGAACGGCGGGCGCGGCCTCCCGTCGACGCTGCGGACCCGCCTGCTGCTCGCACGGGCCATCGTGACACGGCCGCGCCTCCTGTTGGTCGACGAGTGCCTCGCCACCGTCGAACCATCGGCGCGGCAGGAGCTCATCGACGTAATCACATCGCCGGATGCCCCGTGGACGCTCCTGGTGGTCTCGCACACGCGCGACCTCCTCGCCGCCTGTGATCGCGTCCTCGTGCTGCGGGCGGGTGAGGTGGTCGCCGATGCGCCGTGGGCCGTCGTGATGCGTCTCCCCGAGGTCGCCGCACTGCTCCCCAGCGCCCGGAGTGCCGGCTGATGGGTGCCCCACCCGATCCCCTCGCCACCGCGGGGCGCCGGCTCGACAGCGTCCGGCTCCTCGGGGCGACGCCGTCGTACCACAATCTCCGCCGCTGGTTCGTGGGGATGCTCGTCACCTCGCTCCTGGTGCTGCTCCTGCCGTGGCAGCAGAACGTGCAGGCGTTCGGCGAAGTCACCGCGCTCGATCCGATGGAACGCCCGCAGCAGGCGGTCGCGACCGTGGGGGGGCGCATCGTGGCGTGGTACGTGGCCGAGGGGCAGCGGGTGCGTGCCGGCGATCCGCTCGTGGCCCTCGCCGAGGTGAAGGAGAGCTACCTCGATCCGCAGGCGCTGGCGCGCACGAGTGTCCAGCTCGCGCAGAAGCAGCAGTCGGTCCTCGACAAGCGGTCCAAGGCGGAGGCCCTCGCGCGGCAGCGCGTGGCGGTGGACTCGGCGTGGCGGTTCGCGCGCGTGAAGGCCGACAACAAGGTCACGCAGGTCACGGCGACGTTGCGCGCGGCGCGACTCGAGGACTCGATCGCGACCGTGCAAGCGACGCGCGTCGCGGGGCTCGAGGGGGAAGGGCTCCGCTCGCGGGCGGAGCTCGAGCTCGCGCGGCAGCGCGCCCAGCGCGCCGCCGCACTCGCGCAGGAGCAGGAGGCGGCGCTACTCACGGCGCGCGCGGAGCGCGCCGGCGTCGACGTCGACTACCTCGAGAAGCTCGCGAAGATCGATGCGGACCGGAGCGCCACGCTCGCGGACGTCGCGGAAGGCGAGGTGGAGGTGGCCAAACTCGCGACCGGGCGGTCGAATCTCTCGGAGCGTCAATCACTCCTGGTCGTGCGCGCGCCCCGGGACGGTGTGGTGGTGCAGGCGCTCCGCGGTGGCGTGGGCGAGATCGTGAAGGACGGGGAGGCGGTCGCCTCGGTGCAGCCGGAGACCCCGACCCTCGCGGTCGCGCTGATGGTGCGCGCGCGCGACGTCCCGCTGCTTCGCATCGGTGATGCGGTGCGGCTCGAGTTCGACGGCTGGCCCGCCGTGCAGTTCAGCGGGTGGCCGAGCGTCGCGGTGGGCACCTTCGGTGGGCGCGTGGCCGTGGTCGACGCCGTCGCGCAGCCCGACGGGACATACCGCGTGCTCGTCACCGCCGATTCGACCGACGAGGTGTGGCCGTCCGAGCTCCGGATGGGATCGGGCGCGCGGGGCTGGGCGCTCCTCCGCGAGGTGCGGGTGGGCTTCGAGCTCTGGCGGCTCCTCAACGGCTTCCCGCCGGCGCTGCCGGAGGCGGCGGCGCCGAAGGACGGGAAGTGATCCGCGCCGCCCGGTGGGTCGCGGCGGCGCTCGTCGGCGTGACGGCGCCGCTCGCGGCGCAGGACTCGTTGGCGCTCCCCGCCTTCCTCACGCAGGTGATCGCGCACCATCCGACCGCCCAGCAGGCGGCGCTCGTGCGGCGCCAGGTCGCGGCCGACCTGCGCGCGGCGCGCGGCGGCTTCGACCCCGTCGTCACCGCGGTCTGGGACCTCAAGCGCTTCAACGGCGTCGGGTACTTCGATGAATTCGATGCGCGGATCACGGTGCCGACCCCGTGGGGGCTCGACTTCAAGCTCGGCTGGGAGAACGCCGCCGGGCAGATCATCAATCCCGAGCGGAAGACGCCGGCGAATGGCCTCCTGTCGGCCGGGGTGAGCCTCCCCATCGGGGCGCGTCTGCTCACAGATGAGCGGCGGACGGCGCTGCGTCAGGCGGAGCTCGCCGACGACGCCGCGGAGGCGGAGCGGCTCGGTGCGGTCGGTCGGCTCGTCCAGCAGGCGGCACGGGAGTGGGGGAATTGGGCTGAGGCGTCGGCGCGCGCGCGGATCGCGGCAGAAGGGGTGACCCTCGCGCAGTTCCGGCTCGATGCTACCCGGCGGCGGGTCCTCGCAGGGGACGCGGCGGCGATCGATTCGGTCGAGGCGGCGGGGGAGTTCGAGCGACGCCAGGTGCAGCTGATCGAGGCCGAGGCGGCGGCAATCGGGGCGCGGCTCGTCGCGGCCACCTTCCTCTGGCGCGCAGATGGTGCACCCGATTCCCTCGGGGCCGCGCGCGAGCCCGGTGTGGCGATCCCCTCGACGCTCGCGACCGGGCCCGCCGCCAGGCGGCGGCTTGCGGCGGCGCATCCGCTCGTCGCGCAGGCGCGGGCGCGTGCGTTGCAGGCGGAAGCGCAGCGTCGGCTCACGGCGACGCAGGTGCTACCATCGGCGAGCCTCGACGTGGCCAGCCTCGCGGCCGGGACGGACCTTGATGCGCTGCGGGCCGGGACAGGGACCGACTACAAGGCCTCGCTCGGGCTCCGCGCCCCGCTTTACGGGCGGCGCGAGTGGGCGCGCTATCGGGCGGCGCAGGACCGCGCGCGGCAGCTCGCGTGGGAGCGGGATCGCCTCGTGCGCGAGGTGGAACTGGCGATCGAGCGGGCGGAGGTGGACCTCGCGGCGGTCGAGCGGCAAGCCGTGGGCCAGCGGCGCGTGGTCGCTGCGGCGGAGGCCGTGCTCCGTGCGGAGCAGCGGCGCTTCGATGTCGGTGAGACCTCGCTCCTCGTCGTGAATCTCCGTGAGCGCGCCCTCCTCGACGAGCGGCTGCGCGAGGCCCAGCTCGTCGCGCGACGGGCCCAGGCGATCGGGGCGCTCGTCGCCGCGTTGGGGACGCCGGAGGTGCTACGCCTCGTCACCGACGGTCGGGCCTCGCCGTAGACTTTCTCGGGTCGTCTCTCGCGCGGCGGGATCGGTCCGCTGTCGTCCTTCAACTCGGAGTACCCGATGGTTCGTCCGCCTCTGCCTGTTGATGCTGTGGAGCGGGGGACTCGCGCTCCGCGCCCAGGAGCCGGCCGCCGCGTCGCTCCCCCGTGACCTCGCCATCCCGGTGCATCTGCAGATCGGCGTGCCGACGGGGGCCTTCGCGCAGAACGTGGCGATGGCGGGTGGTGCCGGGGGCGGGGTGCTCTGGGCCTTCGATGAGATGCTCGGGTTCCGCGCCGACCTCGGTGTCCAGATCTACGGGGCTGAGACGCGTCGCGTCCCGCTCGGCTCCGGCGCCCTCTCGCTCGTCGATGTCGACGTGACGACCACGAACGTGATCGTCTCTGGCGCCATCGGGGTGCAGCTCGGGATGCCCTCGGGGCAGTTCACGCCCTACGCCGGCGTGCAGCTCGGCTTCGGTTCCTTCACGACGTCGACGTCGGTGAATGGCTCGAACAGCGACGCCGAGCCGTTCGCGACCACGACGAACCTCAGTGACGCGACCGTCGCGCGGACGGTGTACGGCGGGGTGTACGTCCCCCTGCGCGGGCGGCGGTCGGTGCTCGATCTCGGGGTGCGTCGCACCTGGCACGGCCGCGCGGTGCGGTATCTCACGCCCGGGGATATCACCGAGCTGCCCAGCGGCGAGGTCGTGCTCTCGCCACGCGAGTCGCTCGCCGATCTGTACACGATCACGATCGGCATCACCCTGCGCGGCGGCGCGCGGCCCGACAAACGGTGAGGGACGCGGCCATCGCGCGAGCCGTCTGGCGACGCGATCGGCCGTGATGATTCAGTCGTCTGGGCGCCATCGGCGGTCGCGCTTCCGCGCGCCGCGACGGACCTTCGCCTCGCGCGTGCGCGCGACCGAGGCGCGGGTCGGCGCGGTCGGCCGCCGCACTTTCGGGACCGCGAGCGCCTCGCGGATCGTCTCCGCGAGTCGGGTGAGCGCGCGTTCGCGGTTCTGCTGCTGACTCCGGGTTTCCGCCGCCACCACCCGGAGGGTGCCTGTGGAGTCGAGCCGGGCGGCGAGTCGCGTCAGGAGCCGCTCTCGCTGGGGGTCGCTGAGGCTTCGGGAGGCCGGGATGGTCCAGGTGACCTCGATCCGGGTGCTCGCGGTGTTGACGTGCTGTCCCCCGGGGCCGCCCGCGCGGGAGGCGCGGATGTGCAGCTCATCGGCGGGGAGGCTGAGTCGCGGGGTGATGGCGAGGCGTCCGTCGTCGGTCCAGGCACCGGTTTTTGTCATGACGCCTCGGGGATTGCGAGAACAGACGGATCCTACGTTCCTGTGGTCGGTGCGATCAACCCGAGCCGCCAAGCGACTTCAAGAGTTCGGTGAACCACGCTGACGCCCACGACCTGGCCGGTCGAAGGCTCGACCAACAGGTCATCCTGCGGTAGGTGTTCATCTTTCGTCAAGGCGGTTGTTCGCGATCTCTGTCGACGCCTGCGCCGTCGGTCCAGGAGCGGACGATCCGCAACCCCACCTTGGAGCTGGTCGAGCGCGCGTACATCTTCTGGGTCCTGCTGTAGGAGCAGGGGCACACGACGTGGGCGGCCGAGGCGCTTGGGATCGGCCCATCCACGATCCACCGCACACGCGCACACTACGAGGGCTCGAAGTGATCGACGGCATCCGCCGCCTCTCGGTGCTCATCCCCGTCTACAACGAGCGGGCGACGATCGACCATATCCTCGACGCGGTGCACGCCGTGCCGATCGCGAAGGAGGTCGTCTGCGTCGATGACGCGTCGACCGACGGGACGGGGGAGCGGCTCGCGGTATTTCACGCCGAGGGACGGATTGACGTGCTCGTCTGCCACGAGCGGAACCGAGGGAAGGGGGCGGCGATCCGCTCCGCGCTCGCCGCGAGTACCGGGGACGTCGTGATCGTGCAGGACGCCGACCTCGAGTACGATCCCGCCGACTGGCCCAGCCTTCTCGCGCCGATCGCGGCCGGCAGGGCAGACGCCGTCTTCGGGTCGCGCTTCCTCGGTGGGCCCCACCGCGTCCTCTACTTCTGGCACTCGGTCGGCAACTGGGTGCTCACGCTGCTGAGCAATATGCTCACGAACGTGAACCTCACCGATATGGAGACGTGCTACAAAGCGATCCGTGGCGACCTGGCGCGGTCGTTGCCGCTGACGTCGGACCGGTTCGGTTTCGAGCCGGAGGTCACGGCGCGCCTCGTGCAGGCGAAGGCCCGGATCTACGAGGTGCCGATTTCGTATCACGGGCGGACCTACGCCGAGGGGAAGAAGATCAGTTGGCGCGACGGCGTGGCGGCGATCTGGCATATCCTGCGCTTCAATCTCTGGGCGTGATGGGGCGGGAGTCGATGGCGGGACCTCAGGAGACCGTGCCGTGGTGGCGGCGGGCCGATTGGGGCGCGCTGCTGGTGGTGTTGGTGGTGCTGGCGAGTTCGGCGGCGAGCCTGGCGAACGGCTTCGCGTACGATGATGTGCCGATCGTAGAGCAGAACAGCCAGGTGACCAATCTGCGCTGGCCCTGGGCCTACTTCCGCGAGACGTACTGGTCCCCGCCGTGGGGGGTCGCGCTATATCGCCCGCTGACGATTCTGCTCTTCTCGGTCCAGTGGCGCGTCGCCGACTGGGCGGCGGTCACGTTTCACGCGATGAACATCACGGCGTATGCGGCCGTGGCCCTGCTGGTCCTTCGCCTCGCGCGCACGCTCGTCCGGCCGGTGGTGGCGCTCGGCGTCGCGGTGCTCTGGGCGGCGCATCCCGTGCACACGGAGGTCGTCGCGAACGTCGTGGGGCAGTCCGAGCTCTGGGTCGCCCTCGCGTCGCTTGTCGCGATCGACTGCTGGCGTCGGGTGGCGGCGTCTGGGGTGCTGACCCCTCGCCGTTTCGGCGCGATTCTGCTCTGCTCGGCGATCGCCCTCGGGGCGAAGGAGAGCGGCGTGGTGCTCCCCGCCCTCCTGATGGTGCTGTGTTGGGAGCACTCCGGCCGTGCCGCGCCGTGGGGGAGCGGGCACCCAACGGCCGGACTTCTGCTTCGTGCGGTCGGCTACGTCCTCGTGCTGTATCTTGGCGCGCGCTATGCGATCCTCGGCACGCTCGGGGGAGACGTCGCGCACAGCGCGGTGGCGCATCTCACGACGGGGCGGCGTGTCTCGGTGGCGCTCGGATTGCTCGTCCAGGATGCTCGACTGCTGATGTGGCCGGGCCCGCTCCGGGCGGATTACTCGCCGCCCTCGTTCGCCATACACCCCACGATGGGTTTGGTCCATGTCGTGACCCTCACGCTCGGTGCCGCCGTCCTGCTGGCGGTCCGGTGGCTTCGTCGGCAGCGTCGCGAACTCTGGCCGTGGCTGTGGGGAGGGCTCGCGCTGCTCCCGACATCCAACTTGCTGTTTCCGACCGGGGTTGTGCTGGCCGAGCGATCGCTGTTCGTTCCGAGCATCGCGGCCGTGATCGGTGTCGGGCAGTTGGTGGAGCTGGTACTGGACCACTACGGCGCGAGGATCGGCCGGGGGGTGCGTGCGCTCGTGATTGGCGCCGTGGCGGGCGTGACGCTCCAGTGGTCACGCGCCAGCGCAGAGCGCCAGCCGGTCTGGTCTGATACGCCAACCCTGATCGCGTCGAGCGCGGTCGATGATCCTCTCAATCCGCGCTGGCAGCGGGTGCTGGGAATCCAATTTCTCCGCATGCGGGAATACGATCGGGCTGAGGCGCACCTCCGGGCGGCGGCAACGCTGGCATCTGGGGATTTCAACGTCGTCTTCGGGCTGGTGCGTGTCTTGGAGCGGCAGGGTCGGTGCGCCGAGGCATTGATGTGGTATGCGCGGCTCCTCGACGAGTTTCCGCCGACGACCCGGGCGCACTTGGGTGAAATCGCCTGCCAGATTCGTGAGCGTCGGTATCGGGACGCCCGGGGGAGCGCGCTGCGCGCACGCGCCGGAGGGCTCGAGCCGGAACCATTCAGCATTCTGATCGCCCTCGCCGATTCGCTGCTGCGTGCGACCGATTCGCTCGGGTCGTCCGGGGTGGGAGAACGTCGTGTCCAAGTCGGCGGCATCGGGTCGCCCGTCATCATCGAGGTCGACGACTCCGGTCGTCTGACGCGGCGTGACCTGGCAGCCGATCGAGTCGTCCGCTCGGCGGGCCGTCCGGCGCGCTAGGGTCCCCACTCGAATCTTGCCGAAATCGGGCGGGATTCGTAGGATGCTGACGTTCCCCGTCACGCCGCCGGTCCACTCCGTCGGCCTCATTCCTGGAGATGTGTCCGATGTCCAAGCGTCGTCCGGCCGGTTTCACGCTGATTGAGCTGCTGATCGTTGTTGTCATCATACTTATCCTCGCCGCGATCGCCATTCCGAAGTTTGGCGAGACGAGGAAGCGTGCGGATCAGGCCGCGCTGAAGAGTGATCTGCGCAACCTGATGACGGCGCAGGAGCAGTACTTCGGTGATGCGAATTCATACGGCACGCAGACCGCCGTGCAGACGACGAACACCCTCTGGGCCCCGTCGCAGGGTGTGAGTGTCACGAGCATGACGGCTGCGTCCAATCAGTTCTCGGCGGTCCTGACCAAGGGCACCGCGACCTGCACGCTGACGTACGGTGCGACGCTGACGGCGACGACGAACGGCAGCCCGGTCTGCAACTGATCGGCAGTCAGCGCTGACGGGACGTGCGGTTCACGACGGCGGGGGAGTCCCACGGCCCCGCCGTGCTCGCGATCGTCGAGGGGGTGCCCGCCGGCCTCCCTCTTCTCGCGTCCCATATTGATGCCGAGCTCGCGCGGCGACAGCAGGGGTACGGCCGCGGTCGCCGGATGGCGATCGAGCAGGATCACGTCGAGCTCCTCTCCGGTCTCCGCGCCGGCGAGACGCTGGGCTCTCCGATCACGTTGCTGGTCCGGAACCGCGATTGGGTGAACTGGGAGGCCGTGATGGACCCCGCGCCCCGGCCCGAGGATGAGACGCCGGAGGGTCGCCGTCGCCAGCTCACCCGCGTGCGGCCGGGACACGCCGACCTCACCGGTCTCCTCAAGTACGACCGCGCTGACGCTCGCGACATTTTAGAGCGCGCCTCGGCCCGAGAGACGACGGCCCGAGTGGCAGCGGGCGCCGTCGCACGACGCCTCCTCGCGGAACTCGGTGTCACCATCGGAAGTCACGTGGTCCGACTCGGTGGCGTGGCGGCGGAGTCTCCTGAGACGTTACCGGATGACGTCAACGCGGCGGCCGACACCTCCGATGTGCGCTGTCTCGACCCGGTGGCCGCCGCGGCGATGCACGCCGCGATCGATGCGGCGAAGGCCGAGGGCGATACACTCGGTGGTGTGGTTGAGGTGGTGGTGTGTGGCCTCCCCGTCGGGCTCGGCTCGCACGTGAGCTGGGACCGGAAACTCGATGGCCGACTGGCGCAGGCGATCTGCTCGATCCCTGCGGTGAAGGGGGTCGCGATGGGGGATGGCTTCGCCGCCGCCGACCGGCGCGGGTCGGCGGTGCACGACGAGATCGTCCCGCACCCTGGTGATGCGCGCCGAGGCAACGTCGCGCGCCGGACCAACCGCGCCGGTGGCCTTGAGGGGGGGATGAGCACGGGAGAACCCCTCCTCCTCCGCGTGGCGATGAAGCCGATCTCGACGCTGATGCGCCCCCTCGGCACGGTGGATGTGGCGACGGGGCAGACCGCGGCCGCGGCGGCGGAGCGGAGCGATGTAACCGCGGTCCCGGCGATGGGGGTCATCGCCGAGGCGATGACGGCCCTCGTCCTCGCCGACGCGATGCTGGAGAAGTTCGGCGGTGATTCCCTCGGCGAGCTCCGTCGGAACCTCGACGGGTATCTCGCGCGTGTCGCCGACCGCGTCCGCTGATCCCGCCGCGGTCCGCGGCGTCGTCCTCCTCGGGCTCCCCGGCGCTGGGAAGAGCACCGTGGCCCCGCTCGTCGCCGCCGCCCTCGGGTGGCGCTGCGTCGACCTCGACCGGGCCATCGAGTCGGCGGCCGGGATGTCGGTGGCCGAGATCTTCGCCGGTCAGGGGGAGGCGTTCTTCCGGGCCTGGGAGCGTCGGCTCACCGCCGAGGTGCTGACCGCATCCCGGGGCCCCCTCGTGCTCGCCCCAGGGGCAGGGTGGATCGAGGATCCCTCCCATCAGCGCCTCGTTGGGCAAGGTCTCATCGGCGTCCACCTGCAGGTCGACCCGGTGGTCGCAGCAGCTCGCTTGCGGGGGTCCAGCGAGCCGCGACCCCTGGTGGGAGGGTCCGATATGGTCGGGAGAATCACCGCGCTCCGCAGCCGTCGCGAATCGCTTTATCTGCAATCAAGTCATACGGTTAGCGTTGATTCGATGACGCCGGATGAAGTTGCCGCTATTATAGTATCGCTTGCATCGGGGTGAACAGCGGACTAGGATAGCCGACCTAATGGCGACCACCAAGAAGACGTCAAAGAAGACCGCGGCGAAATCCGCCCCGGTTCCGAAGAAGGCGGCGGCGAAGACCGCCAAGAAGGCGGCCAACACGGCGACCAAGACCGCCGCGAAGCGCGTCGGGACACGCACCCGTGCCGTGCTCAAGGAGCCCGAACTGCCGCACGATGAGGGCGCGGCGCAGGCCGCGGCGGGGAAGTCCCTCGTCATCGTCGAGTCTCCCGCGAAGGCGAAGACCATCGGGAAGTACCTCGGCAACCAGTACCTCGTCCGGGCCACCGTCGGACACATCCGCGACCTCCCGGTGAAGCAGATCGGGATCGATCCGGCGGAGGGGTTCGAGCCGCAGTACGTGACGATTCCCGGGAAAGAGAAGACCGTCGCGGAGCTCAAGAGCGCGGCCAAGACGGCGAAGGCCGTCTTCATCGCGACCGACCCGGACCGCGAGGGCGAGGCGATCGCCTGGCACGTGGAGTCGCAGATCTCCGGGGCGAAGGCGCCGCCGATCAAGCGCGCCCTGTTCTACGAGATCACCAAGGATGCGGTCCGTGCTGCGCTCGATGCGGCGCGCCAGATCGATCAGAAGAAGGTCGATGCGCAGCAGGCGCGTCGTGTGCTCGACCGGCTCGTCGGCTACAAGGCGAGCCCGGTGCTCTGGAAGACGGTGAAGAAGGGGCTCTCGGCGGGGCGCGTGCAGACGGTGGCGCTCCGTCTCCTCGTGGAGCGCGAGCGCGAGATCCGCGCGTTCAACGCCCAGGAGTATTGGAAGATCACCGCGCGGCTCTCGCACGAGGGGCAGCCCTTCGTCGCCAAGCTGCATCATCTGGATGGGGCGAAGCCGGTCATCGCGACCGAGGCGGCCGCCCGGGCGATCGTCGCGGACTGCGCGACGCGGACGCACTTCGACGTCACCTCGCTGAAGCAGCGTGAACGCCGCAAGCGGCCGGAGGCGCCGTTCCGGACGAGCACGCTGCAACAGGAGGCCGCGAAGAAGCTCGGCTTCGGCTCTAAGCGGACGATGCGGATCGCGCAGAACCTGTACGAGGGCGTGCAGCTCTCCGCCGCCGAGGGCGCGGTCGGCCTGATCACGTATATGCGCACCGACCACGTCCGCGTGGCCGAGTCGGCCGCCGCGGCGGCGCGGGCCGTCCTCGAGGTGTCGTTCCCGGCCCCGTATCTCCCCGCGGCGCCGCAGCTCTACGCCGACGCCGGCGGGGACGCCGCGCAGGGCGCGCACGAGGGGATCCGCCCGACCGACCCGGCGCGAACCCCGGACGCGGTCGCCGCGTACCTGACGCCCGACCAGCTCAAGCTCTACACCCTCATCTGGCAGCGCTTTATGGCCTCCCAGATGACGCCGGCGGTCTTCGACACCACGACTGTCGACTTCGACCTCGGTCGCTACCTGTTCCGCGCGACGGGCTCGGTCGTGAAGTTCGAGGGCTTCCTCGCCATCTACAAGGAAGCCACCGAGGAGGGGGACCACCGCACGCTCGAGGACGAGCAGGCGCTGCCGGCGATCGTCGCCGGCGCGCGGGTGCCGGTCACGTCGATCGATCCGTCGCAGCACTTCACCGAGCCGCCGCCGCGCTTCTCCGAGGCGTCGCTGGTGAAGGAGCTCGAGAAGCTCGGGATCGGACGCCCCTCCACCTACGCCTCGATCATCTCGACGCTGACGGAGCGGCACTACGCCGAGTTGCAGCAGCGGCGCTTCTTCCCCACGCCGCTCGGCGAGTCGGTCGAGAAGGTGATGGTGCGACAGTTCCCGCGGGAGTTCGACGTGGGCTTCACCGCGCGGATGGAGGCCGAGCTCGACCACGTCGAGGAGGGGCAGCTGCGCTGGCAGCGAGTCCTCGAGGATTTCTGGTCTCCCTTCTCCGAGGCGCTCGGCTCGGTGGATGCGGAGGCGCTCATCCGCGAGGCGCACGACCTCTCTGGGCTCGACGCCGAACGGTGCCCGACCTGCGGTGGGCGGCTCGTGCCGAAGGGCGGCTTCTTTGGGCCCTTCGTGGCCTGCGAGCACCACCCGAAGGCGTGCACCTTCACGCGGCCCCTCAAGGGCGAGGTCAAGGAGAAGCGGTACGTCGAGGTATCGTGTCCGCTGTGCGGGGTGACGCCGATGATCGTGCGGCGCTCCAAGAGCGGGGAGTTCCTCGGCTGCACCACCTTCCCCAAGTGCAAGGGGACGAAGTCGATGCCGACGGGAGTGAAGTGCCCGAAGTGCGGCGGGGACCTCGCGGCGCGCAAGTCGAAGAAGCGGGGGGAGGCGTTCTACGGCTGCGAGAACTATCCGAACTGCAAGTTCGTCTGTTCGAAGAAGCCCGTCGCCGACGCCTGCCCGGATTGCGGCTTCGCCGGCGCGGAGGCGCGCAGCACCAAGGCGCGCGGCGCGTTCCGGCGGTGCCTGAAGTGCCAGAATGAGTGGGATGTCCCATCCGAGGGTGCGGACGAGGGCGCGACGGAGACGGCGGAGTCCGCCGGGTGACCCGGTGGCACTGATCCACGTGGTCGGGGGCGGCCTCGCCGGGAGCGAGGCCGCCTTTCAGTTGGCGGAGCGTGGGCACGACGTGGTGCTGCACGAGATGCGTCCCGTGCGCGGCACCCCGGCGCACCAGACCGATCGGCTCGCCGAACTGGTCTGCTCGAACACGTTCAAGAGCACCGAGGTGACGAACGCGCACGGGCTGCTGAAGGCTGAGATGCGCGCGCTCGGCTGTCTCGTGCTCGAGGCCGCGGACGCCGCCCGCGTGCCGGCGGGCTCGGCGCTCGCCGTGGACCGCGAGGTGTTCAGCGCGTTCGTCCACGATCGCGTGCACGCGCACCCGCGCATCACCGTCGCGCGTGGCGAGGTGACCACACTCCCCGCGCCGGGCATCGTCGCGACGGGGCCGCTCACGAGCGATGCGCTCGCCGCGGCGATCCGCGAGCGGCTCGGCGTCACCGGGCTCGCGTTCTACGATGCGATCGCGCCGATCCTCGCAGCGGAGTCGATCGACGCCTCGATCGCCTTCCGGCAGGCGCGGTGGGACAAGGAGACGATGGCGGGGGGCGCCGAGGAGGGCGGGGCCTACCTGAATTGTCCGATGTCGCGCGATGAATACGAGGCGTTCATCGACGCGCTCGTCGCAGCCGATCAGTTCACCGCCCACGCCTTCGACGACGTGCCGTACTTCGAGGGGTGCATGCCGATCGAGGAGATGGCGCGGCGCGGGCGCGAGACGCTGCGGCACGGTCCGATGAAGCCCGTGGGGCTGCGGGACCCGCGCACCGGCAAGCGGCCGTGGGCCGTGGTGCAGCTCCGGCGCGAGGACGCGGCGGGCCGGATGTGGAACCTCGTCGGGTTCCAGACGCGGATGCGCATCGGCGAGCAGCAGAAGGTCATCCGGATGATTCCGGGGCTCGCCGAGGCCGAGTTCCTCCGGTTCGGCAGCATCCACCGCAACTCGTACCTCAACGCCCCCGCGACGCTCGCCCCGCATCTCGCGCTTCGGGATGCGCCGACGACGCTCTTCGCGGGCCAGCTCACGGGGGTCGAGGGGTACACCGAGAGCACTGCCACGGGGCTCCTCGCCGCGGTGAATCTCGACCGGCTCCTCCGGGGCGAGGCGCCGGTGCTCCCGCCGACCACGACGATGCTCGGCGCGCTCTACCGGTACCTGCGCGAGGCGGATCCTGCGCATTTCCAGCCGATGAACGCGAACTTCGGCCTCGTCGATGAGCTCCCCGACCCGCCGCGCGACAAGGTGGTGAAGCGGGAGCGGTACGCGGCGCGCGCACTGGCCGATCTCCGAAAGTGGGCTGCATCGCACGGCATCCCGATCCGCGCGTCGGAGTCCGAGGTCCCTGTCGCGTCAGTCGCCGAGTCGGTCGCTGGGTCAGTCACCGGGTCATCCGAGGCCGGGCGGTGACCGCCTCGCCGGACGATGTCGTCGCCGGGTTTCTGACCTTCCTCGAGAAGGAGCGCGACGTCTCGCCGAACACCCTGAAGGCGTATCGCCGCGATCTCGAGGGGCTGCAGGCCTTCCTGCAGGGGCACCTCGGGGTCGAGACGGTGGCCTGGGAGACGATCGATCGGCTCGCGATGCGGGCCTGGCTCGCGCAACTCGCGCGCCGTGGGCTCTCCAAGCGCTCGAGCGCGCGGATGCTCAGCGCGGCGCGCTCCTTCTTCCGCTTCCTCCACCGCGCGGATGTGGTGGAGGCGAACCCGGCGCGGGCGGTCGGGTCGCCGAAGCTCGACCGGCACCTGCCGGGGCATCTCGACCGCGGGCAGGTGGAGACGATGCTCTCCGCCGCCGCGACCCGGGCGCAGGAGGGGCGATTCACCGATGTGCGCGACCTCGCCATCCTCGAGCTCTTCTACACGGCGGGGCTGCGTCTCTCGGAGCTCCGCGGGATCGATCGGCGTGACCTCGACCTCCTCGGCGGCCTAGTGAAGGTGCGCGGGAAGGGGCGGAAGGAGCGGATCGTCCCGGTGGGGGAGGCGGCCCAGCGCGCGCTCCGGGCGTATGAGCGGGCACGTGATACCCTGCTGGCTCAGGTCGGTCCCGCGGGGGACCGGACCGCCTGCTTCCTGAGCCAGCGCGGGAAGCGTCTCAGCACCCGGGCCCTCCACGATGCGGTGGTGGCGTGGCTCGGCGAGGTGGACGAGGGGGCCGGGCTGAGCACGCACGCGCTCCGGCACACCTTCGCGACGCACCTACTCGACGGGGGGGCGGATCTCCGCGCGGTGCAGGAGCTGCTCGGGCACGCGAGCATCACCACGACCCAGATCTACACGCACACGTCGGTGGAGCGGTTGCAGCAGGTGCATCGGCAGGCGCACCCGCGCGCCTGACGGCACCGGCGCGAGACCCGCCGACCGTCCGGCGCCCGCGCTGCCGTCTGCCCCGCACCCCGCAGTGGTCCGAGCCGCCGTTATCTTTCCCCGATGACCCTCCCCACGATCCACGCCACCACCATCCTCGCCGTCCGCCGCGACGGTGAGGTCGCCATCGGCGGCGACGGCCAGGTTACGGTCGGTGACACCGTGATGAAGTCCGGTGCGGTGAAGGTGCGTGCGTTGAAGGGCGGGAAGGTGCTCGCCGGGTTCGCAGGGGCGGCGGCCGATGCGCTGACGCTCTTCGAACGGTTCGAGGAGAAGCTCGAGCGGCATCCCGGGAACCTCCAGCGCGCGGCGGTGGAGCTCGCCAAGGATTGGCGGTCGGACCGGGCGCTGCGCCGGCTCGAGGCGCTGCTGATCGTCGTCGATCGCGACCACGGCTTCATCCTCTCCGGGACGGGGGAGCTGATCGAGCCGGACGACGGCATCCTCGCGATCGGCTCCGGCGGTTCGTACGCCCTCGCGGCGGCTCGCGCCCTCGTGCGCGAGACAGCGCTCCCGCCCGCCGAGGTGGTGCGGCGCGCGCTGACGATTGCGGGGGAGATCTGTGTGTTCACCAACACGCGGATCACCGTCGTCGAGCCGAGCGCCTAATGGCGTCGCCGCGGACGGAACAGGCGCTCGCGCGCCTCGCCGACCTGTCCCCGCGGAAGATCGTCGCGGAGCTCGACCGGTACATCGTCGGGCAGGCGGGGGCGAAGAAGGCGGTCGCCATCGCGCTGCGGAACCGGTGGCGCCGTCAGCGGACGCCCGATGAGATCCGCGCGGAGATCGCGCCGAACAACATCATCCTGATCGGCCCGACGGGGGTGGGGAAGACGGAGATCGCGCGTCGACTGGCGAAGCTGGCGGGCGCCCCCTTCGTCAAGGTCGAGGCGTCGAAATTCACCGAGGTCGGCTACGTCGGTCGTGACGTCGAGGGGATGGTCCGCGACCTCGTCGAGAACGCGATCGACCTCGTGCGCTCCGAGCGCGAGACCGAGGTGGCAGATCTTGCGCACGATAAGGTCGACGAGCGACTCCTCGACCTCCTCCTCCCCGCGCCGCCGGCCCCTGCCGCGCCGCCGGCGAGCGACGACCCGCAGCGCGTCTTCATCGCTGCGCCGGACGGGCAGGTGGCGGAGGAGCAGGCGCGCGCGCAGGAGCGGCATCAGCGCACGCGCGACAAGCTCCGCCAGCTCCTCCGCGACGGGCAACTCGAGCACCGCGAGGTGGAGGTGGAGGTTGCGCAGGCGGGGCCGGCCATCGATGCGCTCTCGCAGCAGGGGGCGCCCGAGGGGATGCAGAACTTCGCGGAGATGCTCTCGGAGTTCCTCCCCAAGCGCACGAAGAAGCGCACCGTTCCCGTCTCGGAGGCGCGGCGCATCCTCCTGGACGAGGAGTTCGACAAGCTCATCAACCTCGACGACGTGACGGCGGACGCCATCGAGCGGGCCGAATCGATGGGGATCATCTTCCTCGACGAGATCGACAAGATCGCGGGCGGGAAGGGGGACACCGGCGGTCCGGACGTCTCGCGTGAGGGCGTTCAGCGCGACCTCCTCCCGATCGTCGAAGGGTCGAACGTCCAGACGAAGCACGGGATGGTGAAGACCGACCACGTCCTCTTCGTGGCCGCGGGCGCCTTCCACGTGTCCAAGCCGAGCGACCTCATCCCCGAGCTGCAGGGGCGCTTCCCGATCCGCGTGGAGCTGCAGGCGCTCACCGAAGCCGATTTCATCCGGATCATGACGGAGCCGGAGCACGCGCTCACGAAGCAGTATGCCGCGCTCGTCGCGGCGGAGGGAGCGTCGCTCTCCTTCACGGAGGACGGGATCGCCGAGGTGGCGCGTATCGCGGCGCGGCTCAACGCGCGGATGGAGAACATCGGCGCGCGCCGCCTGCACACGGTGATGACGACCTTGCTCGAGTCCCTGTTGTTCGAACTCCCGGAGCGCGGGACCGCTCCGGAGGTGGTTGATGGCGCCACGGTCCGCGCCCGACTCGCCGCGATCGTCGAGGACGAGGACCTCCGGAAGTACATCCTGTGACGCCCCATCGCGATTTCCTGACGCTCCGTGACTTCTCGCCCGCCGAGCTGCGCGCGCTCTTCGCGCTCGCCGACCGGATGCGCCGCGGCGCGTACACCGCCCGTCCGCTCGCGGGGAAGGCGTTCGCGATGCTGTTCATGAAGTCGTCCACCCGGACGCGAGTCTCATTCGAGGTCGGCGCCTGGCAGCTCGGTGCGCACCCGATCTTCCTCACCCCGCGCGATGTGCAGCTCGGCCGGGGCGAGCCGGTGAAGGACACCGCGCGCGTCCTCGATCGGATGGTCGACGGCCTGATGATCCGGACCTTCGCGCACGCGGAGGTGGAGGAGTACGCGGCCGCGTCGCAGGTCCCGGTGATCAACGGGCTGACCGACCTGCACCATCCCTGTCAGATCCTCGCCGACCTCCTCACGGTGCAACAGCACCTCGGCACGTTCGAGGGGAAGTGCATCGCGTGGATCGGGGACGGCAACAACATGGCGAATAGCTGGTGCGATGCGGCCGACCTCCTCGGCTTCGAGCTGCGGCTCGCCTGTCCGCCGGGCTACGACCCGGACCCCGCGATCCTCGCGCGGGCTCAGGCGGGGGGGCGCGTCACGTTGGTGCGCGATCCGCGCGAGGCGGTAGCCGGCGCCCACGTGGTGACCACCGATGTGTGGGCGTCGATGGGGCAGGAGGAGGAGCAGGCGGTGCGCGCGGCGGTCTTCGCCGACTTCCAGGTGGACGCCGCGCTGATGGCCGCCGCCGACCCGACCGCGATCTTCCTCCACTGCCTCCCGGCGCACCGGGGCGAGGAAGTCACCGCCGAGGTGCTCGAGGGACCGCAGAGCCGCATCTGGGACGAGGCGGAGAACCGCCTGCACGTGCAGAAGGCGGTGATGGCGGCGCTGATCGGCGGCGAGTCGTTGGGGTGACCGCGTGATCGCGGTGATTGGTGCGGGACCGATGGGGCTCGCGACTGCGCGAGCGCTGCAGGCGCAGGGGCTGCCGTTCACCGTCTTCGAGGCGCACGACGACGTCGGCGGGCTCTGGGACATCCGGAACCCTGCGAGCACGGTCTACGAGAGCGCGCACCTCATCTCGTCGAAGCGGATGACGGAGTTCACGGAGTTCCCGATGCGGGACGCCGTGGCGCCGTATCCCAAGCACGACGCCGTCCGCCGGTACTTCGGCGAGTTCGCCGACCACTTTGGGTTGCGGCGACACATCGAGTTCCGAACGCGGGTGCGGCGCCTCGCGAAGACCGCCGATGGGTGGACGGTGACCACGGAACGGGATGGCGTGGAGTCCACGCGATCGGTGACCGCCGTCTGCATCGCGACCGGCACATTGCACCACCGGCACCAGCCGGCGCTCCCCGGGGCCTTCTCTGGCACGCGGTTGCATTCCGCCGACTACAAGTCGCCCGCGGTCTTCGCGGGACAGCGCGTGCTGATCGTCGGGTGCGGGAACTCCGGCGCCGACATCGCCGTCGACGCCGTGCGGGACGCGGCTTCGGTCGACATCTCGCTCCGACGCGGGTATCACTTCCTGCCGAAGTTCGTGAAGGGGCGGCCCATCGACACGCTCGGTGGGCTCGTGAAGCTCCCGCGTCGGCTCAAGCAGGCCGTGGACGGCCTCATCGTGCGGCTCCTCGTGGGCCTGCCCACCGACTACGGGCTCCCCGCGCCGGACCATCGCCTCTACGAGTCGCATCCGGTGTTGAACTCGCTGCTGCTGTATCACCTTGGGCACGGGGACATTCGGGCGCGGCGTGACGTGATCGCCGTGGATGGCGCCACTGTGCGGTTCGCTGACGGCGAGTGCGCCGAGTATGACGTGATCGTCCAGGCCACGGGGTATGTGTTGCACTATCCGTTCATCGAGCGGTCACAGCTCGCCTGGCCGGAGGGCGCGCCGGCGCCGCGCCTCTTCCTGAATGCGATGCATCCGCAGGACGACACGCTCTTCCTGATGGGAATGCTCGAGGCGAGCGGCCTCGGCTGGCAGGGGCGGTATGAGCAGGCGCGCCTCGTTGCTGGGTATCTGCACGGCCTCGCCACCGGGCAGCCTGGGGCGGCCGCGCTGCGGCGCGAGAAGGCGGCGTGGCGCGGGGAGCGGCTCGATGGCGGGTACACGTATCTGCCGATCGATCGGATGGCGTATTACGTGCACAAGGACACCTATCTCCGGACGCTACGCCGGCATCAGCGCGCCCTCGGGGTGCCGCCGGTGACGCGCGGCGCGGCGCGCCCGTGAACGACGCACTCCCGATCCGGTTCGACCCCGCGGGGCTCGCGGCGGTCAACGCGATCATCGCCGTGATGATGTTCGGCGCGGCGCTTGAGCTCCGGCTCGACGATTTCCGCCGCGTCGCGCAGCGTCCCGCCGGGCTGCTCGCGGGCTTCACGGCGCAGGCGCTGCTCACACCGGCGGCGACCTGTCTCCTCACGATCGTGCTAAACGTTGACCCCGCGCTCGCGCTCGGGATGATGCTCGTCGCCGCCTGCCCGAGCGGGGCCCTCTCCAACGTCCTCACCTGGCGGGCTCGCGGGACGGTCGCGCTCTCCGTGGCGCTGACGACGCTTTCGAGTCTCGCGGCGACCGTGCTGACGCCGCTCAACTTCGCGCTCTATGCCGGGCTCAACCCAGCGACGCGTGCGCTGCTGCAGACGATCGGGATTCCCGCCGGCGGCATCCTCGCCCAGACGGCGCTCGTACTCGGGGTGCCGGTGACGCTCGGGATGCTCCTCGCCGCGCGTGCGCCGCAACTCGCTTCGCGACTGCAGGGGCCGATCCGTTCCCTGTCGGCGATCGCGCTCTTCGCCTTCGTCGGCGGTGCCTTCTGGGAGAATCGCGGGCTCTTCGTCTCGCGCTTCGACGATTTCTTCTGGCTCGTCGTCGGGCAGAACGCGATGGCGCTCGCCCTCGGCGCCCTCGTCGCCCGCCTTGCGCGGCTCTCAGAGGCGGACCGGCGCGCCGTGACGATTGAGGTGGGGATCCACAACTCCGCGCTCGGGCTCGTCATCCTGGTGACCTTCTTCCCCGCCGCCGGGTCGATGATGCTGATCACCGCGTTCTGGGGGGTCTGGCATCTCGTGTCCGGGCTCGCGCTCTCGGCGTGGTGGGGGCGGCGGCCGGCGGAGTCATCGCGATGAGCGCCTCCGAGACGCCGGTGCCGACGGACGAGACGGTGGCGCGCGAGGACGCCGGTGCCACCCCCGCTCCACGCATCCTCGTCACCGGCGCGGCGGGCTACCTCGGTCGCCTCCTCACCTCGAGGCTCGTCGCCGACGGGGTCCACTGCCTCGGCACCGATCTGCGGGTCCCGCCAGACGCCTCCTGCGACGTCGAGCGATTCGACGTGCGTGATCCCGACCTCGCGTTGCTGCTCCGGCACCACCGGATCACGCACGTGGTGCATCTCGCCGCGGTGCTCGAGGGGGGACGCGACCGCGCACGCGACTTCGACATCGATGTGAACGGGACGCGGAACGTCGTCGTCTCCTGCCTCGCCGCGGGGGTCAAGCATCTCACCGTCGCCAGCTCAGGAGCGGCCTACGGCTATCTCGCCGACAATCCGCGCTGGATCGACGAGGATGACCCGCTGCGCGCCGGGGCGGCGTTCGGCTATGCGTACCACAAGCGCCTCGTAGAGGAGCTGCTCGCCGAATTCCGGGGGGCGCACCCCGAGCTCGGGCAGCTCGTGCTCCGCATCGGCACCGTGGTCGGAGCCGACACCGACAACCTCATCACGGCGCTCTTCCGTCGGCGGTGGCTCCTCGCGATCCGTGGGAGCGACTCGCCATTCGTCTTCGCGTGGGACCAGGACGTCGTCGGCGCGATCGTCCTCGGGGTGATGGGGTCGCGGACGGGGATCTTCAACGTCGCGGGCAACGGGCGACTCACCATCCGGCAGATCGCCCGGCGACTCGGCAGGCCGGTGGTGCCGATTCCAGCCGGACTCCTCGCGGCCGGCCTGCAATTGGCACGATGGCTTCGGCTCGGGCGTTATGGTCCCGAGCAGGTCGATTTCCTCCGCTACCGCCCGGTGCTCTCCAACCGGCGTCTCCAGGAGGAGCTCGGCTATCGCCCGGCGAAGACCAGCGCCGAGGCGTTCGACACGTGGGTCGAGGGCGCGCGAGCGCGGGAGGCGAGATGACGATCGGGCAGAAGGCGCCGGCGTTCCGGCTGCAGGATGACACCGGGGCCTGGGTGGACTCGGCGTCGTTGAAGGGAAAGCGGGTCGTCCTCTTCTTCTATCCCAAGGATATGACGTCCGGATGCACCGTCGAGGCGTGTGAGTTCCGCGACCTGATGCCGCGCTTCACGGCGGCCAATGCGGTGATCTATGGCGTCTCTCCAGATCCGGTGGTCTCGCACCAGAAGTTCCGTGCCAAGGAGCGGCTCTCGTACGGTCTCCTCTCCGACCCCACGCACGCGCTCTGCGAGGCGTACGGCGTCTGGGTGGAGAAGAGCCTCTACGGGCGGAAGTATATGGGGGTGCACCGCTCGACCTTCGTCGTCGGGATCGACGGGACGCTCGAGATGGAGTGGCGGGGGGTGAAGCCCGAGGGGCACGCCGCCGAGGTGAATGCGTGGCTGCGTGGGGAGGCGGTAGCGGCGCCGGCGAAGCAGTCGGTTCCGAGGAAGGCTCCCGCGAAGAAGCCAGCGGCGAAGAAGTCCGTTACGAAGAAGCCGGCGGCGAAGAAGTCCTCTGCAACTCAGAAGGCTACCAAGACGAAGTCCGTCGCCAAGAAGAAATAGTCAGGAGCTGATATGTCGATTCGTCCCGTGAAGCGCATCCTCACCGCCCAGCCCACGCTGGAAGGTGCTGGCGTCCATCTGCATCGCGGTTTCGGCTTCGGCGAGACGAGTGAGACGGATCCCTTTCTGCTCTTCGACGATTTCCGCGGTGATGCGCCGGCGCAGTACCAGGCGGGCTTCCCGTGGCACCCGCATCGCGGCATCGAGACCATCACGTACGTGCTCGCGGGGAACGTCGAGCACGCGGACTCCCTCGGGAACCGGGGGCTGCTCGGCCCGGGCGACGTGCAGTGGATGACGGCGGGCCGGGGCATCGTGCACCACGAGATGCCGCACGGTGATCCGCGGGGGCAGATGCACGGCTTCCAGCTCTGGGCGAACCTCCCCTCCTCGCTCAAGATGACCGCTCCGCGCTATCAGGACGTCGAGTCGAAGGCGATCGCCGAGGTGGTGGATGACGACGGCACCCGCGTGCGGGTGATCTGCGGCGAGTTCTGGGGCAAGCGGGGGCCGGTCGATGGCATCGCGGCCGATCCATGCTATCTCGACGTGACCGTCCCCGCCGGCGTCCGGAAGGCGCTTCCGGTGGATGCCTACCGGAGCACCTTCGCCTACATCTTCGAGGGGAGCGGCCGCTTCCGGCATGCGTCGCCGAATGTCGGCGTCCTCACGGAGCGGACCGCGGGGAACGACGACGATCTCGTGCGCGACTGGTCGGGGAACCGCTCGCTGGTGCTCTTCGACACCGGTGATGAGGTGGTGGTGCAGGCCGGCGACGAGGGGATCCGCTTCCTGCTCGTGAGCGGTGCGCCGATCCGCGAACCGGTGGCGTGGTACGGTCCCATCGTGATGAACACGAAAGCCGAGCTGCATCAGGCGATCCGCGAGCTGCGCGAGGGCACCTTCATCCGCTGATCGCGCCGGCGCGTCGCGCGCCGGCCGAGGCAATCAGCCCCGCACGGCGCGCCGCATCCGCACGAAAGAAATCGCCACGCCGTCGGGTTGTATCGGGTCGATCCGCTCGAGTGCCGTGAATCCGCAGGCCGCATAGAGCGGTACACCGGGAAGGGTCGCCATCAGTTCCAGCGTCGTGAAGCCCTCGGCGCCCGCCGCTGCCGCGCAGTGCTCGAGCAGCCGCCGGCCGAGCCCGCGCCGTGCGTGGGTCGGGGCCACGTAGAAGGCGCGGATCCGCGCCGGGTCGCGCGAGGGATCGAGGAGCGCATCAGGCCCCGCCTTCGTCCGGTCGCCGCCGTAGAGCGTCGCGCGGCGGCTCCAGCCCGCGGCCGCGACGACCGTGCCCTCGTCCTCGATCACGAAGTAGGTGCCGTCGGCGATGAGCTGCGTATCGGGCCCATACACGTGGCGCAGGCCGCTCTCGACCTGCGCCGGCGTGTAGAAGCCGTCGCTCAGGCCCCGCATCGAGGCGACGATCAGGGTGCGGATCGCGTCCAGGTCGTCGGTCGTCGCGGGGCGGAGCCTCACGGCACCGTCGTCGCAGCACGGAACCGCTGCTGCGCCGCCTCGAACTCCGTCTGCAGCTGCACGAGCCGCTGCTTCGCGTCGTTCCCGACCGCCTGATCGGCCTGCATCATCGCGCCGTAGAGGTATTGGATCTGCGCCGCGAGCCCCGGCCGGCCATACCGCCAGGGCTGGGATTGGATCGTCTCCCGTACCGCGCCGACCGCCGCCTGCTGCGACCCGGTGGCGCCACGGAAGACCGTCTCGACCTCGCCGCTCAAGCGGTTCATCTCGCTCACGAGGTCGCGCACCGCGAGGTTGTGCGTGAGCAGCGCCTGCAGATCCGCGATACTCACCCCGTCGGCGATCACGCGCGGGTCAGGCTCCACCACGAGCGGCACGGTGGCACTCCAGCTGCCGCTCGTGAGGCGCACCTGATACCGACCCGGCACGATCACGGGACCGTTGCGGCCGCTGCGCGCGGGGTTCGCGTCCCAGGGGCCGGCGAGGGTGAGGTCCCAGATGAACCGATTGTGCCCCGCCGTCGCGGGGAGCCGCGGTGTGCCGATCCGCTCCCACATCGGGGCACGCATCGACGGCTCGGCGGGCGTCACGCGCTGCTCCCCTGCGGCGAGGCTCGAGAAGCGGCGGATCACCGCGCCGGTGCCGTTGAGCACCTCGAGCGTCACCTCGCCGGCGGGCGCCGACGCGAAGACGTAGTCGATGACCGCGCCGGCAGGCGGGTACTCTGGGTCGGTCGTGCTCGCGCGGGCGCTTTCGAGCCCGCCGAAGCCGGCGCGGTACCGATGCCGATACGCGGTCCGCGGGGTGAGGAGCACCGCCGGTGTCGTCGCCGCGGCCACGGCCTGCGCCTGATGGAGCGGCGTGATGTCGTGCAGGATCCAGAAGGCGCGGCCCTGCGTCGAGATCACGAGGTCCTTCCGGTGTACCTTCAGATCGGTGATCGGCGTGTTCGGGAGGTTCAGCTGCAGCGACTGCCACCGCGCGCCGTCGTCGAACGACACGTAGATGCCGAACTCGGTGCCCGCGTAGAGCAGGCCGGGCCGGTCGGGGTCCTCGCGCACCACGCGCACCGGCTCGTCCGCGGGGATCCCATTGCGCCCGTCCGTCAGCCGCTTCCAGGTCGCACCGTAGTCGTCGGTCTTGTAGATGTACGGCTGATGGTCGCCGAGCAGATAGCGGAGGACGCTGTAGTACGCCGATCCCTTCCGGTGCGGCGAGGGCTCGATGTTCTGCACGCGTCCGCCGAGGGTGAGCCCCGGCGGGGTGATCGTCTTCCAGGTGCGGCCGTCGTCGCGCGTCACGGCGAAGGGGCCGTCGTTTGCCCCAGTCCAGATCACGCCCCGCTCGAGCGGAGATTCGCGGATGGCATAGAGCGTGGAGAAGAACTCCTCGCCCGTGTTGTCGACGGTGATCGGGCCGCCCGAGTAGACCGCGCGCTTGTCGGGCGGGTTCCAAGTGAGGTCAGGGGAGATCGCCTCCCAGGTGCGCCCCTCGTCCCGCGTCCGATGCACCACCTGCGAGCCGTAGTAGAGCACCCCCGGGTCGTGCGGCGAGACCTCCATCGGCGAGACGCGCTGGAAGCGGTACTGCATATCTTGCGTGGCGTTGCCATAGAGCGACTGCGCGCCCACCCAGTACTGCCATTCCTGACCGGTGCGGAGCGACATCCGCGAGAACTGCCCCTTGCAGGAGCCGTAGACGGTGTCGGGCTGCGTCGGATGCGGCATGATCGGGCCCGTCTCGCACCCCGGACCGGTCCGCCACCCCTGCACGGGATCGTCGAGGCCACCCGACTCTACCGGTAGCGACGGGACGATCAGCGTGGAGTTGTCCTGCTGCGCGCCGTACAGGCGATACGGGAACTGATCGTCCACGTAGACCTGATAGATCTCCGCCGTCGGCTGGTTGTACTGCGTGCTCCAGGTGCGACCGCCATTCAGCGAGACGTTCGCGCCGCCGTCGTTCGACTGGATCATCACCTGCGGATTGGCGGGATGGATCCAGAGGTCGTGATTGTCGCCGTGCGGAGTGGCGAAGCTGCGCCAGGTGCGGCCGCCGTCGACGCTCTTGAAGTACCCCTCGGCGCCCGCGTATACCACGTCGGCGTTCGACGGGTCGGCGGTGATCGTCGTGTAGTAGAAGGAGCGCGTCGAAAGCTGCGGGTTGTCGGAGACGCGGGTGAAGCTCCGTCCCGCGTCGTCGGAGCGGTAGAGCCCCATCCCCGGCTTCGCCTCGATCAAGACGTACACGCGGTCGGGCATCGCGCGGCTGACGGCGATGTTCGCCTTGCCGACGAGGCCGGTGGGGAGGCCGCCGCCGAGCTTCGCCCAGGTGGTGCCGCCGTCGATGCTCTTGTAGATGCCGCCTTCCATCGCGCCGGAGATGATCGTCCACGGCTTCCGCTCCGCGCGCCACATCGCGGCGTAGAGGATGTCGGGGTTGGTCGGATGGAACTCGATGTCGACCGCGCCGGTCGAGTCGCTGACATACAGCACGCGTTGCCACGAGGCGCCGCCGTCCGTCGTGCGATAGACACCGCGGGCGTTCGTCGGACGGAAGGGGTCACCGATCGCCGCGACGAAGACGGTGTTCGGGTTCGTGGGGTGGATCTCGACGCCGCCGATGTTCCCAACGTCGCGGAGCCCGACCGGCGTCCAGCGCCGGCCGGCATCCGTCGACTTCCAGACGCCCTTGCCGATCGAGACGTTCGAGCGGAGCCCGTCGGAGCCGGTGCCGACGTACAGGATGTTCGGGTCGCTCGCGGCGACGTCGATGTCACCCATCGATCCCACCGTGATCTGGCCGTCGCTGACGTTCTGCCAGGTGGCGCCCGCGTCGGTCGTCTTCCAGACGCCGCCGCCCGTCGAGCCGAAGTAGAAGGTGAACGGATCCTGTTCGACGCCGGTCACCGTCGTGACGCGTCCCCCGCGCGCGGGGCCGACCATCCGCCAACGGAGCGCGGCGAAGGTCGCAGGCGGCACGGCCGCCGCGGTCGGCGTCGCGGTGCTCGCCGAGGAGCTTGCCGAGGTACCAGCCGCCCGCCCTGAGCCGGTGCGCTGTGCGGGGAGCGCGGAGGTGAACGACGCGACGGCGAGGAGGGTGAGGCTCAGACGGCGGGCGGGGACGCGCATGGTCGGGCGGGGGAGAGGTGGAGGCCGAACGGTCCGGGAAAAACTACGCCCCGGCGAGCCGGGGCGTTCGGGGGATCACGTCCGTCCGGGGAAGACGGCGCGGGGTCTGGGCGGGCGTCTCACTCGCGCGGGGCGGCGTACCGCATCTTGTCGAGGATCATCGCGGCACGCGCGTTCGCGACGCCCCCCATCGGCGACCAGCGCCGCGGGCTCGGGAGGATCGCCGCAAGCCGCGCCGACTCCATCGGCGTCAACCGCTTCGCCGATTTCTTGAAATGCGTCCGTGCCGCCATCTCCGCGCCGAAGACGCCGTCGCCCCACTCCGCGAGGTTCAGGTAGAGGTCGAGGATCCGGTCCTTCGGGAGGCAGACCTCGAGCACCAGCGTCAGGTACGCCTCGTATCCCTTCCGCACGAACGACCGCCCCTCCCAGAGGAAGAGGTTCTTTGCCACCTGCTGCGTGATCGTCGAGGCACCGCGGAGCCGGCGTCCCCGCTTGGCGCGGTCGAGGGCGTTCTGGATCTCCTCGAGGTCGAAGCCGAAGTGCAGGTAGAAGCGGTCATCCTCCGCGGCCAGCACCGCGCGGCGCAGCGATGGGGCGATCGCGTCCCGCGCCACGGCGTCGCGCCGCGGATAGACGGGCCGCTTCCCCGCCACGAGGCGCTGCCCCGTCCGCCAGAGGATGATCGACGTCGTCGGCGGCTGGATCAGGTTGAGCGGGAGGATCAGCACGAACGGCCCGATCAGCGCCACGAGGAGCGCGCGCACGAGCCAGCGCCGGACGCGGCGCCAGACGGAGCGCACGACGCTCCGGGCCGCGACCGCGGAGAGGGCCTCGGCGACGGGCATCAACCGTGCAGGTGGAAGTCGAGCGCCCCGTTCACGGCTGGTGCGACAGCCACGCCGCCGGCACTGCCTGCCACGCGCCGCCCGCGGGCCGCACACGGAGCCGCAGCTCCGCGCCGCCGCCCGCTTGGAAGTAGCGCACCGTGATCGGGTGCGCTCCGGCCCGCAGCGCCACCATCCCCGTCCGCTCCTCGGTCCCGTGGAGGCCGTCGTTGTCGACGACCATCGTCTCGCCGATCCGCAACGTGCTCCCATCGTCCGAGGCGAGGCCGAATTCGTAGAGCGCATTCGATGGCACCGTGATCAGCCCCTCAAAGACGAGCGCGTACCCTTCGGCGCGCGCCTCCGACGGCCGACCGATTGCCGCCGCCACGGTCGACCGGACCGGCCGCAGCGTGTCGAGCGGCGCCGTGGTGCGGAGCGACGCCTCGAGATAGTCGAGCCGGAGCCCCGGCACCGCGTCCGCGACCTCGACGGCGTCGCGGTAGCTCGTGCGCCGGAAGGTCGCCGCGCGCGGCGGGCTCGCAGCGCCCTCTGCGGTGAAGGCCCGCGCCGTCACGCGCACCCCCTCGGGGGTCACGTCGAGCCGGAGCGGTGCGGTGTACGCGGGGCTCGCCGCCGTGGGGTCGGTGCCGTCGAGCGTGTACCGGATGGTCGCCCCGGCGAGCGGCACCGTGAGAGGAACGGTCACCTTCGCATCGAGGGTGAGCGCGTCAGCTTCGAGCCCCACCGCGTGCGGGCGGCGGTATTGCACGCCGAGGCGGTCGAGCGTCCGCAGCGCGTGCGGCAGCCGGCCCTCGAAGCTCGCCCAGTCCCGAGCCGCCTTCGGTGACCAGGTCAACTCCGCGAGGGCGAGCGCGCGCGGGAACATCATATACTCGACCTGCGCCGGCGTCTTCAGGTATTCGGTCCAGAGATTTCCCTGGGCGCCGAGGATGTGCGTCGCCTGCGCCGCGGTGAGCGTGTCGGGGACCGGCTCGTAGCGGTAAACCTGATCGAGCGTCAGCAGCCCGCCGATTGCCAGGGGTTCGAAGCGGGCGTCGCCCTGGTAGTAGTCAAAGTACAGGTGCGAGGTGGGCGTCATCACCACGTCGTGTCCGCTCATCGCGGCCGCGATCCCACCGCTGATGCCGCGCCAGCTCATCACCGTCGCACCGGGCGCGAGCCCCCCCTCGAGGATCTCGTCCCACCCGATGAGTCGCCGGTCCCGCGCGGTGAGCCACCGGTCGATGCGGCGGATGAACCAGCTCTGGAGTTCGTGCGCGTCCTTCAGCCCCTCGGCCTTGATCAGGTTCTGCGCGAGCGGGCTCGCCTCCCAGCGGACCTTCGGTGCCTCGTCTCCGCCGATATGGATGAAGCGGCTCGGGAAGAGTGCGAGCACCTCGGTGAGCACGTCCTGCAGGAAGGTGAAGGTCGCCTCGCTCGGGCAGTAGATGTCGTCGGAGACCCCCCAGATCGTCATCACCTCGAAGGGGCCCGGCGTGCAGGCCAGCTCCGGATACGCCGCGAGCGCCGCCACCGAGTGGCCCGGCATCTCGATCTCGGGAACGACGGTGATGTGCCGCGCCGCGGCGTAGGCCACGACGTCGCGGATCTCGTCCTGCGTGTAGAAGCCGCAGTGCGGCGTCCCGTCCCCGACGTAGGGGTCGAAGTTCTTGGCGAGGATCGTCTCGCGCCGGCAGCTCCCCACCTCGGTCAGCCGCGGGTACTTCTTGATCTCGATGCGCCACCCCTGGTCCTCGGTGAGGTGCCAGTGGAAGGTGTTGAGCTTGTAGAGCGCCATCAGGTCGAGTGTGCGCTTGATGAAGCTCACCGGCTGGAAGTGTCGGCCCACGTCGAGATGCAGGCCGCGCCAGCTGAAGCGTGGCGCATCGGCAATCGTCATCGCGGCGAGCACGGGGCGCCCGTCCGTGCGTGGGGCACCGTCCACGAGCTGCTGCAGCGTCTCGAGGCCGTACGCGCGTCCGGCGTCGCCGGAGTGTCGGAGGATCACACCGGTGGTCGCGATCGCGAGGCGGTACCCCTCCGGGTGGACGACGGTGGTCTCGCTCACCTGTCGGATGCGGATCCCGGCGGCGCCAAGCTGCGCGACCGTCGCGGTGCGCAGGTCGGCGGGGAGCGGCGCGCGCGGGCTCCACGTCCCCGCTGCTGGCACGACCTCCGCCGGCATCGGGATGACGGGGATCGCCGAGGGCGAGGCGGTGGGGCCTTGGGCGACGAGTGCGACGGGGAGAGCGAGGGTCGCGAGAAGGAGGGCGGGGCGGGGCATCGGGCTCACTTCCCGCCGGGCTTGTACGTCCGCTCCGTGTGTCCCTCAAGCTGCCACGGATAGAAGTACACCTCACGCAGGTCGCCCTTCGTATACCGCTCGGCCTGGTCGTTGAAGTGCGTTGAGCTCGGCACGCTGTTGAGGCCGCCCGCGGTCACGGCCCGCGCGCGGAGGGTGTCGCCGAACTCCACCACCGCTACGAAGCTGTTCCCGAGGGTGCCGTAGAGCTTCTTGGTGCCGGGCCAGGTGCGTGCGCCGAAGGCGGCGAGCGAACCCCAGCGCGATGAGGTGAAGCCGACCGGGAGACTCGGGCCGCTGTCGTTGAACGGCTGGACGATGTCGCCCGTGAGCCGCTGGAAGCGGTTGATCTCGCCCCACGGCGTCCGCCACGAACCGAAGTCGGCGGTGAGCTGCGTCACCACCGTGTCGAGCGCGGCGATGCGCATCGCCGGCTGGCTCTTCGTGGCCATAAACGCGAGGAGGTCGGATCCCTCCGCCTCGGGGTCGGCGCGGACGGCGGTCCAGAGCGCCTCGCCCGCGAGCACCGCGACCGTCGTCGCCACCGACGCGATGCCGGAGCGACGGTCCCAAGCGCGCAGCGTGTCGACCACCTCGCGCAGGCGCGCCTTCTCGGGTGCGGCCGCCGGCAGCCGGTCATACGCCTGCACGAACGCCGGCACCAGCGCATCGAACGCGGTGAGGTGCGGATCGTACGCCGCGTCGATCAGCGACTGGAGTGTGAAGCCCTTTGTGCGCGAGAGCACCTCGATCGCGTGCACGCCGCGCGGGTTCTCGAGGTTGTAATCCATATACGCGGGGAACGCCGACCGCTTGGGGCTCTGCGCGCCGGCCGCGGTGTACGGCCAGTTGTTCGTGTTGTAGAGCCAGCCGCTCGCGGGGTCGATTACCAGCGGGCTCTCGTCCACACCGTGGACTGTCGTCCAGTCCGTCGCGGGGTCGCTCCCGTCCACCGGCCGCCGCCAGTCGAAGCGCGGGTCGCGCTTCGGCACGAAGTTGGCGTGGAAGTACGCGATATGCCCGTCAGCATCGGCGTAGATGGTGTTGTTCGACGAGTTGGTGTGCAGGTCCATCACGGCGCGGAACGCCACGAGCGTCCGCGCCTTGGTGCGCGTGAACGACTGCGTGAGCGCCTTCACCGGCTCCTGCATCAGCTTGACGGTGATCCACTTCCCGTCGGCGGCGCGTACCACCGGACCGTGGTGGGTGCGGTAGATGGTGAAGGTGCGCGTCGCCATCCCGCTGTCGGTCTTGAACGGCACGTCGATCCGCTCGGCGATCACCGGGCGCTCCTCGGCGCCGTGCCGATACACGAAGCCCGAGTCCTTCGCGGTCACCGTCTCGGCGTACTCGTCGATCGCGTCCGCGCCGGAGGAGGTGTGCATCCACCCGGTGCGGTCGTTGAAGCCCTGATAGACGAAGAACTGGCCCCAGGTGACGGCGCCGTAAGCGTTGAGCCCCTCACCGCTCGTGACCTGCAGCTCCTCGCGGAAGAAGAATGAGGTGTGCGGATTGATCAGCAGCAGTGCGTGCCCCGAGGCGCTGTTGGCCGGCGTGATGGCGAAGCCGTTCGAGCCGCTCGGCTCCTTGAGCTCGTATGGCGCCCAGACCGGGACGGTCCGGATGCCCGCGGCCGCGACCTGCGCGTCGGGCGCACGCCCCCTGCCCGGGCGCCGTGCCGGCCCCGCGCCGGCCGCGCCGGTCGTCGCCGGCTCCGCGGTGGCCGCCTCCGTATAGAACTTTTCGAGCTCACGCAGCGAGATCCCTTCGATGTCCCCGCCGATGCTCCCCTCGCTGAAGGTGAGCGCCATCCAGGGCTCGAAGCGCGTCAGCACACGCGGCTGCACCTCGGGATGCGTGAAGAGGTAGTAGTTGAGGCCGTCGGCCCAGGCGTCCATCAGGGCCTTGAGCCAGTCAGGGCTCGACGCATAGAGCGCCCGCATCGTGTCGGGGTGGATGAAGAGCTTCATCCGCAGGTCGCGCCAGATCGCCGATTCTCCCTCGGCCTCGGCGAGTCGCCCCTGACTGTTGAGGAAGTTCACCTCGATCCGATTGAAGTCGTCCTCGGCCTGCGCATACATCATCCCGAAGACCGCGTCGGCGTCGGTCGGGGCGGCGATGTGGGGGATCCCCCAGTCGTCGCGGGTGATGGTGACCGCGGCGGCGCGGCGTTCCCACCGCTCCCGGTCCTCGGCCGAGGGGCCGGAGCGGGCGCAGGCCGTCAGGGTGAGGGCGGCGAGGAGGAGGGCGAGGCGACGGGGGGCGGCGAATCGGGGCATACGGGCTCCGGGAGGGGCGGGGATCGACCGCCGGGAATGTAGCCCGCGCCGGCGGAGGAGGGTGGTGGGTGCTCCACCGCCGAGCTGGGTTCGACGGGGCGTCGGGGCGCCCCTGCCGGCGACGCCGGGAGTTGCCCGCCGCCCTCCCACCTCCTATATCCCCAACATGCGCCTCTCCCTCTCTAGCACTCTCGCCGCCGCCCTGCTTGCGGGCCTCGGCCTCCACGCCTGCGCCTCCCCCACGGAGCCACCCAAGGCCACCACGGTCACGCTCAATAGCGCTACGCTGAGCTTTGATGCCATCGGCGCCACCGGACAGCTCAGTGTGACGGTCGCCGACCAGAAGGGGCAGCCAATGGTCGGCCTCGTCCCCACGTATAGCTCAGGTGCGGCCGGGGTCGCGACGGTGAGCGCCGCCGGTCTCGTGACCGCGGTCAGCAATGGCAGTGCGACCATCACCGCGACCGTCGACGGCGTGGCGGCCACCGCCACTGTAACCGTCGCGCAGGTGCCGGTCGCGCCGGTCGCGGTCTCCGGGAACGGGCAGATCGGGACCGTCCTCTCGACCCTCAGTCAGCCGGTGATCGCCCGGGCCGTCGACCGCCTCGGCACCCCGATCCCCAACGCGACCATCACCTTCACCATCATCTCGGGCGGGGGGTCGCTCGACGCCGCCGCCTCGGTGACGACGAAGGAGGTCCAGGCCGGCGGGAACGGCGAGGGGCAGACCGTCTGGCGGCTCGGGAGTAGCGCCACCGCGACGCCGCGCCTGACGGCGAGCGTCGGCGGGCAGTCGACCCTCTTCACCGCGACCGCGACCGGCGGGCCGCCGGCGCAGATGCGGATCGCGCCGGGGGTCGAGGGGAACGGCCAGCGGGCGAAGTTCGGCACGAATGTCGAGATCGCACCCGCCGTGCAGCTCCTCGACGTGGATGGGAACCCGGTCGCGGGGCGGACCGTGACCTTCGCGGTGCAGACCGGCGGCGGCTCGGTGACCGGGGCGAGCGCCGTCACCAACGCGAACGGTGTCGCGACCGTCGGCTCGTGGACCCTCGGGGCGCTGATCGGGGAGCAGACCCTCCGAGCGACCTTCGAGACGCTCACCTTCACCTTCACTGCGACGGCGATCGAGGATCCCTGTGTCGCGGCGGGGGCGACGCCGATCGTCGTGCCCGATACGGTGACCGGATCGATCAGCGATGCCGATTGCAGCTGGACCCCGCCGGTGAACACCTCACAGAACTCGCGCTTCGATCTCTACCGGTTCGACCTCGCCTCGCGCACCGCGGTCATCATCACGATGACGAAGCAGCTCGGCATCGTCGATCCGTATATCTTCCTGTACAACGCGACCACCGGCGTCTTCATCGCTGACAACGATGACATCCAGGATGGCGTGATCCGGGATTCGCGGCTCACGATCACCCTCGATCCTGGCTCGTATATGATCCGTGCGACGACGTGGGAGCCGAACGAGCGCGGCACGTACACGCTGGGTGTCACCGGGTGCCGCGCGGGCGAGCCAGTGGTCTACCGCGCGAAGGCCGGGAATGGCGCCGTGACGGCCCCGGGAGCGACGGTCCCGATCGCGCCGAGTGTCGAGGTGCTGGATGAGTGTGGCAACGGCGTGAGCGGCATCCCTGTCACCTTTGCGACCGTACCGGGTGTGGGGAGCATCACCGGTGCGAGCGCGACGACGAATGCATCCGGGATCGCGACGCTTGGGAGCTGGACCCTCGCCGCCGGGCCGAACGTCGTCTCGGCCACCCTCGGCGGTGCGGGCGCCGCCGCGGCCCCGGTGATCTTCTCCGCGACGGGGAAGGCCTCGACGTCCGGCTTCGACATCAGCCTGCGCTTCGTGAATATGCCGACGGCGAATCAGCTCACCGCGTTCGGGCAGGCCGCGACGCGGTGGGAGACGATCATCACGGGCGACCTCCCGAACATCGCGAACTTCTCGTCCGGGGCGGGGAGCTGCAATTCACCGAATGCGATCCAAGAGGCGCTCGACGACCTGATCATCGTCGTGCGTCTCGAGAACATCGACGGGGCGGGTGCGGTGCTCGGATCTGCCGGCCCCTGTCTCGTGCGCACCGCCGGACTGACCGCGCTCGGCTCGATGCGGTTCGACACCTCCGACCTCCCGAGCCTCGAGTCGAGCGGGACCTTCGCCGCAGTGATCCTGCACGAGATGGGCCACGTGCTCGGGATCGGGACGCTCTGGAGCTCGAAGGGGTTCCTCCAGCTCTCGTCGACCACCTCGGCGAAGCAGGACACGCACTTCAACGGTCCCGAGGCGATCGCCGGGTTCAACGCCGTGGGCGGGACCAACTACACGGGGGCCGGGCAGCAGGTCCCGGGCGGCGCCAAGGTGCCGGTCGAGAACTGCACCAACAACACCCCGGCGTCGTGCGGTGGGGGCACCATCAACTCGCATTGGCGCGAGGGGGTGCTCAAGTCCGAGCTGATGACGGGGTATCTGGGCAGCAGCGTGACCGGGAATCCGCTGAGCGTGCTCACCATCGGCTCGCTCAAGGACATCGGGTACGTCGTCGATCTCAACCAGGCCGATTCGTTCTTCGAGGTGATGAGCCTCGAGGCCGGCCTGATGGCCGAGGGCGGTCGGGACCAGATCTATCTGCAGGACGACATCGAGCGGCACGTGATTCGCGAGGTCGGCCCGGATGGCCGGATCGTCGGGGAGCCGGCGCGGGGGAGCGCGAAGCGCCGGACGCGCGGGCAGCGGTGAGGGGAGAGCTTGCCGGCTGAGGGGTGGATGTGACGAGGCCCCGAGGGTAGCAGGCCCCCTGCCGTTTTGGCATCTTTCTGGGGTCCGGCCCGATTGGGTCGGACCCCTGATTCTCTTCATCACCCACAGACCCTGAAGCCCAGATGGCTGACGCTTCCACCCCACTCAAGCGGACCCCGTTCCACGCGCAGCATCTCGCTGCCGGGGCGAAGATGGTCCCCTTCGCGGGCTTCGAGATGCCCATCCAGTACCCGACGGGGATCACCGCCGAGCATCACGCCGTCCGCACCGGCTGCGGGATCTTCGACGTGAGCCATATGGGGGAGTTCATCATCACGGGGCCCCAGGCCATCCCCTTCGTCACCTACGTCACCAGCAACGATGTCGCCGCACTCGCCGACGGGCAGGTGCACTACTCGGCGATCCTCACCGAGCAGGGGACGTTCGTCGACGACTGCCTCGTCTATCGCTACGCCGCCGACCACCTGATGATGGTCGTGAACGGCTCGAACAAGGACAAGGATCTCGCGCACATCTCGCGCTTCCTCGGCGGTTTCGACTGCACCCTCACCGACGTCTCCGACGACATCGGGCTCCTCGCGGTGCAGGGGCCGCAGGCGCATGCGATCCTGCAGGCGCTCACCCCCGCTGCGCTCGACGACATCAAGTACTACTGGTTCACCGAGACGACCGTCGCGGGGGTGCCGATGACGCTCTCGCGCACCGGGTACACCGGCGAGGACGGCTTCGAGCTCTACCACGACGTCGCGCACTCGGCGCGCCTCTGGGAGGCGTTGATGGCGACCGGGCGCATCACTCCCACCGCGCTTGGCTGCCGCGACTCGCTGCGCCTCGAGATGGGGATGGCGCTCTACGGCAACGACATCGACGACACGATCACGCCGCTCGAGGCGGGGCTCGGCTGGCTCGTGAAGATGAAGAAGGGGGACTTCGTCGGGCGCGCGGCGCTCGAGGCGCAGAAGGCGGCCGGCGTCCCACGGAAGCTCGTCGGCTTCACCTTCACCGAGAAGGCGATCCCGCGGCACGGCTATCCCGTCTTCGTCGACGGCGCGCCGAGCGGCGTCGTGATGTCGGGGATCATGAGCCCGAGCGTCGGGTGCGGCCTCGGGACGGCGTACGTGCCCACGGCGCACGCCGCGCCGGGGAAGACGCTCGAAGTGGAGATCCGCGGCAAGCGCGTGGTCGGCACCATCACGACCTTCCCCTTCTGGACCCAGGGGACGGTGAAGCGGTAGATGGGCGTCCTCATCACGCTCACCGACGTCGAGCCCGCGGTCCGGCTGAATGCGTTGCTCGAGGCGGATGGCGTCGCGACCACGATGGTCTCGCCGCTCGACGATCTCGCGCGCGAGGTGGAGCGCGCGCGGCCCGAGGTGATCGTCTGCACTGGGGCGCTACTCGATTCGCAGACCCTCGGGCTTGTGCGGGACCAGCTCTGGGGTGGGGCTGCCGTGATCGGCCTCTCCGATGTGGGCGACGCCTCGGTGGAGGCGCGTCTGCGAGGCGTTGGGTTCGCGGACGTGCTCGTGAAGCCCGTCGCCCCCGAGGCGGTGCGGGCGAGCGTGCAGGCGCTGCTCGAGCGGCAGCGCGTCGCGCGGGAGACGGGGCTCTGGGGCGAGAGCGAGGCGATCCGGCAGGTCCTCGTGCAGGTCACCCAGATGGCCCCCGTCTCGAGTACCGTGCTCATCGAGGGGGAGAGCGGGACGGGGAAGGAAGTCGTGGCGCGTGCCATCGCCAAGCTCTCGCCGCGTCGGAACAAGCCGTTCATCGCGGTGAACGTCGGAGCACTCCCGGAGACGTTGCTCGAGAGTGAGCTCTTCGGGCACGAGAAGGGAGCATTCACCGGCGCCGCTGAGCGGCGCATTGGCCGCTTCGAGCTCGCGAGCGGGGGCACGCTCTTCCTTGATGAGATCGGTGAGATCCCGCCCAGCACGCAGGTGAAGCTCCTGCGCGTGCTGGAGGAGCGGCAGGTGACGCGAGTCGGCGGGGCGCAGCCGATCGCCGTGGACGTGCGGGTCGTCGCCGCGACGAACCGTCCGCTGCGCGAGAGCGTCGAGCGCGGCGAGTTCCGGTCAGATCTCTACTATCGATTGAACGTCCTCCGTATCTATCTCCCGCCGCTGCGGGAACGTCGGGAGGACATCCCGCTTCTGGTGCGGCGCTTCGTGCAGGAGTTCGCGCAGGCACACGACCGGACCTTCCACGGGATCTCGGCCGACGCGATGCAGGCGCTCGTGCGGTATCCCTGGCCCGGCAACGTGCGGGAGTTGCGCAACCTGCTCGAGAGCATGGTCGTGCTCGCGACGGGTCGGGAGATCGGAGTCGATGACATCCCGGCCGCGATCCGTAATGGCGGTGCCGATCGGCTCCTTCCGGTCCCGATTGGCCCGATCCTTCGAGAGGAGGGGCGCGCTGAGGGGCGCGAGCTCGAATTCATCGTTCGTAGCCTCGTCGAGATGAAGCTGCAGCTGGAGGAGCTCCGTCGGCGGGTCGACGAGGATCGCGCAGCGGTCGAGCGACTCGTCGAGCATGGGGGTGGCGGGATCGGCGTCGGCGCTGGCCTCGGGCCTGTCTCCGGGGGCGGGGTTTTCCCTGGTACCGCGGTCGCCCTCGCTCCTGTGATCGGCGGGCTCGAGCCCCCGGGCGTGCCCGCGACGGGCGCGGGTCTTGTGCTCACCCCGGGCATGACGATGGCCGAGATCGAGAAGGCGGCGATCCTTGCCGCGCTGCGTCAGACGCGCGGGAACCGGCGGAAGGCGGCGGAGTTGCTCGACATCGGCGAGCGGACGATGTACCGGAAGCTCAAGGAGTATCAGGTCCCCGAGGAGTACCAAGGGTAGGCGCTCGCGCCGGCAGTGAAGCACAGAGTCCGGCTGGGCTGTCCGGCTCCCTTTACCCGATTCAGAGTCCGTCGTCACTGATTCGAAGACCGGAGGGCGCGGCCGCGCTTTCCGGTGCCTCCGAATCCCAGGAGCTTCGTGACGATCCCCCTTTCGCAGCCCAGCGAACCGACTGTCGATGTGATCGCGGGCTCCGTGTTGCCGCTCCGCGACGCGGAGGCGCTGATCGCCACGTTGCAGGATGTCACGTCGGTGCGAATCACAGCGACGCCGACCGGTGGGATCGAAGCGGTGCACGTGCTCGTGTCCGGTGCGACCCCAGCGAAGCAACACGTCCGAAACATCGAAAGCGCGCTGATGGCGCGGCTGGGGCTCAAGGTCGACCATCGGAAGATCTCCATCGCGGCGATCGCTACGCGTGGGGTTGGGAATCCGATGACGACGGCGACGGCGACATCGACCCCAGTAGTCGCGGCGCCAGGCCGTCACGTCTACTTCGAGGATGTTGAGGTCCGCGGGTCCCGTGCTCGTGGGGTAACGTGCCGGGTGACGTTGCGAGTCGGCGGCGAGCATTTCGCGGGCGAAGCCGAGGAAGGGTTGCCGAACGACCGCAACCGTGTCGACGTGGCGGCGCGGGCGGCGGTCGCTGCGCTCGCGCTCGCGGGGTCGGCGCACGGGGTGCTCGGCCTAGAGGGTACCCGGGTGTTATCGATGTTCGATCGGGAGTTCGTCTTCGTCGGGCTCGTCGCCCGACACACTCGGGAGCAGGCGATGCTCACGGGAACATGTGAGGTACGGGACAGTATCGAAACCGCGGCGGTGCTGGCAGTGCTCGATGCGACGAATCGGTGGTCAGGGTGGTCGAATGCGGTCTCACCCTTCGGCCTGAGGAACTAGGGAACCCCCCGTTCTCTCCGCGAGCGGAGGGAACACGAGCGGTGGCGTCACAGCCGACGCAAGAGCGGAGCCGAACTTCGCTGGAACGCCACGGTGTATGCCGGGCGATCTCACGGAAGGGAGGTGAATCTCAATGTCGATCATCACGTCGCTGCTGCGCGCACTTTGCGCGTTTGTGCTGGGTGATGCTGCGAGCTGGAGCTGAATAAGGAGGGGACGGGGGGTCCTCACATAATCCAATGCGTGGTCAGCGAATCTCAACGAAGGCGGTTGTGGCAGTTGTCGCGCTTCTAGCGGTAGCTGCCACGATTAGCATTCTGATCAATACACCGGCTCCGGCTACGGCAGGCTGGAAGGCAGCAATCTTCTTCACAGCGTTCGGATTGCTAGCGTCCGGCTTGGGATACAAAACCTCAAGTGCAACAACAGGGAGCATAGGCTTCCTGCCGTTCCTCAGCATCGCCGCCATCGCACCGAATATCGCAGCGCTCGGGACCGTAGCTGTAAGCATCCTCGGCGCTGAGGCTCTGGCGCGGCGGCAGGTCCAGAAAGCGCTCTTTAACCTTGCACAATTTGTACTCGCTGAGGGAATCGCGATATCGCTCTACCTATCTGTCGGCGGCGCAAGTATCAGAGCTTGGCCTGACGATCCACTAAACATCCCAGCTTTTGTGTTGATGGTCGCGGCGTGGCTGGTATGCAACAAGCTGGCGGTTAGTGCTATTGTTTCAGTGGCAACTGGTGCCGAGGTAAGGCAGCACTGGTTGCAGAGCATGAAGGCATCTGCGGTGTACGATATCCTTTCGTTCCCGCTTATTTTTTTCTTTGCGGTCGCGTATGTACGATTCGGAGCGGGGGTATCATCAGCGCTCGCCCTGCCGATGCTTGGACTTAGGCAATTGTACAAGAATAACATCGTGCTTCAGCAGATTAACGAAGAGCTGCTTGAGTTGATGGTAAGCACTGTTGACGCCCAAGATCCATACACCTCTGGTCACTCGCAAAGAGTGTCGGTATTCGCTCGCATCATAGCAGAGCTCATGGGTTTCCGGCAGCGCGACGTCCGACGTATAGAGCAAGCTGCGTTGCTGCATGACATTGGGAAAATTTACGCAGAGTTTTCTCCGATTATTCGAAAGCCGGGCCGCCTGACAGACCAAGAGTACGAGGTGATGAAGTCGCATTCGGAAAAAGGAGCAAGTCTTGTAGCAAAAGTAACCCACTTCGCGGACTTGGTTCCGATGATTGTGTCACACCACGAAGCATGGGATGGTAGGGGGTATCCGCACGGATTGAGAGACGAAGCGATCCCACCTGGGGCTCGAATCATCGCGCTTGCGGACACGATCGACGCGATGAGCACCTCTCGTCCGTATCGTGCCGCCTTAGGTCTTGAAGTGGTCCGGTTTGAACTTGAGAAGCAGGCGAGTCGGCAGTTTGATCCTGAGATGTGCTCGAAGCTTTTGTCAGAGAGGGCCTGGAAAACTCTGGTCGATAAGGTTGCTGAGGCAAACAACCGTTTTCCAGTTGGCATTTGATATGGAATTATTGGGACAAATCAAATAATGAGTGGGCTTTCGATGGCCGCGTATGACGAAGCGGAGCTGGCTCGAAGCAGCGTGAAGTTCGAAGGGATGTAGCGGCGGCAATTAATGTTGCGAGTGCGCAGATAGGCACTTGCTAGCTCAGCAGCGTCATCTTGCTTCGAGCAGACCGAGAAGGCGTCCGCGGCCCCCGAGCGCGAGGATCGTTTCGATCCCCACGCCCTCCGCCTCCGCCTGGAAGTTCAGCACCACGCGGTGGCGCAGGACGCTGAACGCGACGGCGTCCACATCCTCGAGGTCCGGCACCGACCGACCATCCATCGCGGCGCGCGCCTTCGCGGCGAGCACGAGGTTCTGGCCCGCCCGAGGGCCGGCCCCGAACGCGACATACTTCCGCACTGCCGGCGAGGCCTCGGGCTCCTTGGGCCGCGTGGCCCGCGCCAAGCCGACCGCGTACCGCACGAGCGATGGGGGCGCGGGCAACCGCCGCACCAGCGCCATCATCTCCCGCAGCTGGTCCGCCGACATCACGGGCGTGATCTCCCCGCCCGCCACGCCGGTGGTGGTCGCGACGATCGCCTCCTCCTCCTCCATCGTCGGATACCCGATCCGCAACTCGAACATGAAGCGGTCGAGCTGCGCCTCGGGGAGGTGATACGTCCCCTCCTGCTCGATGGGGTTCTGCGTGGCGAGCACGAAGAACGGGTTCGGGAGGGTGTACGTCTTGCCGGAGACCGTGACGGTCCGCTCCTGCATCGCCTGCAGCAGCGCCGCCTGCGTCTTTGGCGGGGCGCGGTTGATCTCGTCCGCCAGCACGATGTTCCCGAAGACGGGCCCCTTCGCGAAGACGAACGCGCGCCGCCCGGTCCCGTGGTCCTCCTCGAGCAGCTCGGTCCCCGTGATGTCGCTCGGCATCAGGTCGGGGGTGAACTGGATGCGGCTGAACTCCATATCGAGCGCCTGCGCGATCGTCTGGATGAGCAGCGTCTTCGCGAGGCCGGGGACGCCCACGAGGAGCACGTGCCCCCCGGCGAGGATTGCGGCGATCATGTTGTCGACGACGGCGTGCTGCCCGACGATGCGACGGCCGATCTGGCTGGCAATCTCCCCCCGGGCGCGGGCGAGCTGCGCGAGGAGGTCGAGATCGCGGGAGTCCGTGGTGGACACAGGTGGTTCCGGGACGAGGGTCGGTCGGACTACGGCGACCGACAATATATCGTTCGCGGCGGGCCGCGCCGCGACCGCGCCTACCGCGCTGGGACGATGAGTGCGCGCGACCGGGTCACGGGGAGGGTCGGGCTCCGCAGCGTCGCCACGACGGTGTACCGTCCCGGCGCAGGCGGATCCCACCGTGCCTCGTATGACAGCGACTCGCCGCCCCGCAGCACCTTGGTCTGCATCCCCTGGGTGAAGAGCCGCCCCTCGCTCCACCGCCAGATGGTGCGCCCCGACGCGTCCTCGACGGCGAAGTCGTGCGTCTGCCCGTCGGGGAACTCGACCTCGACGGTGCGCTCGCCGGGATTGGGCACCGCGAGGGAGAAGCGGACATCGTCCCCGACCGAGACGGCGAGGTAGGGCTCGGTGCCGGAGCTGGCATCGGCGGCGTGGGCCTCACTCCGCCCGCGCGGACTGCAAGCGAAGGTCAACAGGGCGGCGGAGAGGAGGCCGAGAGGGAGCCTGGGGATCATCGGGACCGTGGGGCAGGGGGCCGAAAGCACGAGAACCGGAAACCGATGGGAAGACGACCGGTCCGGATAACGGTCACGGATGGCCCAAGTCCTTCCGTGACAGCGGGTTGGTGTTCGCTTGCGCTTTTTTTCACAAGCCCCTTACTTTTCAATGCTGGATGTCCAATCCCCCGCCGCCGACCCCCGATGCTGACAGCGCCTCGTTCGGCGCGGCGGCGAAGTACGCGGGCCTGGGCTTCCAGCTCGTCGCCTCCATCCTGCTCTTCCTGTATCTGGGGCGCTGGGTGGACCGACGGATCGGCACGGAACCTCTCTTCCTCCTCCTCGGTGTCTTCACCGGCCTGGCCGCCGCCATCTACTCGATGTACCGGAGCCTGATGGCCGACCAGCGGCGCGAGGCCGAGCGACGGGGCGAGGGGACCCGATGAGACGCGGGGTCGCCTTCACGGCGCTCGCCGCGTGCCTCGTCGGGGGGATCGCGTGGCTCGTCACACGTCGCCTCGCGGACCCTCGGGCCGTCGAAGCGATCTGGACGAGCGCCGGGATCGCTGTCGTCGTGCAGGCGCTCACCTTCGCCGTGGCCCGGCCGTTCGTCACGTCGAATCCCATCGCGGGCTGGGGGCTTGGCTCCCTGATCCGCTTCGCAGTGGTCGTCGGTTATGCCCTCCTCGGCATCCCGGCGCTGGGGCTCCCCTCGGGGACGGCGCTGGTCAGCCTAGTCGGGTTCTTCTTCGTCACGATGCTGTTCGAGCCTCTCTTCCTGAGATCATGACGCTCCGTTCGCTGGTCGCCACGCTCGCCCTCCTCGTCTTCGCCGCCGCCCCCGCGCACGCCGCCGGCGCCGGGAGCGCCTGCCACCTCCCCGAGGCGGGGCACGAGGGGAAGGTCGACATCATCACGCCGCACATCACGAACGGCGACCACATCGAGATCCCGTACTGGAAGTTCCCGTTCTTCCTGGAGTGCACGCTGCCGAAGTGGGCGCCGCTCCACGTGGGGTCGCTCGAGCTCGACCTCTCGCCGACCAAGCACGTCGTGATGCTCTGGCTCGGCGCGGTCCTCCTCCTCGGCGGGATGGTCCTCGTGGGCCGCGCGCACGCCCGCGCGATGGCGCGGGGCGCGGCCCCGCGCGGCGGCCCGAACGCCATCGAGGCGATGATCCTCTACATCCGCAACGAGGTCATTCTCCCGAACGTCGGGCACCACGGCGAGGGGTTCGTCCCCTACCTGCTCACCGCGTTCTTCTTCATCCTCACGCTGAACCTCCTCGGCCTAGTCCCCTTCGGCTCCACCGCGACGGGGAATATCTCCGTGACAGCCACGCTCGCGCTCCTGACCTTCCTCACGGTCGAGGTCGCCGGACTCCGCGCGAACGGCGTGGGGTACCTCAACACGATGTTCTACTGGAACAACGAGCTGCCGGTGGTGATGCGGCCGCTGATGTTCCTGATCATGAGCCCGGTCGAGATGATCGGGAAGCTGACCAAGCCGTTCGCGCTGGCAATCCGACTCTTCGCGAACATGACCGCCGGGCACATCGTCGTGCTCGCGCTGATGGGGCTGATCTTCGAGTTCGCCGGGCCGGCGAGCGCGGCGCCGCTCCTGATGTCGGTCGTGATCATGGTGCTCGAGCTCTTCGTCGCGTTCCTCCAGGCCTTCATCTTCACGCTCCTGTCCTCGGTCTTCATCGGGCAGATCCGTGAGGCGCACCACTAGCACCACGTCGCTTTTTCCTTGGCAGCACCCCGTACCCCGGCGAGTGACCGGGGGAAGTCCGTTGGGCCGTTGGGCTCAGTGACGGACGGCGCCGACCGGCGCGCAGGACCACGCAGGACCGAACTCCTTCCGAGGTTTCTCCGATGTTCGTCGCGTTCATGCAGGAAGCGGCCGCCGTGGCGGCCACCGCCGCCCCCGCCGCCGCCGAGGGCGCCAGCCTCATCAGCCAGGCCGGCCTGGCCCTCATCGGCGCCGGCCTCGGCGCCGGCCTCTCGGTCATCGGTGCCGGGATGGGCATCGGCCGCATCGGCGGCCAGGCAGTCGAGGGGATGGCCCGTCAGCCCGAGGCGGCCGGCAAGATTCAGACCGCCGCGCTCATCCTCGCGGCCCTGATCGAGGGCGCCGCGCTCTTCGGCGTCGTCATCGCCTTCCAGATCCAGGGCAAGTTCTAAGCAGACCCCGCGGGGGTCGCGGCGGCGGATGCCGTCGCGGCCCCACGCAGTCCCGCTCCTGCCTCGTCGTTCCGGCCTCGGCCGACCTCATCCTCTCCCGACCATGCGCGCTCCGCTCTCTGCCCTCGCCCTCCTCGCCGCCGCGGCCTCGCCCGCCCTCGCCTCGTCTGAGGCGGAGGCCGCCGCCAAGCCCGGGCTCCTCGACCCGCACCTCGGCCTGATGACGTGGACGATCATCGTCTTCGTCCTCCTGATGCTCGGGCTCAAGAATTTCGCGTTCGGGCCGATCCTCGAGGCCGTCGCCGGCCGTGAGCGCGCGATCACCGACGCGATGGCGGCGGCCGAGCGCGACCGCGCCGAGGCGGCGAAGCTGATCGCCGAGCAGAAGGCCGCGATCGAGGCGGCGCGCGGCGAGGCCCAGCGCTACATCGCCGAGGGGCGCGCCACGGCGGAGCAGATGCGCAACGAGCTGCTCGAGCAGGCGCGGAAGCAGCAGGCCGAGCTGATCGACAACGCGCAGAAGAGCATCGAGGCCGAGAAGGCGAAGGCGATCGCCGACCTCCGCCGTGAGGCCGTCGACCTCGCGCTCGCCGGCGCCGGGAAGCTGATCGGGCAGAAGCTCGACGCCGCGGCTGACCGCCAGATGGTGGAGCAGTACCTCGCCTCCCTCGGGGGCAAGTGATGCGCGAGGTCTCGATCGCGAAGAACTACGCCGAGGCGCTGCTCGCGCTCGCTCGGAAGGCGGGGGATCCGGCGGCGTGGGGCGCTGCGATCGGCGCGGTCGGTGACGCCGTCGCCGGCGATGAGACGCTGCGCCATTTCCTCGAGGCGCCGCAGATCTCGGCGGCCGAGAAGAACGCCGTGCTTGCGAAGGCCCTCGGGCCCATCGCGCCGGCGCCGACCTTCGTGCGCTTCGTGCAGAAGCTGGTGACCAACCGGCGGCAGATGCTCCTCCCGGCGGTCGCGACCGAGTACCACAACCTCCTCGACGAGGCCGAGGGGCGCGTGCACGCGCGCGTGACGGTGGCCCGCGAGATGGATGCGGCGGCGCAGGCGTCGATCGCCGCGGCACTCTCGGCGGCGCTCCAGAAGACCGTCGTGCCCCACGTCGCGGTGGATCCGCGGATCCTCGGCGGCGTTGTCGTGCGCGTGGGCGACACCGTGATGGACGGCTCGGTGCGCCGTCGTCTCGCCCGTCTGCGCGACCGTCTCGTCGCCGCCCGCTGAGGCCGCCGCCGCGATGAAGGTCGTCATCCCGCTCGCCGGCAAGGGGACGCGGCTGCGACCGCACACCCACACGGTGCCGAAGCCGATGCTGAAGGTGGCCGGCAAGCCCGTGATGGACTACGTGATGGACGACGTCGCGCGGCTGGGCGGGGTGGAGCAGGTGGTCTACATCACCGGGCATCTGAAGGAGACGGTCGAGCGCCACGCCGCGTCGGCGTATGGCATCCCCGGCGTCTTCGTCGAGCAGCGGGTGCAGGATGGTACGGCCGGGGCGATCGCCCTCGCGCAGGCGCACGTCGACCAGCCGGTGCTGATCATCTTCGTCGACACGATCTTCGACGCCGACCTCTCGGTGATCCGCGACTGTCAGGACGACGGGATCATCTGGGTGAAGGAGGTCGAGGACTACCAGCGGTTCGGCGTGGTGGTGACCGACGCGGCGGGGCATATGACGCGGATCGTCGAGAAGCCCGACACGCCGATCTCCAAGCGCGCGAACATCGGCCTCTACTACGTCCGGAACTGGCAGCTCCTCTACGAGGGGATCGCGCACGTGCTCGCGCAGCCCGCCAACAGGGGGGAGTTCTACCTCACCGACGCCTTCCAGTACATGATCGACCACGGCGCGAAGCTGCGCGTGATCGACGTGGAGGGGTGGTACGATGCGGGGAAGCTCGACACGCTGCTCGAGACGAACCGGGTGATGCTGGAGAAGGGGCGGGCCGAGTCGCCCGCGCTGCCCGGGGTGACGGTGATCCCGCCGGTGCGGATCGAGGCGGGGGCGACGGTGACCGATTCGACCATCGGGCCGAACGTGGTGGTGCCCGCCGGTACGACGGTGACGGGGTCGACGCTCCGCGACACGATCCTCGGGAGCGGGACGCGCGTCACCGGGTGCACACTGCACAATTCGATGATCGGCGACGCGTGCGTGGTCGAGGGGGTTACGGGGGCGGTCGTGTTGGGCGACCATTCGGAGGTCCGTCAGCCCGCCTGATCCACCCCCGTCCCGAGGCCCCCCGCCCGTGACCGAGCTCCATCGTCGTGATCTCCTGAAGCAGGCCCTCGCCACCGGCGCCGGCCTCGCCGCCGCCGGGGCGCTGACGCCCCTCCCCGCCATCGCCGAATCGATCACCGCCGTCCGGACCCCGGACGCGGTCCCGCCGCGCCCGGCAGGTGCGCGCTCGATGAAGGGGGTCCCCTTCGCCCGCCATCAGACGGTGCGGATCGGCATCGTCGGGACGGGGCTCCGCGGACGGAGCGTCCTCTCCGAACTGCTCGCGATCGACAGCGTGAAGATCGTCGCCGTGGCGGATACGGTCCCCGAGAAGATGGCCCGCGCGGTGAAGATGTGCACCGATGCCGGGATGGCCGCCCCCGCCACGTATGAGGGAGAGCGCGGTTTCGAACGGCTCGTTGCGCGCGACGACGTCGACTTCGTCTACACGGCGACGCCGTGGGAGTGGCACGTGCCGGTGCTCCTCGCCGCGATGCGCGCCGGGAAGCACTGCGGCTCCGAGTGCCCCGTGGGGAGCACGCTGCAGGACCTCTGGGCGCTCGTCGACGCCAGCGAGGCGGCGCAACGGCACTGCCTGCAGCTCGAGAACTGTAACTACGGCTACAACGAGATGCTCGTGAACCGCCTCGTGCACGACGGCGTGCTCGGGGAGGTCCTCTACGCGTCGGCGGCATACCTGCACGACCTACGCGCGATCCTCTTCGAGGACCGCGACGAGGGGCTCTGGCGGCGCGGCTGGCACACGCGGATGAACGGGAACCTCTATCCGACGCACGGGCTCGGCCCGGTGGCGTGGTATCTCGACCTGCACGCCGGCGACCGGATGACATATCTCGTCTCGATGAGCACGCCCGAGCGCGGGCTCACGCTGCACCGTGAGGCGACGGTGCCCGGCCGGTCGAACCCGAAGTGGACCGAGCGCTATGTGACGGGGGACCTGAACTCCTCGCTGATCATGACGGCGAAGGGGCGGAACATCCTCCTGCAGCACGATGTCTCGAATCCGCGTCCCTACTCGCGCCTGAACGGCGTGCAGGGGACGAAGGGGGTCTTCGAGGATTATCCCGCGCGCATCTACATCGACGGGCAGGCGGGGGGCGAGCGCTTCGGCGCGATCGACCAGTGGAAGGCGACGCACGAGCATCCGCTCTGGACGCGCGTCGGCGAGCTCGCGCGGAAGAAGGGCGGTCACGGCGGGATGGACTTCATCATGGCGTACCGCCTGGTGGAGTGTATGCGGGAGGGGATCGTCCCCGACTTCGACGTCTATGACGCGGCGAGCTGGAGCGCGCCGATGCCGTTGAGCCAGATGTCGGTGGCGCAGGGGAGCGCGCCGATGGCCTTCCCCGACTTCACCCGCGGCCAGTGGCAGGGCGCCCGCTGATGCGCCTCACGACCCTCGACTGGATCATCGTCGTCGTCTCCCTCGCCGCGGCGTTCGTGCCGGCGATCTTCCTCGCGCGGCGCGCGGGCGAGAGCACGGCGGAGTTCTTCACCTCGGGGCGCGCGGCGCCCTGGTGGCTGATCGGCATCTCGATGGTCGCCACGACCTTCTCGACCGACACGCCGAACCTCGTGACGGACCTCGTGCGGCAGGGGGGCGTGGCGGGGAACTGGGTCTGGTGGGCGTTCCTGCTGACCGGGATGGCGACGGTGATGTTCTACGCGCGGATGTGGCGCCGGTCGGGGGTGCTCACCGACCTCGAGTTCTACGAGATCCGCTACTCCGGGCGCGCGGCGAGCCTCGTGCGCGGGTTCCGCGCCGTCTACCTCGGGCTCGTCTTCAACGTCGTGATCATGGCGACGGTGAACCTCGCCGCGGTGAAGATCGCGTCGATCCTCCTCGGCTGGGAGATGGAGCGGACGCTGCTCTGGTGCGCCGCGCTCAACGTGGGCTTCGCGGTGATCTCGGGGCTCTGGGGGGTGCTCGTCGCGGACCTCATCCAGTTCGGGATCGCGATGACGGGAGCGGTCGCGGCGGCCTGGTTCGCGCTGCAGCGCCCGGAGGTCGGCGGGCTCGCGGGGCTCTTCGCGAAGCTCCCGGCCGAGTCGTACGCCTTCCTCCCCGACACCGCGGACTGGAAGACCTTCGTCGCGGTCTTCCTCCTTCCGCTCACGGTGCAGTGGTGGTCGGTCTGGTATCCCGGCGCCGAGCCGGGAGGTGGGAGCTACATCGCGCAGCGGATGCTCGCCTCGAAGAGCGAGAAGGACGCCCTCGCGGGGACGCTCTTCTTCAACGTCGCCCACTACGGGATGCGCACCTGGCCCTGGATCCTCGTCGCACTGAGTTCGATCCTCGTCTTCCCGACGCTCGACGATCTGGCGCGCGCCTTCCCCGACGTGCCGCGGAACCTGATCGGTCACGACATCGCGTATCCGGCGATGCTGACCTTCCTCCCGGCGGGGTGGCTCGGCCTGATGATCGCGGGGCTTCTCGCCGCCTACGTCTCGACGATCGTCACGCACCTGAACTGGGGCACCTCGTACCTCGTGCACGACCTCTATCGGCGCTTCCTGCGGCCCGACGCCGAGGAGCGGCACTACGTGCAGATCGGTCGGATGGTGACGGCGGGGCTGATGCTCATCGCCGCGCTGGTGACGCGCTACCTCGACACCGCGTCGACGGGATTCACGCTCCTCCTCTCCATCGGTGCGGGGACGGGGCTCCTCTACCTGCTCCGCTGGTACTGGTGGCGCGTGAACGCGGCGGCGGAGATCGCGGCGATGGCGGCGTCGTTCGTGACGGCGATCGGGCTACACCTCGCGAAGGGGCAGGGGATTGCCCTCGACGCGACGACGACGCTCCTCGTGACGGTCGCGGTCACCACCATCGCGTGGATCGCGGCGGCCTTCCTCGGCCCGCAGACGGATGCGGCGGTGCTGGAGCGCTTCTACCGGCTCGTGCGCCCCGCGGGACCGGGGTGGGCCGCCGTGCGCGCCCGCACGGGGCTCGGCGCCTCCCCCGATTCTCTCCCGCAGGCGATGCTCGGCTGGGTGCTCGGGATCCTCTTCGTCTACGCGGCGCTCTTCGGCGTCGGCGCGGCGCTCGCGGGGCGGCAGTCCCTCGCGCTGATCTGGGCGGTGGTCTTCGTCGCGAGTGGCCTCGGCGTGCGGTCGGTGCTGCAGGGCTTCTGGCGCGCCGCCGACGCGGCGTGAGCCGCGCGGCGCGAGGACGGCGATGACCGCGACCGCACCCCGCGCCACCACGGCGGTCATCCTCGCGCGCGGCCTCGGCACCCGGATGCAGGCGGAGGACGGCGCCGCGCTCGACGCGGCCCAGGCCGCCGCGGCGGCCGCGGGGGCGAAGGGGCTCATCCCGGTGGCGGGGCATCCGTTGCTCGACCACGTCCTCGATGCCCTCGCTGAGGGGGGCGTGACCGACGTCGTCTTCGTGGTCGCGCCGGGTGAGGGGGCGATCCGCCGGCGCTACACCGTGGAGGCGCCGCCCACCCGCGTGCGGGTCACCTTCGCGGAGCAGGCCGAGCCGCGCGGGACGGCGGATGCGTTGCACGCGGCGGAGGCGGCGGTGCAGGCGGTCGCGCCGCGCGACGCGCAGGGGCGCGCGCACTTCCTGATGTGCAACGCCGACAACCTCTACCCGGTGGAGTCGGTGCGCGCACTCGTCGCGCTCGACGGCCCGGGGCTCATCGCCTACGAGGCCGCGGCGCTCGTCGCGCAGGGGAACATTCCCGAGGACCGCGTGCGCGCCTTCGCGCTCCTCGACGTCTCCCCCGAGGGGGTGCTGCGCGAGATCGCGGAGAAGCCCCCAGCGGGGCATCCGCTGCTGCGCGCCGCGGAGAAGCTCGTCTCGATGAACCTCTGGCGTTTCACCTCGGAGATCTTCGCCGCCTGCGCGGCGGTGCGCCCCTCGGTGCGCGGGGAGCTCGAGCTCGTGGACGCGGTGCGGCGCGCGATGAAGCGCGGCGTCCGGTTCACCGCGGTGCGGCAGCGGCTCGGCGTGCTCGACCTCTCGCGCCGCGGCGACGTCGCGGCGGTGGAGCGCGTCCTCGCGGGCCGCGTCCCGCGCCCCTGACGCGCCGTCGGTCCCACTGATGGTCCTCCCGCGATGACCGCACGCACGCTCTTCGTCCCCGGACGGGTCGAGCTCTTCGGTAAGCACGTCGACTACGGCGGCGGGCCCTCGCTCACCTGCGCGGTCGAGCTCGGGATCACGGCGACGATCGAGCCGATCGACCGGCCGATCCTCGAAGTCGTCGACGAGGTCACGCATCGCCGTACGCGCGCGCCGCTCCGGCGCGACGCCCGTGCCACTGCCGCGCAGGGCGGGACCTACGTCGCGGCGGTGGCGCGTCGGATGTCGCGCGACTTCGCGCCGCTCCGGCACGGGGTGCGCGTCACCACGCGGAGCGACCTCCCGCGCTCCTCGGGGCTCTCGAGCTCGAGCGCGTTGGTGGTGCTCCTCACCATCGCGGTGGCGGAGGCCAACCGGCTCCGTGAACGCCGTGTCTGGCGCGACTATCTCTTCTCCCCGCTCGCGCTCGCCGAGTACGCGGCGGCGATCGAGATGGGTGGGCCGTGGGGGCCCTTCGCGGGGGACGAGGGGGTCGGGACGCGCGGTGGGGCGCAGGACCACATCGCGATCTGCTGCAACCTCGCCGAACAGGTGGGGATGTACGCGTATCTCCCCGCCGCGGCGCTCGGGCGTGCGCCATTCCCCGCCACGTGGAGTCTCGTGGTCGCGGTGAGCGGCGTGAAGGCGACGAAGACCGCTGGGGCGATGGGAGACTACAATCGCGCGGCCGACGAGCTGCGCGGGCTCCTCGCGGCGTGGAACGCCTCGATGGGGCGCACGGACCACTCGCTCCGCGGTGTGCTCGCCGGCGGACCGGAGGCGCTCGAGCAGCTGACCCGTGTGGCGCGTAGCGGTGCCGACCCCGACGGGCTCCTCGCGCGACTCGCCCAGTTCCGCGCGGAGACGGGGCGGATCGTCCCGGCGGCGCTGGAGGCGTTCCGAGCGGCCGATGCCCGCTGCCTCGGCGCGCTCGCCGTGGAGTCGCAACAGCTCGCCGAGCTCGTGCTGCGCAACCAGGTGCCGGAGACGATGCTCCTCGCGCGCACGGCGATGGATGCCGGTGCGCACGCGGCGAGCGCGTTCGGAGCCGGGTTCGGCGGCGCGGTCTGGGCCGTCGTCGACACCTCGGAGGCCGAGGCGGTGACCGCATGGTGGCGCGCGCGGTACGTCCGCGCCTTCCCGGCGCGGGAGTCGCAGGCACGGTGGGTGACCGTGCGCCCCGGTTCCGGGGTACGATGGCCCTGATGACCGACCGGGCACCGCTCGCTCCCACCGTGCGTGTGCTCGCCACCGTGAGTTTCCTCACCGACGTGGCGAGCGAGATGATCTATCCCCTCCTCCCGCTCTTCCTCTCGACCGTGCTCGGCGCGACGGCCGCGGGGCTCGGCGTGATCGAGGGGGTCGCCGAGAGCGTGTCGGCGCTCCTCCGACTCCCGTCGGGGTGGTGGTCCGACCGGATCGGTCGGCGGAAACCGCTCGTGGTGCTCGGGTATGGCCTCGCTGCGGTGGCGCGTCCGCTGCTGGGGCTCGCGCAGAGCACGGGCCAAGTGCTCGCGATCCGTGTGACGGATCGGTTCGGGAAGGGGGTGCGTTCCGCGCCGCGCGATGCGCTCATCGCCGATGCCGTCGCGCCCGAGCATCGCGGGTTCGCGTATGGGCTGCACCGCGCGGCCGACTCGGCGGGTGCGGTGGTCGGGCCGCTGGTCGCGTGGGCGCTCCTGCACTTCGGGTGGGTCGAGCTGCGGACACTCTTCCTCTGGGCGGCGGTGCCTGGGCTGCTCGCGTGGGTGATGGTCGTCTGGTGGGTGCAGGAGAGCCCGACGGGCGGGCGGGTGCGGGTCGCGGCGACCCCGAACGGCGCGTCGCTGACGTCGCACGCGGCGTCTCCCCTAGTGGGCACCACGTCGACTGGTGCGGGCCGCGCACTCCTCGAGCGCGTCGACGGCACGCTCGGTCCCGTCTTCTGGCGCTTTCTCGGCGTGCTCTTCCTCTTCACCCTCGCTGCCTCGAGCGACGCCTTCCTGTTGCTGCGCGCGTCATCGCTCGGTGTGAGCGTCTCGCAGATCCCGATCCTTTGGGCGCTGCTGCACGTCGTGAAGTCGGGGACGAACATCCCCGGGGGCCGTCTCTCCGACCGGATTGGTCGGCGCCCGCTGATCCTCGGCGGCTGGGCAGTATACGCGCTCACCTATCTCGGCTTCGGGCTCGCGACGGCGGCGTGGCAGATCTGGGCGCTCTTCCTCGTCTACGGGCTCTACTTCGGCGCGACGGAGGGGGTCGAGAAGGCGCTCGTCGCCGACCTCGTCCCCGAGGACCGGCGCGGCGTCGCATTCGGATGGTTCAACGCCGCGCTCGGCGTGGGCGCGTTGCCGGCGTCCATCGGTTTCGGGATTGTGTGGGAGCAGTTCGGGGCGTCGACGGCGTTCTGTGCGGCGGCGGGTCTGGCGGGGGCGGCGACGGTGCTGCTCGCGGTCGCCGTCCCCGCCACCATTCAGCAGCAGCGCGAGCCTGGCCGCTCGTAGCGCGCCGCCAACCGCTCGGCGATGAACTCGCGCTCACCGAGCGGGGCGCGGTCGGGGTGGCACGCCCGATGGTGCGCCAGATAGGCCGCGTAGTCTGGCGCCCCGAGGATGCGTCGCAGCGTCGCCGCGGCGCGCGCGAACCACGCGCTCATCGGCGTCCCTTCGACCCGTTCGGGCCGATCGTGCGGTCGAAAAGCTCGAGGATCCGGCGGTACTCGTCAGTCCAGGAGCTCGGGCGCACAAAGCCGTGATCCTCCACGGGGTAGACCGCCATCTCCCAATCGACCTTGCCGAGCTCGATGAGCCGCTGTGCGAGGTGGACGACGTCCTGGAACTGCACGTTGGTGTCCACCATCCCGTGCGCGATCAGGAGGGGATCGACGAGCCCCTCGGCGAAGAACATCGGCGAGGAGCGGCGATACGCGAGCGTGTCGGTCTGCGGCAGGTTGAGGATGCGGCCCGTGTAGCCGTGGTTGTAGCTCGCCCAGTCGGTGACCGAGCGGAGCGCCGCGCCGGCGCCGAAGTACTCGGCCTTCGTGAAGAGCGACATCAGCGTCGTGAAGCCACCGTAGGAGCCGCCGTAAATGCCGATCCGCTCCGGCGCGATCCCGTGCGCGGCAGTAAGGTACTTCGACCCCGCGACCTGATCGTCGATGTCGGCCCCGCCCATCCACCGGTAGATCGCGGTGCGCCAGTCGCGGCCATACCCCGCGGAGCCGCGGTAGTCGATGTCGAGGACGGTGTAGCCGCGCTCCGCGAGGAGGTGGTGGAACATGAACTCGCGGGAATACGTGGACCACCAGTTGTGGACGTTGTGCAGGTAGCCCGCGCCGTGCACGAAGATCACCGCGGCGCCGTTCGACGGCTTCCCGAACGCCTTCGGCTCATAGAGCCGCGCGGGAACCTTCACGCCATCGAGGCCGTCGACCATCACGATCGGTGGGACCTTCCACGCGTACGACCGGAACTCGGCGGTGGGGCTGGTGGTGAGCCGCGCCATCGCGGATTCCGCGTCACCGGCGCGCGCGAGGAAGAGCTCGGGGGGCGTGTTCGGCGTGGAGTAGACGGTCGCGAAGCGCTGGCGATCGATGGGGTGGATCACCGGCGCGTGGCCACCGTCGCCGGCGGAGAGGCGCGTGCGGGGGCCGCCGCGCATCGGCATCCGGTACGCCTGCCGCGTGAAGGGCGACGGCTCGGAGGTGACGAGCTCGAACGAGACGCCGTCGGGGCTCCGCTCGACGCCGAGGACCTCCCAGGCGCCGCTGGTGAGCGCCGTCTTCCCCGTGCCGTCGGCGCGCACCGAATAGAGATGGCTGTACCCGCTCTCCTCGGAGACGAACCACGCCGCCCCCTCCGGCGTCCACCCGATGCAGCCGTAGCAGGGGCCGTTCACCCAGGCCTCGTCGCGGAGCTGGTCGAGGAGGGTGGTGGTGCCGCCGCGCGCGGCCACGGCCCAGAGCCACCGATGCTTGAAGTCCGCCGAGGTGACGAAGACGAGGGCGCGGGCGCCGTCATCGGACCAATCGCCGACACGCACATCGCCCGCCGTGCCCCCCTCGGGGGCGAGGCGGAGCCAGGTCACCACGCCGGTGGTGAGATCGAGATGTCCGACCTTGGTGACGCCCTGCGCATCACCGACCTTCGTGCGGCCGGGAATCATCCGCGGGTAGCCGTCGGGGGTGATGTAATCGGGGACGTCGGAACCGCGCGCGTTCTGCGGGGGCGTGTACGTCGTGATGAGCACCGCGTTCGCAGCCGGGGAGACGGTGACGCTGCTGATACGCTCGGCGGTCGGGATCCAGACGGTCGGGAGGCGGCGGGACTCCGCGGCGGTGCGCGCCGCCTTGGCGATCGAGTCGGCCTTCAGCTCGTCGCGCACGACCTCGAGGAGGATGCGCTGCTGGGCCGCGAGGGCGGCGCGCTGCGGCGTCGGGGCCTCCGGCTCCTTGGGGGCCGCGCCACTCCGGATATCGGTCAGCTGGCGGGTGAGGCCGGTCGTGACATCGAGCGCATAGACGTTGTTCTCGCGCACGAAGAGCAGGGAGCGCCCGTCGAGCGCGGGCTGGGGCTCCCCTTCGGTCGCGTTGGTCTGCGTGAGGCGGCGGAGGGTGACCGCGGTGCCGACGCGGGTGCGGAGCCAGAGGTCGCCGCTCGCGACCACCGCTTCGACGCGGCCGCCGCGCTGGGCGAACGGGGCACCGGCCCACGCGCGTCCCTCGGCGAGCATCGGCGCGACGGAATCCATATGCGCGTCGGTGACGCGCTCCGGCGCGGCGCCCGCACGCGCGGCCACCCGGTACGACTGCAGCTCGTCGTTCCACGCGGCGCCCGGCGCGAGCCAGCGGAAGTAGAGCCACTGGCCATCGGCGGAAAAGCGCACGTTCTGCGGCTCGCGCCCGTAGAGCTCGGGGCCGCGCATGATGTTGCGGATGGAGAGATCGAAGGGTGCGGTGGGGGCCTGCGCGGTCGCGGTGGGGGGCGCCGCGAGGAGCAACGCGACGAGCGGGATGGTACGGCGCATAGCAGGCATCTCGGTGGTCTGCATCGGCTTGCGGCCGCCGAGCACGTGGATCCACTCGCGGGCAGAGTCGATAAGGATGATGAGCACCGCCACGAGGAAGATCCCCGCGACGGCGGCGTCGAGGCGGTCGTTGAAGAGTAGGCGGGCGGCGCCGGCGGCGTCCTTCACGCCGGGGGGGAGCTGCCCGGCGGCGAGCGCGGCCCGGATGCCGTCGGCGTGCGCGAGGAAGCCGACGCGCGGATCGGGGGAGAAGAGCTTCATCCAGCCGGCGGTCATCGTGACGACGACGAGCCAGCACATCGGGAGGAGCGTCATCCAGGCGTACCGCGCCTTCCCCATCTTGATGATGACCGTCGTGCCGAGACACAGGGCCACCGTGGCGAGGAGCTGGTTCGCGATCCCGAAGAGGGGCCAGAGGGAGTTGATGCCGCCGAGCGGGTCGGTGACGCCCTGGTAGAGGAAGTACCCCCAGGCGGAGACGAAGAGCGCCGAGGCGAGGAGGACGGCGGGATACCACGAGACGCGGCCGAACGGCGCCCAGAGGTGCTTGCCGAGGTCTTGAAGCATGAAGCGGCCCACGCGGGTGCCGGCGTCGAGCGTGGTGAGGATGAAGAGCGCCTCGAACATCACGGCGAAGTGGTACCAGAGCGCCATCGCGCCCTCGCCCCCGAGGACGTCGGCGAAGATCTTCGCCATCCCGACCGCGAGCGAGGGGGCGCCGCCGGTGCGCGAGAGGAGCGAGGTCTCCTCCACCTGCGCGGCGAGGGCGGTCAGGTCGGCAGGGCTCAACGTGAAGCCCCAGCCGGCGATCACCTGCGCGGCGCCCTCGGCGGTGGTGCCGATGATACCGGCCGGCGAGTTGATCGCGAAGTAGATCCCCGGCGTGAGGACGCAGGCGGCGATGAGCGCCATCGTCGCGACCATCGATTCGGTGAGCATCGCACCGTATCCGACCATCCGGGCGTCGGTCTCGTTCGCGAGGAGCTTCGGCGTGGTGCCGGAGGCGATGAGCGCGTGGAAACCGCTGATGGCGCCGCAGGCGATGGTGATGAAGACGAAGGGGAAGACCTTGCCGGCGAAGACCGGGCCGGTGCCGTCGACGAAGCGCGTGACGGCGGGCATCTGGATCGGCGGGAGCACGAAGAGGATGCCGGCCGCGAGGGCGACGACGACGCCGATCTTCACGAAGGCGGAGAGGTAATCGCGCGGGGCGAGGAGGAGCCAGACGGGCATCACCGCCGCGGCGAAGCTGTACGCCATCAGCGCGAAGGCGATCGTCGTCCCCGACAGGGTGAAGGTCGTGGCGAGCGTCGGGTGCTGGGCGACGTAGCGGCCCGCGTAGAGCGCGACCACGAGGAGGAGGATCCCGATTGCGCTCACCTCGAGGACGCGGCCGGGGCGCAGGTACTTCAGGTAGACGCCCATCAGCATCGCGATCGGGATGGTCAGCCCGACGGTGACGACACCCCACGGGCTCTCCGCGAGCGCCTTCACGACGATGAGGGCGAGGACGGAGATGAGGATGATCATGATGCCGAGCACCGCGACGAGCGCGGTGAAGCCGGCGACGGGGCCGATCTCGTCCTTCACCATCTGGCCGAGTGACTTGCCGTCGCGGCGGACGGAGGAGCAGAGGATGACCATATCCTGCACCGCGCCGCCGAGGACCACGCCGACGATGATCCAGAGCGCGCCGGGGAGGTAGCCGAACTGCGCGGCGAGGGTCGGGCCGACGAGGGGCCCTGGGCCGGCGATGGCGGCGAAGTGGTGGCCGAAGACGATCCACTTGTTCGTCGGGACGAAGTCGCGGCCGTCGGCGCGGAGCTCGGCGGTCGTCGCGCGGTCGGGATCGAGGGCGAAGACCTTCGCGGCGAGGATCTTCGAGTAGAACCGGTAGCCGACCGCGTAGGTGCAGACGGCGGCGGTGAGGAGCCAGGCGGCGCTGATCGTCTCGCCGCGGCGGAGGGCGAGGACGCCGAAGGCGCCGGCGCCGACGAGGGAGACGACAGCCCAGACGAGGGCCTGCATCCATCGGGTCATTGGGGGGTCCGGGGTCGGGGTGCGGGGGGAATCGTAGCTCCTGCGGCGGGGGGCGGGGAGGGGCGCGTGGCATCGTGGTGCCCCGTTAGCTTCCCCCGCGTGACGACACGCCATCTCGTGACCCTGATCCCCGGCGACGGCATCGGTCCCGCCATCACCGATGCCACCGTCCGCCTGCTTGAGGCCGCCGGCGCCCCCCTCGATTACGAGCGCCACCTTGCCGGGATGGCTGCCGTCGAAGCCCTTGGCGACCCGCTCCCCGAGGCGACGCTCGCCTCGGTGCGTCGCACGCGGCTCGCGCTGAAGGGGCCGCTCGAGACCCCGGTGGGGAAGGGGTTCCGCTCGATCAATGTCGCCCTGCGGAAGGAGTTCGACCTGTACGCGAACGTGCGGCCGGCGCGGACGGTGTTGCCGGCCTCGCGCTTCGCGGACGTCGATCTCGTCCTCGTGCGTGAGAACACCGAGGGGCTGTACATCGGGATCGAGAACTACGTAAAGGTCGGCGACGACCCGCACGCCCTCGCGCAGTCCGTCGCGGTCGTGACGCGCGCCGGTGCGGAGCGCGTCATCCGCTACGCCTTCGAGTACGCGCTGCGGCACGGGCGCCGGCGCGTGACGATCGTCCACAAGGCGAACATCCTGAAGTGCTCGCAGGGGCTCTTCCTCGAGACGGGGCGGCGGGTCGCCGCGGAGTACGCCGGCCGCGTCGAGAGCGACGACCGGATCGTCGATGCGTGCGCGATGGAGCTCGTGATGCGCCCCGAGCGCTACGACGTCATCGTCACGACGAACCTCTTCGGTGACATCCTCTCCGACCTCACGTCGGGACTCGTCGGCGGGCTCGGTCTCACGCCGGGCGCGAACATCGGCGTCGACTGCGGGATCTTCGAGGCGGTGCACGGCACCGCGCCCGACATCGCTGGCCGCGGGGTGGCGAACCCGACGGCGGTGATGCTCGCCGCCTGCCAGCTCCTCGACCACATCGGCGACGGCGCGCGCGCGACCCGCATCCGCGCCGCGATCGAGGCGACGCTTCGGGAGGGCCGCACCGTCACGCGCGACGTGGGGGGCGACGCCGGGACCGACGCCTACACCGACGCGGTCATCGCCCGGCTGGCGTGAGACTCCTCCAGGTCTCCGACGTCCACTTCGGGCGGCACGCCGTCGCCGCGCACGTCACCGCCGTCACTCGGCGCGTGGTCGAGGGGCGGTACGATGCCGCGGTGGTCTGCGGGGACCTGACGCAGCGCAACTTCCGGAGCCAGTTCCGCACCGCGCGCGCCTGGCTCGATGCCCTGCGGCTGCGGATCCCGGTGCTCGTGGTGCCCGGGAACCACGATGTCGCGTGGTGGTGGCAACCCGCCGGGCTCGGGCTCCGCTGGCCATTGCTCCGTGGCTACCGCCGGTGGATCGCCGCGGATGAGGAACCGACGCTGCGGCTCCCCGGCGTGACGCTCGTCGGGCTCAACTCCTGCCACGGCGTGCAGCCGTACACCCTCACGCGCCGACTGCGCGACCTGAGCGTGGTGGGGGCGCTACGCCCCGCGCAGTGGGCGAAGGCGCGCGCCGCCTTCGCCGCGGCGCCGGCAGGGGACCTCAAGGTCCTCGTCTTCCATCACAACCTCCTCCGCGGCGATCTCTCGCGGCGCTGGGGACTCGCCGACCGCGCGGACGGGATCGCGCACGCCCTCGACACCGGAGCGGACCTCGTCCTCAACGGCCACGACCACCAGACGCGCATCGAGGCGGTCGACGCGCCCGGCGGGCGTCAGATGGTCGTCTCGCACGTGACGACGCTCTGCGACCGGCGCCGTGGCGGGCTCCCTGCGGCGATCCAGGAGATCGAGGTCGAGGCCGCCGCGCTGACGGTGCGCGCCTGCGCCTGGGATGATGCGGCGGGTGACTTCGTGCCGCGTGGCGATCGGATCTTCGCGCGATGAGCGACGCCCCGGAACTGCAGCTCGGGTTCGGGTTCGCCGAGCCTGCCCCCGCCGCCGACTCGCTCGACGCGGAGGAGGCGGCGTGGGAGGCGGAGGAGGCGGCGCGCGCGGCGGACGCCTTCCTCGCGAAGCTGCAGTCGCTCGGGCTCCAGCACGTCCGGCGCCTCGTCCTCACGCGGAACCGCTCGGTGCTCATCACGCTCAAGGGGTTCGATCTCCGCGTGCACGAGGGGTATGCGTCCGCACCGACGGAGATCCACCTGCAGATCGTGCGCTTCGTGATGGCGCGGCGCGACTGGGAGCGGCAGGCGGCGCGCGAGGCGATCGTCGCGTACCCGCTCCCGCGCCACACGACCCCGCCGCGCGCGCCGGAACGGACGCATCCGGAGGACGAGGCGATCGCGGAGCAGTTGGCGGAGTGGCACACCCGCTTCAACGGCGAGCGCTTCGCCGCGCGGTTGCGGCCGGTGCCGATCCGCGTCTCGCGGCGGATGGTGCGTCGGCTCGGGCACTACGCGCCCGGCGTGGAAGGGGGCGGGGCGGAGATCGCGATCAGCGCCCGGCACCTGCGCCGCGACGGCCTCGCCTCGGCGCTGGAGACGCTGCTGCACGAGATGGTGCACCAGTGGCAGCACGAGAGCGGGCTGCCGATCGACCACGGGGCGGAGTTCCGGCGGAAGTGTCGGGAGGTCGGGGCGGTCCCGAGCGCGAAGCGTGCGGTCTGCTAGCACGCGTGGCGCGCGTCCGGTGACGCGCGATCGACTTACAGCGCCTGCTCGACCGCGGTGAGCATTCCGCGCGCCAGCTCCTCCTCCCCCATAAAGATCTCCCCCTGTGGGGCGAGGCCCTTGAGCAGGGTGCGTTCCTCGTCGTCATGGGTACGCACCACCACGGCGACCCCGGGATTCAGTTTGAGCGCGGTGTCGAGCATCGCGCGTGCGGCGGCGGCATCAGGAGTCGCGATCACCAGCGCCTTCGCTCGGGCGACATGCGCCTGTATGAGCACCGCCGGATCGCTCGCGTTGCCACAGACCGCTGCGATCCCCGCCGAGCGGAGATCGGAGACGATTTGGCGATTCTCCTCCGCCACCACGATCTCCGTGCCACGGGCGCGCAGCGCATCGCCGATCCGCTTCCCCACGCGGCCATAGCCGACGATCAACACATGCCCGGTGAGCCGCTCTGGGGAGATGGAGTGCGGGAGCTCCGAGAGCCGGTCGGCGCTCCGGTCCATGATGCGGGCGAGACGCGAGCGCTTGAGGATCCAGCGACGCACCGGTTCGATCGTCGAGAAGACGATCGGGTTGAGCGAGATGGTGATCACCGCCGTCGCGAGGATCAGGTTCTGCCCCTCGATCGGGAGGAGTCCGAGCGAGACCCCCATCCCGGCGACGATGAAGGAGAACTCACCAATCTGGGCGAGACTCGCCCCGACGGTGAGCGCACTGCTCAAGGGATAGCGCCCCGCCACCATGAGGAGCGTCGTGACCAACGGCGTCCCGACCAGGATGAGCCCCACCACCGCGAGCAATTCGAGCGGATGCTCCACCACGATGGTGGGATCGAAGAGCATCCCGACCGAGACGAAGAAGAGCACCGCGAAGGCATCGCGCAGCGGGAGGCTCTCGTCCGCCGCGCGCTGGCTCAGCTCCGAGCCCT
>VHBO01000003.1 GCA_016871895.1 Gemmatimonadota bacterium
TGAGCCACGAGGGCTTCCGCTCCGGCAGCGGCTCGGCGCGGTGTCGCCCCATGATCTGGTAGAGGACCTCGGCCATCACGTCACCTGTTGCTGAGGGGGGAGAACGGGTCGCACCGGTAACGGGGGAGGATACGCAGGGGGCTGGTGAAAGGGGAGGGAGGGGTAACTTTCAAAATAGTATTTTGAAGGGTATCAGAAGTGGGTCCGCGCTGAATGCTGAAAGCTGGAGGCTGGAAGCTGACCCCTGACCCCTGAAACCTCCCCGCCCCCCCCGGCGTATGGAGCGCTGTCCCCACCACCCGACCCATGTTCAGGACGATTCTCATCCTCGGCTTCCTCGCCCTCGCGGCGCTCCTCGCGCTCAAGCTGCTGGTGGCGATCCTCAGCGCGGCCGTCGGGCTCGCGGTCGGGCTGCTGGCGCTCACGATCCCGGCGTTGATGCTCGGGGCGCTGGTGTACGTGGTGTTGGTGGTCTTCGCGCCCGAGCGCGCGGCGGCGCTGCGGGCGCGGTTTGGGGGCTGATAGAGGCTTGAGGCTGGAGGCTTGAGGCTGGACGCTGGAAGCCAGGCCTGTTGCCCGACCCGATGCTGTGAGCTTTCAGCTTTCAGCTTTGAGCTTCCAGCTTTGCGCCTTCAGCCTTCAGCCTCGAGCCCCTGCACCACCGCCCACCCCAGGAGCGGGATCAGCAGCTCGTGGTGGCCGGTGATCTCGTACCCCGCGCCGCCCGCCAACACCGGGCGCTGCACGACGTTCATCCGCGGGCGGTAGTGCCGTTGCATATCGAAATCGGCCGTCGTGAAGCCGGTCGGGCGGCCGCCGTGCACGTTCCGGGCGACGGTGAGCGCCTTGAGGAAGACCTCGGGCATGATCACGGCGCTCCCTAGGTTCAGGACGACGCCGCCTTGATGGAGATCCTCGCACGACGCGGCGAGGCGCCGGAAGTCGCGGTGGCTCGTGTCGCCGATGGCGGCACCGTCGGCGGCGGGGTGCTGATGGATGATTTCGGCGCCGAGTGCGGCGTGCACGGTCACGGGGATCCAGTGCCGGTGCGCGGCAAGGATGATCGACTGCTCGGGGTTCGCGAGGGGGCCGGCGGCTTCGAGGGCGCGAGCGACTGATTCTCCCATCCCCCAGCCATGCTCTCGCCCCGCGACGAACGCCTCGTTCAACCCGCGTCCCGTCTCCTCGGCCATCCCGAAGGTGCCATCCTTGAGCCCCGCAGCGACGTCTTCGGAGGTCGCGCCGAAGCGGGCGATTTCGTAGTCGTGGATGGCTACGGAGCCGTTCATCGCGAGGTGCGTGATCACGCCACGGCGCATCAGGTCAACGAGGATCGGGCCGATCCCGGTCTTCACGACGTGCCCCCCGAGCATCACGATGACGCCACGCTTCGCACGCGCGGCGCGGACGACAGCGTCGACGACCGCGCGGAAATCCTGCGCCTTGAGGACGTCGGGGAGGGCGCGGAGGAAGGCCCCGAAGGACCGGTCCTCGCCGGGGGGCAACGCGAAATCCTCGCCACGGACCTTGTTCGGCCGCGTCGCGACGGGGATGGTGCGAACGTCCGCGAGGTCGATCTCGCGCGGGGGACGGCGTTCCGGTGTCATGGCGTGCGGCCTCCGACGGGCGCGGCATCCGCGGTCCATCGATACGACCGCAGGAAGAGGTTGAGCGAACCGATGGACATCCGGGACTTGAGCTGCACCATCATGCGCTGCGCGTCGTCGGTGAGCCAGAGCTCGGCTTGGCCCCCCTCGGCGAAGATGCCGCTCGTCTTGATGACCGGTTGGATCACGATGGTGGAGAAGATGCCGGCGGGCACCTGCACCCGCTCCCGGCGGAGCACGCGGATCACCACGGGGTTCCGGTCGGGCTTGAAGTACCGATCGAAGCGGTAGGTGCGACCGACCTCGAGGGGGACGATGCGGATGAAGTACAGGAAGGAGCCGTCGTCGAGCGGTTCCGCGACGGATGGGAGTTCGCGGTTCTGCTTGTGGACCTCGCGATAGACGCGCCGCTCGGGGAAGATCTCGAAGGTCCGGAGTCGCTCCCGTCCTCCTTGGTCCTGATCCTGGACGAACCGCAACGCGTTGAGCGTCACGACGTCCATCCAGCTCTCGTAGGCGTCGTCGACCTGATAGAAGAAGGTCCCCCCCGAGAGGGAGAACCGCACGTGCCACGCGTCGCGGGCGCGGATGGTATCACGCCCGAGCACGGCCATCCGGGCGGTGCCGACCTTCACGGCGCCGAAGCGGACGTCGTACGTGAACTGCTCACCGACCGTGAAGGGGACCGACTTCTGCTGTGCCGCCACCGGGACCGCACCCCCCATCCCCGCCGCGAGGGCCGCGCCGAGGAGGAGGGCGCCGAAGGCCCGGCGGGGGGTCACGTCGCGGGGCGAATGGCGGGTCGACGCCGCGCCGCCCAGGCGGCCTTGGCGAGGGCCCAGGCGTCGGGCCACGGATCGCGGCGGCTCGCCCGTTGCCGCACGTCGAAGCGAAGCGGGAGCGGGACGGCCTCGATGCGGCGCGCGTGGGGGGCGGCGGCCTGGAGGAATTCGAGGTTCGCCTGCCAGGGGTCGGGGGTCGTCGCCGTGGGCGCGTCGCCGGCGACCCGCAGCAGGTCGCGCACCACGGTGATCCGCAGGAGGCGCATCGTGCCGAAGGGGTCGGCGACGCCCGGGATGGTCACGGCGCGCTTGAGCGGCCAGACGCGCGGGATCCAGCGGACGAGGTCGTGCAACTTGCGGAGCCTCTCCGGGGCGTCGGCGGGGAGGGTCCGTTCCGCGACGACGACATCGGCGCCCCCCTCGAAGCGCTTCACGAGCTCCGGGATCCCCTCGGGGGATTCGGTGAAGTCGGCCTGCATCAGCAGCACCGCGTCGCGACGCGGGTACCGCGTGCGGTTCGACGCCTCGCGGAGGAGCGCGTCGACGGCCCGTGCGTACCCGACCCGCCGTGGGCCGCCGATCACGGTGAGCGGGAGCACCTTCGCATACGGCGCCAGCACCTCGCGCGTGGCGTCGGTGCTCGCGTCATCATAGACGAGGACCTCGTACTCCCGCGGATAGTCCTGGAAGAGTTTCCGCAGGCGCCAGAGGAGGACCCCGACGGTCTCCCCTTCGTCGAAGGAGGGCAGGCAGACGTACAGCATGTGCGAAAGCTAGCGGGAAGGCTCAGCGGCAGGAGGCCGAGTGCCTCCCGCTCATCCCCTCGCCATCATCCGCCGGATAGGCACCACCAGCAACCCGAGGATCGCCGTCGAGGCGAAGAGGGCGATCGCCGTCCCGGAGAAGACTGCCGGGGTCTGCTCGAGCTTCGAGGGATCGACGTGCCCACCGACGAGGCCGGCGATGAGGTTGCCGACGGAGGCGGCGAGGAACCAGACGCCCATCATCTGCCCGACATACCGCCGCGGGGCGAGCTTCGTCATCGACGAGAGGCCGACGGGGCTGAGGCAGAGTTCGCCGAGTGACTGCAGCAGGTAGCTCCCGATCAACCACCAGGGCGAGACGAGGAGCGTGCCGCCGCTCGCGACGATCGCATTCGCGGCGCTCACCATCAGCTGGAACCCGAGGCCGGCGAGGGCGAGACCGAGCGCGAACTTCGTGGGGCTCGAGAGGTCGATGCCGCGCTTCGCGAGCCCGACCCAGAGGGCGGCGAAGGCGGGGGCGAAGAGGATGATGAAGAGGGAGTTCACGACCTGGAACCAGGTCGCGGGCATCTCCCAGCCGAAGATATTCCGGTCGGTGAAGTCGTTGGCAAAGAGCTGCAGCGAGGTGGGCGCCTGCTCGAACGCGGCCCAGAAGATCGCAGCGAAGACGAAAAGGACGAAGATGACCGCGGTGCGCTTCTTCTCGTCGCCGGTGAGTCCGCCGGCGAGGAAGAGATACGCGAAGTAGACGACGGCGAGGCAGACGAGGACGAAGGTCATCGCCTGCCCGATTACCATCGGATCGAGGGTGACCATCCCGCTCGCGGCGAGGACGAATGCGGCGGCGAGCGCGGCGAGTCCGATGATGGTCCCGCGCCGGACCCCCGCCTCGCGCCGGGCCTGCACGGCGGGGTCGGGATCACGCACGATGTCCTCGCCAATCGGGCCGAGCGTGCCGGCGGCGCGCGACCAGAACCAGAGGAAGCCGAAGAGCATCCCGACGCCGGCGGCGCCGAACCCGACGTGCCACCCCACTCGCTCGCCGAGGTAGCCGGTGACGAGCTGGCCGATGAACGCGCCGGTGTTGATGCCCATATAGAAGATCGAGAAGCCGGCGTCGCGTCGCGCGCCGCCCTCCGGATACAGGTCACCGACGATCGCGGAGATGTTCGGCTTGAGGAGCCCGGTGCCGAGGACGATGAGGATCAGCCCGAGGAAGAAGAAGGGCTGGCCAGCGCCGCTCCCGGCGAAGCCGGAGACGCCGATGGCGAGATGCCCACCGGTGATCAGTGCGGCGCCGAGGAGGATCGCGCGGCGCAGACCGAGCCATCGATCGGCGATCCAGCCGCCGGGGAGCGACGCGAGGTAGACGCTCGCCGCATAGATGCCGACGATCGCCGACGCCTGCGTACGCTCAAGCCCGAAGCCGCCCTCGCTCAGCGCGGCGGCCATGAAGAGGACGAGGAGGGGACGCAGCCCGTAGTACGAGAAGCGCTCCCACATCTCCGTCATGAAGAGCGTGGAGAGGCCGCGCGGATGACCGAAGAACCCGGTGTCGGTCACGTACGGAGCGACCTCGGCGGAGACGGGGGCGGCGGGACGATCGGCGGAGTGAGCCATAGATGGGCTGGGCGTGGGGGGAGGGCGGCAGCCTGCGGTCCGACGAGGCACCGCACCGACGCGTGCGATTCGGCAGTCAGGCGTCGGTGGGCGGGTGAGCGCTGCTACAAGGGTAGCACCCGAGGGGCCAGTCGGGCGATGGCGGCGGGGTCGTGCGAGATGAGCAGCAGGGCGAGCCCTCGGGTGTCGCGCAGCCGCTCGAGGAGCGCGAGGACCTGCTCCCGCCGCTCCGGATCGAGCGAGGCGGTGGGTTCGTCACAGATGAGGAGGTCGGGGCCGGGGCCCAGCGCGCGCGCGATCGCGACGCGCTGCCGCTCCCCGGTCGAGAGCGTGTCGATGCGCGCGTCGACCAGGGTGGCGGGGAATCCGACCTCGGCGAGCAGCGCCGCCGCCTGCGTCCTCGCCGCCGCGCCGCGCGCGATCCCGTGCACCTCGAGCCCCTCGGCGACCGCGGCCGATGCGCTCTGGTGCGCCGGCAGCGAGGCGCCCGCATCCTGCGCGACGTGCTGTAGCCGCCGTCGCAGTCGTCGGAGGGGTTCGCCGTCGATGGCCGCGAGGTCGGTCCCATCGAAGACGACGCGGCCGCGTCGCGTTGGGAGGAGACGGAGGATCGCCTGCGCGAGGGTGGTCTTCCCGGCGCCGGAGGGCCCGACGACGCCGAGCACCTCGCCGCGCGCGAGCGTGAACGAGAGGTCGCGGAGCACGTCATCCGCTCCGTCGGCGTCCTCGGCGCCGACGCTCGGCGTATGGTAGCCGACGTGAAGGTGCTCGACGCGGAGGAGCGGCGCGGCGGCGGCGTTGGGACTCGCCGAGGTCGGGCGCGTCGAGGCGGTGAGCGCGTCGTGCGTCATCGGATCGGCGCCGGCGTCATACGTCGTCGGCGCCGCACGGGTCGAGACGCCGGCCACCGGCGCATCCACCACCGGCGCATCAGCGAGCCGCCCATCCCGCAGCGAGACCACGGCGTCGCACCTCGCTCGGAGGAGCGCGATGTCGTGCGAGATGAGGAGGAGGGCCGTCCCGTGGTCGCGCCGGAGGTTCGCCAGTGCATCACCGACGGCGTCTCGGCGTTCGGGGTCGAGCGCGGTGGTCGGCTCGTCGGCGATGAGCACCTCGGGGCGCATCAGCATCGCCATCGCGAGGAGGACCCTCTGTCGCTGACCGCCGGAGAGCTGATGCGGGAATCGGTCGGCGATCCGATCGGGCGTGGCGAACCCCATCGTCTCGAGTCCCTCGTGCAACCGACGCGTACTTTCCTGGTCCGTGAGTCCGTGCAGCCGGCCCACCTCGACGATCTGACGCCTCACGCGCAGCGCCGGGTGCAGCGCGAGCAGCGGCTCCTGGAAGACCATCGCGATCCGGCGGCCGCGGACCGCGGACCAGCCGCGATCATCGAGGTCGTCGAGTCGTAGCGCACCGAGGTGGCGTTCCGTGCCCTGAGCGTACCGCGCGCCGCGTGGGAGCAGGCCGAGCAGCGCGAGCGCGAGGGTGGTCTTCCCGGCCCCTGAGGGCCCGCAGACACCGAGGGCTTCGCCGCGGCCCAGCGAGAACTCGATCGCATCGAGCACGAGGCGGCCAGCGCCGGCGAAGGTGACGCCGAGACCGTGAACGCGGAGCGCAGGGAGCGTCGCGCTCACGGCGCGTCACCGTGGGTTAATCGTTCGGCGACGCGATTGGCGAGGAGGACGGTGCCGACGATCGCGGCGGTGGGGAAGACGACGACCCACCACCGGCGGAGCAGATCCCCCTCTGCTTCGGCGATGATGTTCCCCCAGCTCGGGAGGGGCGTCGGGACACCCAACCCGAGATACGAGAGGCCCGACTCCAGCGGCACGGCGCTCGCGAAGGCGCCGGTGGCGGCGACGGCGAGAGTCGGCGCGAGGGCGGGGAGGAGATGGTGGGTCACCAGCCGCGCCGGCGGGACGCCGAGGACGATGGCCCCGCGGAGCGCGTCGGTCGCGAGGAGGCGGCGCGTCTCCTGTCGCACGAGCCGTGCGGTGGTCATCCACCCGGTGGCGCCGAGCACGAGCGCGAGCGCGTCGAGCCGCAGGGCACCGGTGCCGGTGACGACGAGGAGGAGCACGAGGAGGCGCGGCATCGCGAGGAGGGCGTCGGTGCATCGCATCAGGAACGATTCGCGCCAGCGTCCGGCGAGGGCGGCGCCGAGCCCGACCGCAGTCCCGAGCACGAGCGCGACGCCCGCCGCGAGGAGCGCGACGCCGAGGGTGTGGCGCGCGCCGACGAGGAACCGGCTCAGCACGTCGCGCGAGAACCCATCGGTGCCGAGGAGGAATTGCGCCGAGGGCGGCTGCCAGGCGAGCCGCTGCGGGTCGAGCGCCTCCGTCGGCGCGTACGGCGCGAGCGCGGGACCGGCCAGCGTGAGCGCGACGATCCCGCCGACGGTGAGGAGCGTCGTCGCATCGACCCGATGGCGCTGGGGGCGCGTCATCGGAGCGCCTGCTGGCGCGGATCGGCCCACCGCAGCGCGAGGTCTGCGAGGAGGGTGCCGAGCACGGTGCCGATCGACGCGACGAGGACGCCGCCCGCGACGAGTGGATAGTCGCGCGCGAGGACCCCTTCGAAGAGGAGACGCCCCATCCCGGGCCAGGCGAAGATCCGCTCGATGACGACGACGCCGCTGACCGCCACGGCGAGGTGGACCCCGGCGAAGGAGAGCACCGGCACGAGGGCGGCACGGAGCGCGTGTCGTCGCGCGAGGCGGTCGTCCCCCCCCTTGGCGCGCGCGGTCCGCACGAAGGCGTGGTCACGGGTGGCGCGCATCGCGGCGCACTGGAGCCGCGCGGCCGTCGCGGCCACCGGGAGGGCGAGCGCGAGTGCGGGGAGCGCGAGGTGGTGCACCACATCGAGTAGGCCGCCGAGCCCACGCGGGCCGAACTCGGTGCGCATCCCGCCGATGGGGAAGAGGCCCCACGCGAGGGCGGGGCCCATCACCGCGAGGAGCGCGAGGAGATAGTCGGGCACCGCGAGCACTATCACGGCGACGCGGTCGACCGCGCGCGCGAGGGGGTGCTCCGCGTGCCATCCCATCCACGCGCCGAGTGGGACGCCGATGCCGAAGGCGAGGAGCGTGGCGACCGTGATGAGCAGGAGTGTCGCCGGGAGCGTGGCAGCGAGGGCGTCGGCGACGGGCTGCGACCGCGAGTGCGACCACCCCAGCTCGCCACTGGCGACCTGCCCCACGTAGCGGACGAACTGCTCGGGGATAGGACGGTCGTACCCGAACGCGGCGCGCTGCGCTTCGCGTTGGGCCGTGGTCAGGCGCGCCGCGTCGAGGTCACGGAAGAAGGGATCACCGGGCGCGAGCCGGATCAGGGTGAAGCAGGCGCTGACGACGAGGGCGATGACGATCGCCCCGTGGCCGAGCCGAGCCAGCAGCGCCCGTCGCACCGGTCAGGGGGCGGTCGGTCGGGCGTCGCGCGCGAGGGCGGGCGCCTCGGGGTCGAGGCGCCAGGAGGGAAGCGTCCGCCACCACGCTTCGGGGCGCCACGTCGGCAACAGGAAGCGTCGATGCACCGCCGCGACGGGCATCGGTTCGTAGAGCCAGACGGCGGCGGCATCGGCGACGATCACGCGGTAGGCTGCGCGGATGCGGTCGCGCGTGACGACGGGATCCGCGCTCGCGAGCCCGTCCGCGACGAGGGAATCAAAGATCGCGCTGGCGTAGCGGCCGCTGTTCTGCCGTCCCCAGCCGGCGCGCGCGCCGCTCCCCCAGGTGCTCCGGAGGCCTCGCACGCTCGGCGTGGTGCCCCAGCCACCGAAGACGACATCGAAGTCGCCGCCGTCGCGGGCGGCGCCGAACGCCTGCGCCTCGCGCTTGTCGATCACGAGGTCGACGCCGGCGCGCCGCCACTGCTCCTGCACGAGCACCGCGGCCCGCACGCGGTTCGCGCTCGGTGCGGGGACGAGGGCGCGGAGGCGGAGCGGTCGACCGTCGCGAAGACGGATCCCGTCGCGCGTGCGGCCCGTCCATCCGAGGGAGTCGAGTGTCCGCGCAGGCGCGAGGGTGTCGAAGGGGATCGGGGCGATGGTCGTGTCCGCGGTGAACTGCGCGCGGACGAAGGGGCCGAGGAGCGGATGGGCGAGCGAATCGAAGAGGGCGCGGATGAGGCCCGTGCGGTCGAGCGCCTGCGTGAGCGCCACGCGCACCGCGGGGTCCGCGAGGAGCGGATGCGCCGCCGCCGTGTCGTTCGGCGCACGGAAGTTGAACGCGACGAAGGTGTAGTCCCAGCCGTTGTACGGCACGAGCCGCACCTGCGGATACGCCGTCGCGGCCGTGACGTCAGGGGGCGGCAGGAGTTCCCAGACGTCGGCCTCCTCAGCCCACACCTTCGCGATCCCCGTCGCGGGGTCAGGGGAGATGGTCAGCGCGATCCGGTCGGGGCCCGGTCGGCCGCGGTAATGGTCCTCGACGGCGCCGAGGACGAGTCGGACCTTCGGTTCGCGCTCGACCAGGCGGTACGGCCCGCTGCCGACAGGGCGCTGCGCGAAGGCGCTCGTCGCGAGACCGCCGGCGGGGAGCGAATCGAGGAGATGCGATGGCATCGGGTAGACGAGCGAGGCCGAGTAGAGCTGCTCGGCGGACCGCTCGTGGAAGTGGACGCGCGCGGTGCGCGCATCGACGGCGACGATGGAATCGATGTCCACGACCTCGCCCGCGACGGGGGAGCCGTTCGCCGGGTCGCGGATGAGCGCGAGCCCCGTCACGACGTCACGCGCGGTGACGGAAGTGCCGTCGTGCCAGCGGGCCTTGGGGTCGAGGGTGAAGGTGACGGCGAGCGAGTCGGGGCTCCAACGCCACGACGCGGCGAGGCGCGGGACGAAGCCCGCCTCGCCGAAGGGGTTCAGGTCCGCCCCGATCTCCACGAGCGGGTCGAAGAGCAGCTCGGAGACCATCCGCCCCGTGACGCTCGTGCGGGTCGGTGGGAGGAAGGGGTCGGGATCCGCCGCCGTCGAGACGATGACCGTTCCGGCGCCGGCGGGGCCGCGGAGCCGATCGCAGGCGGTGAGGAGGGGCAGGGCCAGGAGCAGGGCACGGAGCGAGCGGCGTGTCATTAGAACCGGAGTGAGAGGCGACCGCCGTCGGACGGGGTCAGCGCCGCCAGACCCAGGTTGGGTCGGAGAGCGCCTCTAGATGACGCCCGAGCGCCCCACTGGATAACGCTGTAGCGGGCAGAGTGGACAGCGGCCCAAGGCCCTCCTCGAAGGCGGCCACGACGGCCTGCTCTACCTCGAGCGGGTCGACGTCACGGTTCAGGACGGTCCGGAGGGTCGCGGCGGCGGTCGATGCGGGCGCCAGGGGCACCACCCTAGGGCCGGCACCCGGGGCGTCGGCAGTGCGTCGAAGGCGCGCGATCCGCGGCTGGTCGTCCGCGAGGAGGATCGACCCGTGCTGCAACCAGGCCCCGTCATCCCGCCACTGGGCGGAGCCGACGAGCTTGGCCCCGTCGACCACGAGCTCGCCCGCCGAGGGCTCGGCGAAGCAGGGGGCACCGTCGGGCCGCAGCGGGGTGGACCCCAGCGCGTCAGTGCGCGGCGCGCGCGCGGCCTCGTCGACCGTCACTCCGAGGCGCTGTAGCGCCGCGCGGAGGAGCGCGTTGACCGCGCGATACGTCTCGCCGAGGGAGCCCGCGGTGGCGGGGGCAGTGACGGCATAGGTCACCTCGTGGTCGTGTAGGAGGGCCCGCCCACCGGTCGGGCGGCGCACGAGATCGATCCCCGACTCCCGCAGCGCCCGCACGTCGAAGACGCCGCGACCCCGCTCGTGGCGGCCGAGGGAGAGGGTGGGGCGCTCCCACGCGTAGAGCCGCAGGGTCGCCTCACCGGTGCGTCGCGCGTGGTCGAGGAGCGCGAGGTCCGTCGCCATATTGGTGAGGCCGTCGCCGGGGCCGGATCGGAGGAGGCGCCACGGGAGGGTGCGGAGCGCGGCGAGCGGGGACGCGGACACGTGTTGGAATGTACGGGGCCGGGTGAGGCCTTGTAGTTTTCCATCGCGCCGACTTCCAGCCGGCCGCGCCGTCCCGCCGTCGTCCCTCCCCCGGTTCGCCGAGGCCCATCGGCCTCGCGAGGTCTCCCTCCGTGACGCCTTCCGCGCACCCGCAGCCCGACGTCTTTCTCTCGCGCCACATCGCGCCCTCCGCCGCCGACCAGCAGGCGATGCTCGAGGCGCTCGGCTTTCCCTCGCTCGACGCGTTCATCGACGACACGATCCCGGAGAACATCCGCTTCCGGCGTGCGCTCGCGATCCCCGCGGGGAAGTCGGAGCAGGAGGCGCTCGCCGCCTTCCGCGCCGAGATGAGCGCCAACGAGGTGCGGCGCTCGTTCATCGGGATGGGCTATTACGACTGCCACACCCCGGCGGTGATCCAGCGCAACATCCTCGAGAACCCGGGGTGGTACACGGCGTACACGCCGTACCAGGCGGAGATCGCGCAGGGGCGCCTTGAGGCGCTGCTCAACTATCAGACTGTCGTGAGCGACCTCACCGGGCTTCCGATCGCGAACGCCTCGCTGCTCGACGAGGGGACCGCGGCCGCCGAGGCGGTGACGATGATCCACGGGCTCGTCGGCAAGGACGGGCGCGATGTCTTCCTGATCGCCGACGACTGCCATCCGCAGACCATCGAAGTCGTGACGGCGCGCGCCGAGGCGCGTGGCGTCACCGTGCGCGTCCTGGCGCCGGCGGCGATGGCCCCCGATACGACGACCGCGGGCGTCCTGCTCGCGTATCCCAACACCTTCGGCTCGATTGACGACCATCGCGCGCTCTGCGAGCGGGTGCACGCCGCCGGCGGTCTCGTGATCGTCGCGACGGACCTCCTCGCGCTGACGCTGCTCGCCCCGCCGGGGGAGTGGGGCGCGGACGTGGCGGTCGGCAACTCGCAGCGCTTCGGCGTGCCCTACGGCTACGGCGGCCCGCACGCGGCGTTCTTCGCCACGCGGGATGAGTACAAGCGGCAGATCCCGGGGCGTCTCATCGGCGTTTCGCGGGATTCGTCGGGCAAGCCGGCGCTTCGGATGGCGCTTCAGACGCGCGAACAGCACATCCGCCGCGAGAAGGCCACCTCGAACGTCTGCACCGCGCAGGTGCTCCTCGCCGTGATGGCGGGGATGTACGCCGTCTGGCACGGGCCCGACGGCCTCGTGCGGATCGCGCGGCGCGTGCATCACCGTGCTGAGGTCTTCGCCACGGGGGCCAAGGCGCTCGGCTTCGCCGTGCGGCCCGAGATCTTCTTCGACACCGTCACCGTCGAGGTCGGCGCGAAGCAAGAGACGATCCTCGCCGCGCTCGACCGGGCTGGCATCAACGTGCGCGTGGTCGATGCGATGACGCTCGGCGTCTCGATGGGGGAGAACACCACCGTCGGCGACCTCGACGACCTGCTCACTGCGTTCAACGGCGGTGCGCCGCACGGGATCGACCTCGAGGCCGTCGCGGCCGGCGTCGATGCCCGGTACGACGAGCGCTATGCGCGCACCTCGGCGTTCCTCACGCACCCGACCTTCCATCGGCACCACGCGGAGCACGAGATGCTCCGCTATATGCGCACCCTCGAGTCGCGCGACCTCTCGCTCACGCACTCGATGATCCCGCTCGGCAGCTGCACGATGAAGCTGAATGCGAGCGCCGAGATGTACCCGGTGACCTGGCGCGAGGTCGGCGGGCTCCACCCCTTCGCGCCGCGCACGCAGGCCAAGGGCTTCACCTCGATGTTCACGCGGCTGGAGCGCGCGCTCGCCGAGGTGACCGGCTTCGCCGCCGTGTCGCTGCAGCCGAACGCCGGCTCGCAGGGTGAGTATGCGGGGCTCCTCGTGATCCGCGCGTACCATCGGGGGCGTGGACAGGGGCACCGCACCGTCTGCCTCATCCCGCAGTCAGCGCACGGGACCAACCCCGCCTCCGCCGTGATGGCGGGGATGAGCGTCGTGGTGGTGAAGACCGATGCGCTCGGCAACATCGATGTGGCCGACCTGCGCGCGAAGGCCGAGCAGCATTCGGCGAACCTCGCCGCGCTGATGGTGACGTATCCCAGCACGCACGGCGTGTTCGAGGAGAGCATCAAGGACATCTGCGCCATCATCCACGAGCACGGCGGGCAGGTGTACCTCGACGGCGCGAATATGAACGCGATGGTCGGCCTCTGCCGGCCGGGCGACATCGGCGCGGACGTCTGTCACCTCAACCTGCATAAGACGTTCTGCATCCCGCACGGGGGCGGCGGCCCGGGGATGGGGCCGATCGGCGTGGTGGCGCATCTGGCGCCGTACCTGCCGGGCCACGGCGTGGTGCCGACGGGCGGCGCGCAGGCGATCGGAGCCGTCTCGGCGGCGCCGTGGGGGAGCGCGAGCATCCTCCCCATCTCGATGATGTACATCGACATGATGGGGGGCGAGGGGCTCGCCGAGGCGACCAAGGTCGCGATCCTGAACGCGAACTATATGGCGCACCGCCTCCGCGGGCACTTCGAAGTGCTCTACAAGGGGAAGAACGGGCGCGTCGCGCACGAGTGCATCATCGACACGCGGCCGCTCAAGGCGTCGGCGGGGGTCGAGGTGGAGGATATCGCGAAGCGCCTGATGGATTATGGATTCCACGCACCGACCGTGAGCTTCCCCGTGGCGGGGACGCTGATGATCGAGCCGACGGAGTCGGAGTCGAAGGCCGAGCTCGACCGGTTCTGCGATGCGATGATCGCCATCCACAGCGAGATCCAGGATATCGAGTCCGGGGTGCTGCCGAAGGACGACAACCCGCTGGTGCACGCGCCGCACACGCTCGAAGTGGTGCTCGACGACGCGTGGGCGCGGGCGTATTCGCGCGAGCGGGCGGCGTTCCCGCTGCCGTGGGTGCGTGCGCGGAAGTTCTGGCCGGCGGTGGGGCGCGTGGAGAGCGCTTTTGGGGACCGGAACCTGGTCTGTGCCTGCCCGTCGATCGAGAGCTATTCGGTCTAAGCTGAAGGCTGGAGGCTGGAGGCTGGAAGCTGGAAGCTCACAGCGCAAAGCAGATGGGGGCGCCGCGAACGGATTCGCGGCGCCCCCATCGTCCTTCGGGTGGCAGGTCAGTCGGCGGTGTCGCCGGCCGCACTCCCCGATCTGGCTCCTCGGGCTTACTGCCCCAGATGCTTCGCGTAGGCGGCGGCGTCCATCAGCGCTGCGACCGCGGCGGCATCGACCTTCATCTTGATCATCCAGCCGTCGCCGTAGGGATCGGTGTTCACCAGCGCGGGCTCGTCGGCGAGGCGTGCATTCACCTCGATCACCTCGCCCGCGAGGGGGGTGTACAGCTCGGAGACCGCCTTCACCGCCTCGATCGTGCCGAAGGTCTCGTGGTGGCCGAACGCCTTGCCGGCGGAGGGGAGGTCGAGGAAGACGATGTCGCCGAGCTCGCCCTGCGCGTAGTCGGTGATGCCGACGAGGACGACCGAGGGGTCGGCGGTCGGCTTCACGTATTCGTGATCGGCGGTGTAGCGGAGATCCTGGGGGATCGAGGACACGCGGGGCTCCGAGCGGCGGGTGAGGGGTGGTGACGCGGAGGGAAGGCTAGGGCGGCGTGGCGGAGGGGTCAAGCAGTCGTGTGACGAGTGCGGCGACCGCGGCCTCGAGCTCGGCGCGGCTTCCGACGTTCTCGATCACGACGTCGGCGTGCGCGCGCTTCCGTTCCGCGGGCATCTGCGCGGCGATGAGCGCATCGGCTTCCGCCGGATCGATCCCTCGGTCCCGGATGAGACGGGCGCGGCGGACCGCGACGGGGGCGTCGACGAGCACGATCTCGTCGACCGTGTCCTCGAGTGCCGCCTCGAAGAGGAGCGGAATGTCGCAGACGATGACCGGAGTGCCCGTCGCCGCGAGCTCGGCGGTGCGCGCGGTACGGCGGGCGGCGATCGCCGGATGGGTGATCGCCTCGAGGGCGGCGCGCTCGGCGGGGTCGGTGAGGATGCGGCGCCGGAGCGTAGCCCGGTCAAGGGTGCCGTCGGCGGCGAGGATCGCCGGTCCCCAGCGCGCCACGATGGCGTCGAGGGCGGGGGTCCCCGGGGCGACGACCTCGCGGGCGAGGGCATCGGCGTCGATCACCGGGAGCCCCGCGGCGGCGAGCTCGGCGGCGACAGAGGATTTGCCTGCAGCGATGTTTCCGGTGAGGCCGATGATGCGCATGTGTGCTCGAAAGGTGCGGCGCGGCTCATCATCGTGCCACGCATCCTCAATCCCGTCGTGCGGGATTGACCCTCCGCGAGCTCCTTGGCGGTGTCTCCTTCACGTGGTGCGGCCGGTCCTCTGGATCCCGGAGGCAGCCGTCCTACTTCCCCGTGACCGCGCGCGGTGCCAAGGGTCGCCTCACTCCGCGCCGTCGAGCCGGAGCTGCGCCGCCCCCTGCGGCGGCGCCACATCGTGGCAGGCCCGGCACCGCGCCTCGTACGCCTCCGCCCCGCCCACCATCACCACCGGCGAGTCATAGGCCGCGGGCCGCCCGTCGATCAACCGCTGGTTGCGGCACGCCGGCGCGCCGCACCGCACGCAGATCGCGTGCAGTTTGTCGACCAGTTCGGCCACGCACATCAGCTGGGGCATCATCCCGAAGGGTTCGCCGCGGAAATCGGTGTCGGTCCCCGCGAGGATGACACGGCGCCCACGTGCGGCGAGGTCGGTCACGAGCGCGATGATCCCCGCATCGAGGAACTGCACCTCGTCCACTGCGATGACCTGCGCCATCGGGTCGAGGCGCAGCGCGATCTGCCGCGCCGAGTCGACGGGGACGGCCTCGATGGTCCGCCCGTCGTGGCTGCCGATGGCGTGGATCCCGCCGGCGTAGCGGTCATCGAGATGCGACTTGAAGACCTGCACGCGCTTCTTCGCGATCACGGCGCGCTTGACGCGCCGGATGAGCTCCTCGCTCTTCCCGCTGAACATCACCCCGGCGATCACCTCGATCCATCCGCCGGTGGGCTGGAGCCCGCCGTTCATCGCCGCGGCCCCCGATCCCGCGGCGGACCGCTCGGTCGGCCGCCGCGCCGGTCAGGACCACGATCGGTGCCGCGGTCACGCGGGCCGGCGCTGCGCGGTCCCCCGCGCGGCGCGCCACGAGCGCCTTCGCCGCGAGGGCCATCACCGCGAGGGCGGTCGCCACGTCCCTCGCCACGCGGACCCGCGCTGCCGCGCGCGCCGAACCCGCCCCGCGGACCGGCGTCGCGGTCCCGTCCGCGCGGGCGGTCCTCGAAGCGCCGGTCCCCGCCGTCACGTCCACCCTCCCGTCCGCCCTCGCGCCCACCCTCACGTTCGCGCGCCGGAGCGGCCTCCGCGACGACCGCGGGACGCTCGGGCACGCGTGCCGCCGCGGCGGCGGCGCGCTCCCACAGCCGGAGCGCCGCGGCCGCGATCTCGAGCCCGTCATAGCTCTCGAGCAACGGCTCGAGCGCGAGCACCTCGCGCGCCGGGAGACCGGCATCGAGGACGGCGCGGAGTTCCGCCCGTCGCCGGCCCTCCGCGCTCCGCGCGCGTGCGACCGCCGCCGACGCGCCGAAGGGCGCCAGCGGGGCGCCGACCACTCGGCGCAGCGCGGCACGCTGCCGCGCCGGGATCACCGCGACGACCTGTGCGGGCTGCGCCGCGCAGACGCTCGCCCAGGCGCTCGCGGTCGGAACGCCGAGCAGCACGACGAGGGCGGCGTGGCTCGGCACGGCGTCCTCCACGACCTGGACGATCGCGCTCTCACCGTAGCCCGCGGCCACGGCGAAGCGCCGCGTGGCGGCGGCCACGGCGGGATCGGTCGCGAGCACGATCGCCGAGGGCGCGTCGATCTCGTCGAGGATCCCCTGCAGGGCGCGCCCGTCGCTGGGCGGGGCGATGAGGACCTTCACCGGCACGGCGAGCGCCGTCCCCTCCGCGAGGACGAGGTCGTCGGTGATGCGGCGGGCCTTGTGCAGATGCCGCTCGAGGATCGCTTCGACGCCGGATGTCGCCTCGAGGGCGGTGAGCCAGCGCGCGGCCCCCTTCGGCACCTCGGCGAGGATGCTGGCGAGCGCGGCCTCATCGGCCTCGAGCTCGTCCGCGCTCACGAAGCCGAGCTGCGTGACGGTGCCGAGCTTGAGGGCGGTCGCGGCGACCGCGGGGGCGAGGACCACCGGGGTGCCGATCACGACATCGGCGGTGCCGGGGGCGAGGAGCCGTGTGGCACGCGCCGCGCTCGTCGCGGCGACGATGCGCCGGCCGGCGGCGGCGGGGAGCGCTGCGAGCGCCTGCGCGACGTCGAGCGTCGCGTCCGCGTCCGGGGTGACCAGGAGGCACTGCACGCCCGCGCCCGGGGTGAGGCGCTCGAGGGCGGGCACGACGAGCCGGGCGACCCGGGCCCAGTCGGGCGGGAGGAAGTAGGCGGCGGCGGCGCTGCGGACGGCGCCCCTGGGCTCGCGATCGGCGGAGGTCAACTCGGACTCGGTTGTCAATGGCGCCTCATCCGGCGCGCGTGGTATCCTTCGGGAGTCGGAAATATAGCGGTCCCCTCCACCGCGTCCCGCATCGTCCCCACCCGCGCGCCCGAGGTCCCGCATGGCCGACTCGTTCGTCTTCCGCCCCTCCGAGAACATCGCCGCGCTGAAGGAGAGCGCCACCATCGCGGTCTCGCAGCGGGCCAAGGCGCTCAAGGCTGAAGGGCGCGAGATCATCGATCTCGGGGCGGGGGAGCCGGACTTCGACACGCCGGCGCCGATCCGCGCTGCGGCCGCCGCAGCGGTCGAGCAGGGCGCGACGCGCTACACCGCGGTCGAGGGAATCCTCCCGTTGCGCGAGGCGATCGCCGCCGACGCCAATCGGGCGTATCGCGGCCCCGACCGCGTGACCCCGGCGGAGGTCGTCGTCTCCAACGGATCCAAGCAGTCGCTCTACAACGCCTGCGTGGCGCTCTTCGGCCCGGGCGACGAGGTCCTCGTCCCGACGCCGAGCTGGACGTCGTATTACGAGATGGTGGGGCTCGCCCGCGCGACGGCGGTGGAGGTGCACGGCGACCCCGCGCGCGGCTTCAAGGTGGACCCGGCGCGCCTCGCGGCACACGCCACGCCGCGCACGCGCGGCCTGATGCTGAACTCGCCGAGTAATCCGACGGGCGGCGTGTATGCGCCCAATGAGCTCCGCGCGATCCTCGACCTCGCGGCCGACCGCGGCTGGTGGGTGATCAGCGACGAGATCTATGTGCGGATCTCCTACGACGCGCCCGCGCCCGGCGCCCTCGACGTCGCCACACGGCGCGACAACCTCGTGGTGGTGAACGGGGTCGCGAAGGCGTATGCGATGACCGGGTGGCGGATCGGGTGGACGATCTCCCCGGCCCCGCTCGCGAAGGCGATGAACGCGTTCCAGTCACACACGACGTCGAACGCGGCGACGGTCTCGCAGCACGCGGCGCTCGCGGCACTGACGCTGGGCGCGCCCGTGGAGGCGGAGGTGCAGTCGATGGTCGCGGAGTTCCGGAAGCGGCGTGACGCCGCGCTCCCGATCCTGCGCGGCGCGGGGCTCACCGTGCTCGAGCCGGCCGGTGCCTTCTACTTCTACATTAAGGCGCCGGGCACCGGCGCCGACGCCGGGGCTGCCTTCTGCACTGCGCTCCTCGAGCGCGAGGGGGTCGCGATCGTCCCCGGCTCTGCCTTCCGCACCCCCGATTGGGTGCGCGTCTCGTACGCCGCCGCGGAGTCGCAGGTGGTGGAGGCGTGCCGACGCATCGCTCGGGTCGCCGCCGACATCGGCGTCGGGTGAGTCCCCGATGCGTCCGGTGGCCGCCGGACGCAGCCTTCCGCTCCCGGGGCGATGGCACGCCACTCCCAGCGTCGCCGCCCCCGCAGCCAGGAGGCGCGCGTGTCGTTGCTGGTGCGGATGGAGACGATGGAAGAAGGGCAGCTCCCGCCGGTCGAAGATCGGTGGGACACCGACACCGAGATCCTGACCGCGGCGCTGCGGCCGTCGGTGACGCCGGACGGGCTCTCCGGCTCGATGGACATCGAGGGGACCGACGGCGCGTGGCTGATGCTCGAGCTGAAGGCGGGACGGCTCGCGTCGGTGGAGGTCGCGGTCTGGCCCGACGTGCATCTCGTGGACGAGCTCGCGCCGCCGGAGGCCGATGGGATCGCGCGGCTCGCGGTGCCGTTGGCGGACGGGGGGGCGATCGTGACGGCGCTGGAGGTCGATACGCCGCTGGTCGCCGTGGCCGACGAGGCGGAGCGCACGATACACTTCCGCATCGGCCCGCCGCGGGCCACGCGTCCGGTGCGGGTGGGCCGCGACCTGCTGGTCGAGGTCGATGCCCGCTCCGAGATCGCGGGGCTCTGGCTCCTGAACGTTCCTCCCTCCCCGATGACACTCTGATCCTCCCGCTGCTGTCCCTCGGGGCGCGCTGAATGCGCGCCGCGATCCGTGCGCTCCGTGCCGCGGGGGTGGGTGTCGGCGCGGCCGGCGCGCCACTCGAACTCCGGACGACGTTCGACGACACCGCGCCGCGGGTCGAGCCGGTCACCCCGCTCGAGGGGGACCGGCTCGTGGTGCGCCCCGTGCCGGGCGCCCCCGAACCGGGGGTCCGAGCCTTCCTCGACGGAATCCAACGCTCGCAGGTGGTGGCGCACGTGGGGGCGGTCCCGCTCGTGCACGGCGTGGTCGCGGCGGCGGTGCGCGTGCGCGAGGCGCGTCGGATGCGCACCTGGGGCGCGGCGCGTCGCCGCGAGGCACTCGTCGTCCCCGTCGCCGCGCTCGACCACGCGCTCGTTGCGACGCTCGGCGCCGCGGTGCCCCTCGTCGACACCACCGCGGGGGAACCCGCGCCGCCGTCGGGACATCCGCAGGACCTCGCCGCCCGCGCGCTCACCGCGGTGCAGCGGATGCGCGAGGCGGAGGAGCTCGCCCTCGTCGCGGCCTGGGTGGCCGACGGCGACGGCCCGCTCCTCGTCGACGGTGGGATCAGCGGCTCCCCCGAGGGCGCGCGCGCCGAGTCGGTGATCGGCGTGGTGAAGTCGCATCGCACCCTCTACGCCGCGCCGTCGGAGCTCCCGCTCGTGCTCGCCCTGCGCGAAGGGGAGCGCACCAGCGCGGTGGCGCTGCATTCCCCGCGCCGGAACCCCGTCGCCTCCTGGTATCTCCGGCTCCGCGACCCCGGTGACCGCTCCCCGCTCTTCGGGCTCGTGCGGGTGGAGGTCGCCCCGACGGGGGACCTCACCGCGCGCGCCGATGCCGTCTCGCGCTGGGTGCTCGCGGAGCGCGCCCCCGTCGCCCTGCCCGATCCGCGGTGGGACGTGATGGTCTACGGCATCCGGGAGTGCGAGGAGTACCTTACGGCCATCCTTCCCCGTTGAGCCTGCCGTGACCGCGCCCGTCCTCGGTCGTGTCGTCGCCACCGAGCGACGACCGAACACCCCGCACGAGTTCCACTTCTGGACCGCGCTCGACGCGCCGGTCGGGGTCGGCACGATCGTGCGCGTCGAGTCGACGCGCCCGGTGAACGGCGTCCTCCCCAGCGTCTATGGTGTGGTGACCGAGGGGTTCGGCTACACCGATCTGCAGACGCCGCTGCACGATGTGCTCGGCGCGGACGGTGAGCCCGGGGCGAGCGCGACCGCCCCGACGGAGCGCACCGAGATCCGGCTCTACACCGCGGCGGTGCTCCGGCAGGTGCCCGAGGAGCCGCTGCAGCCCGTGCCGATGGGGACGGTGCACCTCGCCACCGAGGTCGACGTGCAGGCGGCGCTCCGGATGGACACGTACGTGCAGGGGAGCGACGCGCGCGGGATCCCGGTGGGAGCGTATCGCTCCGGCGGTACCGATGCAGCGGTGCATCTCGACGCCGACTTCCTCCTCGGTCCCGAGGCGGCGCACCTCGCGATCTCGGGCGTCTCGGGGCTCGCGACCAAGACGAGCGCGGTGCAGTGGCTCCTCGCGAGCATCTTCACGCATCTCCCCGTGCGGAAGGGGAAGGTCGCGGCGGGCTGCTTCACCGTGAAGGGCCCTGACCTCTGCTTCATCGACCGGCCCGCGACGCGGCTCGATCCCGCCGACCGTGCGCTCTACGACGCGCTCGGCGTCCCCGCCGCTCCGTTCGACCGCGTGCGCTACTTCGCGCCCTGGCACGCACGCGGGACGCATCTGGCGACGCTCCGCACGCACGACGCGCTCGCGGAGAGCGTCACCCCGCTCACCTGGGGGCTGCGCGAGACGCTGCAGTACGCGGAGGTGCTCCTCAGTCGTGAGGACATCGATGCCAAGGCCGACGCGCTCATCGACTTCATCAAGGAGCGCGTCGTCGACCAGCGCTTCGAGGACAAGCTGCTCGAGGGCACGCACGACGTGCGCTCGTTCGCCGACCTCGAGCGTTGGTTCCGCGAGCTCCTGCAGGCGATGGAGGCCGGGAATCAGGAGCAGTGGCGGACGCACCACATCGCGACGATCCGTAAGGTGCGCAACCGGCTCGGGAACATCTCGACCCGCTGCAAGGGGCTCGTCACCGACGATGGCACGGTGAGCGACCTCCCATTCGGGGCGTTCGAGGACCGCGCCGTGTATGTGGTGGACGTCGCACAGCTCGAGGAGGACGCGCAGGACCTCGTCTTCGCGCGGATCATCTCGCAGTTGCGTGAGCATCTCGAGAAGCGCGCGCTCGGCGTGGAGCAGGTCGTCGTCTTCGTCGACGAGCTCAACAAGTACGCGCCCTCCGACGGCGCTGACACCTATGTGCGGCAGATGCTCCTCGACATCGCCGAGCGTGGGCGGTATCTCGGGCTCGTGCTCTTCGGGGCGCAGCAGTTCCGCTCGCAGGTCCATCGGCGCGTGGTCGGGAACAGCGGGACGCAGCTCTTCGGGCGGATGGACGCCGACGAGCTCGCGACGCCCGGCTACCAGACCCTCGCCCCGGCGACGAAGGCGCGGCTCGCGACGCTGGAGAAGGGGCAGCTGATGGTGCGGCATCCGCACTTCGGACAGCCGATCTTCGTGCGCTTCCCGCGGCCCGCGGTGCTCACCGGGCGCGAGGGGGTGGAGCAATTCCCGCCCGCGGAGGTCCCGACGCTCGAGATGGCGGTGGCGAAGACGCTCCGTCGCCTTGATCCCTCGATCACGGTGGGTCAGGTGCAGGATGTCCTCGCCCTGGCGGGAGATGATGAGGAGGCGATCCTCCGCGCGCGCAACGTCACGCTCCTCAAGCGGCCGGATAACGTGCTCGCCTTCTTCTCGAAGCAGCTTCGGAAGCGCGTCGCGCCCGAGGTCGTGGGCGGGCGTGGGCCCGCCCCGCTCCGCACCCCCGCCACGGACGACGAGTACGGCTGAGCCGGCCGCGTCGGGTGGCGGGACCGAGTGACGGGACCGGGTGATGGGACCGGGTGACGGGGTGCCCGGGTAGATTTCCCGACCCGTGCGCCTCCTCCACCTCTCCGACCTCCACCTCGGCTTCCGGCAGTACCAGCGGCAGACGCCGATGGGAATCAACCAGCGCGAAGCCGACGTCGCGCAGGCGTTCGCGCGCGCGGTGGACCGCATCCTGGCGCTCGCCCCTGACCTCATCGTGATCGGGGGGGACGTCTTTCATACGGTGCGCCCCACGAACACGGCGATCCTCCACGCCTTCCGGCAGTTCGGGCGACTGGTGCACGGCCTCCCCGAGACGCCGATCGTGATCGCGGCGGGGAACCACGACATGCCGCGCTCGACGGAGTCGGCGTGCATCCTCCGGCTCTTCGAGCAGGGGTTCGCGCCCCGCGCCGACGGGGCGCCGCCGATCCTCGTGGCGGACCGCGCGCCGCGGCGGCTGCAGTTCCCGCGGCTCGGCGTCTCCGTGCTCGCGGTCCCCGATCTGCCTCCGGGGAGCGTCGACCTCGCCCCCGACCCCGAGGCGCGCTACAACGTCCTCGTCCTCCACGGCGAGGTGCAGGGGGTGCTCCCGGCGGCGGGGGGCGAGGATCGTGCTGCGGCGCAGATCCCCGTCGCCGAGGTCACGCGCGCGGGGTGGGACTACGTGGCGCTCGGGCACTATCACGTGACGACGCGCGTGGCGGACCACGTCTGGTACGCCGGCTCCCTCGACTACACGAGCACGAACCCCTGGGGAGAGCTGCGCGAGGAGCGCGCGGCGGGCCTCGCGGGGAAGGGGATGATCGAGCGCGATCTGCGCACCGGCGCGCACACCGTGCATCCCCTCACCCCGACGCGGCCGCTCCTCGACCTCCCGTCGGTCGATGGGGCCGGCCAGACGGCGACCGAGCTCGATGGAGCCATCGCGGCGGCCGTCGCCGGGGTGCCGGGTGGGATCGACGGGGCGATCGTGCGGCTCGTCCTCCGTGACGTCCCGCGGCACGTGGCGCGGGAACTCGACCACGCCGCGCTCCGCGAGGTCCAGCGGCGCGCGCTGCATTTCCATCTCGACGTGCGCCGACCCGAGTCGGTGCGCCGCGAGGCCACGGGAGGTGCGCCCGCGCGCCGCCCGACGTTGACCGACGCGCTGCGGGCGGCGCTCGCCGCGCGCGCGCTCCCGGCCGACGTCCCGCGCGAGGCGCTCGTGGCGCTGGGGCTCCGGTATCTCGCGGACGCTGAACGAGACGAGGGGGACCGCCTGGTCCCGGGGGGCGAGGGATGAGGCTCGTCCGTCTGCGACTGCAGAACTTCCGGCAGCACCTCGACACCACGCTCGAATTCGAACGGGGGCTGACGGGGATTATCGGCCCGAATGGCGCCGGGAAATCGACCATCCTCGAGGCGATCGTCTGGGCGCTCTTCGGGGCGCACGCCGCGCGCGGCGGCTCCGACACGATCCGTGCGCTCCGCGCCCCGGCGCGTGCCCCGGTGCGTGTCGAACTCGAGTTCGAGCTCGCGGGGCATCGGTATCGGGTCCTCCGTGGGCTGACGACGGCGGAGCTCTATCTCGACGGCGCGGACGCGCCGGTGGCGAACTCGGTGCGTGCGGTGACCGAGATGGTGGGCCGCCGTCTCGGGATGACGCGCGACGAATTCTCGCACACCTACTTCACGGGGCAGAAGGAGCTTGCGCTCATGCAGAATCTGAGCGCTCCGGATCGTGGGAAGTTCCTCTCGCGTGTGCTCGGCTATGAGCGGCTGCGGCTGGCGCAGAACGCGGCGGAGGAGCGTCGGAAGGCGCTCGCCGCCGAGCTCGCCGGCGTGCGGAGCGCGCTCCCCGATGCCGAGACGCTGACCCGCGAGCTGACCGAGGCACGCACGGCGCGTGATCGGGCGTCGGCCGACGTCGATGCGGCGGCGGTGGCAGGGACCGCGGCGACGGCGGCGCACGAGGCGATCGCGCCGCGCTGGGCGGCGGTGCAGGCGGCGCGCGAGACGCGGGAGCGGATCGCGCGGGCGATCGCGGGAGTGGATGGGGAAGTACTCGGGCAGGCCGCGGCGTCGACGCGTCTCGCGGCGGACCGCGCGGCGGCGGTCGAGGCGGTCGCGGCGCTTGTGCCGCTCCGGTCGCGGCTCGATGCGCTCCCCGACGTCCGCGTACGGACCGAGGCGCAGCGTCGTCTTCGCGAGGCGGCGGCCCGTCGGCGCGCGATCGACGAGCAGCGCGCGATCCTCGAGGCCGACGCGACGGCGTTGCGCGCGGAGCAGGCGCGCCTCGCGGCGGCGGCCGCCGCCGAAGGGGAGCTCACGCCGCGGCTCGAGGCGGCACGCACCGCGCTCGGTGAGGTGGAGCGCGAGGCGGAACGGCTCCGCACCGGGTGGGTCCGCGACCGGCAGGACGTCGACGCGCAGCTACGCGCGCTCCGCGCGCAGTACCTCGAGGTTCGCGAGCAGCGCGACCGGATCGTCGCGCTCGGCGACGCGAGCCCCTGCCCGACCTGCACGCGCCCGCTCGGCACGCATCTCGCCGACGTCGTCGACGTGCTGGAGTCGCAGATGGCGGCGCTGGAATCCAACGGGACCTATTTCCGTCAGCGCGCGGCCGAGCTCGAGCCGATGCCGGCAGCGTTGCTCACGCAAGAGGAGGCGCGCCGCGCGCAGGGGGAGGCGCTCGCTGCGCTCGAGCGGGCACGCATCGAGGCGCAGGGCGCGGCGCGTCAGCACCGCGGGGTCGCCCAAGAGCTCGCGACCAAGACGGCGCTCCTCACCACCCTCGAGGGGGAACGGCGTCAGCTCCCCGAGGGGTACGACGCGGCCGGGCACGAGGCGCTCGAGTCGGAGTTGGCGGCGTTGGTGCCGCTCGAGCGGGATGCCGCGCGTCTCGTCGCCCAAGCGGATCGGCTCCCGGCGATCGAGCGCGAGGAGGCGGCGCTCGCGGAGCGGCAGCGTGAGCTCGAGGCGCGGCGTGCGGCGCTCCGGGCGGAGGAGGCGGCACTGCAGCTCCCGTCTGACGGCGACGCGCCGCTGCAGGCGGCGTACGAGGCGGCGCGGCTCGCGGTGCTCGAGGCGCAGCAACGGCTCGCGACCGCCCGGCTCGCGCGGGCTACCGCCGCCGCCGAGGTCGATCGCGCTGCGACGGCGCTGGAGGCCGGCGAGGCGCAGCGGGCCCACGCCGCGCGGCTGGAGGCCGAGCGCCGGCTGCACGAAGAGCTCGTCCGCGTCTACGGCGATCTCCGGACCGACCTCAATGCGGCGATGCGGCCGGAACTCTCGGAGATCGCCTCGGGGCTGATCAGCGACCTCACCGACGCGCGCTACACCGAACTCGACCTCGACGACAAATACCGGATCCAGCTCCTCGAGGAGGGAGTGCCGAAGCCCGTGATCTCCGGTGGCGAGGAGGATCTCGCCTTTCTCGTGCTGCGGCTCGCCGTCTCGCAGATGATCGCCGATCGCGCGGGGCAGCGCTTCTCGCTCCTCGTGCTGGACGAGGTCTTCGGTTCCCTCGACGACGTGCGGCGTCAGGCGGTGGTGTCGCTGCTCCGCTCGATGGAGGACCGGTTCGAGCAGGTGATCGTGATCACGCACATCGACGGGGTGAAGGACGGCCTCGACCGCGTCATCACGGTGGGCGTCGACCCCCGGAGCGGGGCGGCAAGCGTCACGACCTCGACGCGCGGCGCGGGCGACGCGGAGGCGTTCGATGGCGTCGCAGCGCTCGCGGCGGGATTGGCGTGAAAGCGGTCGCACCGCGGCGCCTCGCCGGACCGGTCCCGCTCAGCACGGTGCCGTTGTCGGAGCTGAATGCGCTCTTCAGCGACGCGTTCAGCGAGCGGTATCGCCGCGACGGGATGGTCGGGGTCCGCGTGCCGCCGCTGCATCCGCGCGTCTGGGGCTTCGCCTTCGAGGCGGCGGGGGACGGCGCGATGGCGTGGCGCGACGAGACGGGGGCCTTGGCGGCGTTCAACCTCGCGCACGTCTCCGGTCGCGAGGGATGGATGGGGCCGTTGGCGGTGCGCGAGGATCTGCAGGGGCAGGGGGTCGGCGGACGGATCGTGGCCGCGGCGGTGCGGCACCTCCGGGAGGCAGGGTGCACGATCATCGGGCTCGAGACGATGCCGCGCACGATGGACAACATCGGCTTCTACGCCCGCCGTGGGTTCCTCCCCGGGCGCGTCACGGTGACGGTCACGCTCGCCGCGGCAACGGGGGATGGTCCCCCCGCGCGGCTCGGGCAGCGGTCCCCCTCGGCGCGCGCAGACGCCTTGAGGGCGTGCACCGCGCTCCTCGACCGACTCCGCCCGGGCGCCGACTATGCGCGCGAGATCACTGCGACGCTGGCGCACGGCATCGGGGACTGCCTCCTGTTCGAGGATGCCGCGGGCCGGCTCGACGGCTTCGCGCTCTACCACGATGTCCCGCTCGTGGAGGGTCGGTCGTTGGAGGAGATCCGTGTGCTGAAGGTCGCGCTCGCCGACCGCCGTCAGGTGCCGCGCCTCGCCGCGGCGGTCGCGGCGCAGGCGCGGGTGAGTGGGGCGTTGCGCGGCGCGCTGCGCGTGCAAGGGGAATACGGGGAGACCTTCGCGGCGCTCGTCGGGGCGGGGGCGCGCGTCCGGTGGACCGACCTCCGGATGCATCTCGGCGGATGTGAAGAGCCCGCGGCGGGCGCGGGGCTCGTGCTGTCGAACTGGGAGATCTGACCGTGCGCCGTGCCGCTCAGCCCGGCGCGAGCGAGGGCGACCTAGCGCTGCGGCGGCTTCGCGCGGCGGATGGCGCCGAGGACCAGCAGGAAGACCCCGAGCGTGAGGAGCCCGTGGATGATGCCGGGCGCCTCGAAGGCGAAGGTGCCGGCAGCCCAGAGCACGAGGGCGGCGAGGCCGGCGATGGTCAGGAGATCCATGACTGGGCGGGGCGGGAGGGATCGGATTGACGGTGCGCGGGACGCGACCTACCTTCCCGAAAGATACGTCTCGGGACGGGGCGATTCACTTTTTGAGCCGATAAGTCCTCCGAAGCGGATCCGACATCTCTGCCGACGCCATGCCCGGACGCCGGGAAGACGGACGTAGGGTGAGGGCCTCATGCATTCGACAGGGCTTCAAAAACCTCGCTTCGTTCCACCCTTTGCCGAAGCCTCGTCCCCAGCGGATGGGGCTTCGGTGTTCCCGCCCCGTCGGAACCACCGCCGCGCGGGCGGGGTTCATCTAGTCCGCCCTCGACCCCATCGCATGTCCGTCGTCCAGATTACCCGAATCGTCCGCTTTAACTGCGCCCATCGCGTCTGGAACCCCGCGCTGAGCGAGGCGGACAACGCGCGGCTCTTCGGGAAGTGCAACAACCCGAACTGGCACGGACACAACTATACGCTCGAGGTCACCGTCGACGGCCCCGTCGACCCGACCACCGGTTACGTGGTGAACCTCCGCGACGTGAAGGCGGTCGTGGCGCGCGAGATCGTCGATGTGGTGGACCACAAGAACCTGAATCTCGACGTCCCGTTCATGGCCGGGACCATCCCGAGCACGGAGAACTTCGTGCTCGCTATCTGGCGCGTGCTCGCGCCGGCCGTCGCCCCCGCACGGCTCGCCCGCCTGAAGCTCTGGGAGACGGAGAACCAATATGTCGAATACGATGGTCGCTGAGATGATCGCCCACCCCACCAAGCCCATCACCGGCTCCGACCAGTTCGAGGCCGCCCCGCCGATCCGCATCGAGAAGATGGCCGAGTTCGAGGGCCTCATCCGCCGCGAGCTCGAGCTCATCGGGGAGGACCCCGATCGCGAGGGACTCCTCAAGACGCCGGAGCGCGTCGCGAAGGCGATGGCGTGGCTCACGCGCGGCTACGCGATGGACGTCGCTGACGTGGTCGGCGATGCGGTCTTCGAGGAGGCGCACCACTCGATGGTGATGGTGCGTGACATCGAGTTCTACTCGATGTGCGAGCATCATATGCTCCCCTTCTTCGGTCGGGTGCACATCGCGTACATCCCGAACGGGAAGATCGTCGGGCTCTCCAAGCTGCCGCGTATTGTCGAGGTATTCGCGCGCCGGTTGCAGGTGCAGGAGCGCCTGACCGAGCAGGTGGCGCAGGCGATCGAGGAGGTGCTGCGCCCCGAGGGGGTCGGTGTCGTGATTGAGGCCGAGCACCTGTGCATGATGATGCGCGGCGTCGAGAAGCAGGCATCGAGCACGATCACCTCGGCGCTGCGCGGCAGCTTCCAAGACGACGCGAAGACGCGGGACGAGTTCCTGCGGCTCGCGTACGGGCACACGACGCGGCGGTGAGTCGACCGCTCGCCGGGCGGAGCGCCCTCGTCACCGGCGCCTCGCGCGGGATCGGCGAGGCATCGGCGCGCGCGCTCGCTGCGCAGGGGGCGCGCGTACTGCTCGTCGCCCGCGGGGCGGAGCCGCTCGCCGCGCTCGCCGCAGCACTCGGCCCCGGGGCTTCCGCCCATCCGGCCGACCTCGCCGTGCCCGCCGCGGTGACGCAGCTCGCGGAGGAGGTCACGCGCACCCTCGGCGCCGCCCCCGACATCCTCGTCCACGCCGCTGGGAGCTTTCCCCTCGGCGCGATCGAAGCGACCCCGGATGCGGCCATCGACGAGGCGCTCGCGCTGAATGTCGCGGCGCCCCTCCGGCTCACGCGCGCCTTCCTGCACGCGATGCGGGTGCGTGGCAGCGGGGACATCGTGACGATCGGGTCGGTGGCCGACCGGGTGGTGTTCCCCGGGAATGCGCTCTACGGCGCGTCGAAGCACGCCGTGCGCGCGGTGCACGAGACGCTGCGCGCCGAGACGCGCGGCAGCGGCGTCCGTGCGACGCTGATCTCGCCTGCCGCGACCGACACCGCGCTCTGGGACGCGCACGCCCCGGAGCAGAATCCCAGCTTGCCGTCGCGCACGGAGATGTTGCAGGCCGGCGACATCGCCGACGCCGTCGCTTGGGTCGTCACGCGGCCGGCGCACGTGGACGTCGAGGAGCTCCGGCTGGCCCGGAGCTGAGCGGTCCCACTCCACTGATGCGTCTCGAGCTCGCCGAACGGCTCCGCTGCCCCGGAGCGCACGCCCCCACCCCGCTCATCGTCGTCGCGCAGGAGACCGTGGCGCGCGACCTGCGTCGGGCGATCGTCGGGTGCGCTGTCTGTGGGCTCGAGGCGCGGATCACTGCGGGCGTGCTGACCTTCCCGGACGGGCTCGTCGTGGCGGGTGTGGCGGGCGCCGAGGGGGCAGCGCGTGCAGGGCGACCGGACCCGAGCGTCGCGGACGATGCCGCCTCCGCCAGCGACGATGCGGCCGCGCCCGCCGAGGTCGAGGATGCGGCCGCCGCGCTCGAGCGGCTCGTCGCGTTGCTGCATCTCGATGGGCCCGGGGGCGCCGTCCTTCTCGCGGGGCGCTACGCCCGATTCGCGGCCGCGCTCGAGGTGTCGCACGAGGTCCACGCGGTGGTGCTCGCCTCGGCGCGAGAGGCGCGAGAGGTGCGGGACACCCTCGAGGTGCTGCACGGCGCGGAGCACCTGAAGATGCCGGCGACACACGACGACGCGCGGGCGATCCCGTTCACCGACGCGACCTTCCGGGCGGCGGCGGTCGAGGCGATGCCGCCGGCACTCCTCGACGATCTCGCCCGGGTCGTCACGACCGGCGGGCGCATCGTCGCGTCAGTCGGGACAGAACTGCCGGCGGGCACGCGGGTGCTCGCGCGCGATGACCGAGAGTGGGTCGCCGAGCGTGAGGGGGTTGGCGGGGGCGTGGTGGTGCTGAAGAAAGCGCGAAGCTGAAGGCTGAGTCCGCCCTCAGTCTTCAGCATAGAGCGCTTCGATCAGCTCCCCGTACGCCTGGCTGATCACCCGGCGACGCACGCTCATCTTCGGTGTCAGCTCCCCGCGCTCGACCGAGAGCTCGTGCTCGAGGAGACCGATCCGCTTCGGCATCTCGAAGGACGCGAGCCCCGCCAACGCCTGCTGCACTTCCTGCGCGATCTTCTCCGCCACCACCGGCGTCGCGAGGAGCTCGGATCGGGCGCCCCACGCGAGCCGTTGTTGCGTGGCCCACGCCTCGAGCTGCGTCCAGTCCGGCACCACGAGCACGATCGGGTACCGCCGGCCATCACCCAGCATCACGGCCTGCGAGATGAAGAGGTTCAGCTTCAGGAGGTTCTCGATCGGCTGCGGGGCGATGTTCTTCCCGCCCGCGGTCACGATGATGTCCTTCTCCCGGTCGGTGATGCGGAGGAACCCGCCCTCGACGACGCCGATGTCGCCGGTGTGGAGCCACCCTTCCGCGTCGATCACCTTGGCGGTGTTCTCGGGCCGCTGGTAGTAGCCCTGCATCACGTGTGGACCGCGCGTGAGGATCTCCCCATCGTCGGCGATCGCCACCTCGACGCCGGGAATCGGCGTGCCGACGGCGCCGATGCGCAGAGCGTCGAGGGTGTTCATCGTGATGACCGGCGAGGTCTCCGTGAGCCCATATCCCTCGAGGATTGGCAGACCGGCCGCGTGGAAGAAGGTGTTGATCGCCGGGGCGATCGGGGCCCCCCCAGACACCAGGAACCGGAGCTGTCCCCCGAGACGGGACCGGATCGGCGCGAAGACGAGTCGGTCCGCGAGACGGGACTGGATGCCGAGGAGCCCGCTGGGGGTTCCGCCGCGCAGACGGGTCATCACCGCGCGCTCTCCGACCCCGCGCGCCCACCGGAAGAGGTGGGCACGCAGCCCACCCGCGACGAGTGCGCCCTCGACGATCCGGGCGTACATCTTCTCGAAGAGCCGCGGCACGCAGAGCGCGAGCTGCGGTCGGAGCTCCTCCATATTGGCGCTGATCGACTCCGTGCTCTCCGCGTACGCGATGCTCACCCCGGCGGCGAAGAGGACGTAATCCCCCGTCCGCTCGAGGATGTGCGAGAGCGGGAGGAAGCTGAGCGCCACATCCCCCGCGCGGAGGTCGAGCTGCCGCCGGAGCGCCGCGCAATTGGAGGCGATGTTCCCGTGCGAGAGCATCACCCCCTTGGGAAGCCCCGTCGTCCCGGAGGTGTAGATGAGCGTCGCGAGCTCGTCTGGCGCGATCGCGAGGGCGCGCGCCTTCCACGTCGCCGCGCGCTCGCGGCTGTCCAGGCGTGCGCCCGCGGCCTCGAGTTCCGCGAGCGAGTGGTCCGCGCCGGGCGGGACCGGGTCGGTGAACGAGACGATGCTTCGCAGGGTCTTGAGAATCGCTCGCACCGACCCGGCCTTCGCCGCCTGCTCCGGCGTCGAGACGAAGAGCACCACGACCCCCGCGTCGTTCAGCGGGTGGATGATCTGCTCGGCCGGCAGCGTCGGATAGATCGGCACGTCGACGACACCGCTGCAGAGGCAGGCCCAGTCGACGAGCGCCCACTCGGGACGGTTCTCCGACATCAGCCCCACGCGGTCGCCCCGTCCCACGCCCAGCGTCTCGAGGCCCAGTGCGAGGTGTCGCGCGCGCTCGAGTACCTCCGAGTGCGCGACCGGCTGCCAGACGCCGTTGCGCTTGCCCTGATACGCGTCTGGTCGGTCGTGCTGCTCGACGGACTCGAAGAAGAGCGCCGTCAGCGTCGAGAAGGGGACGGCGGGGCCGCCCGAGAGCGTCGTCATCCTAGGTGCCACGGAGCGGACGCGTCGACAGCTACGGTGCGGGGGGTGTGGCGCGCACCAGGAAGCGGACCGGGCTCCCGGGGACCGCGAGTCCGCCACGTCGCACCTCGGCCAGCACGGTGAAGGAGTCCGTCGGCGTCGGTAGCCGGTTGGCGAAGACGCGGAGCCTCCGCGTCGAGGTCCCGGTGCTCGTCGTCGTGTCGAGCGCCGAGCGACGCCCGCTCGACGACTGCAACACGGCGAGGGTGGTGTCGCCCATCGCGATGGTGTCGCCCCGGTGGACGGCACGCCAGCGCACGAGCCACCCGGTGACGTTCGGTGCGGCAGCATTGGTCAGGCTCCGTACCGCCACGGTGAGGTCCCCCGAGACGTTTCCCGCGATGTCGGGGAGCGCGTAGGCAAGCGTCGCGAGGGTTCCGGTCGTGGCGACGACGGTGTCCGGCGCGGACGTCACGAGTAGGGTGCGCGGTGCGCTCTGCAGGCCGTCGACGAGGGCATAGACACGGAGGGACCCCGGCCCACGCGACGTGCGTAGCCGGCCGAGGGAATCGATCGTGACGCCGGTGTCCGGAGAGACGAAACGGATCGGCGCGTCCGCGATCGGCTGCCCGTCGACGTCGTACGCGGTGGCACGGAGCGGCGCGACCTGGCCGGACGCATCGCGGAGCGAGTCCCCCGTGACCACCGCCGGATACGGGAAGGCGGTGAAGTCGAGGGCCTGCACCGCGCCGGGCTCGGTGCCAACGGCACCGCACCCCTCTACCAACGTCACCAACGCCGTGGCCAGTGCGAGAGCCCCGACCGCAACGGGCCGCGCGCGACGCGCCGTCGCGGTCACCGGCCGAAGCGGGCCGCGAGCCGCATCGCAAGGTTCACGTACGCCTGCGCGGCAGGATCGGCGGGCGCGCGCACCACCGCCGGCTGGCCCGCGGCGAACGCCTCGGCGAGCGCGGGGCTGCGGGGGATCACGAGGTCCAGGAGGAGGTGCGCCGGCACCTTTTGTCGCAGGTAGGTCGCGGTCGTCTCGCAGGCCGGGTTGCCGGCCTCGAACATCGTGAGCAGGATCCCGTCGAAGACGAGCCGCGGATGCGTCGCGACGATGTCCTGCACCCCGCGGAGGATCTGGGGCGTGGTCTGCAACGCGAGCGGTTCCGCCTGCAGCGGGACGAGCACCCGGTCCGCTGCCTGCAGCGCTGCCCGTGTCACAGGGCCCAGGCCTGGCGGCGTGTCGAGCACCACGACGTCGCAGCGATCACTCGCCTCCGCGACGAGACGCGCGAGTAGGTCTGTCTCTCCGAAGCGGACCAGGTAGTCGGAATGATCGAGCGCCTCGGAGACACTCCCCGCGAGGACCACGCGCAACCAGGGAAGCGCCGTCGGCAGGAGGATCTCCCGCAGCGCGCGCGTCCCCGCGAGGTAGTCGGCGAAGCCGTGGATCGGGTGCCCGGGACGGAGCCCCGCGCCGTAGCGCACCGAGCCCTGCGGGTCGACGTCGATGAGGAGGGTCTTCAACCCGCGCCGCGCGAAGGCGGCGGCGACGTTCACGGCGGTGGTGGTCTTCCCGACGCCGCCCTTCTGGCTGACGACGGCGATCGAGGCTCCTGGGGTCATCCGGCCACCGGGGCAGCGGCATCGCCACCGCGGAGCTGGTCGAGCGTCGCCCGCGCGTGCCCGATGAAACGGTCGGCGTCATCCCCGCCCGGGGGATGCGCGAGGAATGCCTCGAGGTGTTTAGTCGCGCCCGTGACGTCTCCGCGCTTGACGAGCAGGAAGGCGAGCCCGTAGTGCGCGCCGCTCGCGGTCGGGTCGATGTCGACCGCCTTCTTGTACGACCGGATCGCCTCCTCGATGCGCCCGATCTTGCTCAGCGCGATCGCCATATTCTGCAGGATGCGGAGATCGTCGGGTCGCTCCCGCAGCGCGAGCCGATAGCTGGTCACCGCCGCGTCGTAGTCACCTTGACGCTCCAGCACCAACGCCTCGTTCAGATAGTCGAGGCGCTGCCGGCTGGGTGCGGAGTCAGAACGGCCGCCGAAGAGGCGGTCCCAGAAGGCCATTGCAGGCGGGGCGGTGGGGGGGCGACGCTCGACGGAAGCTATCGGTCGCCCGGAGGGGCAGCAACGCCGTTTAGCTGACGGCGCGGACCGCGGCCTCGTGCCCGCTCCCCTCGAGGATCCGCTCGTGCACCGCCGTCAGCACCTCGGGGCTGCCCAGGAGGAATCGGCACCCCGCATCGCCGGCGGCGCGACAGGTCACCTCGAGGCAGGCCATCGGTCCGTCCGCGACCCGCCCGAGGAGGTCTGCGAGCATCCCCGCCGAGAAGAAGCAGCTGGGATGCCGCAGCGCAGGGGCCTCCTCCGCCTCCGCCCAATCCGCCGCCTCGAGGGCCACCACCGCCTCGCCAAGCGGGATGAAGCGCACCCGTCCCCACTCGGACTCGGCCAGGAAGTCGGTGAGCGCGGCGCGGAAGCGCGAGATCGCGAGGGCCTCGGGATGTCCGAGACCGCGCGCGCTGCACCAGCCGTCGAATGCGTCCATCACCCCGCCGCCGCTCGCCGTCCCCGCCTCCTGCAGCGCGCCGGCGAACCCGTCGCCGAGGTCGCGGATGAGGGCGTGCCGCAGCGCGCGGACGGTCGCGGGAGCGTGCGGGGCAAGGGAGGGATCGAGTGACGACATCACGGGAAGCCGGTGGAAGGAGGTGGGGTCAGGCGCCAAGCCGACGCAACAGCTCGGCTTCATCGATCACAGGGATGCCGAGCTGTTGCGCCTTCTCGAGCTTGCTCCCCGCCTCCTCGCCGGCGACGACGAGGTCGGTGGCCTTCGAGACGGCGCTGGTGACTTTCCCGCCGGCGGCCTCAATGCGGGCGGTGGCGTCGTGGCGGGAGAGCGTGGGGAAGGTGCCCGTGAGTACCAGCTTGAAACCGGCGAGCGGACCACCACTCCCCGCCGCCTGCGGCTCGTCCATCCGGACGCCGGCCGCCTGCAGTCGCGTCACGAGGTCGCGCACCGCGGGGGTGTGCGCCCAGTCGTGGATCGCCGCGGCCATCGTGTCGCCGACGCCGTGGAGCGCCTCGAGGGCCTCGACCGGGGCGTCCACGAGGGCCGCCATCGTCCCGAAGTGCCGCGCGAGCAGCTTCGCCGACTCCGCGCCGACGTGCCGGACGCCGAGTGCGTTGAGCAACCGCGAGAGCGGTTGCGCCCGCGAGGCATCGATCGCGGCGATGAGCTGCGCCGCGCTCCGCTCGCCGAGGCGGTCGAGCCCGGCGATCGCCTCGGCGCTGAGCGTGTAGAGGTCGGCCGCATCGGTCACGAGGCCCGCGGCCACGAGCTGTTCGAGGCGCTGGGTACTCAGGCCGCGGATATCCATCGCGTCACGGCTCGTGAAGTGCGCGAGCGCTTCCAGGCGACGTCCCGGGCAGGCGACGTTCGGGCAGTAGAGCGCCACCTCGGCCTCGTCGCGCGCGACGGGGGTCTCGCAGGCGGGACACCGCGTGGGCGCTTCGACCGCGCGCTCCGCTCCGGTGCGACGCTCCGGCACCGGACCGAGCACCTGCGGGATCACCTCGCCCGCGCGCTTCACCTGCACGGTGTCGCCGAGGCGGAGGTCCTTCTCGGCGATGAGGTCGAAGTTGTGCAGCGTCGCGTAGGTGATCGTTGCGCCGCCGACCTCGACCGGGGCAAGCACTGCGCGCGGCGTCAGCGCGCCCGTCCGCCCGACCTGCACCTCGACGTCGAGCAGCGTCGTCTCGGCGAGATCGGGGGCGAACTTCCGGGCGATCGCCCAGCGCGGCACACGGCCACCAACCACGCCGAGTTCCCCCTGCAACGTCAGGGCGTTGACCTTCACCACGCCGCCATCGATCGCAAAGGGGAGCGCCGGGCGTACCGTGGCTTCGAGGTCGCGTGCCCAGCCGTGCACCGCTTCGAGCGAGAAGGTGTGTCGGCGGTGCGGCGCGGTGGGGATCCCCCAGCCCGCGAGCGTGTCCAAGAGCGCCCATTGCGTGCGGAACGGCAGCTCCGGTGCGCCGGGGACGGCGAAGGCGTACCCGAAGAATCGGAGCGGGCGCCGCGCCGTCTCCTGCGGGTCCTTCTGCCGCAGCGCGCCGGCGGCGGAGTTCCGCGGGTTCGCGAAGACCGGCTCCCCGGCGGCGACGCGCTCGGCGTTCATCCGCTCGAAGCCGTCGAAGGTCATATAGACCTCGCCGCGGATCTCGATCAGCGCGGGCCACCCGGCCCCATCGAGGTGGCGCGGGACGTCGGGGATGGTGCGCAGGTTCGCCGTGACGTCCTCGCCGACGCTCCCGTTGCCGCGCGTCGCCCCGGTCTCCAGCACGCCGTCTCGATAAGTGAGGGAGATCGCGGCGCCGTCGATCTTGAGTTCGCAACAGTAGCCGTCGGCGTCGACGGCATCGCCGGTGAGCTTCCGGACCCGCGCCGCCCATTCGGCGAGTTCGGCTTCGTCGAAGGCGTTGTCGAGCGACCCCATCGGGACGAGGTGCGCGTGCTTCGCGAGATGGCTCTCCGTCACCACCGCGCCGACGCGGCTCGTGGGGGAGTCGGCATCGCGGAGCTCGGGGTGGTCTCGCTCGAGGGCCTGCAGCTCGCGGAAGAGCCGGTCGTACGCCGCGTCGCTCATCGACGGGCGATCGAGCACGTAGTAGGCGTGCGCCGCCTGCTCCAGTTCGCGGCGGAGGACGAGGGCGCGCGCGGCGGGGGAGGTCACCGGCGCGCGCGCTCCGCGGCGAGGCGCTTGTACACGGCGTCGTTGAACTCGCGTGCGGGCGCCCGTGCGATCATCGCGTACTGGGCCGCCGCGCCTGCCGCATCGCCGCGGTCGGCGAGGACGCCGGCGAGGTCGAGTCGGTGCGTGATGCGGTCGGGCTCGAGCTGCACGGCCCGTTCGAGTGCGCGCTGCGCCTCGCCCCAGTCGGCCTCGGCGAACGCCGCGCCGCCGAGGAGCGTCTTCGCGGCGAGCCGGGCGACCGGGTTCAGCCGGAGGATCTCCGCGTGCCACATCCCGAGCACGTGCAGCGCGGGGGCGTTGTTCGGGTCGAGCGCGAGCGCGGTTCGGACCTCGCGGCGCACCTCGGTGGCGTACGCTGTCCGCTCCTTAGCACCGAGCGCCTGGGCGGTGCGGCCGAGCGCGATCGCGCGCGTCGCGTGCGCGGTGGCGTTCCGCGGGGCGAGCCGGACGGCGGAGTCGGCGAGGCGTTGCCCCGCGGCGTAGAGGCGCGTCCTCCGATCGGCGGGGGCGAACTGCCCCGAGTCGATCGCGGCGATGGCGGCCTGCAGCAGCGGCACGACCTCCGTGCCCGTCTGCGCCCGCGCGGTGCCGCCCCAGCCGACCAGCCCACCCAGCATGCCCATCGCCAGCAGACGCCGCATCGCTCCCTCGTCTCGTATGCCCGGGGTCGCCCCCGCACGGTTCGCCCATCCCGCGGCCATCGCGGGGCTGCGTCGCATTCTAGCCACCGTCCCCGGAGCGAGCCAATGCGCGTGACCGACCTGATCGAGCGGAAGCGCGACGGCGGCGCCCTGACGCGGGAGGAGTGGGCGGGGCTGATGCGCTGCTACGCCGCCGGTGACATCCCTGATTACCAGATGGCCGCGATGGCGATGGCCGTCTACTTCCGCGGGATGGAGGACGCGGAGACCGAGGGACTCACCGCCGCGATGCTCGAAAGCGGCGACCGGCTCTCGCTCGCGCACCTCGGGCGCCCTCGGGTCGACAAGCACTCCACCGGCGGGGTCGGGGATAAGGTGTCGCTCGTGCTCGCGCCGCTCGTCGCGGCCTGCGGCGTCGCCGTTCCGATGATGTCGGGCCGCGCGCTCGGCCATACCGGGGGCACGCTCGACAAGCTCGAGGCGATTCCCGGCTTCCGCACCGACCTTCCGCGCGACCGCGCCGTCGCGCAGCTCGAACGCCTCGGCGCGGTCCTCATCGGGCAGACGGACGAAATCGCCCCCGCGGACAAGCGGCTCTACGCGTTGCGCGGGGCGACGGCGACCGTCCCGGCCATCCCGCTCATCGCCGCGAGCATCATGAGCAAGAAGCTCGCGGAGGACCTCACGGGGCTCGTGCTCGATGTCACGACCGGCGCGGGGGCCTTCCTCACGCGCCTCGAGGACTCGCTCGCGCTCGCGCGGACGATGATCGCCCTCGGCGAGCGCCGCGGCTGTCGCACCGTCGCGCTGCTCACGGATATGAACGCCCCGCTCGGCGTCGCCTGCGGGAACGCCGTCGAGGTCGCCGAATCGATCGCCCTGCTCTGTGGGGAGGGCCCCGCCGACGTGCGCGAGGTCACACTCGCCCTCGCGACGGAGATGCTCCTCGTGGCGGGGCTGACGACGGACGCGACGGCCGCGCGTGCCCGGGCAGAGCGGGCGATCGACTCGGGGGATGCGCTCGAGATGTTCGGCCGGATCGTCGTGGCGCAGGGGGGGCCGGCGGGCCTCGTGGAGGACCCGGCGGCGCATCTGGCGTCCGCGCCGGTGCGCCGGGTCCTCGCCGCCGACCGGGACGGCATCGTGCAGCGGGTCGAGCCACGGGCGGTGGGGTCGGCGATCATCACGCTTGGTGGTGGGCGCTCCCGGACCACCGATGTCGTGGATCCCGCTGTTGGCGTGCTCGTGCACCGGCGCCCTGGGGCCCGGGTCACCGCGGGCGAACCGCTGCTGACCATCCTCGCCCGCGACGAGGCCGGGGCGGGCGCTGCCGCGGCCGAGCTCGCCTCGGCGGTTTCGCTTGCCGACGCGCCCCCGCCCCTCCGGCCCCTGATCTCCCACCGGGTGACCGCGGCGGGGGTGGAGGAACTCCCCGTGACCGTGGCACATTGATATCCCATGACCTCTGATCAATTCGAGAAGTATGCCGCCCTCGGGGCGAAGGGAGTCGGCGCCGGGGCCCTCGCGGCTTGGCTCGGCTTCGTGTTCGTGACGCGTCCGGTCTCCACCGGGGGCATCGATCCGACGCTCCATCTGACCCTCAGCGCCGCGTCGTTCGTACCGTTCGCGATGATCGCGGCGGCGCACTTCTGGTTCAGCCAGCAGCTGACGACCGGCCGCGACGTCGTTCGGGGCTGACGCCGACCGCCGGCACGGACCGGTGGAATGTAAACGGGGGGCGCACCGCTGGCGGTGCGCCCCCCGACGGGCGTAAGGGACGGCGCGTCAGGCGCTGGCGGAACGCCGGCGAGACCGCGCCCCGTGCCGGCGCCCAGCCTCAGATGTCGAGGTTCGACACGAACTTGGCGTTGGTCTCGATGAAGACACGGCGCGGCTCCACCTCGTCGCCCATCAGGGTCTGGAAGATCTCATTCGCCTGGAACGCGTCGTCCATCGTCACCTTGAGGATGGTGCGCGTCTCGGGGTTCATCGTCGTCTTCCAAAGCTGGTCGGGGTTCATCTCGCCGAGACCCTTGTAGCGCTGCACCATCAGATTCGCCTTCCCCTCGCCGAGCCGCGCCGCGATGGCGTCACGCTCCGCGAGATCGTAGGCGTAGTACTCCTCCTTCCCCTTCCCGACGCGGAAGAGCGGCGGCTGCGCGATGTACACCATCCCGGCGTCGATCAGCTCGGGCATCTGGCGGAAGAAGAAGGTCAGGAGGAGGGTGCGGATGTGCGCGCCGTCGACGTCGGCGTCCGTCATGATGATGATCTTGTGGTACCGGACGCCGTCGAGCTGGAACTCCTCCTTGATCCCCGCGCCGATCGCCGTGATGATCGTGCGGATCTCCTCATTGGAGATGATCTTGTCGAACCGGGCCTTCTCGACGTTCAGGATCTTGCCGCGGAGCGGGAGGATCGCCTGGAACATCCGGTCGCGTCCCTGCTTGGCGGAGCCGCCGGCCGAGTCGCCCTCGACCAGATAGAGCTCGCACATCGCGGGATCGGAGAGGGAGCAGTCGGCGAGCTTGCCGGGCAGGTTGCCGACGTCGAGCGCCGACTTCTTGCGGGTGAGGTCGCGCGCCTTGCGGGCCGCTTCGCGCGCGCGGGCCGCCGAGAGCGCCTTCTCGAGCACAATGTTCGCGACGCGCGGGTGCTCCTCGAGATACGGCGCGAGCCACTCGTTCACCACGGCGCGCACGGTCCCCTCGACCTCGGAGTTGCCGAGCTTCGTCTTCGTCTGACCCTCGAACTGCGGCTCGCGGACCTTCACCGAGAGGACCGCCGTCAGTCCCTCGCGGACGTCGTCGCCGGAGAGCTTGACCTCCTTGTCCTTCTTGGCGAACGACGACTTGTCGAGGTGCTTGTTGATGACGCTCGTCAGGGCGGACTTGAAGCCCGTGAGGTGCGTCCCGCCCTCGTGCGTGTTGATGTTGTTGACGAACGAGAGGACGCTGTCGTTGTAGCCGTCGTTGTACTGGAGCGCGAGCTCGATGCCGACGTCGTCGCGCTCCGCCTCGAGGTAGAGGATCTCAGGGTGCAGCGGCTTCGCCTTGGCGTTCATGAAGGCGACGAACTCCTTCAGTCCGCCCTTGGCGTGGAAGGTCTCGCTCCGCGCCTGCCCTTCGCGCTCGTCGGTGAGCGTGATCGTCACGCCCTTATTCAGGAACGAGAGCTCGCGGAGGCGCGTCGAGAGCGTCGCGTAGTCGTACACGAGCTCGGTGAAGATCTGCACGTCGGGCTTGAACCAGACCTTCGTCCCCGTGTCCTTCGCCTTCACCGTGCCCAGGACGGTGAGCTTCGTCGTCGTGTCGCCGCGCGCGAAGTCCATATAGTGCTCCTTCCCCTCGCGCTTCACCCACACCTTCAGGCGCTCGGAGAGCGCATTCACCACGGACACGCCGACGCCGTGCAGGCCGCCCGACACCTTGTACGTGTTCTTGTCGAACTTGCCGCCGGCGTGCAGGACCGTAAGCGCGAGCTCCACGCCCGGGAGCTTCTCCACGGGGTGGATGTCCACCGGGATGCCGCGCCCGTTGTCCTCGACCGTGATCGAGTCGTCGGGGTGGATCGTCACCGCCACGGTGTCGCAGTACCCGGCGAGCGCCTCGTCAATCGAGTTGTCGACGACCTCGTAGACGAGGTGGTGCAACCCGCGGTGCGAGGTGGAGCCGATGTACATCCCGGGGCGCTTCCGGACCGCCTCGAGCCCCTTGAGGACTTGGATCCCGGAGGCGTCGTAGGAGGACTCGGTCGCGTCGTTCGTCTTGGCCATGATCGGGGAGGGAGCAGGGGGGCGCCCGCGCGCGGAGGCCCGCGGGGCACGACCCCGAACGTTACCCGCGCCCGAGGGCCAAATCAATCGATTTTCCCTCGGGAATGCCCCGGGTCAGCGCATCAGCTCCCAGCGGATCTTCGCCACCGGATGCTCGGGCGCCGTCGCGGCGAGCCGCGCGAGGAGCTGGCGCTCCATCAGGGTCAGCTCCTGCATCCAGGCGTGCGTCTTCACCGCGACCACGAGGGTCCCGTCCGCCGTGAGGAGCCGCGCCTCCGTGACGGCGGCGATCCGCGCGCCCACGGCGGGGCCCCACGCGGCGAGGACGCCGGCGCGCGCGATCGGCGCATCGAGACCGGTCGCGCGCAGGAGCGCGGCCATCGCCTCACGGATCCCACGCGGCGCCCCCGACCCCTCGCGCGCGGTCACGCCGCCCCCGTCTTCAGCGCGCCGTCGGTGATCGTCCACCTCGCGAGCCGTGTGTACTGCGCCGGAACCTCGTCGGGCCGCGGGACGCAGACGAGATGCTGCCCGGGGCCGAGCGCGGCGAGGAGGGCGAGGATCCGCCCCGTCCGATGCCGGTCGAGCTCCGCGAAGGGGTCGTCGAGGAGGAGCACGGGGGTGACGCCGGTGGCGTCGCGGTGCGTCGCCGCCTCGAGGAGCCGCAGCACGATCGCCGCCGTCCGATGCTGCCCCGCCGATCCGACGCTCCGCAGATCGTGGCCGTCGAGCGCCATCCCGAGGTCGTCGCGGTGCGGGCCGGCCTGCGTCAGGCCGCGCCGGACGTCGGTCTCACGCTGCCGCTCGAGCTGTTCGGCGATCGCCGCCTCGGGGTCCTCCGCCTCCGCCGCGGGGCCGACGTAGCGCAGCGTGGGGCGCCCCCGTTCCCCGATCGCGGCGCAGTGCGCGGCGAAGGGATCGGCGGCGGCGTCGATCCAGGCGCGCCGCGCCCGCACGAGCGTCCCCCCGTGCCGGGCCAGGGCGGGTTCCCACGCGGCGACCCCGGCCGCGGCGGCACCGCGCCGCACCGCGTCCCGCAGGGCGGCGTTGCGGCGGGCGAGCGCGCCCCGATACTGGCGGAGCGCCTCGAGATACGCGGGCGCGCTCAGCGCGAGCGTGATGTCGAGGTACCGGCGTCGCTCCCCCGGCCCCCCCGCGACGAGGTCCACATCCCGCGGCGAGAAGGTCACCGACGGTAACGCGTCGAGCGCCTCGGTGAGCCGCGTCGTCTCCGCGCCGTCGAGGGTCACGCGCTTCCGCCCCTGTCGATCCACCCCGACGCTCACGCGTTGCACCGACGTCCCCGCGCCGGTCGCGGCGACGCGGAACGCGGGCGCGCCGTGCCGGATCAGATCGCGGTCCCGCGCGCCACGCACGGAGCGCAGGAGCCGCAGATAAGCGATTGCCTCGAGGAGGTTCGACTTGCCGTGGCCGTTCTCGCCGACCACCACGACCCCGTCGTCGGGGAACCGCGCATCCACCGCCACGAGATTGCGGAAGTCGCGCACGGCGAGCGTCACCAGCCGCGCCGCGTGCGGCGCACCAGGCGCGGTGGACGCGGCCGCCGCGCTCACGCGCCGCGGAACGCCGGAGCGCGCTTCGCGAGGAAGGCCGCCGTCCCCTCGCGCATATCCTCCGTCCGGCCCACCGCGCCGAACTGCTCGGCCTCGAATGCGAGCGCGGCGTCCAGCGGGAGGTCGGCCCCGGCGGTCACGGCGGTGATCGCGTGCGCGAGCGCGAGCGGCCCCTGCGCGACCATCATCTTCGCGAGCGACCGTGCCGCCTCGAGGAGCAACTCCCCAGCGACGACCTCGTTGGCGAGCCCGATGCGGTGCGCCGTCTCCGCGTCAATCGCCTCCCCGGTGAGGATCAGCTGCAGCGCGCGCCCCTGCCCGACGAGCCGCGGGAGGCGCTGTGTCCCACCATATCCGGGGATCAACCCGAGCTTCACTTCGGGGAGCCCGAACTTCGCGTGCGTGCTCGCCACGCGGAGATGGCAGGCGAGCGCGAGCTCGCAGCCGCCGCCGAGCGCGAAGCCGTTCACCGCCGCGATCACGGGCTTTGCGAGCCGCTCGATGCGCGTGAAGACCGCCGAGCCGTGCGCCGAGACGGCGGCGAGTCCGGCGGGGGTCGCTGCCGCGGCGGCGATCTCCGCGATGTCGGCCCCGGCCACGAAGGCGCGTCCCGACCCGGTGAGGACGATCGCCCCGACATCGTCGCGCGTCGCCAGCGCGGCGAACATCCGGTCGAGCTCGTCGATCACCTGCGCATTGAGCGCGTTGAGCTTGTCGGGCCGGTGGATCGTCACCGTCGCGACGCGGTCCGCGACGTCGAGGAGGAGGAAGGCGAAGGGCGCGGGCATGACCGACTCCGGGCGGCTGGCGGTGGACGGTGCAATCTATACGTTCTCCCGTATGACCCGACCCCGGACCATCCTCGCCCTCGATCAGGGCACGACGAGCTCCCGCGCCCTCGTCGTCGCGGCCGATGGCCGCATCCTCGGACGCGGACAGCAGGAGTTCGGCCAGCACTTCCCGTCGCCGGGCTGGGTCGAGCACGATCCGATGGAGATCTGGTCGACGACCCTCGCGGCGGCGCGTGCGGCGATCGCGATGGCCGGCGTCACCCCGGAGGCGATCGGGATCACCAATCAGCGCGAGACCCTCGTGGTCTGGGACGCCGTGTCGGGGCAGCCCGTCGCCCCCGCGATCGTCTGGCAGGACCGCCGCACCGCTGCCCGCTGCGCGACGCTCCGTGCCGACGGATGGGCCCCTCGCATCGAGCAGCTCACCGGCCTCGTCCCCGACCCGTACTTCTCGGCGACGAAGCTCGAATGGATCCTCCGTGAGGTCGTCGCGCCACGTGGCCTCGACGTCACGCGGCTCCGCGCGGGGACGATCGACAGCTGGCTGATCTGGCGTCTCACCGACGGGGCGGTGCACGCGACCGACCCGACGAACGCCTCGCGCACGATGCTCTACGACATCGACGCGCGGGAGTGGAGCCCGCCCCTCCTCGAGCTGTTCGGAGTCCCGCGCGCGTTGCTCCCCGAGGTCCGCCCCTCCGCGGGCGATTTCGGGGTCGCCGCGGCGGAACATCTCGGGGTCGCGCTCCCGATCCTCGGGGTCGCGGGCGACCAGCAGGCGGCGCTCTTCGGGCAGGGGTGCTGGCGGGCGGGGGAGGGGAAGAACACCTACGGCACCGGCGCCTTCCTCCTGCTCAACACCGGCGCGAAGCGCCCTGTCGGCGGACGGGGGATCCTCACCACCCTCGGCTGCGACGCCGCGGGCCAGCCCGCCTATGCGCTCGAGTCGGCGATCTTCGTCGCGGGGGCGGCGGTCCAATGGCTGCGTGATGGGCTCGGCCTCCTCGCGGTCGCCTCGGAGAGCGAGGGGATGGCGCGCGCCGTCGAGTCCACCGACGGCGTCTACTTCGTCCCCGCGCTCACCGGGCTCGGCGCACCGGCGTGGGAGCCGGAGGCGCGCGGCACAATCGTTGGGCTCACCCGCGGGACGCGGCGCGAGCATCTGGTCCGTGCCGCACTCGAGGCGATGGCCTTCGGCACCGCCGATGTGCTCGACACGATGCGCGGCGTCAGCGGCGCCCCGCTGGACGTCCTTCGCGTCGATGGGGGCGCCACCGGCAACGACTGGTTGATGCAGTTCCAGGCCGACGTCCTTGGGGTTCACGTCGAGCGGCCCGCGGAGATTGAGACGACGGCACTCGGCGCCGCCGGGCTCGCGGGGATCACCGCCGGGGTCTGGGCCGATGCCGGCGCCTTCCTCTCGGCGCACGAGTACGCGCGCTTCGCGCCGGCGCCGGCCGGGAACGCTGCGCGGCGTGGGCTCGGCGGGTGGCGACGCGCCGTTCGGGCCACCGTCGCCTGGGCCCGGGATCGCGCCGACTGATGGAACCCGTCGTCCCCATCTTGCTCGTGCGCCTCGCCTTCGGCGCACCCGCGGAGCGGCCCCCTGACCCCTGGTTCGGTCGGGACAAGGCCGCGCACTTCGCCGTCTCCGCGGTGATCCAGATGGGGGTCCACGCCGCCCTGCGCTCCGGCGGTCTCGAGTACCGCGCCGCCTCGCGCGGGGCCGGCGTCCTCACGTTCGTCGTCGGCGCGGGGAAGGAGCTCTGGGACCGCGACCACGGCGGGCACCCCTCGTGGCGTGACCTCGCTGCCGATATCGCCGGCGGGGCGACCGGCGCGGTGGTGGTCCGGCAGACGCGTCCCTGAGCCCGGTCCGCCGGGTATATTACCGCTATGCATCCGCGGACGAAGTTCCTCATCGGCGGCCTCATCGTGCTCGGCACCGCCGGCTGGCTCATGGCGGGGAGCATCAAGGCCACGGCCGTCTACTTCCTGACCCCCGAAGAGCTGCAGGCCAAGGTCCTCGAGGACCCGGGGCTCCGGGAGACCGGCGTGAAGGTCGGCGCCCGTGTCGTCGCGGGCACGGTCGAGCGTGACTCGAGCGGCAAGCGCGTCGCCTTCGAGATGACCGACGGAAAGGCCACCTACCGCGTCGAGTACGTGGGGCTCATCCCCGACACCTTCAGCGACTCCGTCGACGTCGTCGTCGAGGGCCGCCTCGGGGCCGATGGCGTCTTCCGCGCGACGACGCTCCTCGCGAAGTGCGCCTCCCGGTATGAGGCCGCCCCCGAGGGCTACGACACCGCGAAGGTGCACGAGCAGTACCGCGCCACGGGCGCCGCGCCGACCGACACCGCGTCGCGATGATCCTCGTCGGGGAGCTGTCGCTGTGGATCGCGCTGCTGATGTGCGCGTGGTCCGTCACCCTCAGTTTCGCCGGCGGTGTCACCCGGCGCCCGGAGCTCGTCGCGTCCGGTGAGCGGGGGCTCTACGCGGGTGTCGGGTTCGTCGTCCTCGCCTCCGCCGGCCTCTGGACCGCGTTGCTGACGAGCGACTTCTCGTTGCGCTACGTGGCCTCCTTCACGAGCGCGAATCTCCCGACGATCTACAAGATCTCCGCCTTCTGGGGTGGGCAGGCGGGGTCGCTCCTCTTCTGGTGCCTCGTCCTCGGCGGCTACGCCGCGCTCGCCACCTGGAGCAACCGGGGGCGGAACCGCGAGCTGATGCCCTGGGTCACCGGCACCAACGCTGCCGTCCTACTCTTCTTCGTGATGGCCACCGCGCTCGCGTCGAATCCGTTCGAACGGCTCGACTGGGTGCCGGCCGATGGGCGCGGTCTCAATCCGCAGCTGCAGAACCCCGCGATGGCGATCCACCCGCCGTTGCTCTATCTCGGCTACGTCGCGACGGCGATCCCGTTCGCCTTCGCCATCGCCGCACTCGTCACGCGTCGGCTCGACGCCGAGTGGCTCGGCGCGGTGCGTCGGTGGTCGCTGGTCAGCTGGGTCTTCCTGACGCTCGGGATCGTGATGGGGATGTGGTGGGCGTACGTCGAGCTCGGCTGGGGCGGCTACTGGATGTGGGACCCGGTCGAGAACGCCTCGCTCCTCCCCTGGCTCACCGGCACGGCGTTCCTCCACTCGATCATGATCCAGGAGAAGCGCGGGATGCTCCGGAAGTGGAACGTCACCCTCGTGGTGGGGACGTTCCTGCTCAGCATCCTCGGCACCTTCATCACGCGCTCCGGCGTCATCCAGTCGGTGCACTCCTTCGCGCAGAGCGCGATCGGCGCCTGGTTCGCGGCCTTCTTCGTCCTTGCGCTCCTCGCGACCATCGCCCTCGTCTCCACGCGGCTCCGCGACCTTGAGGCGCAGGCGCAGCTCGAGGCGATGATCAGCCGCGAGGCCGCCTTCCTCTACAACAACCTCGTCCTCGTCGGCATCGCGTTCAGCGTCCTCTGGGGGACGCTCTTCCCGATCCTGAGCGAGGCGGTCCGCGGCACGAAGATCACGGTCGGCGAGTCGTTCTTCAACGCGGTCAACGTCCCGCTCGGGCTGCTCCTCCTCGCGCTCACCGGTATCGGCCCGCTCATCGCGTGGCGGAAGGCCTCGGTCGAGAACATCCGTCGCCAGTTCGCGGGGCCGGCGGCCTTCGGGCTCCTCGTGGGCGCGGCACTCCTCGTGCTCGGCATCCGCAAGCTCTCCCCCATCGTCGCGTGGACCCTCGCGGGGTTCGTCGCGGGGACGATCATCCAGGAGTTCTGGAAGGGCGTCGGCGCGCGGCGGAAGATGTACGACGAGTCGGTCCCGCGGGCCTTCGCGCGGCTCGTCGCGCGCAATCGGCGGCGCTACGGTGGCTACATCGTGCACGCGGGGATCGTCATCCTCTTCGCCGCCTTCGCGGGGATGGCGTTCAAGAAGGAGTACGACCTCACGCTCAAGGCCGGTGAGTCGGCGACCGTCGTTGATCCCTACGGCACGCGCTGGACCTTCACGAGCGAGGGGCTCTCGGAGTTCAAGGCGCTGAATCGCGACGTCCTCACCCTCGCGCTCCGTCCCGAGGTCGACGGTGTCCGCCTCCCGCTGATCACCAGCGAGAAGCGCCAGCACCGGGACTCTCGCGGCGCCCCGACCTTCCAGCCGTCGACGGAGGTCGGGGTTCTCTCGCAGCAGCGGCAGGATGTGTACGTGGTGCTCGCCGGCGCGATCCGCGAGGACGCCGAGGTGCGGATCAACTTCAATCCGCTCGTCGTCTGGGTCTGGAATGGCGGGCTGCTGATGGCGATCGGCGGGCTCATCGTGATGTGGCCCGCGGCCGATCGGCGCCGCCGACAGGTGGGGTACGTCGCGGAGCTCGAGCCGCAGGCGGTCGGGGCCGCGTCGTGAGCCACGGGCCCGCGGACGCCCCGCGCTCGATTGGTACCTCGCTTGCCCCGGACGTCGACGGGGCGCGGCGCACCATCCCGCGGCGGGCGCTGCTCCGCGGGCTCGGGGCCGTCACCGGCGCGGTCAGCCTCGTGGCCGTCGCGCGTCGCACGCTCGGCGCGCAGGAGACCCCCGCGGCGAACTTCGCACCGATGGAGCAGGGGGCGTACCGTCCGACCCTTCGCGACCCCAAGCCCGGCGCGACACCGCAGCTCAGCGAGGCCGAGCGCGATGCGCTCGAGCATCGTATCAAGTGCCAGTGCGGGTGCATCCTCGACATCTACACGTGTCGGACGACCGACTTCACCTGTCAGGTCTCGCCGGCGATGCATCGCGACGTGATGCGCCTCATCGCCGGGGGATACGACGCGGAGGAGATCCTCGACGCCTTCGTCTCCACGTATGGCGAGGTCGCGCTCACGGCGCCCAAGAAGGAGGGGTTCAACTGGGCGGGGTATCTGGCGCCCGGCGTCGCGATGGCCACCGGCGCCGTCGCGCTGACGCTCCTGCTCCGGAAGTGGTCGCGTGAGGCGCGGGCCACCGCGGCAGCTCGGGCGCCGAGCGGTGTTGCCGCCGCCGCGCTTCCGGGCGTCAGCGCTGACGAGCTCGCACGCCTCGACCGCGCCCTGCGCGACGAGAGCTGACGATGACCGCCCTTCTGGTCGGCAGTGGCCTCGCAGTGGCGGCGTTGCTCTACGTCCTGCTGCCGCTCCTGCGCGGCGTCGACGCGGCGGAGATGGTCGATGTCGTGGAGCCCTCCGGCGCGGAGCCCGTCGCCGGTGGGATCGAGGCGTTGCGGGAGATCGAGTTCGACCGGGCCACCGGGAAGCTCTCCGACGAGGATTACGCCGCGCTGCGGGCGCGCTATGCGCCGCTCGCGCTGGCTGAGTTACGGGCGCGCGAGGGCGCGGCTTCGGCCCCCGTCGCTGGTACCCCGTCGGTCACCCTGGACGGCAATGACCCGGTGGAGGCGATGATCGCCCGGGCCCGCGCGCGCGCCTCGAGCTGCGCGACCTGCGGACCGCGTCCGGAGTCGGACGCCCTCTTCTGTTCCGACTGCGGCTGCACCCTGTTGGCGAGCTGCCTGCGCTGCGGCGCGGCGGTCGAGGCGCCGCAGGCCCGGTTCTGCACCGGGTGCGGCGCCGCGCTCGCCGCCTGACTCACATCCGGGGCGTCGCCCCGGTGAGGTAGTCGATCGCGAGCGAACTCATCACGCGCACTCCGTTCGGGAGCGCGGACTCGTCGGCGAAGAAATAGGGCGAGTGGTTCGGGGCGATCGTGCGCGGGTCCGCCCCGCGCGGGCTGACGCCGAGGAAGAGGAACACCCCCGGGGCCTTCCGCTGGAAGTACGAGAAGTCCTCCGCGCCCGTGTTCATCGGGGAGCGGGAGACGTTCGTCGCCCCGACCGCCCGCTCGAGCGTGGGGAACATCCGCTGGGTCAGCGCCTCGTCGTTCGCGGTCACCGGGTAGCCGGAGTCGATCACCACCTCCGCCGTCGCGCCGGCGCTGAGCGCGATCTGTTCCGCCGTCCGCTGCACCGCGGCGAAGACGAGCCGCTTCTGCGCCTCGCCGAAGGTGCGGATCGTCCCCTCGAGCATCGCGGTGTCGGGGATGATGTTGTTCCGCACGCCGCCGTGGAACATCGCGACGGTGACGATCGCCGGGACCTCGGTGATGTTGACCTGGCGGCTCACCACCGTCTGCAACCCCGTCACGATCTGCGCGCCCGTGACGATCGGATCGACGCCGCCCCACGGCACCGCCCCGTGGGTCTGCCGCCCGCGCACCTTGATCTTGAACGAGTTCGCCGCGGCCATCGTCGCGCCCTCGCGGACCTGGATCGTCCCCGCCGGACCCGGCCAGACGTGGAGGCCGAAGACGGCGTCCACCTTCGGGTCATCCATCGCCCCCGCGGCGATCATCGGTTCGGCGCCGCCGGGCCCTTCCTCCGCCGGCTGGAAGAGGAAGACGACCGTGCCGGGGAGCTGCGCCTTCATCCCCGCGAGCACCTCCGCCGCGCCCATCAGGATCGCGACGTGGTTGTCGTGCCCGCAGGCGTGCATCACCCCCACTTCCTGCCCGTTGTACTGCGTCCGCACCGTCGACTTGAAGGGGAGGTCCACCATCTCGGTCACGGGGAGCCCGTCCATATCCGCGCGCAGCGCGACGACCTTCCCGGGGCGCCCGCCGCGGAGGATCCCCACCACGCCGGTGCCGCCCACGCCCGTGCGCACCTCGATCCCGAGCTTACGCAGATGCGCCGCGACGAGCGCCGCGGTGCGGACCTCCTGCATCCCGAGCTCCGGGTTCGCGTGGATGTCACGGCGCCACGCGACGACCTGCGGGTTCACCGCGTCGACGCGACGGTCGAGCTCGGCGTAGAGGCGGGAGCCCTGCGCACCGGCGAGACCGGGGAGGGCGAGGGTGGCGATGAGGAGGGCGCGGCGGGTCGAGGGCATGCGACGGGTGGGTGGAGGGTGGAGCGTCGGAGGAATCCTGCGCCGCGCGGTCGATGGGGGGAAGGGCGGCCGTCGGTGCTCGGGCGTGCCGCTCAGCGGGCGCCGTGCGGGTGGTCGATCGCCTCGGTCACCCGCGCGGCCGTCGCGGCCGCGCTCTCGAGCAGGGGGATCCCCGGGCCGCGGTACGATCCACAGAACCAGAGGCGTCGTCCGTGCTGCGCGTGCAGCAGGTCCATCTCCCGCGCCCCGACGAGCGCCGCGCCGTTCACGACGGGGCGCTCGAAGCGGGCCTGCGCGTGGATCCGCTCCGCCATTGGCGCGACGATCGGATTCCAGGTCTGGAAGACGGCCGGCCCTGACGCGAGCGCTGGCTGCACGCGGTTCATCCAGATCGTCGCCATCGGTTTATCGTGCTCCGGCGACGAGATGAGGTTCACCGGGGCCCAGCGACGACGGTCGCGCGGGGCGAGCCGGTCGTCGGTGTGCACGACGACCTCGCTCGATTCGTATCCGAACCGCTCGAGCGCCTCCCGTTCGCGGCGGTACGACGCGTCGAGCATCCCGACCGCCTGATTCGCCTGCGTCGCGACGACCACGTGGTCGAAGACCTGCGCCCCGCCCTCCCAGCGCACCCGGACGCCGTCGGGCGCGGGCTCGATGGTCCGGACCGCTACACCGCACCGCACCTCGGCCAACGGCTCCGTCAGGCGCCGCACCACCTCCTTCGTGCCGAGCACGACGCGTCGCACCCCACCGAAGGTGAGCCCGCGCGTGAGGTACTCGAGAATGATGCGCGCGGGATACGCGCGGACCGCGGTCGTGCTGCAGGTGCAGACCGCTGCGAAGGTCGGGATGAGGAAGCCGTCTGCGAAGTCGGCGCCGATCCTCGACCGGTCGAGCCACGCACCGAGCGGTTCGTCATCGTCCCGGAGCGCGGCGAGCGCGGCCGGTGCCTTGCGGTAGAAGCGCAGCAGGTCGGCGTTGATGCGCCACGCGCGGGCGCCGAAGGGCGGGGCGGGGAGTGGCACGGAGCGCCCGCCGACGATCCAGTTGCGATAGCGGTAGTACGTCTCGCCGCCCAGCACGCTGAACGAGCCGGCGTAGTTCGTACGCTCGAGCTGGACGCCGAGCGATTCGTACAGGCGGATCAGCGTCGGGTAGTACCCCTCGTAGATCACGCGGAGCGGGACGTCGATGCGATGCGTCCGACCGTCGTGCGGGAGGTCGAGGGAGTGGGCGTCCATCCCCGCAACGGCGTGGCGCTCGAGCAGGGTCACGCGATGCCGTGCGCTCAGCCGCCACGCGGCCGATAGCCCGGCGATCCCGCCACCCACGACCGCCACCTCCATCCCGATCCGCATCCGTGCCCGGCCTCCTCGATCCATTCATCGCGTCGATCGCGGTGCCCGCGTGGCATCCGCTCGTCGGGAAGATGGGCCACGGACCACGCACGCGCACCCCGGCGTGTCGCGCGAGGCGGCGGTGAGGCGGCGGTGAGGCGACGCGAGGCGGCGTGAGGCGGTGCATCTTCCCGGGATGTCGACCGATCCCGTGGGATACGCGCGTCGTCTCGGGCTCCCGTCTGCGACGCTGCTGGTCGTGGGTGGCATCATCGGCTCGGGTGTCTTTCTCAATCCCGCCGTCGTCGCGCAGCGCGTAGGGACCGCGCCCCTTACCCTCCTCGCGTGGGGACTCGGGGCGGGGATCGCGGTCCTCGGGGCCTTCATCTTCGCAGAACTCGGGGCCCGGCTTCCCGCGGTCGGCGGCGGCTACGCCTATCTACGTGAGGCGTTCGGGCCGTTGCCCGCCTTCCTCTACGGCTGGGCGTTGCTCCTCGCGATCGCGAGCGGGGCGATCGCCGCCGTCGCCGTCACCTGTGCGAGCTACCTCGGGTCGCTCGTGGGTCTGCCGGTCACCCTGGTGAAGCCGCTCGCCCTTCTCCTCGTCGCGGGGGTCAGCGTCGTCAATGCGATGGGGATCGCGCCGGGCGTGCTGCTACAGAACCTGTTCACCGTGGGGAAGCTCGCCGCCATCGCGATGCTCGTGGTCGTGGGCCTCGGGGGGACGACCACCGACGGTGCCGCGATCGCGGTGCCCACGACGGTCGCACCCGACGGCGTCGTCGACACACTCCGGGCCCTCGCGACCGCGCTCGTCCCCGTCCTCTTCGCCTACGGCGGGTGGCAGCAGACGAACTTCGTCGCGGAGGAGATGGTCGATCCTCGACGCGACCTGCCGCGCGCCCTTGTCCTCGGCGTGTCGATCGTGGCGGTCGCGTACCTCTCTGCCAACCTCGCGTATCTCCGGGCGCTCGGCGTCGAGGGGCTCGCCGCGAGCCGTGCCCCCGCCGCGGAGGCGATGGGGCGCGCCGTCGGTGACCTCGGCCGGGGACTCATCGCCGTCGGGATCACCATCTCGACTGCCGGCTTCCTGAATGTCGTGGTCCTCGTCACCCCGCGGGTCTACCAAGCGATGGCCCGCGACGGCGTCTTCTTTCGGGCGCTTGCTCGGTTGCATCCACGGACGCGCGCCCCCGTGGCCGCGATCGCGCTGCAGGCGCTCTGGTCCGGGGCGCTCGTCCTCTCCGGCGGATACGGCGACCTGCTCGACTGGGTGACCTTCGCCGATTGGATCTTCTTCGGCGCCACCGCCGCCACCCTCTTCGTCTTCCGCCGTCGCGCCGCGGCGGCAACAGCCCTCGCACCGTTCCATCCCTGGTCGACGGGGCTCTTCATCGTCGCCGCGGGATACGTCGTCGCGGGGGCCGTGCTCTCGAATCCCGTTAACGCGCTGCGCGGGACGCTGATGCTCGTGGCGGGGGTACCGGTCTATGCGTGGTGGCGGCGCGCCGACGCGCGCGCTCAGCTCGAGTAGTAGCTCGCATTCTCTTCGATGTAGCCCTTCGTGAGGTCACAGCCGTAGGCCGTCGCCTCCGCGGGGCCCACGCCGAGCGCGATCTCGAGGTCCACGACCTTCGCGGTCAGTGCCTCCCGCACCACCGCGTCCTCGAAGGCGAGCCGCTCCCCGCCGCGCACTACCTGATGGCCGTTGATCCAGGCGTCGGTCGACGCGGGACGGACGGTGCAGTCGAAGCACTTGCCGACCGCCATCAGCAGCCGGCCGACGTTGGGGTCGGCGCCGTGGACCATCGTCTTCACGAGCGGCGAGTTCAGCACCGCCTTCGCGATGAACCGCGCCTCCCGGTCGTCGCGCGCGCCGCGCACGTGGACCCGGAGCAGGTGCTCCGCTCCCTCGCCGTCGCGCCCGAGGATCTCCGTCATCCGCACGCAGCCGGCCGTCAGCGTCTCGAGGAAAGCCGCCTCGTCGACGGGGCCCGCGAGTCCGTTGGCGAGGATCGCGCAGGTGTCCGACGTGCTCGTGTCGGTATCGACGCTCAGCATGTTGAACGATCGGCCGATGGCGGTACGCAGCATCGCGTCGAGCGTTGCCGGCGCGATCGCCGCGTCGGTGAAGATGTACGCGAGCATCGTCGCCATGTTCGGCTCGATCATCCCCGAGCCCTTCGCCACCCAGGTGATCGTCGCGTCACCGACGCTCGCCGAGAGCGCCTTGGGGTGCGTGTCGGTCGTCATGATCCCCTCGGCGCCGACAAACGGGTCGAGCTGCAGCTCGGCGGCCATCCCGACCACCCCCGCCTCAATCTTCTCGATGGGGAGCGGGACCCCGATGACACCGGTGGAGCTCACCAGCACGTGGTCCGCGCGGGTGCCGAGCTCCGTCGCCGCGGCCGCGGCCATCCGACGCGCGTTCGCTACGCCGGCGGCGCCGGTCGCGACGTTGCTCACCTTGCTGTTCGCGATGATGGCCCGCAGCGTGCCCCCGCGGATCGTCTCGCGGCCGAGGATGATCGGCGCGCCCGGGAAATGGTTGCGCGTGAACACTGCCGCCGCGGCGGCGTCGACGTCGCTGACGAAGAGCGTGAGGTCCTTGGCGGCGGGCTTGAGTCCGACGTTGCGGCTCGCGCAGCGGATGCCGCGCGGGAAGCGCGGGGGGGAGTGGAACGTGGTCATCGGTCGAAAGTAAGCGGAGCGGGAAGATACGGGGCTTCCGCCTTCCCTCGCCATCGCATTAACGTCGGCGTCGTCGATGCGTCAGATGCTCCGTACGGCGCCGTCGCCCTCACCACAGGAGTCCTTGTGATCCGATCGACCACACGTGCCGCCCTCCCGTTCCTGCTCGTCCCGTTCACCCTCGTCGCGCAGCGTCCACAGCCACCGATGCCGGTGATGCCCCCTGACGCTCCCGGCGCGATGGTCTTCGCGGTCCCGAACCAGGGCGGACCGGCGGGCGCGGCGGCATACACGTTCGTCACCGCCGGGCCGGGCGGGCGGGCACGTCCCGCTGGGCGCCCGCGCCAGGCTGGCGTCACGCGGCTGCTCAACTTCCGCCGCCAGCTCGATCTCACCCCGCGTCAGGTGGCGCAGTTCGACTCGATCGAGCGCCTCGTCGTCGCCGAGCAGCGAGCGGTGATGGAGCGGATGCTTGCCGAGCGCGGCGGGCGGCTAGCGGCGGTTGCCCCGGATTCACTGCGCGCCGGGCGGCAGCGCCTGCAGCCGCAGCTGGCGCTGCTCCGGCAGCGGGACTCCGTCACCACGGCGGCGGCAGAGCGCCTCCTGACCGACGCCCAGCGCGGCAAGCTCCGAGAGCTCCGGGCGTTTGCCAGAGGCCGTGCCGCGGGATTGCGGCAGGGGCAGGGTGCGATGCGCGGCGGCACCCGCGGCCTGACACCGATGGCTCCGATGCCACCGATGATGCCGATGCGACCGCTGGCACCCGGGCGGGATGGGGAAGAGGTCGACGTGCAGGTCTGGCGTCAGGGCCCGCCGGGCGGGGAGGCGGAAGTCCGCATCGAGCGTCGCCGGCAGCGGCCGCCCGTCTGATGCACCGCTGACGCACCGCGGTGCACGATCCGACGGGGCCGAGACGCCGTGGCGTCCCGGCCCCGCGCGCGTTCAGGGGACAAGTGGCCGCGCGAAGCAGTGCTTCTCGCCGACCTCGATCTCCGTTCGATCCACCTGCTGGTAGCGCGCGATCTTCTCCGGATACGTGCTGAGCGGCACCCGGTCGAAGCCGCAGTGCAGGAAGAGGTCGTCCGAATACGACACGGCGAAGAGGGTCGCGTAGCCGCGTCGCGCGGCGAGCGCCACCGCTGCCTCGATCAGCGCGCGCCCGTGCCCGAGGCCGTGCGCCTCCGCCGCGACCGCGAGCGAGATCAGCTCCGCAACGCTCGGGCTGTACTCGTCGAGGGCGACGCAGCCAAGGATGCCGCCGTTGGCGTCACGGAGCACGCGATAATCCCCGAGATGGTTCGCGGCGAAGTCCGGGGTGCGGGCGAGCGTCAGCCCCGACCCCGCATACCGGTTGTTGAGCGAGAGCAGCGACGGGATGTCGGTCTCGTGTGCGACGGTGATACGGGTGGTCATCGTTCGACGGCCTCGAGCCGGGTGAGGGCGATACGGAGCGGGACGATCGTGGCAAGGACGCAGACGAGCGCGGCCGCGCCGAACCAGGGCGCGAGCGACCAGGCGGGCGCCGGCGTGCCGAACGCCTGCGCCGAGAGATACCCGTAGACCGGGCGCGCCTCGAGGATGATCACGATCGCGATCAGCGCGATCGACGCCATCATATACAACAGCCCGCCGAAGCTGGTCGGGATCTGCGCGGCATTCTCCGTCTCGAACTGCGGGAAGAGTGTCCCCATCGCGATCGCGAGGCCGGCGAGCGCCACTGTCAGCAGCGCGATCGTCGCGAGCGAGACGGCAATCATGAACGGGCTCACCTGCAGCAGCCAGTCGGTCACGCCCACGATCCCGAGGGCGAGCGCGAGCAGCGGCAACGTCCCCACCCAGAACTTCGACCAGAGCAGATCCCGCATCCGCAGCGGGCTCGCCTTGAGCAACCAGAGGGTGCGCCCCTCGAGCGAGACCGCCGGAAAGAGGAAGCGCGCCGCCACCGAGGCGAGCACGAATCCGGCCAGCACGAGGTTCAAGAAGGGCACCACGTTGCGGAGGAAGAAGGTGATGCCGTCCCCCTGCAGCGGCAGGAACTTGATGTTGTAGACGTAGACCACGACGAGGACGCCGAGCAGGATGAGCTGCGACCACTGCGTGGTGTCGCGGAAGAAGACGCGCACCTCCTTCAGCAGCAGTTCGCGTCGGAGCACGCCCCACGGGCCGAGGAGCCGATGGAGGAGGCCGCGGCCCCGCGCCCGGCCCGCCACACGCTGTCCCCCCTCCTGCGCCTTGCTGTAGCCGCGGAGGTAGGTGCCGCGGTGGAGCAGGGCCCCGAGGACAACCGCCGCCGCCGCGGTGGTCCAGAGGAGATAGAGCGGGAGCCACGCCGGCTCCCCCGTCAGCTGGCCCATCAGCACCTGCTGCGCCCATTCGCTCGGCAGCAGCGGCGAACTCGGCGTCCGCAGCACCGCGACGAACTCGACGAGCGAGCGGAATCCCTCGGGCCGCGCGAGCCGCTCCGGGCGCACCAGTCGGATGACGAGGACGAGCGCCCCTGCCGAAAGGACCGCGATCACTGAGAGGATGTCGCGCGTCCGACGGGCCGGGAACAGGTTCACCACGAGCAGCGTCGCCGCCGCGCCGATGGCGCTCGGCAGGACGAAGTAGGGTAGGAGGACCGCCACGCAGAGGAGCGCGAAGCGCCAGCCGCTATCGAACACCACGCCGTAAGCGGAGAGCAGCGGCACCGCCACGAGGAGCACCATCCAGCTCGAGGCGACGAGCGTCTCCAGCAGCTTGGCGCCGTAGACGCGGAGCCAGTCGACCGGGGCCGCCACGAGCAGGTCGAGGTCCTTCGCGAGAAAGAAGCTCGAGAGCGCGGTGATCACGTTCGAGAGGAGCAGGATCGATCCGAAGCCGACGAGGAGCAACCCGAGGAGCTTCCCCGCGAGCACCGGCCCGATCTCCTCGACATGGCGGAAGTACTGGAGCAGGCGATGCAGGACGCCGAAGATCAGCGCCCAGAAGAGCAGTCCCGTCCCGCTGAGGATCGCCGCGCGGGCGCCACGCCCCCGCTCGCCCCGCGTCGCGCGCGCGCGGGCGGTGAGCCACTTCGGGCGGAGGAGCAGCCCGAGCGGTGCGTCGGGCAACACCTCGGGGGCGTCGGAGAGCGAAGGAATAGCCAGCACGGCCGCGCCCTCACGCATCGAGGACGTCCACGAGGGTGCGCGCCGCCTGCTCCCCGGTGAGCCGGAGGAAGATCTCCTCCAGCCCGCCCGCCCCCTGCTGCGCGCGCAGCTCGGCCATCGTCCCGATCGCCCGGATCCGCCCCTGGGCGATGATCGCGAGCCGGTCGCAGAGCGATTCCGCCACTTCGAGGGTGTGGGTCGAGAAGATGATCGTGTGCCCGCGGCGCGTGTACTCGCGGAAGAGGTCCTTCAGGATGCGCGCCGCCTTGGGGTCGAGCCCGACCATCGGCTCGTCGACGACGATGACCGCCGGTCGATGCACGAGGGCGCTCGAGATGATCAGCTTCTGCCGCATCCCGTGCGAATAGCTCTCGACGAGCTCGTCGCGCCACGGTTCGAGGTCGAAGAGCGCGAGGAGCTCCTGCGCCCGCCGGTCGACCGCCGGCCCTTCCTGATCGTAGAGCCCCGCGACGAAGCGCAGGAACTCCATCCCCGTCAGCTTCTCGTAGATGAACGGCCGGTCGGGGATGAAGCCGAGCGAGGCCTTCGCCCGCACCGGATCCGCGGCGAGGTCGACGCCCGCGATGCGGATCGTCCCCGCGGTCGGGCGCAGGATCCCCGCGAGCATCCGGAGCGTCGTCGTCTTCCCCGCGCCGTTCGGGCCGAGGAGGCCGAAGAGTTCGCCCGCCGGGACCTGCAGGTCGATCGCATCGACCGCGGTGAACGCGCCGTAGCGCTTCGTGACCGCGTGGAGTTCGATCATCGGTTCGGTACGACCTCGAGCTGGAGGGAGCCCATCAGGCGGAGCAGGTCGACCTGGCGCGCGAGCCCGCCAACGACGAAGCGCAGGTGCGCCGCGTCGGCCGGGAACTGCCCGAAGGTCGGGTCGACTGCGACCCAGTCGCGGAGCCAGACCTCGGGCCACGCGTGATAGTAGAAATGGCCATCGACGTAGGTGAGTCCCGTCGCGATCCGCGCTGGGAGCCCGACGGCCCGCGCGAGCGCGGTGAAGAGCTGGGCGTGCTCGTTGCAGTCGCCACGTCGCGTGCGGAGAACCTGCGTCGCGCTGGGGACCGTCACGGCCACCGCCTTCTCGAGCGAGTCGAAGACCCAGCGTGTCAGCCGTTCGGCGACCACCGCGGGGTCCCGGGCATCCCCGGCGATTCGCACCGCGAGCGCGACGATCGCCGGATCGGTGACCTGCAGCAGGGGTTCGTCGCGCAGCGTCTCCGCGTGCGTCGCACGGAACCCGGCCGGCGGCGCGGCGAGGCTCCAGTCGGCCCGCAGCGCGGCACGCGGCTCACGTCGGACATCCAGGAAGGGCGCCGTGAAGCGCTGGCGTCCCCCGTCGAGCGCGAAGCCGGCGACGTCGATCCCGCCGACCCGCACCCGGAGCGCATCGAAGGCCGCCGCCGCGGGGACGACGCCGGCGCTCACCGCCGTCGCACGGCGCAGATCGTCGGCGGCACCCGTCGGGGCCGTGGCCGCGGCGACGCGGTCGCGCCGCCAGTTGGTGAAGGCGAGCTCGAAGGCGGTGCGACGCAGCGTGATGCCGCCCGGCTGTGTCGCCTCGACCACGCGCCCCGTGGCATCGACCCATCCGGTGAAGCCGGGCCCGTCCGCGCTGGCGAAACGCCAGGCGCGCACGGTGTCGGTGCGCGCCGGCACGAACCGCGAGGTCGTGGCGTCGAACGCCGCGCTGTCGACGACCGTGAACAGCGATTCCGCCTCGATGCGGAGTCGGAGTGTCGACGCCGCCATCGTCATCGGGTCAAAGCTCGCGAGGGTGACGAGTCCCCCCACCTTGGGCGGACGCACCAGCACGGCCACGGCGGGGATCAGCGCGGGGAGCACCACCGGCCCGCGGACGCGCACCCGCTGCGAGTCGGTCGGCTGGCCGGGCGCCTCCATCGCGAAGACGATCGCACTGTCCCCTTCCATCCGGCCCGCGGCCTGCATCGGTGCCACGGGGGTCTCGACGCGCACTTCGAATCCCCGGAGGGCGAGCCCGCGCGACAGGGTGATCGCGGCGGTCGCGCTTGCGGCGATCGTCTGGCCCGCCACGGGGAGGTCCGCGGTGAACTGGTCGGTCACGAGCACCGTGCTCCGCGTCGTGTCGATTGTCGTGGACGCGTAGCCGATCGGGTGCCCGTCCTGCTCGACAACGAGGAAGGTCGTACCCGGCGCGAGGCGGAGCGCCGCCTCAGCGAGCCGGTCGGCATCTGAGCGCGCGGCGGCGCGCGCGGCGACGAGTCCCACGCCGCTGCCCCACGAGAGGAGCACCAGCGTCGCCAGCAGCGTCCGACAGACCCGGCGCCGTCGCCGGCCCGCGTCGTCGATTGTCATCGGGCCTGTGCCTCGCGGGCGCGGCGATGATACGCCGCCGCCTCAGTGCTACGACCGAGTCGGTCGAGCACCTTCCCCATGCCCTTGAGCGCCCGCCAGTGCGACGGATCGATCGCCAACGCCGCCTCGTACGCCTCCAGCGCGCCCCGGAGATCGTCCGTCTGATTCAGCGCCTCACCAAGGAAGTAACGACCGGTCACCGAGTGCGGGTCGTCTGCGGTGCCCGACCGGAGTGGCCCGAGGGCATCGCGCCACCGAGCGCGTCGACAGGCGAGCACGCCCGTCTGAATCGCGAGCTCCGCCGCCGGCGCGCGGAGCCCTGCCGCATCGCGCAGCTGCCGCTCCGCCTCGGCGTAGCGCTGCAGCGCCCCGAGCACGCTCGCCTTGGCGCAGAGGATCAGGGCCCGCCCCGCCCCCGCGGCCTCCGCGGCCTCGAGGACGGCGAGCGCATCGCGCGCGTCGCCACGGCGCTCGAGATGCGACGCCCACATCAGCGCGGCGGCGGTGTCGCCTGGCGCGCTCTCGTGGGCGCGCCGCAATGATTCCGGCGTGACCGGCGGTGCCACGGTCGGCGCGATCGGTTCGGTCGGCGCCTCTAGCGCCGGACGAGGCGCGCCGGCGTCGATCGCCACGCGGATCGGTTCCACCGGCACCGCGACCGTCGTCGGTCGGTCCTCGCCGTCGATGCGATCGGCGACGAACCGGGGATCCTCGAGCTCGCTGTCGTCGTACGACCACTCCCCACAAACGGGGGGCTCCCGCACCGTCGTCAGTACGATCGCATCGTCGGACCCGTACGATTCCATCGTCAGGAACGACGCCCCCTCGAGCATGCCGAAGGAGAGCTGGGCGGGATCGTCGGACGGACGGGGGGTGGGGCGCTCGGTCACGGTGGCGAGGGCGCGGGAGTCGCGATGTCTCAATCTATCCCCGCGGCACCACCCGACGCCGTCCGGCGATCCCCCCGCACGCTCCGGTGGACCCCGACCCTTCCATTCAGGGGAGGGGCCCCTGAACTTAGGTGACTATGCCCGGTGACTCGCTGATCGTCCGCGGAGCGCGCGAACACAACTTGAAGGGAATCGATGTCACGATCCCACGCGACCGCCTGACGGTCATCACGGGCCTCTCCGGTAGCGGGAAGTCCTCCCTCGCGTTCGACACGATCTTCGCCGAAGGCCAACGCCGGTACGTCGAGTCGCTCTCCGCCTACGCCCGGCAGTTCCTGGGGTTGATGGAGAAGCCCGACGTCGATGTAATCGAGGGGCTCTCCCCCGCCATCTCCATCGAGCAGAAGACCGCCGGGGCGAACCCGCGCTCCACGGTCGGCACGGTTACGGAGATCTACGACTACCTCCGCCTCCTGTACGCGCGCGCCGGGACCCCGCACTGCCCGCAGTGTGGTCGTGGGGTCGCGCGGCAGACCCCGTCGCAGATCGCCGATGTCGTCCTCGGCTGGCCCGAGGGGACGCGCATCGAGGTCCTCGCGCCGCTCGTCCGCGGTCGAAAGGGGGAGTTCCGCGACCTCTTCGAGGACGCCCGTAAGCGGGGCTTCGTTCGCGCCATCGTCGACGGCGCCGTCATCGAGCTCGCGGATCCGCCGAAGCTCAACCGCCGCGTGAATCACGATGTCGCCATCGTCGTCGACCGCCTCACCGTGCGCGCCGAGGACCGCGGGCGCCTCACCGACTCGCTCGAGACGGCGCTCCGCCTCGCGAGCGGGCTCGCGCAGGTGGTGCGCCACGACGGAGGGGGCGCCACGCAGCTCTTCTCCGAGCGCTATGGCTGCCCCGACTGCGGCATCTCGATGCCGGAGCTCGAACCGCGGCACTTCTCCTTCAACTCCCCGTTTGGCGCCTGCCCGGCCTGCTCCGGGTTGGGCACCACCCGCACCGCGAGCGCGGAGTTGGTGTTAGGGGATCCCTCGATCTCGATCCTCGAGGGGGTCGTCCTCCCGTGGGGAGAACCCGACGGGGAGCTCCGGCGCGTCATCCTCCCCGGGCTCGCAAAGCACCTGCGCTTCGAGCTCAATACGCCGTGGGGGAAGCTCCCCGATCGTGTGAAGTTCGAGCTCCTCTTCGGCTCGAAGCAGAAAGGCGAGGACGGCGCGAAGTGGGAGGGGATCCTCGCGAACGTACAGCGGCGGTATCAGGAGACCGGCTCCGACGCGATCCGCACCGACCTCGACGCGTATATGGTCGTTACCGAGTGCCCGACGTGTGTCGGCGCGCGGCTCAAGCCCGAGTCACTCGCCGTCACGATCCACGGTCGGACCATCGCGGACTTCACCGCCGCCTCCGCCGGCGAGGCCCTCGCCTTCGCCGAGACGGTCCCGATCCGCGAGGCGGGACGCCCGGGGCTCGATCCCGGCATCGCCGGTCCGATCCTCAAGGAGGTGCGCGAGCGGCTGCGCTTCCTCGTCGACGTGGGGCTCGACTACCTGACCCTCGACCGCGCCGCCGAGTCCCTCTCGGGCGGCGAGGCGCAGCGCATCCGCCTCGCGACGCAGATCGGCTCCCGGCTCGTCGGCGTGCTCTACATCCTCGACGAGCCGAGCATCGGGCTCCACCAGCGCGACAACGCCCGGCTCCTCGGCACCCTCCACCGTCTGCGCGACCTCGGCAACACCGTCCTCGTCGTCGAGCACGACGAGGAGACCATCCGCGAAGCCGACCATCTCATCGACCTCGGCCCGGGCGCGGGGAAGCACGGGGGCGAGGTCATCGCGGCCGGCACCGTCGCCGAGGTGATGGCGGTCGAGCGGAGCGTCACCGCGCAGTATCTCAGCGGGCGGCGCAGCATCCCCACGCCCGCCCGTCGACGCCCCGTCGACCCGGCGCGTGTGCTGCGCATCGAGGGCGCCACCGCGCACAACCTGAAGGACGTCGACGTCACGATCCCGCTCGGCACCTTCGCCGCCGTCACCGGCGTCTCCGGATCCGGGAAGAGCACCCTCGTCGAGGACATCCTCCAGCGCGCGCTCGCGCGGCACTTCTACCGGGCGCGCGTCATGCCCGCCGCGCACCGTCGGATCTCGGGGCTGGAGCATCTCGACAAGGTCATCGACATCGATCAGGCGCCGATCGGCCGGACGCCGCGCTCCAACCCCGCCACCTACACCGGCCTTTTCACCCCGATCCGCGACCTCTTCGCGGAGATGCCGGAGGCGAAGCTCCGGGGGTACGGCCCCGGCCGCTTCTCGTTCAACGTGAAGGGCGGGCGGTGCGAGACCTGTCAGGGCGATGGCGTGATGCGGATCGAGATGCACTTCCTCCCCGACGTCTACGTCCCGTGCGAGCAGTGTCGCGGCAAGCGATACAACCGCGAGACCCTCGACGTAAAGTTCCGCGGGATGAGCATCACCGAGGTCCTCGATCTCACCGTGGAGGACGCCCTCGCCGTCTTCGAGCATCAGCCGCGCATCCACCAGAAGCTCCGCACGCTGATGGACGTCGGGCTCGGCTACATCCACCTCGGGCAGAGCGCCACCACGCTCTCCGGCGGTGAGGCGCAGCGCGTGAAGCTCGCGACCGAACTCAGCAAGCGCGACACGGGGCGCACGCTCTACATCCTCGATGAGCCGACCACGGGGCTCCACTTCGAGGATGTGCGCGTCCTCCTCGAGGTGCTGCATACCCTCGTCGACCGCGGCAACACCGTCCTCGTCATCGAGCACAACCTCGATGTCATCAAGACCGCGGACTGGATCGTCGACCTTGGCCCCGAGGGCGGCACCGGTGGCGGCACCATCGTCGCCACCGGCACACCCGAAGCGGTCGCGCAGGTGCCGGGGTCACACACCGGCGCCTACCTGCGTCGTCTCCTCGAACGCCCCTGAGCCGGACGCCCCGATATGGTCTCCCTCCTCGACATCATCGGCCCCGTGATGGTGGGCCCCTCCTCCAGCCACACCGCCGGCGCCTGCCGCCTCGGCCGCATCGCCCGCGACCTCGTGGCCGGCACCCCCGAGCAGGCGCTCATCGAGTTGCACGGCTCCTTCGCACGGACGGGTGAGGGACACGGGACCGACAAAGCGATCGTCGGCGGGCTCCTCGGCTTCCGGCCCGACGACGAACGGCTCCGCGACGCCCTCGTGATCATGGAGCGTGAGGGGCTCGACTTCCGCTTCGCGAAGACGACGCTCGGCGACGAGCCCGCGGTGCATCCGAACACCGTCCGACTCACCGTCACACGCCAGCACCGCCAGCACGTGATGGTCGGTGCCTCCCTCGGCGCCGGGCGCATCCGCGTATCGGAGATCGACGGCTATCCCGTCGAGGTCGATGGGTCGCACCACGCGATCGTCCTCGTGGCCGAGGACATCCGAGGGTCCATCGCGCGCATCGCGGGGCTCCTCAGCGACGACGGCGTGAACATCGCGACCCTCCGCCTCTCCCGGAAACACCGCGGCGGCGATGCGTTCATGGTCATCGAGGTCGACGATCCCACCGCGGATGCCGTCCTCGCCGACATCAAGGCGCTCCCGTGGGTCCGCTGGGTGCACCGCATCGAGAAGGTGGGGGGCTGATGTATCACGCACTGCAGGACGCCATCCGGGAAGCCGAGTCGCGCGGCACCACGCTCGCGACCGTCGCCCTCGAGATCGAGGCGCGCGATCAGGGCCGCCCCGTCGAAGAGATCCGGGACGCGCTCCGGCGCGCCCTGGAGGTGATGCGCGGCGCCGTCGACCGTGGGCTCGTCGGGGACCTCCGCTCCAACTCCGGGCTCGTCGGCGGGGATGCCGCCAAGCTCCGCACCGCAGCCGCCGGTCCCCTCGCCGACACCGTCTTCCGCGAGGTGCTGATGCGAGCCCTCGCCGTCCAAGAGGTGAACGCGGCGATGGGTGTGATCGTCGCGGCGCCCACTGCCGGTGGCGCCGGCGTGCTCCCCGGCGTCCTCCTCGGCCTCGCGACCCGACACGCCGTCGATGACGATCGGCTCGTCGACGCGCTTGCGACCGCGGGACTCATCGGCGCCGTCGTCGCGCAGCGTGCCTCCCTCTCTGGTGCGGAGGGCGGATGTCAGGCGGAGACCGGTGCCGCCGCCGGGATGGCCGCCGGGGCCGCGACCGAGATGCTCGGCGGCACGCCGACGCAGGCCGGTCACGCCGTCGCGCTCGCCCAGCAGGGGACCCTTGGCCTCGTCTGCGATCCGCTCGGCGGGCTCGTCGAGCTCCCCTGCGTCTTCCGGAATGCGACTGGCGCCGCCATCGCCCTCGCCGCGATCGAGATGGCGATGGCCGGGATCACCTTTGCCATTCCCGCCGACGAGGTCATCGACACGATGGGGGAAATCGGCCGGGACATGGATGTGCGCTATCGCGAGACCGCGGGCGGCGGGCTCGCCCAGACGCCGACCGGCCGTCGGCTCGCGAAGGAGCGGCTCACCCAGATCAAGCGCGGGTAACCGCCGGACGTCTCGCGGCGCCCCACGCGCGCCGCGTATCCTTGTGGGGCAGGGCTCACCCATCGGTCGGAGGCAGGACGTGACGGACGGTCCGTTGCAGCGGGTTCGGCTCCACCCCGGCGTCACCGCCATCGTCGCCGTCGTCCTCGGCCTCTGGCTCGCGGGGACCGTCGCCGATCTCCTCGTGATGCTCTTCGTCTCGGTCCTCGCCGCGGTCTACCTCTCCGCGATGACCGACCTGCTCTGTCAGCGGACGGGGATGTCGCGACCGGCCGCCTTCGTGATCACGATGGTCGCGTCGACGGCCGCGCTCGTCGGAATCACCGCGCTGCTCGTGCCGCCCGTGGTGGAGCAATCGCGTGAGATCGCCGCGGCGTTGCCCGTGCTCATCCCCCAGTGGGAAGCCGCGCTGCAGCGTGTCATCGGGGGCATCCCGGGGCTCCGCGATCTGCTCCCGGCCGGCGATCAGGCCGTCGTCGGGATGGCGGTCGCCGAGCTCCAGAAGCTGAGCGAGACGTTGTTGCCGCGGCTCGTCGGCACCTTTCAGCTCGCCATCGATCTCATCGCCGTCCTTGTGATGGCGTTGTACGTCGCGCTCCATCCGCAGGTGTATCGCGATCTAATCGTCTCCCTCACGCCGCCGCGCCACCGACTTGCGACGCAGGAGGTGCTCGACGCGATCGCGGAGACCTTGCGCGCGTGGACCGTCGCGCAGCTCCTCGTGATGATCATCCTCGCGCTTCTGACCTGGATCGGCCTCGTGGCGCTCAAGGTGCCGTACGCGCTCGCGTTCGGCATCTTCACTGGCCTCGTCGCGATCGTCCCCTTCTTCGGGACCTTCGTCTCGACCGTGCTGCCGGCGCTCTTCGTGCTGCCCGGCCCCGACGGCGGGATGCAGGCGGTGCTCGTGCTGATCCTGGGCACGGTGATTCATCTCGTCGGCAGTCATCTCATCGTGCCGCTGCTGATGCATCGGAAGGTCGACATCCCGCCGGTGCTCACGATCATGGCGGTGCTGATCGGCGGGCGGCTCCTCGGTGCTGTCGGGCTCGTCGTCGCCGTGCCGCTCCTCGCGGTCGTGATGGTGCTCCTTCGCCGCGTGCTGGTGGCACGGGTCTACGGTGACGCCGCGACCGCCGCGGTGGTGCGGCCCGTCGCGCGCCGCCGCCGGCCCGCACCGCCCGGGTGAGTCGCGCGGTCGCGCGGTGATGCGCGTGCGGCATCGGCCCTGCACCGTGCGGCCATGATTGATCCAGCCAGACCGCTCGCCACACCGCTCGCCACACCGATCGCCGCATCGCTCGCCGCGCCACGCTCCGCTCCACGCCAGGCACCGCCCAGCGGACCGATCCCCCCGCGGCTCCGCTGCGCCGGCATCGGACGTCGCTGGTCCGACCCATTCGGTGAGCGTTCGCCGATCGACGCGCTCGATGGGGTCGATCTCGCGGTCGGCGCGGGCGAGATCGTCTGCGTCGAGGGCCCGGCGGGCGCGGGGAAGTCGACGCTCCTGATGATCGCCGCGGGCGACGTCACCCCGACGCGTGGGGAGGTGTGGTGGGACGGCGAGCCGCAGGCCGATGCGGTGCGGCCGCACCGGATGCGCGGTCGCCCGTGGGAGTACGGGGCGCTGACCGTTCGGGAGGCGCTGCGGCATCACGCCGAGCAGGTCGCGCGGCGCGAGCCCGGGTGGGCCGCCCCCTCGCGATTCGTCCCGCTCCTTCGCCGGGTCGGGCTCCGCGGCCTGGCCCGCGAGCGACTCGGCGCGCTGACGCCGATCGATGCCTTCCGTGTGGTCGTCGCGCAGGCGCGACTGAGCCGGCCCGGACTTGTCGTCGCCGATGACGTGCTCGCGGCCCTACCGTTGGCGGATCTCCCGGTGGCGGTCGCGCTGCTCCAGGGTCTCGCGGATGGGGGTGCTGCCGTCCTCCTCGCGCTCCGCGATGCGGCGCCTGTGGTCGCGACCGCGAACGCGACCACCACCGGTACCCCGGGCGGGGTGCGACGCGTCCGGTTCGAGGCGGGGCGTCTCGTCACGCCGCGACTTCTGGAACTCGACGTCGCCCCCGCGACGCCGGCGCAGTGGCGGCGCCTCGTCGCGACCCTCCCCTCGATGCGACGGGCGGGGCGCCGATGGCGGATCCCGCTCGACGGCCGCACGCCCGAGCAGGTCCTCGCGCGGTGCCGCGAGGCCGGGGTCGGGGTGCGGGGGTCGCAGGTCGTGGAGCGTCCCGGCTAACTTTCGACTATGTCGGCGTTCCGTCTCTACAACACGATGTCCCGCACCGTCGAGCCCTTCGCGCCCGCCGACGGGACGACCGTGCGCCTCTATACCTGCGGCCCGACCGTCTACAACCCGGCCCACCTCGGCAACTTCCGCACCTTCCTCTTTGAGGATCTGTTGCGACGCGCCGTGCGCCTCCACGGCTGGGGCGTCATCCAGGTGATGAACCTCACCGACGTCGACGACAAGATCATCGTCCGCGCCGCCGCGCAGGGGAAGACGATCCACGAGGTCACCGACCCTGTCGTCGCCGGGTTCCACGACGATCGGCGGTACCTGCGCATCGAGGATGCGGAGCATTATCCGCGGGCGACCGCGTACATCCCGGAGATGATCGCGCTCGTCGAGCGCCTCATCTCCAACGGGGTCGCGTACCAGGCCGAGGACGGCTCGGTGTATTTCGCGATCGACCGCTTCCCGGCCTACGGCCGGTTGTCGCGGCTCGACACGCGCGAGATCCAGTCCGGCGCGCGGGTCGCGCAGGATGACTACGCCAAGGAGAACGCGCAGGACTTCGCGCTCTGGAAGGCGGCGAAGCCCGAGGACGAGGCCTGTGCCGCGGCCTGGGATTCCCCGTGGGGCCGCGGGCGCCCGGGGTGGCATCTCGAGTGCTCGGCGATGGCGATGGCGCTCCTCGGCGAGACCCTCGACATCCACGCCGGCGCGGTCGACCTCGTCTTCCCGCACCACGAGGACGAGATCGCGCAGAGCGAGGCGGCGACCGGGAAGCCCTTCGCCCGCTGCTGGTGTCACGGTGAGTTCCTGCTCACCGACGGCGCGAAGATGGCGAAGCGCGTGGGGAACGTGCAGAACGTCGCCGACCTCCGTGCCAATGGTGTCAGCGGCGCGGCGGTCCGGCACTTTGTCTTCTCGACCCATTACCGGAAGCAACTCAACCTCGCGGGCGAGGCGCTCGAGGGGTCGATGGAGGCGGTGCGTCGCCTGCGGGACTTCGCCGATCGGCTGGCGGCGGCGCGGGGCGGGACAGCGGGGCTGGCCGAGGCGGCGGAGGCGGTCCTCGTGGCCGTCCGAGCGGCGCTGGCCGACGATCTTGATGCGCCGGCCGCCGTGGCGGCGCTTTTCGACTTCGTCCGGGCCGCCAACCGTGAGCTCGATCTGGGCGGGAGCGATGCGCTCGCGCTCGCGCGGGCCCGAGAGGTCTTCGCCGCGGTGGATGGGGTGCTCGACCTCGTGCCGGAGCCCGCGGCGGCGGATGCGGAGCTCGCCGCGTGGGTCGAGTCACAGCTCGTGGCGCGCGCCGAGGCGCGGTCGCGCCGGGACTTCGCCGCGGCCGATGCCATTCGGGGCGAGATGGAGGCGCGGGGGGTCGTGGTCGAGGATGGTGCCGGCGGGACGCGCTGGAAGCTCGTGCGCTGATTGACCCCCCGGGGTGGTCCCGCTATTCTTCGAGGCTCGCGCTGGACTTCGGTGTCGCCGACGTAGCTCAGCTGGTAGAGCACCCGATTTGTAATCGGGCGGTCGCGAGTTCGATCCTCGCCGTCGGCTCTGGGGCAGGGCAGCCGTCGGCGGGGGAGCAGGGTGGGGTACCCAAGTGGCCAACGGGAGCAGACTGTAAATCTGCCGGCTTATGCCTTCGAAGGTTCGAATCCTTCCCCCACCATTTGCAGGACGTAGGCGGCGGGGCGAGGGTGATGCTCGAGTGATGCGGGAGTAGCTCAGCTGGTAGAGCGCAAGCCTTCCAAGCTTGATGTCGCGGGTTCGAGCCCCGTCTCCCGCTCTGTGAGGTTGAAGGGGTGAGTGGTCAGGGAGCGGGTCGCTGGTGCGCGTTCCCCTGGCCCCTAATCCCTCCGACCAGAAGTCTGCAGGACCCGCACGCATAGCTCAGTCGGTAGAGCACATCCTTGGTAAGGATGAGGTCACCGGTTCGATCCCGGTTGCGTGCTTGAGGTGGACGGGGAGAGTGGCCGCGGGTCGGCCCTCCCCCCGTCGCCGTTCCCGGCCCCTGGTCCCTGGTCCCTGGTGCCTGGTGCCCCTCCGAGCCCCTTGCTCGGCGGTCCCATCCCATCTACGTTACGAGGCTTGCCTCCCTAGCGCCCCTTTCGGGTGCCGGGGAGGCCTGGCTCGTCCGACGGAGGATGGGCCGGTGAACCTGTGACTCGAGAGAGCCGCCATGCCGCGCGACAAGATCATCCTGGCGTGCAACGACTGCAAGAACCGCAACTACTTCACGACCAAGAACAAGCGCCTGCACCCGGAGCGCGTCGAGTGGAAGAAGTTCTGCCCGCGGTGCAACAAGCACGTGGTGCACAAGGAGACGAAGTAGGATGGCGAACGAGGTGGTGGCGCCGGCTCCGAGCCTCCCGCGCCGGTTGATTGCGTTCTATCAGGACGTGGTCGCCGAGATGCGGAAGGTGACGTGGCCTGACCGGCCGCAGGTGCAGCAGCTCGCCATCGGCGTGGTGCTGCTCTCCCTCTTCGTGGGCGCCATCATCGGCGTCCTCGACCTGGTGCTGCAGGGCCTCCTGGTCCGGCTCATCCCGTCCCTCTTCGGGGCCTGAGCGCGATGCATCGCTGGTACGCCATCCAGACCACCTCGGGCCATGAGAACAAGGTCCGGTCGCTGATCCAGCGGAAGATCGACGCGGATGGGGCGCCCGCCGAGGCGCGCCGGCTCCGTCAGGCCCTCGTCCCGACCGAGCAGGTGGTGGAGATCAAGCAGGGCAAGAAGGTGACGGTCGAGCGCAAGGTCTATCCGGGCTACGTGCTCGTCGAGATGGTCCTCGGGGAGGATACCCTCCACGAGATCAACGCCATCCAGGGCGTCATCAAGTTCGTCGGGAATAAGGAGCGCGAGCCCCAGGCGCTGCGGGACGAGGAAGTGCGGCGCCTCCTGGGCATCGCGGTCGAAGAGGAGACGGCCGCACCGCGTGAGGAGATCCCCTTCCTCGTCGGACAGGCCGTGGCGATTACGGACGGGCCGTTCACCGACTTCAACGGGACGGTCGAGGACGTGATGCCGGACAAGGGCAAGGTCCGCGTGTCGGTGTCGCTCTTCGGGCGGCCGACCACGGTCGAGCTGGATTACCTCCAGCTGAAGGGGCACTAGCAGGACGCAGGTTGCAGAGCGCCCTTGCGCGGGGCAGGCGTGTGATCCACGCCGAGGAGCGCACCGTCGGAGACCACGACGACGTGAAATACACCGTGGGAGTCGGCGGCACCCGTCAGCGCGTCCATCCGGACGCCGCCCGAGGCCGCCTCACGTTCCAAGAGGGGACACGATGGCAAAGAAGGTCACCGGTTTCGTCAAGCTGCAGATTCCTGCAGGCAAGGCGAATCCGGCCCCGCCGGTCGGCACCGCGCTCGGTCCGCAGGGGATCAACATCATGGCGTTCTGCAAAGAGTTCAACGCTCGGACGCAGGGCCAAGATGCGATCCTCCCGGTCGAGATCACGATTTTTGCCGACAAGTCGTTCTCGTTCATCCTGAAGACGCCCCCCGCGGCGTTTCTCGTCAAGCGCGAGGCCGGGATCGAGAAGGGCTCGGGTCAGCCGAACCGCAACAAGGTCGGCTCCATCACCCAGGCGCAGGTCCGGAAGATCGCCGAGCTCAAGATGCCCGACCTCAACTGCGACTCGCTCGAGTCCGCGATGGCGATGATCGCCGGCGCGGCCCGTTCGATGGGCGTGGAGGTGAAGGCATGAAGACCCACGGCAAGAAGTACCGCGCTGCCGCCGAGAAGGTCACCGCGCCCGCGTACGCCCCCAAGGCGGCGCTCGAGCTGGTGAAGTCGGCCGCATTCGCGAAGTTCGACGAGTCGATCGAGGTGGCGGTTCGCCTCGGTGTCGACCCGCGGCACGCCGACCAGGTCGTGCGCGGCACCGTCGTCCTTCCCGCCGGGACCGGCAAGAGCGTCCGCGTCCTCGTCATCGCCGTCGGCGAGAAGGCGAAGGAAGCGGAGGCTGCCGGCGCCGATTTCGTCGGGCAGGAGTACATCCAGAAGGTGAAGGACGGCTGGACCGATTTCGACGTGATGATCGCCACCCCGGACCAGATGGGTCAGGTCGGCCAGCTCGGGCGCGTCCTCGGCCCCCGCGGCCTGATGCCGAACCCGAAGGCCGGCACGGTGACGTTCGACGTCGGCCGCGCGGTCAAGGAGTCGAAGGCGGGCAAGATCGAGTTCCGCGTCGACAAGGCCGGCAACGTCCAGGCCGCGATCGGCAAAGTCTCGTTCGGCGTCGACGCCCTCGAGAGCAATTTCGCCGCCTTCATGGACCAGATCATCCGCTCCAAGCCCGCCGCGGCGAAGGGCGTCTACGTCCGCACGGTCGCCGTGTCCAGCACGATGGGCCCCGGCGTCCGGATCGACACCACCCCCTACCGGTAACCCGACGATGAAGCGAGCCGAGAAGGAACAGCTCGTCGCCGAGCTGCAGCAGAAGATCGCCGGCGCCGACGGGGTGATCTACACGGACTTCACCGGGCTGAACGTGAAGTCGATGACGGAGCTGCGTCGCCGCTTCCGGAAGGCGGGCGTCGAGTACGTCGTCATCAAGAACACCCTCGCGCTGCGCGCGGTGCAGGCGGCCGGTCTCGCCGGCCAGACCCTCAAGGGCCCCACGGGCGTCGTGGTCGCGAAGGACCCGATCTCCGCGGCCAAGCTCCTCTCCGACTTCGCGAAGGAGCACGACGCGCGGCCGACGGTGAAGGGCGGCCTGTACGAGGGCGCGGTCATCGATGAGGCGATGGTCAAGAAGCTGGCCAGCCTCCCGACCCGCGACGAGGCGCTCTCGATCCTCGTCGGCACGTTCAACAGCGTGCTGATGATGTTCGCGCTCGCCCTCGAGGCGAAGAAGTCGCAGCTCGAATCCACCACCTGAATCCCCCAGGCTTCGGCCTGATTCACCAGCCCCAGGATCCCCTGGGGGACCTTTACGGAGAGACAGTACCATGGCGAACACGACCCTGAGCAAGGACGAGATCCTCGACGCGATCGGCGGTATGTCGGTCATCGAGCTCACCGAGCTGATCGAGGCGTTCAAGACGAAGTTCAATGTGACCATCGCGGCCGTCGCCGCGGGCGCGCCGGCCGGTGGCGCGGGCGCGGGTGCCGCCGCCGCCGAGGAGAAGACCGAGTTCGACGTCGTCCTCAAGGACGCCGGTTCGAAGAAGATCCAGGTCATCAAGGTGGTCCGCGAGCTCACCGGCCTCGGCCTCAAGGAGGCCAAGGATATGGTCGACGGCGCCCCGCAGACGCTGAAGGCGGGCGTCTCGAAGGCCGATGCCGACGCCATGAAGGCGAAGCTCGAGGCCGAAGGCGCGGTCGTCGAGGTCAAGTGAGGCACGGACGCCCGGTCGGCGCCCCCCATCCCGGGGACGCGCCGACCGGGATCACCGTCCCCCTCACTCGACCCCGCCGATGCATCTGACGCTCCACCCGTACCACTCCCGCAGTTCCGTGCGCCCCGCCCCGGTCGGCTCCGCCGACCGGGGGCGTGGGCGTCTGTCGCCGTTTCCCCGGTGAGCCCCGAGACGCTATGATCACCCAGATCTCCTTCGGCAAGCGCAAGGTCGGCATGGAGATGCCGAACCTCCTGGACATCCAGACGCGTGCCTTCGAGTCGCTCCTCCAGCTGGACGCCGCCGCCCACGACCGCGAGGACGTGGGCCTCGAGCGGGTCTTCAAAGACCTGTTCCCCATCACCGACGTCCACGAGAACTTCGAGCTCGCGTTCAAGCGCTACACCCTCGGCGAGCCGAAGTACTCGGTCGAGGAGTGCATCGAGCGCGATATGACGTACTCGGCGCCCCTCAAGGCGACCCTCGTGCTCACCGTGTTCGAGCCCGATCCCGCCGACGAGAAGCGCAAGCGCGTCAAGAACCAGATCGAGAAGGAGGTCTACCTCGGTGAGCTCCCGCTGCTCACCGCGCTGGGGACCTTCGTGATCAATGGCGCCGAGCGCGTCATCGTCTCGCAGCTGCACCGCTCGCCGGGCGTCGTCTTCGAGGAGAGCACGCACCCGAACGGGCAGCGGCTCATCTCGTCGCGCATCATCCCGTTCCGCGGCTCGTGGGTCGAGTTCACCGTCGACATCCACGACGTCGTCTACGTCCACATCGACAAGAAGAAGAAGTTCCCGGCCACCGCGCTCCTCCGCGCCCTCGGCTACGGGACGAACGCCGACATCTATCGGCTCTTCTTCGGCGTCCGCGAGCTCGACCTCACCAAGCGGAAGGAAGGGCGTGACCGCGAGGTGATCGGCGCGATCATCGCCGAGGCCGTGGAGCTCCCTGGCGAGGCGACCGCCGAGGACGCCCCGAAGGCGAAGACGAAGAAGGCCCGCGCCGAGCGCGAGCGCGCCGAAGCGGTCCTCCTCGTGAAGGAGGGCGACGAGCTGACCGAGGAGGTCTTCCAGCGCCTCCGCCGGCAGAAGATCGACCGCCTCAAGGTCTTCGCGTCCTATCAAGCCGTCGACCTCCGTGACGAGCTCGACGCGTTCGAGCGCGAGGAGCGTCCGACGCCCCGCGTCCTCGCGATGGACGTCACCGACGCCGAGACCGGCGAGGTCCTCGCCGATGCCGGCCAGAATCTCTCGGTGACCCTCGTCAAGCGCCTCCGCAAGGCGGAGATCGCCCGCGTGAGCTGCTTCGTGGCCTCCGGCCGCGCCGAGAGCATGCTCGTCCGCAACACGCTCGCCAAGGACCCGACGAAGTCGGAGGACGAGGCGCTGCGCCAGATCTACTCGCTCCTCCGGCCTGGCGACGCGCCGAACAAGGAGACGGCGAAGCAGGCGCTCGAGCGCCTCTTCTTCTCGCCGAAGCGCTACGACCTCGGCCGCGTCGGCCGCTACAAGATCAATCAGCGCCTCGGCCTCCGGACCCCGGCGAGCCAGACCGTCCTCACCACCGAGGATTTCGTCTCGATCGTCCGCCATCTCGTGGAACTCCACGAGGGGCGTGGCGGGATCGACGATATCGACCACCTCGGCAACCGCCGCATCCGCTCGGTCGGCGAGCTGATCGCCAATCAGTTCTCCGTCGGCCTCTCGCGCATGGCGCGGTTGGTCAAGGAGCGGATGGGGATCAACCAGGACAGCGAGAAGATCTCGCTCGACGACCTCGTGAACGCCCGCACCGTCTCGGCGGTCATCCAGGCGTTCTTCGGCTCGTCGCAGCTCTCGCAGTTCATGGACCAGACGAACCCGCTCGCCGAGCTGACGCACAAGCGGCGCCTCTCGGCCCTCGGCCCGGGCGGCCTGACCCGCGAGCGCGCGGGGTTCGAGGTCCGCGACGTGCACTACTCGCAGTACGGCCGGATGTGCCCCATCGAGACGCCGGAAGGCCCGAACATCGGCCTCATCACGTCGCTCGCCTGCTTCGCGCGGGTGAACGACCTCGGCTTCGTCGAGACTCCGTATCGCATCGTGAAGGGTGGGAAGGTCACGAATGAGATCGCGTGGCTCGACGCCACGCGCGAGGAGCACGCCGTCATCGCGCAGGCGAACGCGCGGCTCAACCCGGATGGCAGCTTTATGGATGAGCTGGTGCTCTGCCGCCAGCAGGCGGACGTGCCGCTTCTCCCGCCGTCTCGCATCGACTTCATGGACGTCGCGCCCGAGCAGCTCGTCTCGATCGCGGCGGCGCTGATCCCGTTCCTCGAGCACGACGACGCGAACCGCGCGCTGATGGGCTCGAACATGCAGCGGCAGGCCGTGCCGCTCCTCAACCCGCAGACGCCGTTCGTCGGCACCGGGCTCGAGGAGAAGGTCGCGGTCGACTCCGGCGCGGTGGTGATCGCCAAGCGCGCGGGTGTCGTGATGCGCGTCACCGCCGATGAGATCGTCGTCGACGCCGGCCGCGGGCGTGCCCGTGACGGCGAGACGCCGCTCGCCGGCCTCTACCAGCAGGATCGGTACAAGCTCCGCAAGTACCTCCGCACCAACCAGGACACCGCCCTCAACCAGCGGCCGCTCGTCGCCGTCGGGCAGAGGGTGAAGGCGGGCGAGGTCCTCGCCGACGGCTCCGGCACGCAGTTCGGCCAGCTCGCGCTCGGCTCGAACGTGACCGTCGCCTTCATGCCCTGGTACGGCCACAACTTCGAGGACGCGATCGTCCTCTCGGAGCGCCTGGTCAAGGACGACGTCTACTCGTCGATCCACATCCAGGAGCACGAGCTCCACGTCCGCGACACCAAGCGCGGCCAGGAGGAGATCACGCGCGAGGTCCCGAACGTCTCCGAGGACGCGCTTCTCGACCTCGACGAGCGGGGCATCGTCCGCATCGGCGCGCACGTGCGCCCGGGCGACATCCTCGTCGGCAAGATCACGCCGAAGGGCGAGACGGAGCTCTCCCCCGAGGAGAAGCTCCTCACCGCGATCTTCGGTGAGAAGGCGAAGGACGTGAAGGACTCGTCGCTCAAGGTGCCGCCGGGCGTCGAGGGCGTGGTCATCGACGTGAAGATCTTCTCGCGGGTCGAGGACGCGGTCGTCGAGAAGGATCGCGGCGAGCGCATCGGTGAGGTGCGCCGGCTCGAGGGCGAGGAGAAGGTGCGCGTGAACGACGCGCGTGACGCGGAGATCAAGTCGCTCCTCGTCGGCGAGAAGGTCGCGCTCGCGCTCCAGAGCGGCACGGTGGAGGAGGCGATCGCCCCGGGGACCGTCCTGACCGAGGCGATGCTCCGCGACCTGCGGCTCATCACGCTTGACCTCAAGACGTTCCGGGTCGAGGACAAGAAGGCGAATACCGCCATCCGCGCGATCATCGACGCGGCGGACGCGGTGAAGGCGAAGATCGAGGAGCGCGCGGAGGAGCGGATCGACCGCATCCTGCAGCCCGACGAGCTCCCGCCGGGCGTGCTTCAGCTGGTCAAGGTCTACCTCGCCGAGAAGCGGAAGGTCTCGGTGGGTGACAAGATGGCCGGCCGCCACGGCAACAAGGGTATCGTCGCCCGCATCGTCCCCGAGGAGGATATGCCGTTCCTCCCCGATGGCCGTCCGGTCGACATCGTGCTCAATCCCCTCGGCGTGCCTTCGCGCATGAACGTGGGGCAGATCCTCGAGACCCACCTCGGGTGGGCCGCGAAGATCCTCGGCTTCTACGCGAAGACTCCGGTCTTCCAGGGGGCGAGCGAGCGCGAGATCGGTCTCTCACTGCGTCTCGCCGGCCTCGAGTGGGTCCGGCGCTCGCTGCGGCTCGCCGCGCCGACCCCCGCGCCGACCCCGGACGAACTCCGGGCGGTGCTCGACGACCTGCGGCCGACGCCGGAGGAGGGCGAGAAGGTCGAGCTGCTCCACGACGCGTCGCTCAATGACCTCGCCGGCCGTGGGATGAGCGCCGAGGCGAAGGCGCTCGGCGGGCGGGTGTTCGACTATCTCGTGGCCGCGGCGAAGGAGCTCGCGGCGCGTGAGGCGGAGGCCACCGGTCACGCCATCGCGCACCACGAGGCCGAGCTGGCCGCGGAGGGCGGGTCCACCGCCGCCAAGGCCGAGCTCAAGAAGGCGCTGAAGGAGCTCGAGAAGCGCGCCGGGCTCGACGCCGCCGCGCTCCTCGAGGCGATGGGCCACCCCGCGCTCGCGGCGATGCTCGGCAAGAAGAGCGACGCCGACGTCGACGCGGCGGCGGTCGAGCTCATTCGGGCCGGCGGCCTGCTGCCGGGCGGGAAGGTGCGCCTGCGCGACGGGCGGACCGGGGAGGGCTTCGCCAACCCCGTCACCGTCGGCGAGGTGTATATGCTCAAGCTCAGCCACCTCGTGGACGACAAGATCCACGCCCGCAGCATCGGCCCGTACAGCCTCGTCACGCAGCAGCCGCTCGCGGGCAAGGCGCAGTTCGGTGGCCAGCGCTTCGGTGAGATGGAAGTGTGGGCGCTCGAGGCGTACGGCGCCGCGCACACGCTGCAGGAGATCCTCACGGTGAAGTCGGACGACGTGAACGGCCGGTCGCGCGTGTACGAGGCGATCGTGAAGGGGCAGAACCTGCCCGAGCCCGGCACGCCGGAATCGTTCAACGTGCTCGTGAAGGAACTGCAGGCCCTGGGTATCCACGTGACCATGGACGCGAACGCCGAAGGCGGCGCGGCCCTTGGCGGGGAGGAATAACCGATGATCGATTTCCGTAGCGCCCGTGAGAAGGCGGCCTCCGCCTTCGATTACATCCGCGTCCGCATCGCGGCCCCCGAAGAGGTCCGCGGGCCGCGCGACCCGAAGGAGCGCGAGCGGCTGGAGATGGCCGGCCTCCGCACCTGGTGGTCGTGGGGCGAGGTCACCAAGCCGGAGACGATCAACTACCGGTCTTTCAAGCCGGAGAAGGACGGTCTCTTCTGCGAGAAGATCTTCGGCCCGGTGAAGGACTGGGAGTGCCACTGCGGGAAGTACAAGCGCATCCGCTATCGGGGCGTGATCTGCGACCGCTGCGGCGTCGAGGTGACGCTCAGCAAGGTGCGGCGCGACCGGATGGGGCACATCGAGCTCGCCGTCCCCGTCGCGCACATCTGGTTCTTCAAGACCCTCCCCAGCCCGATGGGGAACCTGCTCGACCTGACGCTGCGCGACCTCGAGAAGGTCGTGTACTACTCGAACTACGTCGTCATCGACGCGGGCGAGCAGGAGGTCCGTGTCAACGAGCTGCTCGATGAGGAGCAGTACCTCCAGCTCAAGCAGAAGGCGAAGGCGGAGGGGGACACCGCGTTCCTCGCCGATATCGGCGCGCCCGCGGTCCGTGAGCTCCTCAAGCGGCTCGACGTCGACAAGGTCTCCGAGCAGCTCCGCGCGGAGGTCCTCGTCGAGACCTCGCAGCACAAGAAGAAGGCGCTGCTGAAGCGTCTCAAGATCGTCGACGCCTTCCGGAACTCCGGGGACGCCGAGGGGCTGCGCAACCAGCCCGAGTGGATGATCCTCGACGTCGTCCCGGTCATCCCCCCCGACCTGCGGCCGCTCGTGCCGCTCGACGGCGGGCGCTTCGCGACGTCCGACCTGAACGACCTCTATCGGCGCGTCATCAACCGCAACAACCGCCTCACCAAGCTCATCTCGCATCGCGCGCCGGAGGTCATCCTCCGGAACGAGAAGCGGATGCTGCAGGAGGCGGTCGACGCGCTCTTCGACAACGGCCGTCGCTCGAAGGCGATCCGCGGCCGCGGGAAGCGGCCGCTCAAGTCGCTCTCCGATATGCTCAAGGGCAAGCAGGGGCGGTTCCGTCAGAACCTCCTCGGCAAGCGCGTGGACTACTCGGGCCGGTCGGTCATCGTCGTCGGCCCCGAGCTCAAGCTGCACCAGTGCGGCCTCCCGAAGGCGATGGCGCTGGAGCTCTTCAAGCCCTTCATCATCCACAAGCTCGTCGACAAGGGCATCGCGGAGACGGTGAAGCGCGCCAAGAAGATCGTGGAGCGTGAGTCCTCCGAGGTGTTCGAGATCCTCGAGGAGATCATCCGCGACCACCCGGTGCTCCTCAACCGCGCTCCGACGCTCCACCGCCTCGGCATCCAGGCGTTCGAGCCGGTGCTCGTCGAGGGGAAGGCGATCCGCATCCACCCGCTCGTCTGCGCGGCGTTCAACGCCGACTTCGACGGCGACCAGATGGCCGTGCACGTGCCGCTCTCGTATGAGGCGCAGCTCGAGGCGCGCGTTCTGATGCTCTCGTCGAACAACATCCTCAAGCCGTCCGACGGCCGTCCGGTCGCCGAGCCGTCGCAGGACATCGTCCTTGGCTGCTACGTCGCGACCAAGGCCCCGGTGGGCTTCGACGCGCTGCTCAAGGACGCGAAGGCGCAGGCCAAGCTCCGCACCTTCGGCGCCGCGTCGGAGGTCGAGATGGCGCTGGCCCTCGGCCAGCTCCAGATCCACTCGGCGGTCCGCTATCTCGCGCGCACTGCCGAGGGTGGCCGCGCCTGGGCGATCACCACCGCCGGCCGCGTGCTGTTTGACGGCATCGTCCCGCCGGAGCTCCCGTTCCAGAATCGGGAGATGAAGAAGAAGGTCCTCGGCGAGCTCGTCTTCGAGTCGTACCGGAAGGCCGGCCTCGCGGGCACCGTCGCGTTCCTCGACCGTCTGAAGGAGTTCGGCTTCCGGAACGCCACCCGCGGCGGCGTCTCGATCGCCATCGAGGACCTCGAGATCCCGGCCGAGAAGGAGACGCTCCTCGAGGAGGCCACGGCGCGCGTCGCCCGCTTCCAGAAGGCGTACCAGACCGGCAACATCACGAACGGCGAGCGCTACAACAAGGTCATCGACACCTGGACGCACGCCAACAACGACATCGCCGACGCGATGGTGAAGCGGATGCGGGAGTCCCAGCAGGGCTTCAACACCGTCTTCATGATGTTCGACTCCGGCTCCCGTGGGTCGCGCGACCAGATCCGCCAGCTCGCGGGGATGCGCGGCCTGATGGCCAAGCCGCAGAAGAAGCTCACCGGCGGCATCGGGGAGATCATCGAGAACCCCATCAAGTCGAACTTCCGCGAGGGTCTCTCCGTCCTCGAGTACTTCTCGTCGACCCACGGCGCCCGGAAGGGCCTCGCGGACACGGCGCTGAAGACCGCGGACGCCGGCTACCTGACCCGCCGCCTCTGCGACGTCGCGCAGGACGTGACGATCACCGAGGAGGATTGCGGCACGGTGATGGGCCTCGACATCGGGGCGCTGAAGGAGGGTGAAGACATCATCGAGCCGCTCGCCGAGCGGCTCACCGGCGTCGTCGCGGCCGAGGATGTCGTCGACCCGCAGCTGTTGGACGAGGCGGGGCGCCCGCAGCTCCTCGTCGAGGCCGGCCAGATGATGTCGGAGGAGGTCGCCCTCGCGATCGAAGAGGCGGGGATCGAGACCGTCAAGATCCGCTCCGTGCTCACCTGCGAGGCCAAGCGCGGCCTCTGCCGGATGTGCTACGGCCGCAACCTCGCCACGATGGCGATGGTCGACATCGGCGAGGCGGTCGGCATCATCGCCGCGCAGTCGATCGGCGAGCCCGGCACGCAGCTGACGCTCCGCACCTTCCACATCGGCGGCACCGCGGCCCGTATCGCGGAACAGACGGCCCGCAAGTCGAAGGTGGCCGGCGTCGTCGAGTTCAGCGATCGCCTCATCGCGGTCACCGACCCCGAGGGGCAGCGGATCGTCACCTCGTACGAAGGGGAGCTCTCGGTCCGTGCCTCTGCCGACCGGAACGCCCCCGTCATCGCCCGCCTCGCGGTGCCGCTCGGCGCCGTCCTGATGGTCAAGGACGGCGAGGCGGTCGTCAAGGAGCAGGTGATCTTCACGTGGGACCCGTACACCAACCCCATCATCGCCGACGTCGCCGGCGAGGTCCGCTTCGTCGACCTCGTCGAGGGGGAGACGGTCTCCGAGGAGCTCGATGAGCTCACGGGCCTCCGCCAGCGCGTCGTCATCGAGGACCGGGAGAAGAAGCTCCATCCGCACATCGAGATCTGGCAGACCAAGGGCGGGAAGGAGAAGAAGGTCCGCGACTTCGTCATCCCGGTGGGCGCCCAGCTCATCATCGAGGACGAGGCCGAGGTGGCCGCCGGCCAGACCATCGCCAAGATCTCGCGTGAGGCGTACAAGACGCGCGACATCACCGGCGGTCTCCCCCGCGTCGCCGAGCTCTTCGAGGCGCGGAAGCCGAAGGATCCGTCCACCATCTCCGAGATCGACGGCGTCGTCCGCTTCGGCGATATCAAGCGCGGCAAGCGCGAGATCTTCGTCCAGCCGGTCGACCTCAACGGCTCGGTCGACGAGTCGCAGCAGCCGCAGCTGTACGAGGTGGCCTCCGGCAAGCATCTCCGCGTGCACGAGGGCGACCGCGTGCGCGCCGGCGACCGCCTGAGCGAGGGACCCGTCAATCCGCACGACATCCTGCGGATCAAGGGCCCGCGCGCCGTCCAGGAATACCTCCTGAACGAGGTGCAGGAGGTGTACCGCCTGCAGGGCGTGAAGATCAGCGACAAGCACATCGGCGTCATCGTCCGCCAGATGCTGCAGAAGGTGCGCGTCGCCGAGCCGGGGGACACCGAGTTCCTCGAGGGCGAGAACGTCGACAAGGCGGTCTTCCGCGACGCCAACGACAAGGTCAAGAAGAAGAAGGAGAAGCCGGCGCAGTCCGAGCCGCTCCTGCTCGGCATCACGAAGGCCTCCCTCACGACCCAGTCGTTCATCTCGGCCGCGTCGTTCCAGGAGACCACCCGCGTGCTCACCGATGCCGCGATCCGCGGGGCTAAGGATGACCTCCTCGGCCTCAAGGAGAACATCATCATCGGGCACCTCATCCCCGCCGGCACCGGGATGTACCGGTACTCCGATGTGGATATGGACATCGAGCCGCCGCCGGCGCCGCCGACCCTGGAGTTCGGGGCCTTCGGTGCCCTCCCCGATAGCTTCCTGGCGCTGCCGGTGGAGCTCGAAGGGGAACTCCCCGCCGCCCTCCCCGACGAGGAATAGGCCGGCGCGGGTAAACGACGGGGGCGCGGACCAACGGTCCGCGCCCCCGTTCGTATATCCACGACCGTCGTGCCCCGGAACGCCGGTGGCGGCTCCTGGGCCGGCGGTGCATCTTCCGGCGTTCGTTCACCTCCACCCCCGGACCGTCCCATGGCTGAACACAAGGAAGAGTGGGGCTCGAAGCTCGGCGTGATCCTCGCCGTCGCGGGTTCCGCCGTCGGCCTCGGCAACTTCCTCCGCTTTCCCGGTCAGGCCGCCCAGAACGGCGGCGGCGCCTTCCTCATCCCGTATTTCTGCGCGCTCTTCCTGCTTGGCATCCCGATCGGGTGGGCCGAGTGGTCGATGGGCCGCTACGGCGGCAAGAAGGGGCTGCACTCCGCGCCGATGATCTTGGGCGTGATCGGGAAGGGGACGCTCGCACGCTATCTCGGCGTCATCGGCGTGCTCATCCCCCTCGGCGTCTCGACGTACTACATGTTCATCGAGACCTGGACCTTCGGGTATTTCATCAAGTACCTGACGGGCGGGATCGGGATCGACCCGTCGATGTCGATCGAGATGCAAACGAAGGTCGCGAACGACTACTACGACGCGTTCACGGGCGCCTCCGCCGACGGCTCGCTCTTTTCCGGGCAGGGGCTCAACACCTTCCTGACCTGGACCGTCGTCTTCGCGATCAACATCTGGTTCGTCTTCCGCGGGCTCTCCAAGGGGATCGAGAAGTTCGTCTCCTTCGCGATGCCGGTGATGGCGGTCTGTGCCCTCATCGTCCTCATCCGCGTGCTGACCCTCGGCACCCCGGACCCGGCGTTCCCGGACCGGAACGTGCTCGCCGGGCTCGGCTATATGTGGAATCCGAACTTCGAGAAGCTCGGCGACTTCAAGACCTGGCTCGCCGCCGCCTCGCAGATCTTCTTCTCGCTCTCCGTCGGCTTCGGCGTGATCATCAACTACGCCAGCTACATGAAGAAGAAGGACGACGTCGCGCTCTCCGGGCTCACCGCCAGCGCCACCAATGAGCTCTTCGAGGTCGGCTTCGGCGGGATGATCACCCTGACCGCCGCCGTGGTCTTCCTCGGGATGGCCGGCACGCAGACCGCCGTCGGCGGTGGCAGCTTCAAGCTCGGCTTCGCCACCCTCCCGGTCGTGTTCGCGCAGATGGGGAGCTTCGGCAACATCATGGGCGCGCTCTGGTTCCTGGTGCTCTGGCTCGCCGCGATCACCAGCTCCCTCTCGATGTACCAGCCCGCGGTCGCGCACCTGAAGGAGGCCACCGGGTGGAGCCACGGGAAGTCGACCTCGACGATCGCCGCGATCGGCACCGTCGGTGCGATCCTCACCCTCTGGTACAGCAAGGGTGGGACCTTCCTGAACACGATGGACTTCTGGGTCGGCACCTACGGCATCTTCCTGCTCGCGATGGCGCAGATCATCTACTTCGCGTGGGTCTTCGGCATCGACCGCGGCTGGAAGGAGATCCACGATGGGGCGTCCATCCGGATCCCGTCGTTCGTGAAGATCGTGATGAAGTACATCGCGCCGGCGTACCTGCTGATCGTCTTCATCGGCTTCAACCTCCAGTCGTTCAAGGCGGAGCTCGCGAACGCCACCGCCACGACGGGGGCGCGGGTCGCGTTGCTCACCATCCTCGCGATCGTGGTCTACCTCGTCGGTGTCACCTGGGTCGGCGCGCGCCGGCTCCGGGCGGCCGGCGTCGACCTCGATGACACTACCCCCGCCACCGACTGAGGAGCTTCCGATGACTGACACACTCGCCGTCGCCGCGGCTCAGGTGGGGCTCACCACCGGGGGCTGGGTCACGATGATCGCCTCGCTGGTCCTCGTCTGGGGCGGCACCTACTGGTGCTACAAGAAGACCCTGTCGTCCCCGGCTGACGAGAAGGTGCCGCCGGGCTACGGGGCCTGATCCCGTCGTTCGACCCGGCTGCGCCGGGTCTCGCCATCGCCACCGCGATCGGCCTCGGCTTCGCCGTCGGGATCATCCCCGTCGGCCTCGCCGAGGCGGCCGCGGTGGCGATCGGCGTTCTTGAGCCCTCGGGCCTCGCTGCCGTCCTCCTCGTCGCCTTCACCATCGGCCACGTCGCGGCGAAGTGCCCCTGGTATTGGGTCGGGACCCACGCGGAGAAGGTTCGCTGGGGTGTCGCGGTCCGTGGGGTCGCCCGCGCCCGTGCCGTGATCGCCCGCCACCCGAGCTATGGAAACGGACTCCTCGGCGTCAGCGCCGTGACGAGCGTTCCGCCGTTTCATCTGGCCGCCATCGCCGCGGGCATCGTGCGGATCCCGTTGCCTGGGTTCCTCGGGCTCTGCCTCGTCGGTCGGTTGCTGCGATTCGGCGCCCTCGGGGTGATCCCGAGTCTGGTGCGAGGGTGGCTGGGATGAGCGCGCGCCGGCATCCGGGGAAGCGGGCGCTGATCGCCGCGATCCAAGCGGATCCGGCGGTGATCGCCGCCGTGCAGACGCACGCGGCCGCGCAGGGGCTCGCCGAGGTCGCGGTCTGGCGGACGGTGCGCCGGTACCTCCACGAGATCATCCCGACCTTCAACCCGCTGGTCTATCGCGGTGTCGGGCACACCGCCGCCGCCGCGCTCCTCCGGGTGCTGTACCGCGTGACGGTCATCGACCACGCGCCGGGCGCGGCTCGGGCGCTCCCGCCCGACGCGATCGTGATCTACCTGATGAACCATCGCTCGAACGCCGATTACGTCGTGGCGAGCTATGCGCTCGCCGGCCAGGTCGCGATCTCCTGGGCGGTGGGGGAGTGGGCGCGCGTCTTCCCGCTCGAGTACTTGTTCAAGTCGTTCGGCTCGTACTTCATCCGTCGGCGCTATCGGGAGCCGCTCTATCACACCGTCCTCGAGCGCTATGTGCATCGGGTGACGTCGGCCGGGGTCACGCAGGGTCTCTTCCCCGAGGGGGGGCTCACGCGGGACGGTCGGCTGCGGCCCTCGAAGATCGGGCTCCTCGACTACATCATCGGGGCGGCGCGGGACCCCGTGCTCGCATCCCGAATGTACGTGGTGCCGGTGGGGCTCAACTACGACCGGGTGCTGGAGGACCGGACGCTGCTCCGGGAGCTCCGGGTCACCGAGGGGGGCGCTGGCAGCTCGCGGTGGCATCAGGTGGGCGAGGTGGTGTCATACCTAGCGTCGAGCTTCGGCCGGCTCTCCACCGGGCGATGGCAGCGGTATGGCCGGGCGGCGGTCGTGCTCGGGGCGCCGGTCTCGGTCGCGGCGTGGGTGGCGTCGGAGTCCGCCGTAGCCGACGCGGTCCCCGGTGGGTCGGCGGGGGTGCCGGGCGCGGTCTCCCCCGAGGACGTCCCCGTCTTCGAGCGTCCGCGGGCCGATCGGTTGGCGGCGGTCCAGCGCTTTTGCGATCGGATGATGGGGGAGGTCGGTCGGCTCGTCCCGGTGACCGCCGTCCCGCTGGTCTGTGCGGCGCTCCAGACCTTCGAGGCCGAGTATGTGTCCCGGTCGGCGCTGTTGGCCCGGGTGGAGACGCTGCGGGGGGCGTTGGAAGAGGCGGGGGCGGTGGTCGTCGAGCCGGCGCTGAGCGTGGCTGAGAGTTTCGAGCGGGCGTATCGGCTGCTCCGGATGCGGCGGGTGCTCTCGCGGGCGGGGGAGGGGTACCTGATCCTGCCCCGGGGGCGGGAGTTGGTGTCGTACTATGCGAACGGGATCGCGCATCGCTGCGGGGAGTGGGAGGCATCGGTCCGGTCCCGTGACGCCCTGCCGGTGGACGGGTTCTTCGGCCGTTGACCGGGGGCGCCCGGTTGTCTATTCTTCGGGGCTCTGGTTCCGTGCCGCCCGTCCGGGCGATCCACGTAGAGGCAGAAGGACGAACACCGAGAAACTGAATGCCGACGATTAATCAGCTCGTCCGGCAGAGCCGCCGCACCGTGGTGAAGAAGGACAAGGCGCCGGCTCTGAAGGAGAATCCGTTCAAGCGGGGCGTGTGCACGCGTGTGTACACCACCACCCCCAAGAAGCCGAACTCAGCGCTGCGCAAGGTGGCGCGTGTCCGTCTCGTGAATGGCTTCGAAGTCACGGCGTACATCCCGGGGGAAGGCCACAACCTGCAGGAGCACTCGATCGTGCTCATCCGCGGTGGCCGTGTAAAGGACCTTCCGGGGGTGCGGTACCACATCGTGCGCGGCAAGCTCGACGCCTCCGGCGTGAACGGGCGTAACAAGAGCCGCTCCAAGTACGGGACCAAGAAGCCGAAGGCGGGTGCCCCGGCTGGAGGGAAGAAGTAAATGAGCCGCCGTAAGAGTGCCGTGAAGCGCACCATCCTCCCGGATGCGCGCTATGACAGCCAGACCGTCTCCAAGTTCATCAATGTCCTCATGTACGCCGGCAAGAAGGCGACCGCCGAGCGGATCTTCTACGGGGCGATGGATGTGGTGGAGGCGAAGTCGGGCCAGACCGGGGTGACGGTCTTCAAGCAGGCGCTGTCGAACCTGAAGCCGGTCGTTGAGGTGAAGTCGCGCCGCGTCGGCGGTGCGACGTACCAGGTGCCGGTCGAGGTCCGTCCGGACCGTCGGACCGCGCTGGCGATGCGGTGGTTGATCTCGTACTCGCGCGACCGTAACGAGAAGTCGATGGCGGAGAAGCTCGCCGCCGAGACGCTGGCGGCGGCGAAGGGCGAGGGGAATGCGATCAAGAAGCGCGAGGACACGCACAAGATGGCCGAGGCCAACAAGGCGTTCGCGCATTACCGCTGGTAGGCTGAAGGCTGGAGGCTCAAAGTGTTAAGCCTCCAGCCTTTAGCTTCTGGCTCGGCGGTTGACAGCCGGCTGGAACAGACTACCTTTATCAGGCTGGGGTGAATCGGCGTCAGTCGGCGCATCCCAGCACGGTGACCACGCAGTCGGTGAGACGGTCACCCCGGGGAACTGCGCCCCGGCCAGATGGGCCCGCCAACGTCGGCACGAGTGACGCGCGGGGGGAGTGGACAGCCCGACCGATCCCGCCTGGGCAGGTGCCCGGCGCCGCGGTTCCCGAAAAGCCCGCAGGACAATTCGACGTCGGGTGGTGTTGGCGCTGACACCCGGCGCGCCGTGGGTCCCCAGCCGCGCAGGAGTGGCGGCTGTACCCGGCGAGAGCGGATGGAGACCGGTCCCCCGGATCAGCTGGTGGGGGGGATGCCTGGTCCAGCCGCGTTTTTGTTGGGGCAGGGCCGCCAACCGGCGGGCAGGGCGTAGCGCAGAGCAGGACCTGAGAAGCGTGTGGGCAGGGCGCAGGGCAGGACCCACATCACTGAATCCGTACCCGACCGATACCGAGACGATGGCACGCACGACCGATCTGAAGTACTACCGGAACATCGGCATCATGGCGCACATCGATGCCGGGAAGACCACGACGACTGAGCGCGTCCTCTATTATACGGGGAAGTCGCACAAGATCGGCGAGGTCCACGACGGCGCGGCCACGATGGACTGGATGGAGCAGGAGCAGGAGCGCGGCATCACGATCACGTCGGCCGCGACCACGTGCTTCTGGATGCGGCACGGCCAGTCGGACAAGAAGGGCGAGGGGCCGGAGTACCGCATCAACATCATCGACACCCCGGGGCACGTGGACTTCACCGTCGAGGTGGAGCGTTCCCTCCGCGTGCTCGACGGCGCGGTCGCGCTGCTCGACTCGGTGGCCGGCGTGGAGCCGCAGACTGAGACCGTGTGGCGTCAGGCGGACCGGTACAAGGTCCCGCGCATGATCTTCTCGAACAAGATGGACCGCGTCGGCGCGAACTTCGAGCGCTGCGTCGAGATGATCCGTGATCGCCTCACCAAGCAGGCGCTCCCGATCCAGCTCCCGGTCGGCTCGGGTGAGCTCTTCACGGGCCACATCGACATCGTCGAGCGCAAGCAGTACATCTTCGACAACGAGACCCTCGGCAAGACCTTCCAGGTCGTCGACGTCCCGGCCGAGTTCCACGAGGCCGTCGAGTCCGCGCGTCGCGCGCTGATCGATATGGTCGTCGAGCACGACGAGGTCCTGATCGAGAAGTACCTCGCGGGCGAAGAGCTCACGGTCGACGAGATCCGTCAGGCGATCCGCTCGGCGACGATCCAGATGAAGTTCGTGCCGATCCTCTGCGGCGCTTCGTTCAAGAACAAGGGCGTGCAGGCGCTCCTCGACGCCGTCATCGACTTCCTCCCGTCGCCGACCGACGTCCCCGCGATCGAGGGCCACGCGCCGCAGCACGACGCGACCGTCGAGACGCGCGATGTGAGCGACGACGCGCCGTTCTCGGCGCTCGCGTTCAAGGTCGCGACCGACCCGTTCGTCGGCCGCCTGACCTTCTTCCGCGTCTACTCCGGCGTACTGAAGGCCGGGTCGCACGTCTACAACGCGACCAAGGACAAGCGCGAGCGCATCGGCCGTCTGCTGCAGATGCACGCGAACAAGCGCGAGGAGATCGAGGAGGTGCGCGCCGGTGACATCGCCGCCGCCATCGGCCTCAAGGACACCCGCACCGGGGACACGCTCTCCGACGAGGAGCGTCCGATCATCCTCGAGGCGATGAAGTTCCCGACGCCCGTCATCGACGTCGCGGTCGAGCCGAAGACCAAGGCCGACCAGGACAAGATGGGCATCGCGCTGAACAAGCTCGCCGAGGAGGACCCGACCTTCCGCGTGCACACCGACGCGGAGACCGGCCAGACGATCATCTCCGGGATGGGCGAGCTCCACCTCGAGATCATCGTCGACCGTATGATGCGCGAGTTCAAGGTCGAGGCGAACGTCGGGCGGCCGCAGGTTGCCTACCGTGAGACGATCAAGCGCCGCGTCGACAAGGTCGAGGGCAAGTTCATCCGGCAGTCGGGCGGCAAGGGCCAGTACGGCCACGTCGTGATCAATGCGATGCCGGCGGAGCCCGGCCAGGGCTACGTCTTCGAGGACAAGATCTCGGGCGGCGTCATCCCGCGCGAGTACATCAAGCCGGTCGAAGAGGGGATCCGCGAGGCCCTCGAGAACGGCGTGCTCGCGGGCTATCCGATGGTCGACGTGAAGGTCGAGCTGATTTTCGGGTCGTACCACGACGTCGACTCGAGCGAAATGGCGTTCAAGATCGCGGGCTCGATGGCGATCAAGGATGCGGCGCGCGCGGCGACGCCGATCATCCTCGAGCCGATGATGAAGGTCGAGGTCGTTAGCCCCGACCAGTTCTTCGGCGACGTGCTCGGCGACATCTCGGCGCGGCGCGGCAAGATCGGCGGCATGACGCAGCGCGGCGAGGCGCAGGTGATCGGCGCCACCGTGCCGCTGAGCGAGATGTTCGGCTACTCGACCCGCCTGCGTTCAATGACGCAGGGCCGCGCGGTCTACTCGATGGAGTTCTCGCATTACGAAGAGGTCCCGAAGGCGAAGGCCGACGAGATCATCGCGAAGCAGAAGTAACCTCACCCACCACCCGTTCCACACACCACCTCAGGACGCACTCTCATGGCCAAGGCAAAGTTCGAGCGGAATAAGCCGCACGTGAACGTCGGCACGATCGGTCACGTCGACCACGGCAAGACGACCACCACGGCCGCCCTGACCAAGATCTCGGCGGACAAGTTCGGCAACACCAAGTACGTCGCCTACGACGAGGTCGCGAAGGCCTCCGAGTCGCAGGGGCGTCGTGACGCCACCAAGATCCTCACGATCGCCACGTCGCACGTGGAGTACGAGACGGATGCGCGCCACTACGCGCACGTCGACTGCCCCGGGCACGCGGACTACGTGAAGAACATGATCACGGGCGCCGCGCAGATGGACGGCGCGATCCTCGTGGTGTCGGCCGTCGACGGCCCGATGCCGCAGACCCGCGAGCACATCCTCCTGGCCCGCCAGGTGAACGTGCCGAAGATCGTGGTCTTCCTGAACAAGTGCGACCTCGTCGAGGACGCCGAGCTCCTCGACCTCGTCGAGCTCGAGGTCCGCGAGCTCCTCAGCAAGTACGGCTACGACGGCGACAACGCCCCGGTGATCCGTGGCTCGGCGTCGAACGCGATCGCCGGCAAGCCGGAGTGGATCGCGAAGATCGAGGAGCTCTACAGCGCCCTCGACACGTACATCCCGGAGCCGACCCGCGAGGTCGACAAGCCCTTCCTCCTCCCGGTCGAGGACGTCTTCTCGATCACGGGGCGCGGCACGGTCGCCACGGGGCGTATCGAGCGCGGCAAGTGCAAGGTCGGCGAGGAGCTCGAGTTCGTCGGCTACAACTCGGATAAGAAGACGATCGTCACGGGCGTCGAGATGTTCCGCAAGCTCCTCGACGAGGGCTTCGCCGGCGACAACGTCGGCCTGCTCCTCCGCGGCATCGACAAGAAGGACATCGAGCGCGGCATGGTGCTCGCCAAGCCCGGCTCGATCAAGCCGCACACGAAGTTCGAGGCCGAGGTCTACGTCCTCACGAAGGAAGAGGGCGGCCGTCACACGCCGTTCTTCAAGGGCTACCGCCCGCAGTTCTACTTCCGCACGACCGACGTGACGGGGGCGATCGAGCTCCCGGCCGGCACCGAGATGGTGATGCCGGGCGACAACGTGCAGATGAAGATCGAGCTCATCATCCCGATCGCGATGGAGGAGCAGCTCCGCTTCGCCATCCGTGAGGGCGGCCGCACCGTCGGTGCGGGCGTGGTGACCAAGATCCTCGCGTAACCAACGAACGGGCCGGGCCCGTGGGGCGAGTGCCCCGCGGGACCGGGTCCGAGTGGAGACTCTCATGGCTGGACGTATTCGCATCCGTCTCAAGGCATTCGATCACGCGGTGATCGACCAGGCCTCGGCGGACATCGTGCGGACCGCGGAGAAGACGGGGGCGCAGGTCTCCGGTCCGATCCCGCTCCCCACCAAGACGCGCCGGTGGACCGTCCTGCGGTCGCCGCACGTCGACAAGAAGTCGCGGGAGCAGTTCGAGCTCAAGACGCATAAGCGGGTGATCGACATCCTCGATTCCCGCGCCCAGACGGTGGACGCGCTGACGAAGCTTGACCTGCCGGCCGGCGTGGACGTCGAGATCAAGGTCGAATAGGGGCAGGGACCAGGTAGCAGGAACCAGGTGACGGGAACGGCATGCGCTGAGTCCTGACCCCTCCTCCCTGCGACCTGACCCTGAGAGTCCTCCGGCCGCAACGGTCGCCACACTCCGGTGGCTCCGGGCCGTGACTAACCAAGCGAGAGAACGATGATCGGAATCATTGGCAAGAAGCTGGGGATGACCCAGATCTTTGACGAGGCGGGGATGCAGATCCCCTGCACGGTGGTGGAGGCCACGCCGAATCCGGTGACCAAGGTGGTCACGACGGAGCAGGCAGGTTTCGCGTCCGTGGAGCTCGGCTACGGCGCGCAGCGGACGTCGCGCGAGTCGAAGAAGGGGGAGCGCACGCCGAAGGGGCGTCGGGCGACCAAGGCGGAGCTGGGGCACGCCGCGAAGGCGGGGCTCGGCACGGCGCCGGCGGTCCTCCGCTCGTTCCGGCTCGATGATGCGCCCGGGAAGGACGCCGAGGTCCCGACGTACGCGATCGGGGACGTCGTGAAGGTCGACATCTTCACCGTTGGGGAGATGGTGAAGGTGACCGGCACGACGAAGGGGCGCGGCTTCCAGGGCGTCGTGAAGCGCTACGGGATCGGCGGTGGGCCGAACACGCACGGCAACACCAAGCACCGTCGGCCGGGCTCGGTCGGACCGGGCACCGATCCGTCGCGCGTCATCAAGGGCAAGAAGATGCCGGGCCACTACGGCGCGGCGCGTCACACGCAGGCGAACCTCCGCGTCGAGAAGGTCGATGCCGAGCGGAACCTGATCTATATCCGCGGCAGCGTCGCCGGCCCGACCAACGGGATCGTCCTCGTCCGCAAGCAGGGGTAACCGATGGCTGACACGACCCACTTCGACGCGGCGGCCTACACGGCGCTCGGCACCCCGCGGGAGCGCGTGACGCTCCCCGCGGCGACGTTCGACGGCACCGTGAACCTCCCGGTGCTCCACCAGGCGGTGAAGGCGTATCTCGCCAACCAGCGTCAGGGCACGCACGCGACCAAGACGCGCCGCTGGGTGACCGGCGGCAACCAGAAGCCGTGGAAGCAGAAGGGGACCGGCCGCGCCCGTCAGGGCTCAACCCGCGCCCCGAACTTCGTCGGCGGCGGCACGGTGCACGGCCCGCAGCCGCGCGGGTACGAGCAGGCGGTGCCGAAGGGGATCAAGGCGCTGGCGCGGAAGAGCGCGCTCAATGCCCGGGCCCGCGAGGGCGCGGTGATCGTGATCGATCGCTTCACCTTCGAGTCGCCGAAGACCGGCCAGGTCGCGCAGCTTCTCGCTCGCCTCGGTGTGACCGGGCAGAAGACGCTCATCCTCACTGACGGCACGAAGCCGGCGGTCTACCTCTCCGGGCGGAACATCCCCGGGGTACAGGTCCGCGCGTACAGCGACGTCAGCTCCTATGACCTCGTCTGGTCGCAGGTCGTCCTCGTTGAGGCGACGGCGCTGGGGCAGACGCTGGCGCCGGTGACCGAGGCCCCCGCGGCCCCGGTGAAGGCGACGAAGGCGACGAAGGCGACGAAGGCGGCGCCGAAGGCGAAGGCCACGAAGGCGAAGGCGGCCCCGGCGAAGGCGCGGGCCGCGAAGAAGGCTCCGGCGGCCAAGAAGGCGCCGGCCGCGAAGAAGGCCGCGGCCGCGAAGCCGGTGGCCAAGAAGAAGGGGGGGAAGTAAGCGATGCCATCTCTATTCCGTACCATCGTCCGTCCGGTCGTGACCGAGAAGAGCTCGGCCGCGTACCAGGACCGCGGGGAATACACGTTCGAGGTCCATCCGGACGCCACGAAGACCACTATCAAGGCGGCGATCGAATCGCTGTTCGGGGTGAAGGTCACGGGGGTCTGGACGTCGCAGCAGCGCGGCAAGGCGCGCCGTGTCGGCGGGACCGCGGGGCTTCGGCCCCGGTGGAAGAAGGCCATCGTGACGCTCAAGGCGGGCGACACGATCGAGATCTTCGAGGGCTGATCACATGGGTATCCGTCAATTCAAGCCGGTGAGCGCCGCGACGCGGTTCCGTTCCGTGTCGGACAACGAGGTCATCACCCGCAGCACGCCGGAGAAGTCGCTGACCGCGCCGCTCAAGAAGAGCGGCGGTCGTGACAATCACGGCCACATCTCGATGCGTCGCCTCGGCGGCGGTCACAAGCGGAAGTACCGCATCATCGATTTCAAGCGGAACAAGCACGGCCAGCCGGCCACGGTCGAGCACATCGAGTACGACCCGAACCGGTCGGCTCGCATCGCGCTCGTGGTGTACGGCGACGGCGAGAAGCGCTACATCCTGCATCCGAAGGGGCTCGCCGTCGGCGACGTCATCGTGAGCGGGAAGGGCGCGGACATCCGCACCGGCAACGCGCTGCCGCTCCGTGAGGTCCCGCTCGGGACTGCGGTGCACAACGTGGAGCTCAAGCCTGGGAAGGGCGGCCAGATGGCCCGCTCGGCCGGGACGAGCGTTCAGGTCGTCGCGAAGGAAGGCGACTACGTGACGGTCCGCATGGCCTCGACGGAGATGCGGATGATCCACGGCGACTGCCTGGCGACGATCGGCGAGGTGGGGAATGCCGAGCACGAACTGATCTCGTGGGGCAAGGCCGGCAAGACCCGTTGGATGGGGCGCCGTCCGAAGGTCCGCGGCGAAGTGATGAACCCGGTGGACCACCCGCACGGCGGCCGCACGCGCGGCGGCCGGAACGTGGTGAGCCCCTGGGGCAAGAAGGAGGGCGTCAAGACGCGCAACACCAAGAAGGCGTCGCAGCGTCTGATCGTCCGTGGCCGGAAGCGCGGCAAGGCCACGCAGAGCTAACCGGAGAAACGTCCAATGTCACGCAGCATCAAGAAGGGTCCGTTCATCCAGGACGCGCTGCTCCAGCGGGTGCAGACGATGAACGCGAAGAACGAGAAGAAGGTCGTGAAGACCTGGTCGCGCGCGAGCACGGTGATCCCCGAGTTCGTGGGGCACACGTTTGCGGTGCACAACGGGAACAAGTTCATCCCGGTGTACGTCACCGAGAATATGGTCGGGCATAAGCTCGGCGAGTTCGCGCCGACGCGACTCTTCCGCGGCCACAGCGGGAACAACAAGACCGACAAGAAGGCGTCGCCGGCGCCGGCGGCCGCCGCGTCCAAGGGAGGCAAGTGAGCATGACTGAGGCTCGTGCCATCCAGCGGACCACGCGGCAGTCGCCCTACAAGATGCGGCTGGTCATCGACCAGATCCGCGGGCTCGGGGTGAATGACGCGCTGGCGCTCCTGAAGTTCTCGAAGAAGCATGCGGCGACGCAGATCTCGAAGGTGCTGTCGTCGGCGGTGGCGAACGCGGAGCAGGCGGCGCGCTCGTCGAACGCGGCGCTCGATGTGGACGCGCTGTACGTGAAGCACGCGATCGTGAATGAGGGGCCGAAGCTCAAGCGGTGGACGCCGGCGGCGATGGGCCGGGCGACGCCGATGATCAAGCGAACCAGCCACGTCGAGATCGTCGTGGCCGAGAAGGAAGGGCGATAATGGGACAGAAGACGCATCCGATCGGCTTCCGCCTCGGGGTCTCCAAGGCGTGGCGCTCCACCTGGTTCGCCGGGAAGGATTTCCCGGCGCTCCTCAAGGAAGACGCGCTCCTGCGGAAGTACCTCAAGGCCCGCCTCAGCGGCGCGGCGATCGCCGACGTGACCATCGAGCGGAAGCCGGGGAAGGTCGTGGTGACCATCCACACCGGCCGGCCGGGCGTGGTCATCGGCAAGAAGGGACAGTCGGTGGAGGAGCTCAAGACGGAGCTCCAGCAGCTGACGGGGAAGGATGTCGGCGTGAACGTCGAGGAGATCAAGCGGCCGGAGATCGAGGCGCAGCTGGTCGCCGACAACATCGCGGCGCAGCTCGCGCAGCGCATCTCGTTCCGTCGCGCGATGAAGAAGGCGGTCCAGTCGGCGATGCGGATGGGCGCCGAGGGGATCAAGGTGAAGTGCTCGGGGCGCCTCGGCGGGGCCGAGATCGCGCGCGTCGAGGGGTATCACGAGGGGCGGGTGCCCCTCCACACGCTCCGCGCGGACATCGACTACGCCACGTCGACGGCGAAGACGACGTTCGGCACGATCGGCGTGAAGGTGTGGGTCTTCAAGGGGGAGATCGTCGAGTCGCGGCGCGGCACGACATACTCCTCGGACGCGTAAGGGGGGAACCGAGAGATGCTCGCACCGAAGCGCGTCAAGTTCCGTAAGATGTTCAAGGGTCGCACGACCGGGCTGGCTCGGCGTGGCGCGACCGTGGCGTTCGGCACGTTCGGCCTGCAGGCGCTCGAGCCCGGCTGGGTGACGGCGCGGCAGATCGAGGCCTCGCGCGTGGCGCTGACGCGTCACATCAAGCGCGGCGGCAAGGTCTGGATCCGGATCTTCCCCGACAAGCCGGTCACGAAGAAGCCGGCCGAGACCCGCATGGGTAAGGGCAAGGGCTCGCCCGAGCTGTGGGTGGCGGTGGTGAAGCCCGGTCGGGTGCTGTTCGAGATCGAGGGCGTCTCGAAGGAGATCGCCCAGAAGGCGCTCGGGCTCGCCTCGGCGAAGCTCGGCGTGAAGACGAAGTTCGTGGCCCGTGAGGAGGCGTCGTCCGATGAAGGCTGAGGAGATCCGTGGGATGAACGCGGACGAGATCCGCGCGAAGGTCGCCGAGCTGGAGCGGGAGCGCTTCAACCTCTCCTTCCGGGGGGCGACCGAGCCGCTGAGCAATCCGCTGCGGCTGCGCACCATCCGCCGGGACATCGCCCGGCTGCACACCGTCCTGCGCGAGAAGGAGGTCGCGCGCTAACGCGCGCGAGGAGACCGAATGGCTGAGACCGTGAATTCCGCTGCGACGGCCCGGAGCGCGCGCAAGACGCGCCAGGGGCTGGTCGTGAGCGACAAGATGGACAAGACCGTCGTGGTCGCGATCGAGCGTCGCGTGCCGCATCCCGTCTATGGGAAGATGGTGACGAAGACCAAGCGCCTGAAGGCGCACGACGAGCAGAACTCGGCGAAGGTCGGCGACACCGTCCGCATCGTCGAGACCCGCCCGCTGTCGAAGGACAAGCGGTGGCGGTTGCTCGAGATCGTCGAACGCGCGCGCTGAGGAACTGACCGATGATCCAACAGGAATCCGTGGTGAAGGTCGCGGACAATTCGGGGGCTAAGAAGGCCCTTGTGATCCGCGTCCTCGGCGGCACGCGCCGCCGCTATGCCGGCCTCGGCGACAAGGTCGTGGTGGCGGTGAAGGACGCGCTGCCGAACGGCACCGTGAAGAAGTCGGACGTGGCGAAGGCGGTCGTCGTGCGCACCGTGAAGGAGACGCGGCGCAAGGACGGCAGCTACATCCGCTTCGACGAGAACGCCGTCGTCATCATCGACGACAAGGGCGAGCCGCGGGCGACCCGTATCTTCGGGCCGGTCGCGCGCGAGCTCCGCGAGAAGCGCTATATGAAGATCGTGTCGCTGGCCCCCGAGGTGCTCTGACATGCGCATCCTGACCTATCGCAAGACGGCCGGCCGGAAGCCAGCGATCCGTCACGCGCGGAACGCTGAGCGGACCGCGATGACGATCACCCGCGGGGACACCGTGCGGGTGGTGCGTGGCGACGACAAGGGGAAGGAGGGGAAGGTCCTCCGTGTGCACCTGAAGAAGGGGCGCGTGACGATCGAGGGGATCAACATCGTCAAGAAGCATCGTCGGGCGCGCACCGCCGAGGAGCAGTCGGGCATCGTCGAGATGCCGGCGCCGATCGCGGTCTCGAACGTGATGCTGCTGGACCCGAAGTCGGGGAAGCCGGTGCGCACCCGCACCCGGATCGACGCCGACGGCACCAAGGAGCGCGTCAGCGTGAAGAGCGGGGAGCCCATCCCCGCCGCCCGCTGACCGAGGACTGACCGATGGCGACGACCAAGCAGCAGGGCCAGAAGAAGGGTGGGAGCGGGGCGGGCGAGAAGCGCGCCTCGATGCTCCCGAAGGAGCACGCGGGGGCCGGCACGCCGGCGCCCGCGCCGCGGCTCCGCGGGCACTATGACCGCGTGATCCGCGCGCGCCTGATGCAGCAGTTCGGGTTCACGAACCCGCACCAGGTGCCGACGCTCCAGAAGATCACGTTGAATGTCGGGATGGGGGAGGCGATCAAGCAGCCCAAGGTCCTCGACGCCGTGGTCGACGAGCTCGCGACGATCACCGGCCAGAAGCCGGTGCGGACGAAGGCGAAGAAGTCGATCGCGAACTTCGGCCAGCGCGAGGGGCAGGAGATCGGCGTGGCGGTGACGCTGCGTGGCGCGCGGATGTGGGAGTTCCTCGACCGCTTCATCTCGACGGCGATCCCGCGCATCCGCGACTTCCGCGGGCTGAACACCCGGGCCTTCGACGGCCGCGGGAACTACAGCCTCGGGATCAAGGAGCAGATGATCTTCCCCGAGATCAACTACGACCTCGTGGAGCAGATCCACGGCATGGACATCACGTTCGTGACGACCACCAACCGGGACGATGTCGCGTTCGCGCTGCTGCGCGAGCTCGGGATGCCGTTCCGCGGCGACGATAAGCCGATCGTCGTGCAGGGCTGAGGAGACCATGGCCAAGAAGAGCACGATCGAGAAGAACGAGCGCCGGAAGCAGCTGGTGGCGAAGCAGGCCGCCAAGCGGAAGGCCCTGGCGGACACCGTCCGCAGTCTGAAGGTGACGGAGGAGGAGCGGCGGGCGGCGCAGGTCGCTCTGCAGAAGCTCCCCCGGAACGGGGCCGCGGCGCGCGTGCGCAACCGCTGCCAGCTGACGGGGCGCAGCCGCGCCTACATCGGCACCTTCGGGCTGAGCCGTATCGCGTTCCGGGAGCTGGCCCTGCAGGGGCTCATCCCCGGCGTGCGGAAGGCGAGCTGGTAGTCCGCTGGCGCCGACCGTCGGGTCGGCGTCGTAGGTCCCACACGGGGGTAGGCCCGCGCGCACGAGGCGCCGGGAACCGCTCCCATCCCTTCCTACCGGTCCGGCCCCGCCGGATACCCTAGGAGACCGAGTCCCACCATGAGCATGAATGACCCGATCGCCGATATGCTCACGCGGATCCGCAATGCCGTCGCGTCACGGCATCGCCGCGTGGATGTCCCGGTGTCCAAGATGAAGGCCGAGATCGCCCGCCTGCTGCTGGAGTCCAACTTCATCAGCGGCTTCAAGACGGTCGAGACCGAGGAGGGCCGCAAGGTCCTCCGTCTCGCCCTCAAGTACGCCGGCACGACCCCGGTCATCCGGCAGCTCCAGCGCGTCTCGACCCCTGGCCTCCGGCGGTACGTCGGGGCGTCGGAGATCCCGCGCGTCCGCAACGGCCTCGGCGTCGCGATCCTCAGCACCTCGCAGGGGCTGATGACCGACCGGCAGGCCCGCTCCGCTCGTACGGGCGGCGAACTCATCGCCCTCGTCTGGTAAGGAGCCGCTCATGTCGCGAATCGGAAAGATGCCGGTGACGATCCCGGCGGGTGTGACGGTCACGGTGGGTGCGGGGAACGTCGTCTCGGTGAAGGGCCCCAAGGGGGAGCTCTCCCGGACGATCAACGCGGACCTCACGATCACGATCGAGGGGAGCACGCTGACGGTCACGCGGCCGTCGGACGAGCCGACCCACAAGTCGCTCCACGGCCTCTCGCGGACCCTTATCGCCAACATGGTCGAGGGGTGCGCGAAGGGGTACGTGAAGCAGCTGGAGATCACGGGCGTCGGCTTCAAGGCCGAGCCGAAGCCGTTCGGGCTGCAGCTGGCGCTGGGCTTCTCGCACCAGATCCAGTACAAGGCGCCGGCGGGGATCACGCTGACCGCGCCGCAGCCGACGCAGGTCGTGATCGCGGGACCGGACAAGGAGAAGGTCGGGCAGGTGGCCGCGGAGATCCGCAGCCTCCGTCCCCCCGAGCCGTACAAGGGGAAGGGGATCAAGTACGCGGGTGAGGTCATCCGCCGGAAGGCCGGCAAGGCCGGGGGCAAGTAATGCCAGGGAAGCGTGTACCGAAGGGACGGGCGGCGCTCCGGGCGCGGCGGCACGTCCGCGTGCGGGCGAAGGTCTCCGGCACGGCCGAGAGGCCGCGGCTGGTTGTGTTCCGCTCGCTGAAGCATATGACCGTGCAGCTCGTCGACGACGTGCGGCACCACACCCTGCTGACCGTGACCGACGCCGGGCTGACCGGGAAGAAGTCGGAGAAGTCGGCCGAGGTGGGGAAGCGGGTGGCAGCGCAGGCGAAGGCGGCGGGGATCACGACGGTCGTGTTCGACCGCGCCGGGTACCAGTATCACGGCCGCGTGAAGGCGGTGGCCGACGGAGCCCGCGAAGGCGGGCTGGAGTTCTGACATGGCTGAACAGACTGGTGGGATGGGGGCGCCCGGCGGGCGCCGGGGTGGTCCGGGCGGCGGCCGCGGTCGTGGCGGTCCGGGCGGCGGACGTGGCGGGCCGGGCGCCGGTCGGAGCGGCCCGGGCGGCCGCGACGGCGCGCGTGGCGGGCGTGATGGCGGCCGTGGCGGCTCCCCGATGCAGGATCGCGAGGGCTCGGATCTCGTCGAGAACGTGATCGCGATCAACCGCGTGGCCAAGGTCGTGAAGGGCGGCCGGCGGTTCTCCTTCAATGCGCTCGTCGCCGTCGGCGACGGGCAGGGGAAGGTCGGGATCGCGACTGGCAAGGCGAATGAGGTCTCGGAGGCGGTCCGCAAGGCCGTCGACGGCGCCCGTCGCAAGATGATCTCGATCCCGATGACGGGTGCGACGATCCCGCACGAGATCGTCGGGAAGCACGGCGCGGGTGAGGTGTTGATGAAGCCCGCCGCGCCGGGTGCTGGTGTCATCGCGGGTGGCGCGGTTCGCGCCGTCCTCGAGTGCGCCGGGATCCACGACATCCTCACGAAATCCCTCGGCTCCACGAACGCGCACAACATGGTGCTCGCGGCGCTGGACGGCCTCAAGAACCTCACGACTGTCGAGCAGATCGCGCGCGAGCGCGGCGTCGAGGTCGCGTCGCTACCGTACCGGTCGCGGGCCAAGTCGAAGGAGGCCGTGTAAATGCCGCGGACCTTTGTGTGGCACCCCGGAAAGGGGCCCAAGACCACTGCGCCGAACACCCTCACGGAGGGGAAGGTGCGGATCACGCAGAAGCGGTCCGGCATCGGCCAGACCGCGCGGATGAACGCCACCCTGCAGGCCCTCGGCCTGCGTCACCACCAGGCGTCCGTCGTGCATCAGGATTCGCCGGCGCTGCGCGGGATGATCAAGCGCGTCCGGCACCTCGTGGACGTCACGCCGGTGGAGGAATGATCGAATGAGCGACGAGAAGATCACGCTGCACACTCTGGCGCGCACGCCGGGGTCGCACCGGAACCGCAAGCGCCTCGGGCGCGGCCCGGGCTCGGGCACCGGCAAGACGTCGGGCAAAGGCCACAAGGGCATCAAGGCCCGCGCCGGTCACCACGGCCCGGGCGGCAATAAGCCGCACTTCGAGGGCGGCCAGATGCCGCTCACGCGGCGCGTGCCGAAGCGCGGCTTCACGAATCCGTTCCGTGAGACCGCCCAGGTGGTCGGCCTCGACGACCTCGCCCGCGTGAGCGGCGCCGAGATCACCGTCGAGACGCTCGCCGCGGTCGGGCTCGTCTCGGCGTCGAAGGGCCCGGTCAAGCTCCTCGCCAACGGCAGCATCGACCGCGCGGTCACGGTCCGGGGCCTCAAGGTCTCCGGCGCCGCCCGTGAGGCGATCGTCGCCGCCGGCGGCAGCGTCGAGGGCTGAGATGGCACAGGCGAACCCGCTCGGCGCCCTCGGCGGCATCCGGAGCGTCCCGGAGCTCTGGCAGAAGATCACCTTCACCTTCCTCTGCCTGCTCGTCTACCGCGTCGGCTCGCACGTGACCGTGCCGGGCGTGGACGTGAACGCGATGATCGCGTTCTTCCAGCAGAACCAGGGGGGCGGGCTCCTCGGGCTCTACGACCTCTTCGTCGGCGGGAACCTCTCGCGGTCGACGGTCTTCGCCCTCGGCATCATGCCGTACATCTCGGCCTCGATCTTCATGCAGATCGGCGCCGCGGTCATCCCGACGCTCGACAAGATGCAGAAGGACGAGGAGGGTCGGAAGCGCATCAATCAGTGGACGCGCTACGCCACCGTCGGCCTCGCGGCGATCCAGGGGTACGGCTACGCCCTCTTCACCGCGGGCGTGCAGGGCGCCGTCGTGCGCCCCGGCACCGCCTTCACGCTCCAGATGGTGCTCTTCCTCACGACGGGCGCGCTCTTCGTGATGTGGCTCGGCGAGCAGATCACCGAGCGGGGCCTCGGCAACGGCGCCTCCCTCCTGATCTTCTTCTCGATCGTCGAGCGCTTCCTTCCGGGGATCCGTGATGCGTTCGGCTTCCTGAGCACCGGGGCCGTCTCGCTCCTCTCGCTCCTCGCGATGACCGCGGTGATGCTCGGCGTCGTCGCCGGCGTCGTCGCGATCACCCTCGCCGCCCGCCGGATCGCGATCCAGATCCCGCAGCGCACGATGGCGAAGGGTCGGCAGCGCGAGGCCGCGAAGAACTTCATCCCGCTCCGCCTGAACTCGGCGGGCGTGATGCCGATCATCTTCGCGCAGTCGCTCATCGTCGTCCCGGGTGCGATCGCGCAGTTCTCGGGGAACCAGTCGCTCGCGAACGTCGCGGATTACCTCGCGCCGGGCACCTGGGCGTACTTCCTCCTCTCGGCGATCCTCATCGTCTTCTTCACCTACTTCTACACCGCCATCATCTTCAATCCAGCGGACGTGGCGGAGAACCTGAAGAAGCAGGGCGGCTTCATCCCTGGGATCAAGCCGGGCTCGAAGACCGCCGAGCACATCCAGGACGTGGTCACCCGCATCACCCTCCCGGGCGCGATCTTCCTCACGTTCATCGCGCTCCTCCCGGTCTGGCTCGCCGACGTCTTCGACGTGCCCTTCCAGTTCGGTGGGACCTCGCTGCTCATCGTCGTCGGCGTTGCGCTCGACACGATGGCGCAGGTGCAGCAGCATCTCCTGCTCCGGAAGTACGACGGCTTCATGAAGAAGGGTCGGGTCCGCTTCCGCGGGCGGGGCGTGCCGACCGGCGGGTTCTGACGACGTGATCGTCGTCCTCCTCGGTCCGCCGGGCGCCGGCAAGGGGACGCAGGGGGAGCGGATCGCCGCGACCCTCCGCGTCCCCAAGCTCGCTACGGGCGACGTGCTCCGCGCAGCGGTCCGTGAGGGGACCCCCCTCGGCCTCGAGGCCAAGGCGGCGATGGACCGCGGGGACCTCGTCCCCGATGCCGTCATCCTTGGGATCATCCAGGACACCCTCGGTCAGCCCGCGTACGCCGCGGGCGCGATCCTCGACGGCGTCGTGCGCACCGTCGCGCAGGCCGAGGGGCTCGGCACGGCGACCGCAGCGCTCGGGAAGCGGGTGGATGTCGTCCTCGTCTTCGACATCGCCGACGAGGTCCTCGTCGCTCGGCTCTCGGGTCGGACCTCCTGCGACAAGACCAACAAGCCGTTCACGGGGCAGGCCCCGGGCGCTCCGTGCCCCGACGGGTGCGGCGGCACGCTCATCCGTCGACCGGATGACGAGCCCGACGCCATCCGGAACCGCCTCCGCGTCTATCAGGCGCAGACGGCCCCGGTCCTCGACTGGTACGTGGCGCAGGGCGCCAATGTGCGGCGCATCGACGCCGTCGGCGACTTCGATGCCGTGACGGTGCGCGCGCTCGCCGCCGTCCGCGCGTGATCCAGCTCAAGAGCCCACGCGAGATCGAGGTGATGGCGGCAGGGGGGCGGATCCTCGGCGCCACCCACCGCCACATCCAGTCCGCCATCGCCCCCGGCATCAGCACGGGGGAGCTCGACGCGATGGTCGAGGCCTTCATCCGCGGGCAGGGCGCCGTCCCCTCATTCAAAGGGCTCTACGGCTTCCCCGCCTCCGCCTGCATCTCGATCAACGACGAGATCGTGCACGGGATTCCGTCCCCGACGCGGATCCTGCGCGCGGGAGACATCGTGACGGTCGACATCGGCGTGCATCACGGCGGCTTCCACACCGACTCGGCGTGGACCTATGCCGTCGACGCGATCCCACCGGAGACGCAGCGCCTCCTCGACGTCACGGAGCGCTCGCTCCACGCGGGGATCGCCGCCGCCACCCTCGGCAACCACATCGGGGACATCGGGCACGCGGTCGAGGAGGTCGTCGTGCGCGCCGGGTACACCGTCGTGCGTGACCTCGTGGGCCACGGGGTGGGCACGAGCATGCACGAGGAGCCGCAGGTCCCGAACCACGGCAAGCCCAAGCGCGGGCCGAAGCTCCAGGCGGGGATGACGATCGCGATCGAGCCGATGGTGAATGTCGGTGGGGCGGCGACGAAGACCCTCGCCGACAAGTGGACGATCGTCACCCTCGACGGCGCGCTCTCAGCGCATTTCGAGCACACGATCGCCATCACGGCCGACGGGCCGCGGATTCTCACGACGCTCGGCTGATTCCCGCCGCCCGGTCCCGCAGATCGGGGACCGGTGCCGCCGCGGTCGGCATCGCCGACCGCCGATCCTTCACCCGAGTTGCGCCTCCACTGCGGCACGCGCCCGCGCGGCATCGGCCGCGCAGCGCGCCACCAACCGCTCCGCTTCCTCCGCGAGCGGCGCCCCCGCCGCCCGGTCCGGCATCGCCACCACGTTGATGCGAACGTTGTACACCGCGCCGCGGCACGCCGCCTCGGCGAGGAGCGCGGCAACGCCGGCATCGCTCGCGGCGTTGGTGTTGCCGTGCTCCGCCGCGAAGGCAGCGAGCGCCGCCACCTCGGCGCAGCAGCGCGCCGTCTCGAGCGGGGTCGTCGCCGCATCGACGAGGGCGCGCTGGATCGCCGTGTCGCGCGCGGTCGCCTGCTCCGGCGTGTCCTTCGGGAGCTGGTAGGCCCCCGAGACCGTCGCGTAGGCGGCGGCGTCCTCCACGCGAAGCGCGTCGAGGCGGCGCACCAGCGCCGCGGCCTGGAGTGCCCGTTCCTTCATCTCCGCCTCGACGGCGGCGTATTTCTTCCGGCCGACGGTGAGCCCCGCGACCATCTGCGCGAGGGCGGCGCCGAGGGCACCGGCGAGTGCGGCGACCGACCCGCCGCCCGGCACCGGCGCGGAGGAGGCGACCGTCGCGAGGAAGCCGGTGAGCGACTCACCTCCGGCGGCAGCGCTGCGGACCTGCCGCTCGAGCACGAGGTCCGGGGAGTAGGTCCGCCACCGCAGGTGCCGAGCCGCCGCCTCGAAGAGTGCGCGCTCGGGGACGAGCCCGACGACCTCGCTCCAGGTGGGAGTCACCCCCTGCGCTTCGGCCTCCATCTTCACCATCTCGTAGGCGCGATGTAGTGGCGTGGCGTCGAGGTCGACGAGGTTCATCGAGACCTGGGCCTGCCCATCCACTTCGAGTCCGAGCCCCTTCACGCCCTTGAGTCCGCCCGAGGAGCTGCGGACCGCCTTCGCGACCGCCTTCGCGACGGGGAGGTTGGCTTTGTCGCCGAGGTAGACGTTGAAGGCGACGAGGAAGGGGCGCGCCCCGATGACGGTGGCGCCCGCGGTCGGATGGATTGCGTTCGGGCCGAAGTCGGGGACGCGGTTCGGGTTGGTGCCGAGCTCCGTGCGGGCGAGCTCGAACTCGCCGCGTCGGATGTCGGCGAGGTTCACGCGGTCGGGGCGCGTCGCCGCGCGCTCGTAGCAGAAGACGGGGATGCCGAGTTCGCGTCCTACGCGCTCGCCGGCGGTGCGCGCGAGGACGATGCAGTCTTCCATCGACGTCCCCTCGAGCGGGATGAAGGGGCAGACGTCGGTCGCGCCGATGCGCGGATGCTCGCCGGTGTGGGTCGTAAGGTCGATCAGCTCGGCCGCCTTCGCGATCCCGGCGAAGGCCGCATCGCTGGCGGTGGCGAGGGGCGCCACGAAGGTCACGACGGTGCGGTTGTGCGAGGCGTCGCTCGAGACGTCGAGGATCACGACGCCGTCGATCGCGGCGATGGCGTCACGGATGGCGGCGATGACCTCAGGGCGGCGGCCTTCGGAGAAGTTCGGGACGCATTCGACGAGGGACATACGAGCTCAGGCGGGAGGTGAACCGACGGGAGAGGGGAGGTGTCGGGCGAGCCGCGTCAGCGGTCGTGCGGCGGGTCGTACTGTGGGTCGCGCAGGCGATCGCGCAGCCAGCGGTGCATCACCGGATTCCCCGCGAGGACGCTGCTCGGCTGCGTCGGATCCAGCGGGTCGCCCTCGACCGTGGAGACGATGCCGCCGGCCTCGGTGACGAGGAGCATCCCCGCGGCGAAGTCCCACGGTGCGAGCTTCGCTTCCCAAAAGGCCTCGAAGCGGCCCGCGGCGACACTCGCGAGGTCGAGGCTCGCGGCGCCGGCGCGTCGGACATCCGGGACCCCCGAGATCACGCGCGCCAGCTGCCGCTGGTACACGGGGAGGTCGTGCGGGTCCTTGGCGGGGAATCCAGAGCCGATGAGGGCGCGCGGTGGGTCGGTGATGGTGGAGACGCGGCAGGGGCGGCCATCGACGAGGGCGCCACCGCCGAGGGTTGCGGTGCAGCGTTCGTTCCGCGGCACGTGGAGGACCACGGCGGCGACGGGTTGGCCCGCGTCGAGCACACTGATGGAGACCGCATACTCCGGGAAGCCGTGCAGGAAATTCGTGGTCCCATCCAGCGGATCGATCACCACGCAGTGCCCCTGCCGCGCCTCGGCGCCGGCGCTCGACGCCGTTTCCTCGGCGAGGAGCGCAACGCCTGGGAGGGCGGGACGGAGGATGGTGAGGATCGCCGCCTCGGTGCGGAGGTCAACCTCGGAGACGAAGTCGCCCGGCCCCTTGGACTGCCAGTCGATCGTCCCGAGGCGGCTCGCCCCCTCGCGGATGATCGCGGCCCCCGCCTCGGCGGCCCCCGTGATCAGGCCGAGGAGCGCGTCACGCTCCTGTTGAATGCCCATTGGTCGTCCCGTACCTTCAGGTGATGGCACGCATCTTCAGCGGGATCCAGCCCTCCGGCGAGCTCCACATCGGCAACTATCTCGGCGCCGTGAAGAACTGGGTGGCCCTGCAGCACGAGCACCCCGCCTTCTTCTGCATCGTAAACTATCACGCCATCACGGTCCCCTACACGCCGGAGGACCTCCGGCGCCGGACCCGGGAGATGGCGGTCTCGCTCTTCGCGGCGGGGCTCGATCCCGCGAGGGCTGTCGTCTTCGTGCAGTCGGACGTCCCGGAGCACACCGAGCTCGCCTGGGTCTTCAATACGCTGACCCCGCTCGGTGAGCTCGAACGACAGGTGCAGTTCAAGGACAAGGCGGGGCGGCAGGAGCAGGTGATGGCGGGGCTCCTCAACTACCCCGTCCTGCAGGCCGCCGACATCCTCCTGTACCTCGCCGACATTGTCCCTGTAGGCGAGGACCAGGTGCAGCATCTGGAACTCTCGCGGGTGATCGCGCGGAACTGGAACGCGCGCTTCGCGCCTGACGCGCCGCTCTTCCCTGAGCCGCAGCCGCGGCTCACGCCGATGCGGCGCATCGTCGGGCTCGACGGGCAGGCGAAGATGTCGAAGTCGCTCGGCAACACGATCGGACTGCTGGAGTCCCCTGAGGCGGTCTGGGACAAGCTGCGCCCTGCCGTGACCGACGAGCAGCGGACACGGAAGAGGGATCCCGGAGAGCCGGAGCGCTGCCGCACCGTGTATCCGTTGCACAAGGCCTTCTCGACGCCCGCGGTCGTGGCCGAGGTGGAGGCCAACTGCCGCAGCGCTGGGTGGGGCTGCATCGATTGCAAGAAAGCGCTGCACGCCTCGATGACCGCGGAGCTCGCGCCGATCCAGGCGCGGGCGGCGGACCTCGCGGCGCGTCCGATGGCGGTCGATGAACTGCTGGCCGACGGCGGCCAGCGCGCCCGGAGGGTGGCGCGCGAAACGATGGCGGTGGTGCGGGACCGGATGGGGCTGGACGCGTCGGCCTAAGCCGTCGCGGGCGCACGAGCGAACGGAGGGCGAGGTCCGGTGGAACAAATCATCAAGACGGCGGTCGAGCGCGGCGCATCCGACCTGCACATCAAGGCGGGGGACGTTTTCCGCGCGCGCATTAACGGGCGGTTGACGCCGCTCACGAAGCAGGCCCTCACCCCCGAGCAGACACGCAGCATCGCACTGGAGCTCCTACCAACCGATGAGGCGCGGGCGTCGATCGACACCGTGCAGGACTATGACTGCTCGTGGGGGGCGCCAGGGATCGGGCGCTTCCGCGTGAGTATCTTCCGGCAGCGCTCAAGCTTCATGATCGTGATGCGTGTGATCCCGTTCGACGTGCCGAGTTTCGAGAAGCTCGCCGCCCCCCCGGTGTTGACCCGCATCGCGGAGGCGGAGCGCGGGATGGTACTCGTCACCGGCGTCACCGGGTCGGGGAAGTCCACGACGATGGCAGCCTTGATCAACCACATCAACCAGCACCAGAACAAGCACGTGCTGACGCTGGAGAACCCGATTGAGTTCCTCCATCGCGACCTGCAGAGCTCCATCACGCAGCGCGAGATCGGCGTGGACACGGATTCCTTCAGCGCGGGGCTGCGCGCGGCGCTCCGGCAGGATCCTGATGTCATCCTGATCGGCGAGATGCGCGACGCTGAGATGATCGATACGGCGATGAAAGCGGCGGAGGCGGGCCACCTGCTCGTGTCGACGCTGCATACCACGGACGCCCAGAGTACGGTGATGCGCATGATCGCGATGTTCCCGGCGGAGGAGCAGGACATGGTACGCGTCCGACTCGCGGAGTCGCTGCACGCGGTGATCTCGCAGCGCCTCCTCCCCCGTGCCGACGGGACGGGCCGGGTCGCGGCGCTCGAGGTGATGCTCGTGACCGAGACGATCCGCGAGCTGATGCTGGACCCGGACCGGATCGCCGGGATCCGCGACGTCATCGCCGACGGGAAGGAGTCGTACGGGATGCAGACCTTCGACCAGCACCTTGAAGACCTCGTGTGCGCCGGGACAGTGACGTACGAGGTGGCACTCGCGGCGGCGTCGCGGCCGAGCGACTTCCAGCTGCGCGTGAAAACGCTGGGGGCGGTCTGATGCGCGGTCTCCGGGGAATCTTCGCGCCAGTGGTGACGCCGTTCCGGGCGGGCACCGAGGACCTCGACCTCGACGGGTTTCGGGCGAATGCCCGCGCGCATCTCGCCGACGGGCTCGCGGGGCTTGTCGTGGCTGGTTCGACCGGCGAGGCGGCGCTTCTCGACGAGGCGGAGCGGACCGCCCTCGTCGCCGCGGCGCGCGAGGTCGCACCGCCGGACCGGCTCGTGATCGCGGGGACGGGCGCGGAGTCGACGCGGCAATGTGTCGCGCGCTGCCGTGCGGCCAAGGCCGCGGGCGCTGATGCGGTGCTCGTCGTCGCGCCGCACTACTACGCGAACGCGATGACCCCCGAGGCGCTGCGCGCGCACTATCAGCGGGTGGCCGACGCGTCGCCCCTCCCCGTGCTGCTGTACAACATCCCGAAGTACATGCACTTCGCGCTTCCCGCGGCGCTGGTGGCCGAGCTCGCCGGGCATCCGAACGTCGTCGGCATCAAGGACAGCTCCGGCGATGCGACGATGCTCGCGGGGTTCCTCGCGGCGCAGTCGGAGACGTTCACGGTGCTCACGGGGAGCGGCGCGGGGTTGCACGCGGCGCTGCAGGCCGGTGCGCGCGGTGGGATCCTCGCCGTCTCACTTTTCGCCGGCCCGACGGCGCTCACCGTCGCGAGCGCGCACGCGGCGGGGGATGCCGTGGCGGCCGCTGCGGGGCAGGCGATTCTCACCCCGTTGGCGCAGGTGGTCGTCGCAAAGCTCGGCGTCCCCGGCGTGAAGTACGCGATGGATCGTACCGGGCGCGTGGGCGGGGTCCCTCGCCTCCCGCTCCTCCCGCTCGACGCGGCGGGACGCGCCGAGGCCGACGCGCTGCTCCCGGCGTGACGCACCGCCCGCGGCCCTGGTGACACAGGCCATGACCGACGGGCTCCGGCTCCGCACCTTCGGCACCCTCGTCCTCGAGCGAGAGCGCGTGGACGCACCGTCGGAGGTGGTCTACCGCGCGGGGAAGCTCCTCGCGCTCCTCCTCCATCTCAGCGTCCACCGGGGGAGCGCGCTCCCCCGCGCCGTCGTCGCCGACCTCCTCTGGGGCGACGAGGCCCCCGACCGCGCCCGCGCCTCGTTGCGCCAGGCGATCAACTCCCTCACGCGCCTCCTCGGCCCCGAGGCGATCGAGGCGACGCGCACCACGGTGATGCTCCGGCCCGGTGCGGTGCCGACCGACCATGAGCGATTCCTCGCGGCGCTCGATTTCGACGCCGACGCTGCTTCGTCGGATCCGCTCACCGCACGGCTCGAGGCGCTGGCCATCTACCGCGGGCCCTTCCTGCAGGATGAGCCCCGCGTCTCCGAGGCGTTCGACGGGTGGGTGCTCGCGGAGCGGCAGCGGCTCCGCGCGGAGTTCCTCGAGGGCGCGCGCGCTCGGCGAGACGGCGCTGGCACGCGGCGCGGGAGCGGAGGCGGTCCGCGTCGCGATGGTCGTCCGCGCCGCCGAGCCGGAGGAGATGCTCTGGGCGACCCTCGCCTTCGACGGGCACGCGATGACCGGGAATGGCGCGGCGGCGCGTCGGGCTGTGGAGGAGTGGCGCGCGGTGCGGGCGCGCCCGGACGACCCCCTCCCCGCCGCGCTCGCGTCGCGGCTCGAGCGCGCGCAGCGCGAGCTCGCGCGCCTCCCGCGGGCGGTCCCGGCCCTCGACGCCGCGAACCTCGAAGGGGTGGGGACGCTGTTCGTCGGACGGCAGGCGTTGCTGGACCAGCTCACGGCGATGGCCGAGCGCGCGCGCCGCGGTGTCGCCGGGCGGGTGCTGTTGAGCGGGGCATCGGGGGTCGGGAAGAGCCGGCTCCTCGACGAGTTCGAGTCGCGCCTTCGACTTCGCGGGGCGCGCGTGGCGCGCGTCCGCCTCCTCTCCGCGATGCGGGAGGTCCCCTTCGCCGCCCTCGCAGATGCGACGCGCGTGCTCGCGGCGCTGCCGGGCGCGCTCGGCGTGTCGGAGTCCTCTGCGGCGGCGCTCGTCGACTTCCTCCCGGAGCTCCGGGAAAGCTACGCGCACGGCGGCGCATCCATCGACGCGGGGGACCGGGTGCGGCGTCGCATCGAGGCCTTCCGCGATCTCCTCGGTGCCGTCTCCGACAACCGCTTCGTGGCACTCATCGTGGACGACGCGCAGCATCTCGACGCCCGCTCGCGTCAGGCCATCGAACAGCTCGCCGCCCTGCGGGAGGCGCGCTCCTTCGTCCTGCTCGCGTCGCGGCCCCCGGTGGCGCTCGAACCATCGGCCGTGACGGTTCTCGAGGTCCCTGCCTTCGGGATGATGGAGGTGCGTGCCCTGCTCTCCTCCGCCACGCCGTGGCCGGCGCTGCCGTGGGCGGACGCACTCCTCGCCAACCTTGTGCAGCGCACCGGCGGGTTGCCGCAGCGGGTCATCGACGTCGTGCGCGCCGCCGAAGCGAGCGGGCTCCTCGTGAGGGGTGATGCCGGGTGGTCCACGCCGGAGCCGGAGCGGCTCGTGGAGCGGATCGGCGGGCTCCGGGATGTCGGGGAGATGCTCGCGGCGCTTCCGGGCGCCGCGAGACGACTGCTCGAGGTGCTTCGTGTGTGGGGGCGACCGATGCTCGAGGAGACGGTGCTTGGCGTGGCGGCTCGCCTCGACCCCACCGTCCCCGAGGAGGCGTGGCGCGATGCGCTCCGCTCGCTGGAGTCGCAGGGGTTATTGGTCGCCGGGTGGAACACCTGGTCGATCGTGCACGACTCGGTCGCGGAGGCGGTCGATGAACGCTTCAGCGGTACCGCTCGAGGGGCCGCGCTCGAGGCCATCGTGCGGCATCTCCTCGCCAGCGAGTCGCTCACCCCTGCGCTCCTCGACCAGGTCGCGCTCCTGTGTGGGCAAATGGACGCCCTCTTGTTGCTGTGCGAAGCGGTCACGGAGCTCACCCGGCGGGAGAGCTGGCGGCAGCACCGTCTCGGTGCGCGTCCGTTCTGTCGGCAGGTCGCCGCGGCGGCGGGCCATCCCGAGTGGGAGTTGCCGCTCTACCATCGCCTCGGGTGGGTCGCGAGGCAATCCCGCACCGGGCTCGCCTGGTTGGCGGCCCTTGGCGCCACGCTCCTCCTCGTCCTTGGCACCGTCACCGTCCTCGCCTGGCCCCGCCTCGTTGTGGAGGTCAAGCCGATGGGGGAAGATCTGGGGCCCTTGATCTCGGGGGACATCGACGGGGAGCGCGTGCTGGTCTTCCACGTTCAGCCCCGGGTCAGCGTACGGAACGCCTTCGGCACCCAGTATCGCGGCTTTACTGGTGGCGTCCGTGTGATGCCGCTGTACGGGCACGCGCTTGGGGATTCCGTCGCGCCGCTGGTCGATGGGATGGCGCAGTTCCGTGAACTCGGTCTCGAGTATCCGTCCATCGCCGACGTCCCGCCGGAGCATCTTGTACCGCGACTGCGCCTCATCGGCCCCGGGATCGTCTGGGGCTCGCGGACCATCGCGGTCCGCGGGGCGCAGGTCGGCGCACCGACGTCCTTCAGGATCATCCGGACGGTCATCGACGGTGCGGTCGTCCCCGTGGACGCCGCCGCCACGGTGACGGCCGGCGACAGCATCCGTGTGGAGCTGACGTTCGAGTACACCACGACGGGTCCGACCGCGAACTATGTCGTGGCCGCAGGGCCGAGTTGGGATCAATCCCCGGGAGCGACGATCCGGATCGCCGGTCTGCCGCGACCGGTCCAGGGCGCGTGGCAGACGGTACGGTTCGTCCTGCCCCCTGCGCCAGCGGGCCACGGGCATCTGGTCATTGCCTTTGGCGCTGAGGATTCCGCGGACCACCTGATGTCCGCCACCAATTGGGCGGTGGGCCCGCCGGTCTGGGGGGATGGGAACGACCTCGTCGGGATTTCCGAGGCGGAGGTTCAGTCTTTGCGGCGCACCGGGCTCCTCGTCGTCCCGCGCTACCTCTACGGCGCCTACGCTGGGCGGTTGGCACAGATCAAATTCGGTGCGAACACGTTGCCGGGAGTCAACCCGGTCGAGCCGGCCTACGGACCATTCACGATCCGCGGGTCGGCGATTGAGTTCGACGTCAGGCCGCGGTCGACGTCAGTGCGCTGAGCACCGCCCAAAGCGGTGAGGCGAGGATCCATCGGTCATCGGTGACGCGGAGGTGACCGGCGTCGTGGAGCCGGACGACGGCCTGTGCGGCGGGACCGGGCCGGCCCCCACTCGAGCGGTGGAGTGCCTCGACCAGCGGGGTGACCCACTCCGCCCGCGGCAGACGCGCCATCGCCCCCAGCAAGGTGCGGATCCCGTCGGGGCCGACGTGGCCGATCCCAGTCGACGGTGTCTCCTCGAGCCCCGCCGACGTGTGCAGGACCGGGACGACGAGGAGGCCGGCGACCGGCGTCTCGCGCAACGTCCGGAGAAGCCGAGCGAGCACCCGGACGTCGTAGTGGTGCGCATCATCCAACGTGACGAGGAGCGGCCCCTCGGCGGCGACGGCGGTCAAGAGGTCGTGGACCGCGGGGACCGCGTCGCTCGGCGGGTGCAGGACCCCCTCGTAGAGTCGGTCGATGGTGTTGGAGAAATCTGGGAGCACTCCGGCCGCGCCGCGGCACCATTCAAGCGCCACGGTGAGGTCCCGCAGACAGGCGCTGGGGATCCCAGCGGAAGACGCGAGGGCGACGAGCGGGACGGTGCGCCCCCCATCGGCGAGGCATCGGCGACCTAGTTCGCGAAGGAGCCAGCTCCGCCCCGTTCCCGGCGCACCGATGATTGAGACCACGGAGGCCCGTCCGGCGCGGGCACCGCGCCAGGCACACTCCAGCGCCTGCAACGCATGCGGGTGGATCGGCTCGCCGATCGTCCGCCCGCCCTCGCCGGCCTCCATCCGCTGTCGGAGCATCCGGAGACGGTCGGTGATCGCTGCCGCACCGCCGCCCTGGGAGTCGAGGGCGTCGAGACGGCGCGCGAGCTGATCGAAGGCGCCTCCGTCCCGGAGGGTGGTCGCGACCTCGAGCTGCATCCAGAGGAGCTCGGGAGTGTCCCCGAGGACCTGAGAGGCTCGGATGAGTATCGGGGCGAAGAGTCCGGGCACCGGCCCGCGCGCGGCGTCACTCCAGCCGCGAACGAGGGCGTCCAGGAGACGACGCTCAAGCCGGGTGCGGAGCTCGAGGATCCACGCCTTCAGACCCGACCCGGCCACGTCGAGCGCGCTCCCGATGGGACCGCCGAGCACGTCCAGCGCCTCGGACAGCCGACCCGCCTCGAGGCGCCGTTCCATGTCAACGAGGTCGACCCGGACGACGGCCCCGAGGAAGAGGCGACCGTTCACGTCGCGCAGGTGGTCGGCGCCGAGGGCCCGGCGGATCCGGAAAACCGACTGTCGGAGCGAATTCGATGCGTTCGCCTCGGAGCTCCCCTCCCATAGGAGGTTCCGGACCGCTCGTCGCGAGATTCCCTGTGGCCCAGCGGCGGAGAGCAAGACGAGCAGGACAGTTGGCTTGACGCCGACCGGCACGACCACTTCGGCCCCGTCGTCGGAGGTCGAGAGGAGTGCAAGGGAGGGTGACGTGACGATTCGAAATCGCATTTCGATTGGCCTCGGTACTTCAGGAGGAGCTGCGGACAATCTTCGTTACTTCCGTTATACAACCGTCAAAGGCAGGCGATTGTATCGATTTATGACACTTTCACGGTCACTGGGAGGGGTTTTTTCGTTGAGTCTGTTGCCCCTGATCATTGCCTGGCATACATTTTACCAACGCCCCGGTCTCCGCGGGGCGTTTTTTTGTGCCCGCCACTCGCCCTTTCGCCGGAGCCCGCCGATGTTCGACGCCAAGATACGTACACTCGTCATCGTCGGGGCCCAATGGGGGGACGAAGGGAAGGGGAAGCTCGTCGATGTCCTCGCCGAGCAGGCCGACTGGGTGGTGCGGTATCAGGGTGGCGCCAACGCCGGCCACACCGTGCACGTCGGGGATGAATCGACGGTCCTGCATCAGGTGCCGAGTGGGATCCTGCATCCCGGGGTGCGCTGCGCGATCGGGAACGGCGTCGTCCTCGATCCCGAGGGGATGTTCGAGGAGGTCGATGGTCTGGTCGCGACCGGGGTGGACGTCGCGGGGCGCCTCTATCTCTCCGACCGAGCGCACCTCGTGATGCCGTATCACAAGCTCGTCGACAAAGAGAGCGCCGCGAGTAAGGCGATCGGCACCACGGGGCGGGGAATCGGCCCGGCGTACGAGGACAAGGTCGCGCGCCGCGGGGTCCGCGTCCTCGACCTCCGCCATCCGGCGCGGCTCAAGGCGCTCGTGGAGCGCGGGACCGAGCACGCCAACGTCGTGCTGGCAGGGTTCGGGTCGAGCAAGCGCGCGGATGCCGCCTTCACGCTCGAGGCGCTCGAGCGGATCGCGCCGCGGCTGTTGGCGATCGCCGAGGATGTGGGGCTCGCGGTGAGCCGCGCGCAGAAGCAGGGGGCGGCGGTGCTCCTGGAAGGGGCGCAGGGCTCGCTCCTCGATGTGGACCACGGTACGTATCCCTTCGTGACCTCGTCGAACACCACGGCCGGTGGGGCCGCGATCGGCGTCGGCATCTCGCCGCGGAGCCTGGACGCGGCGATCGGCGTGGTGAAGGCGTATACCACCCGCGTCGGCGCCGGCCCGCTGCCGACGGAGTTCGACGAGGCGATGAGCCAGCACGTGCGCACTCTTGGCAACGAGTTCGGCGCGACCACGGGGCGCCCGCGCCGGTGCGGCTGGTTCGATGCGGTGGTGGTGCGGTATGCCGTCCGCGTCAACGGGCTCACGGGGCTCGCCATCACGAAACTCGATGTGCTCGACACACTCGACCGGATCGGCCTCTGCACCGGGTATCGGGTGGATGGCGAGGTGACCTCGGAGTTTCCGGGGGATATTGCGGACCTTGAGGGAATCGAACCGGTCTACGAGTGGTTCGAGGGGTGGCGTTCGCCGACCTCTTCGGCCCGCACACTCGCCGCGCTCCCGGCGGCCGCCCGCCGGTACCTTGATCGGATCCAGGCCCTTGTCGAGTGTCCTGCACAGTATGTGAGCGTCGGGACGCGCCGGGATCAGATCATCGGGCTGTAGCCACTCAGTCTCGCGGGCGGGAATGGTCGCGAGGCTACACGTCAAAGGGTGGCCCGGTGCGCATCGGTTTGACACTGCTTCTGATCGCGTGGTATCCTCGGCTGGGATCCCGCACGGCCGCGCGGGGTAGAGCCTGACGGTCGGCGTCGTCGGCCCCTGCCTCCGTCTTCTTACCCTCCCCGAGGTCCGTATGTCGAAGCGCGCGTCCCTGCTCGTCGCCCTCTCCCTCGTGTCGCTTGGCGCGGCCTGCGGCGGGGGGCGCTCCGCCGTCGCCACCGCGGCTGGCCCGTCGCCGGTCAATGTGAACCGCCTGCCGGATTGGTTCACCAGCGTCCCGACCGATGCCAACACGATGTACGCCGCCGTGACCGCCGAGTCGCGCGACCTCCAGCTCGCAATCAACAAGGCGATCACCGACGGCCGCAACAACCTCGCGCAGCAGATGGAGGTCAAGTTCGAGGGGCTCTCGAAGCGGTTCCAGGAGGAGACCGGCCTCGGCGCCGACGCGCAGCTCATCGACCAGTTCACGCAGGCCTACAAGGGCATCGTGAGCCAGACCATCAATGGCTCGCGGGCAGCCAAGCAGGAGATTGTGAACACCCCGGCCGGCGGCTATCGCGCCTACGTGCTCGTCGAACTCCCGATCGGTCAGGCGAGCCAGGCCCTGATGCAGCGGATGCGGGCCAACGAGCAGATGTACACCCGCTTCCGTGCCAGCCAGGCGTTTGAGGAGCTCCAGAGGGAAGTGGAGCGGTATGAGGCGTCGCAGCGGCCGCGCCCGTAATGTGGGCAGTGCAGGACTCGGGAGCCCGGCGATCGCTCGCCGGGCTCTTGCTGTTTCCAGTGCTCGCCTGCGCGCCATCGCAGCGACGGGGTGGGCTATGCCGTGGGGGGGCGCGCCCGCCACCTTTCGCGAGGCGGGTGGGTGGCTCGAGGCGGATCCGGTAGTGGAGGGGCGGTGGCGGAATCGGTCGACCTGTTTCGTCCTCGTGCGAGGGCGGGTGCTGGAGGCACAGTGATGCGGACGCGGGCGTGGCGGATGTGGGGGACGGCGGTGGTGGCGCTCGGCTGCGGCGGCGCGACGACGGCCGGGGCTGGGACGTCGGTCGCGGCGGGTGCACCGACGCCGGTGAGCGCGCCGGTACGGGCCGCCGTCACGTCGGGGGGAGTCACCTCGAGTGCGGCGCCGATTCCCGCACCGAGTCCCGCACCGAGTCCCGTGCCGATGCCGTGGCTCGAGCCGTGTCCCGCCCCGACGGCGGCGCCGCGGTGGTCGGTGATCCGACTGGCGGAGTACCTGCCGCGTGACCGGTCACGTGTGGACGTGGAGCAGGCGTTAACCGGGAAGGCGCGGCTCGCGATCGTCGAGCGCGACCTCGGCATCAGCGTGAGCGGCGTGACGACGCGCGTGGTCGGGGAGGAGGGGGTCGGGGCGAATACGCAGCTGACCGACATCTTCCTGCAGCAGTTCCGGCAGGAGGTCGGTGGGCGCGTGGTGGAGGAGTGCGCGCGCTTCATTGACGTGGGGCGCGACTCGATGGCGGTCGTGTTCTCCGCGGTGGTGGCGCGCGAGACCGAGGCGGCGTCGGCGGGGTTCGAGGGGGAGGTCACGATCGGGCAGCCGGCGTACCGTGAGCAGGACAAGGTGACGCTGTCGGTCAAGAGCACCGAGTCCACGCGGGTGTACCTCTTCGCGGTGGCGAAGGACGGCTCGGCGACGCTCTTCTTCCCGCATCAGTACGACACGCTGAACGTGCTCCGTCCGAACGAGGCGCTGGCGCTCCCGCGGCGCGGGAGCCCGTATGAACTCATCGCGAGCCTCGACCCCCGCTTCGGCGCGCCGCAGGTGGAACACGTGCTGGCGCTCTTCTACAAGGGACCGGGGTCGGCGCCGTTCCAGGCGCGGGATGCGTTCGCGCGGACGTTCACGAACGCGGAGATCAATCAGGCGATCATGCGGATCCCGCGGAGTCTGCGGACGCAGGCGGCGAGCGGGTATACGATCACGCGGCGGGCGCCGTAGGCGGACGTCGCAGTCAAACCGTGCGCGAATCGTTTATTCTTTCCTTCTATGCCCCGCCCCGACGTCCTCGATTCCCTCGTCAGCCTCGCTAAGCGCCGGGGCTTCATCTTCCAGTCCTCCGAGATCTATGGGGGCACTGGCTCTGTCTGGGACTACGGCCCGCTCGGGGTCGAGCTGAAGAACAACGTCAAGCAGCGCTGGTGGCACGCGATGGTCCGCGAGCGCGATGACGTCGAGGGCCTCGACGCCGCCATCCTGATGCACCCCCGCGTCTGGGAGGCCTCCGGCCACGTCGCCGGCTTCTCCGATCCGCTGGTGGACTGCAAGGCGTGCAAGGCGCGCTTCCGCGCCGACAAGCTCACCGACGTCGCCTGCCCGCGGAAGCCGTCGAAGAAGCCCGGCGAGCACACCGACTGCCAGCTCACCGAGCCGCGCCAGTTCAACTTGATGTTCAAGACCTTCATGGGGCCCGTCGAGGACTCGGCCGCCGTGGTCTACCTGCGCCCCGAGACCGCGCAGGGCATCTTCGTCAACTTCCTCAACGTCCAGCAGGCCACGCGCCAGAAGGTCCCCTTCGGCATCGCCCAGATCGGCAAGGCGTTCCGCAACGAGATCACCCCGGGGAACTTCACCTTCCGCACCCGTGAGTTCGAGCAGATGGAGATGCAGTTCTTCGTCGAGCCGGGCACGGATATGGAGCACTTCGAGCGCTGGAAGCAGGCCCGCCTCGACTGGCACCTCGGGCTCGGCCTCGACCGCGATCGCCTCGAGTTCCATCAGCACACCGAGAAGGAGCTCGCGCACTACGCCCGCGCCGCCTTCGACATCAATTTCGACTTTGGCGGCTCCCTCGGCTTCCAGGAGATCGAGGGCGTCCACAACCGCTCCGACTTCGATCTCCGGCAGCACCAGGAGTTCTCTTCGAAGAAGCTCGAGTACGTGGACCAGGTGCAGAATAAGCGCTACCTGCCGTATGTGCTTGAGACGTCGGTCGGCGCCGATCGCGTGACGCTCGCGATCCTCGTGAATGCGCTCCGTGAGGAGGCGGTCCCGGGCGAGCAGGAAGGGCGCACGGTGATGGGCTTCCACCCCGCGCTCGCGCCGATCAAGGCGGGGATCTTCCCGCTCACCAAGAAGGACGGCCAGCCGGAGATGGCGGATAAACTCGCGGCCGCCCTCCGCAAGAAGTTCACGGTCTTCTACGACGAGGCCGGCGCAATCGGCCGGCGCTACCGCCGGCAGGACGAGGCGGGCACCCCGTTCGGCATCACGATCGACGGCGATTCGACCAAGAACGACGACGTGACGATCCGCTTCCGCGACGATATGGGGCAGATCCGCGTCTCGACCTCCAAGGTTGCCGAGGTGCTCGGCGCCTACCTCGACGCGGACCACGCGCGCGCCGAGTCGACGCGGGTGGGGTGAGCCGGTGGCGATCGTCTACCTGAACGGCGCGTTCCTCCCGGAGGCGCAGGCGCTGATCCCCGCGAACGACCGTGGCTTCATCTTCGGCGACGGGATCTACGAGGTGGTGCGCATCCTCGAAGGGCAGGTCTTCGCGTGGGACGGGCACGCCGCGCGGATGACACAGGGGCTCGCGGGGATCCGCATCGAGGCCTTCGGTGCGGCGGATGTGGCGGCATTACACGACGTCTGCACCCGGCTCGTCCGCGAGAACGACCTCGCCACCGGTGAGGCGACGGTCTATCTGCAGGTCTCCCGCGGGGCGGCCACGCGCACGCATCACTTCCCGCCCGCCGGCACGCCGGCCACGGTCTATGCGGCGGCGCAGCGCTTCACGCCGAACTTCGCGATGCGCGACCAGGGAGCGAAGGGCATCACGATGCCCGACATCCGCTGGGCCCGCTGCGACCTCAAGACGGTGAACCTCCTCGGTCCCGTGCTCGCGCGGCAGGCCGCCAAGGAGCAGGACGCGTACGAGGCGATCCTCCACCGCGACGGGATGGTCACCGAGGGCGCGGCGACCAACGCCTTCGCGGTCATCGACGGCGTGCTCCGCACGCATCCCCTCACACATCACATCCTCCCCGGGATCACGCGCGCGATCCTGATGGAGCTCGTGCGCGAGCTCGGTATCCCCTGCGAGGAGCGGCCGGTGAGCCTGCCGGAGCTCCCCGGGGCGGCGGAGCTCTTCGTCTGCGGTACCACGACCGACGTGCAGCCCATCGTGACGCTCGACGGGAAGCCGATCGGCACCGGCGCCCCCGGTCCGATCACCGTCCGGCTCAAAGAGGCGTTCGCGAAGCGCCTCTACGGACGCGCCTGAGCGCTGCGCCGGGGCGCCGCGCGCGCGCCTGCGCCCCGCTCCACGATGGTCGGTCCCGGGTGCTACATTCCTCCCCGGAAATCCCCCACTGAGGACGTCAGGTGAGACACCAGCAGAGCGGCAGGACCCTCCAGCAGCAGCGTACGTCCCTCTCGCCGGCCGAGGTGCTCGTGTCGGCGCGGGAGTTCTTCTCTCGGCAGTCGGGCATCTACTCGGCCTTCCTCGAGAAGGAGGGACCGAACTGGATGAGCCTGCGCGGGCAGGGGGGCGAGGAGATCGCCATCGCCGCCACCGAGGAGATGGGCGCCACGAGCGTGAGTGCCTCGTCGTATATGTTCGACGCGCAGGTGGCCCAGTTCCTCACCTCGCTCCCTCCGGCCGCGACGCCGGCGGCGGTCTCGTGAGCGCGGGGGTGACGCTCCCCTTCCGTGCGCGGGGCGCGGCGCTCGCCCTCGGCGCGGACGACGCGGCGGCGATCACGGTGCGCGTGCAGCTGCCGGAGCTCTGGGAGACCGTCGCGGTGCGGTGCGGCGGCGCGGTCAGCGTGGTGGCGCTCAAGGCGGCGGCGCTCGAGGCGTTCGGGCAGCGGCTCCACCCGGCGCACGAGTACGTGATGAAGCTGCGCGGGCACGAGGTGCGCGACGAGGCGGCGACGCTGGCGGCCGCCGGGGCGCGGGATGGCTCGACCTTCCTGCTGACGTACCGCCACCGTCGGCCGGTGCGGTGAGCGGGGGGCACGGCGGGTGACCGCCACCCCCCTCGCCTTCCTCTCCCACGCCGACGTCGGCCGCCACGACACCGGCTGGCACCACCCGGAGCACGTCGGCCGCGTGCGCGCCATCACGAGCGCGCTCAAATACCACCCCGAGCTTTTCATGGCGCTCGACCTCCTCGAGGGGCGGCACGCCACCGAGGCGGAACTCGCCCTCGCGCACGACCCGGCCTACGTGGCGCGGGTCCGTGAGGCCGCCTTGGCGGGCGGCACGCGGTTCGACGCGGACACTGTCGCGAGTGAAGGGAGTTGGGATGCCGCGACCGCGGGCGCGGGCGCCGTCCTCGAGGGGGTCGAGCGCGCCCTCGATGGGCGCAACCACCGTAGCTTCGTCGCAGCGCGCCCGCCGGGCCACCACGCGCTCCGTGATCAGGCGATGGGCTTCTGCCTCTTCGGCAACGTCGCGCTCGGTGCGCATCACGTGCTCCGGCTCGGCGCCGCGCGGGTGCTGATCGTCGATTGGGACGTGCACCACGGCAACGGGACGCAGGCGCTGGTGGAGCACGACCCGCGGATCCGTTTCGTCTCGATGCACCAGTGGCCCTGGTACCCCGGGAGCGGCGCGGCCGATGACCGTGGGCCGCACGGGACGGTTTGGAACGCGCCGATGGCGCCGGGGCTCGCCGCCGCCGCCTATCGTGAGACGCTCCTCGCGGCGATCGATGCCGCGACCGACGGGTGGACGCCGGACCTGGTGCTCATCTCCGCCGGCTTCGACTCGCTCGCGGGGGATCCGCTCGGCGGCTTCACGCTCGAACCCGAGGATCTCGCCGCCGTGACGCGTGCGATCGTGGCGCGGGCCGAGCGCTGGTGCGGCGGCCGCGTGGTGAGCGCCCTCGAGGGGGGATACGACCCGCCGCGGCTCGCGGCGGGCGTCGTCGCGCACCTCGAGGCGCTGCGGTAGCTTCCGGGATGCCTCCCTCTCGGCCGCGGAAGACGCTGCGCCTCCGGCGTCGTGACGACGCCGGCGCCTCCGAGGGGTCGAGCGTCCCGCGCTCCTGGTACCAGCCGCCGTCGGGCGCGTCGCGCCGCGACCTCGACCCGGCGGAGTTCCCGGAGATCATCGCTGCGGGGCAGGGCACCCTCTGGGTCGACATCGACCTCCGGCACCCTGACCAGCACGCCCTGCTCGGGAGCGTCTTCCAGTTCCATCCGCTGAGCATCGAGGACACGACCTCCGCCGAGGGGCGCGTGAAGGTCGAAGAGTTCCCGCGGTACCTCTTCGTGGTCGTGCGTGGGGTGCGCCTGATGGACGAGACCGCCGACCAGTACGACATCGAGACCTTCAATCTCTGGTGCTTCGTCGGGCCGAACTACCTCGTGACGGTGCGCGGGCCACACGCGCCGGGGGTGGATGCCCTCACCGAGCGACTCGCGCGGGCGCCGGAACTCCTCGAGCGCGGGGCGAGCCGGCTGATGCATCACGTCCTGGACGCGACGGTCGATGCCTACTTCCCGATCGTCGACCAGCTCGATGCCTTCGTCGATGGGCTCGAGGAGCGCGTCTTCGTCCGCTTCGAGCAGGAGGCGCTACGCGACATCTTCTCGGTGAAGCGCCTCGTCCTGCAGCTGCGACGCCACCTCGCGCCGATGCGCGAGGTCTTCAACATCCTGCAGAATCGTCCCTCGTCGCTCATCTCCCCCGAGTCGCAGGTCTACTTCCGCGACGTCTACGACCACGTGATCCGGCTCAACGAGGCGCTCGACGCCTACCGCGACCTCCTCTCGAGCACGATGGACTCGTACCTGACGCAGGTGTCCAATCGGATGGGGCTCGTGACGAAGGGCCTCACCGTCGTCGCCACGCTCAGCGTGCCGTTCGTCGTCGTGAGCGGGATGTGGGGAATGAACTTCGAGGACGTCCCGCTCTCGCACTCGCCGCACGGGTTCTGGCTGATGCTCGCGCTGCAGCTCGGGCTCGGCGGCGCGCTGATCCTGCTCCTCCGTCGCCTCGGCTGGCTCTGAGATGTTCCGTCTTGTGCGGTGCGAGGGGCGCAGCGGGATGGCGGAGGCGTTTCGTTGGCTCGCGCGCATCATCGTCCAGTGCGCCGCCGCGGGCGGCGCGCGCGTGGCGCGTTCGGGCGGCTGATGTCCGCGATCCCCTCGGGGCCGCCGCGCCTCGTCGAGGTCGCGCTCCCTCTCCCGCTGCGCCGGACCTTCACCTACGCCGTGCCCGAGCCGCTGGCGG